>NZ_BRCZ01000003.1:0-556157 GCF_023708065.1 Pseudoalteromonas sp. NCCP-2140 | reverse complement strand
AGATGAAGGTGGTCGTCACACTCCATTCTTCAAAGGTTACCGTCCACAGTTCTACTTCCGTACAACTGACGTAACAGGTGACGTACAGTTACCAGACGGCGTTGAAATGGTAATGCCTGGTGATAACATCAAGATGACTGTAGAACTAATCTGCCCAATCGCGATGGACGAAGGTTTACGCTTCGCTATCCGTGAAGGTGGCCGTACAGTTGGTGCTGGTGTTGTTGCAACTATCGTTGAGTAATATCAACAGGTAGAGCTTCACAGCTTATAAAAAGGTCGCCTAGGCGGCCTTTTTTAATGTCTGTAGAAAAGCTATCAGCTGTCAGCTTTCAGACGTCAGATTAGATTGGTGGGGTTGGTTTGTGTGGTGTCTCACTCAGCATTTGCCCTGCTCATTATTCGGGTAGGTTAGTTTGAACGCAGCGAAACCCAACACAACCATGTAAACCTTTTCTTTGGTAAACCCAAACCACCTTAAAGCACTCCCAAGGTTATGCTTGACCTAGAACCAAGAGCCTTTACCCTCGCAACTCACCCCTCGCACCTAACCCTATTATTTCCCCCTAAAACTAAATACTTACTTATATCTAAAGTCGTTTTTGTTTCATCATTTCGTCATGAAAACTCACTTTTTTAGTAACAATGCCTTCTTAGTATGGCTGCGCTAATTATCCAAGTGCAGTTTAGTTAGCACTCAAATTCTTAAAATAACGTACTAACGGAACGTAACGATGAAAATTAATAAAATTGCTACTGCAATTGGTTTAACGTTGGCATTGTCAGCGACGGCCAATGCAGGTGTGTTACCAGACAGTCAAAAACAAAATGATTGGTATAGTGCTGCTGAAACAAAATTAACAGAAAAAGAGGCGGCGGCTCAGGCTGAGCAAACATTTAAAGCTAAAAATGTCATTTTATTTGTTGGCGATGGTATGGGTATCTCAACGCTGACTGCATCGCGTATCATGGCGGGACAAATGGAAGGCAAGTTAGGCGAAGAAGGCTTACTAAGCTTTGAAGAATTCCCTTATTCAGCGCAGATCAAAACCTATAACGTTGATGCGCAAACACCTGACTCTGCAGGCACAATGACAGCAATTATTTCAGGCGTTAAAACCGATGTAGGTGTAATTGGTGTAAACGAAAATATCGAGCGTGGCGAGTGTGCAACTGTTGCGGGTAATGAGTTAATTACCGCAACAGAGCTGGCAGAAATTAAAGGTCTAGCAACAGGTGTTATCTCAACGGCACGTATTACTCACGCAACACCAGCTGCAACCTATGCAAAATCGGCTGACCGTAACTGGGAAGACGTGTCAGACATGCCAGCTGATGCTGTAGAAGCCGGTTGTGAAGATATCGCCTCACAACTTGTTAATTTCGAAAAGAATCTAGAAGCACGCTTCGTAGGCACTGACGTTGATGGTCTTGAAGTTGTGATGGGCGGTGGTCGTCGTCACTTCTTACCGAAAGATGCAGCGTTCAATTCAGCTGATGCAGTCAGTGAAGTAGAAGGTGACCGTACTGATGAGCGAGACCTAACTGCTGAATGGCAAGAAATGTACCCTGATGGTAAGTACGTTATGGACCAAGCTGGCTTCGATACGCTAAATGCTGACAGCAAACGTGTATTTGCATTATTTAACGAATCACACATGCAATACGAAGCAGATCGCGCTAACGATGTCGCGGGTGAGCCGTCATTATCTGAAATGACAGGTAAAGCGATCGACATCTTAAAGAGCAATGAAAAAGGCTTTTTCTTAACCGTTGAGTCTGGTCGTATCGATCATGGCCACCATGCGGGCAATGCTTATAACGCGTTAAACGATACCGTTGAATTTGCCAAAGCAGTGCAAACAGCAGTAGAGAACACCAACCCAGAAGAAACACTTATTCTTGTTACTGCTGACCACAGCCACGTATTTACTATCGCGGGTTATCCAAAGCGCGGTAATCCAATCTTAGGTCAAGTGGTTGCCATTGGTAGCGAAGAGCCAAGCCTTGCGGCAGATGGTATGCCGTACACCACAGTCGGTTATGCAAATGGTTTAGGTTTTCGCGATTTAGGTGATGAAACTGATGCAGATGCATCATATAGCGAAGCGGCATTTGCAGGTCGTGTTGATTTAACGGGTGTTGATACGACGATGCCTGGTTATCACCAAGAAGCTACCGTGCCATTAGGTTCTGAGACTCATGCGGGTGAAGATATTTCACTTCATGCAAAAGGTCCAGGTGCGCAACTAGCACAAGGCGTTGTGGAGCAAAACGTAATTTTCCACATCATTAACCAAGCTCTAGAACTAATTGAAGAATAATGGCGACGACGATGAAAAAACTAAATTTAATTTCTCTTGCTGTAGTAGTGGCATTAGCGGGTTGTTCTGATGATGATGACAACTCACCAAAAACATTAACCGTTGAAAATACATTAGCTGTTGGTTCTGAGCAGTGTGTAAACGGTGGTACAGAAACCCTAACAGGTGAAGATAGTAACGATAACGGTGAGCTAGACTTAGCAGAAGTCACGGACACAACCGTTGCATGTAATGCACCAGCAACGTCGTTAACGGCATCGCAATTAGCGCCGTTAACTGATAATGAATGGTTCAAGTCAGCACAAGTTAAAGTCGCTACTAGCGAAGAAAACATTGCTGCCGTTGTAAAAGAGTCAGGTAAAGCGAAAAACGTGATTCTGTTTGTTGGTGACGGCATGGGTATTTCAACCGTGACGGCAGCACGTATCATGGCCGGTCAGCTTGAAGGTAAGTTAGGTGAAGAGCATCAGCTTAGCTTTGAAACACTACCATTCTCAGGGTTTGCTAAAACCTATAACGTTGATGCGCAAACACCTGATTCTGCGGGTACGATGACAGCAATGGCATCGGGCGTAAAAACGGATGCTGGCGTTATCGGTGTTGATGAGGACATCGAGCGTGGTAACTGTGCAACGGTTGCAGGTAATGAACTAGTTACAGCCACTGAGCTTGCTGAGATTGCCGGTAAGTCGACTGGTATTGTTTCGACAGCGCGTATCACTCACGCAACGCCTGCAGCAACGTATGCAAAATCGGCTGACCGTAACTGGGAAGACGTATCAGATATGCCAGAAGCGGCAGTTACCGCTGGCTGTGAAGATATTGCATCGCAGTTAGTTAACTTTGAAGCAAACCTAGAAGCACGCTACGAAGGCTTGGATGTTGATGGTTTAGAAGTTGTCATGGGCGGTGGTCGTCGGCATTTCTTACCGAAAGACGCTGCTTTTAATTCTGCTGATGCTGTGAGCGCTGTAGAAGGTGACCGTACAGATGGTCGCGACCTAACAGCTGAATGGAAAGCTAAATACCCAGCAGGTCAATATGTGATGGACCAAGCTGGTTTTGATGCAATCGATGCAGAGTCAACAGAGCGCGTATTTGGTTTATTTAATGAATCACATATGCAATACGAAGCAGATCGCGCAAACGATGTAGCGGGCGAGCCTTCACTTGCTGAAATGACAGCTAAAGCAATCGATGTATTAGATAACAACGCCAATGGTTTCATGCTAACAGTTGAAGCTGGCCGTATTGACCACGGGCACCACGCGGGTAATGCTTACAATGCACTAAGCGACACAGTTGCGCTTTCAAAAGCAGTCCAAGTTGCTCTTGATAAAACCAGCATTGAAGACACGCTAATTATAGTTACAGCTGACCACAGCCACGTATTTACTATTGCAGGCTACCCAAAACGTGGTAACCCAATCTTAGGTAAAGTGGTACCTGTGGGTAGTGATGAACCATCACTTGCAGCAGATAACATGCCATACACAACAGTTGGTTATACCAATGGTGGTGGTTTCCGCAACTTAGGTGATGAGACTGATGCTGATGCAGGCTATAACTTTGCGCCGGTAACGGGTCGTGTAGATCTAACTGATGTTGACACAACAACACCTGGTTTCCACCAAGAAGCCGTCGTACCACTGGGATCTGAAACACACGCAGCAGAAGATGTAGGTGTGTATGCAGTAGGCCCAGGTGCACATTTAGTAACAGGCACTAATGAGCAAAGCCTTATTTTCCATGTTATGGATTATGCCGCTGACCTTGTTAAACAAGCCGATGCTAAATTAGCACAGTAATAAGTGCTTGGGAGGCTCTGAGCCTCCCTTACTCAATTAGTTATACTGAAAACCAAGACAAAAAAGAGAATCCCGTGAAAGCAGCCATCTTACTTGCCTCATTACTTAGCCCACTTGCTGTTGCAGGGCAATGCGATATGAACACCGGTTTTACGCAAGCAGACTATACGGTCACAACAGATATAGTTGCTAATAAGCAGCATACTGAAAACACCTTTACCCTTTGGCGTACGCCTCACCAGGTGGCTAAGCAGAATCCACAGTTTATTGAATTATGGCAACAGTTGCGCAATCAACAAATTCGCCCAATTCGTTATTTTCAGCATGCCCAGCGTGGTATTGAGTATCAACCATCGGAAGTGCAAGGTGAGCAAGATTGGAGTAGCAAATATCAGTTAGTAAGCGATAAGTTTTTAGCGTCAATGACGCACCAAAAAAGCATGGGTGAAGGCTGTGAACTAACAGAATATTACACACAACAGCAGGGTGATAGCAAAATAGAGCTAAGCTGGCTTGCCAATCAAAAGTTACTCAAAGCAATTCGTATTTCAACACCAACTTATAGCCGTGAAATTGCTTTAACAGCCAGTCATCACAACCAGCAAAAGATTCAGGCAGAATTTGCGAAATGGGATAACTATCAAACGACCGATTACGCAGATATCGGTGATAATGAAAGCGATCCATTTTTAGCTAAAATGATCAACTTAGGGTTTGTTGAGCATGGCGCGAGCGGTTTTTATGATGCGCAAGGTAATCAGCTCAAAGGTGAGCATGCCCATCATCACTAATTAGTTATTAAAATGCCGCTTTTTTAGCGGCATTTTTGTCTCTGTAACTCAGCGTTAGCTAGAGCTGTTCATTGTCTGTTTAGCTAAGGCAAAACTACTTACTTCAACGAAGTGTCACAACTATTGTCTGGTTTGATTGGTAAATTGTGCCATTGTTGCTTAAGTTTAACCAAGGAGGAACAGCCATGACAAAAATAAATACAAAACACCCCGCAGGTACTTTCTGCTGGGCCGAGTTATGCGCGAAAGACTGGCAAGCTGCAAAGCAGTTTTATACGCAACTTTTTGACTGGGGCTTTGATGACCAGCCGATAGGCGAAGATATGTATTACACCATGCTGAAAAAACAAGGTGATGATATTGCCGCTATGTATCAACTGCCAGCAAGTATGGGCGAGATGCCAACCCATTGGTTATTATATATTGCTGTTGATGATGTTGACCAAAGCACTGAGCTGGCAAAATCATTGGGGGCAACGGTTTTGGCAGGGCCACATGATGTCATGACCGCGGGTCGCATGGTGATGCTGCAAGAACCAGGCGGTGCAACATTTGCCTTGTGGCAAGCCGGTGAGCATATTGGGGCTAAACGAGTACAAGAGCTTAACCTGCCTTACTGGTTTGAGCTTGTGTCGAAAGACATGCAAAAAAGTCGCGACTTTTATTGTCAGTTATTCGGATGGCAGTTTGAGGTGAAACCAATGGAGGGCATGGACTACACCTTATTTACCATCGATGAGCAACCGATTGCAGGCATGCTTGAAATGACCAATGAATGGCCCGATGATATTCCACCCCACTGGATGCCGTATTTTGCGGTAGCAGATTGCGATCAGGCAGTCGCTAAAGCAACGCAGCTTAATGGCGCTATTTGTGTGCCAGCAACAGACATTCCAGATGTTGGGCGCTTTAGTGTGATTACCGATCCACAAGGGGCCGTATTTTCTATACTTAAATCAACCATTGATGAATTAACTTAAGCCCTTGGTTTTTGCCAATCTGTCCCAAGGTATATATATCTAGGCCACCTCAAAATGCACAAACTCGCACCTTGAGGTGGTTTGGGTATAGAAAAGCCTACTAAGGAGCAGATTGATGATTAAGCATGTGGTGGTTACGGGGGCCAATAAAGGTATTGGTCTTAATTTTTGTAAACAGTATTCAGCCCAAGGTTACCGTGTTACCGCAGTGGTTCGCACGCCAAGTGAGGAGCTTCAAGCACTCGATGTGAAAATTATTAGCGACATTGATGTATCTAACGCCGATGATGTTGCAACCCTTGCCAATTACTTACACGGCGACAAAATTGATATTTTAGTTAACAACGCCGGTATTTTTCATAACGAAACATTAGCTGACATGGACTTTGCTGCCATCGAAAAACAAATCAGCGTGAACAGTATTGCACCTATTCGTATTACTCATGCATTACAGCAAAGCTTAGGTATTGATGCCAAAGTAGCGATGATCACATCACGTATGGGCTCAATTGCAGATAATGGCTCGGGCGGTTACATTGGCTATCGTATGTCAAAAGCGGCACTTAATGCTGCCAGTGTTAGTTTAGCCCATGAGCTAAAAGATAAAAAAATTGCCGTAGGGTTATTCCACCCAGGCTTTGTACAAACGCAAATGGTTAATTTTGCTGGCGACATTAGCCCTGAAACTGCCGCAGAGCGGCTCATCAAGCGGATTGACGAATTAAACCTTAGCAACACAGGTGGGTTTTGGCATTCAAACGGCGAAACGCTACCTTGGTAATGCATTTTTCACTGTTTTTATAATTCGATTAGTTAGCAGCTAAAAAGCTGCTAACGGCTGATAAGTTTCGCTAATTATTGAACTTATAGTTTGCTATACTCGTACAATTAAAAGTCATTTTGATGTAGAGAGCAGCACATGGAATTAGAGCAAAATAGCGATTTAACCCTTCCTCTTTTTTATTTCGATGAGAACCTTCACAGCCGCGATATCGAATCTCCAGATTTACTATTACATGTAACGCTAAGCGAAGAGTTACTCGTGCAGCTTTGCCAAAATCCAGCTGTTGATAGCAGTGTGGCAATTGCCATTAATGAATATCGTCTTGAAGCGTTAAATGATGACTATCAAGCATTGATTGATGGTGAGCATGATGCGCAGCTGACACTCGTTCGTGGGCCATTATTGAGCGCTATGCTTAGTTGCGACAACGACCAAACCTTTGTATCGCCGCAAGTCGATATGATGCCAACCTTTGATTTAGGTGATGACGTTGAAGATATCGAGGAGGAAGGATGAGAAAACTCCTCACCACCGTATTTGGCCTTATTCTATTAAGTGGCTGTGCATATTTAGGTGCCGCTCATTACGATGAACTGTTTGGTAAAGAACAACCACAACAGCGCGTGGTTGCAGCATCAACACTTGAAGGTGCTGAGTTTTTAAGTGATGTAAAGCCTGTACTCGACACTCGTTGTGTGGTTTGTCATGGCTGCTATGATGCACCGTGTCAGCTTAAGTTATCTTCTGTGGAAGGTATCGACCGCGGCTTAAGTAAAGAGCGAGTTTATGACGGCACACGTTTACTAGCGCAAGAGCCAAGCCGCTTGCTGTTTGATGCGACAAGTACCGCTCAGTGGCGTGAAAAAGGCTTTACCCCAGTACTTAATGAGCGAGCTCAAACCGAAGAAGCGAACCTTGCCGGTAGTGTGCTTTATAATGCCTTAGTACTTAAGCAAAGCAGCCCACTGCCTAAACAAGCAATTTTAGGCGATGAGTTTGATTTTTCACTCGACCGTGAGCAAACATGTACCACAATGAATGAGTTTGACTCATTTGCTAAAGATAGCCCGCATAGTGGTATGCCTTATGGTTTACCGGGTATCTCGAGTGAAGAGTTTCAGAACCTTGCTAAGTGGCTCCGAAAAGGCGGTTATTTAGCTCATATCGAGCCTCCTGAAAAGGGTGTACTCAAACAAGTCGAACGTTGGGAAGCATTTTTAAATCAAGATGGTTTAAAGCATCAGTTGGCTGCTCGCTATATTTATGAGCACTGGTATTTAGCGCATATTTACTTCCCTGAGCATGGCGATAAACACAGCTACTTTAAGCTAGTTCGCTCTTCGACTCCGCCGGGTGAAGAGATCAAACACATTAGCACCCGTCGCCCTTATGAAGACCCTAAAGTTGAGCGTGTTTACTACCGTTTAATGCATGACCGCTCGACTATTTTAGCGAAAACACATTTACCTTTAGCATTAAATGACGAAAAGCTTGCACGCATCCATTCGCAATTTATTGAAGCTGATTATCAAGTAAATAAACTGCCAAGCTATAAACCAGAAGTGGCATCAAACCCATTTAAAGCCTTTGCTGCAATCCCAGTCAACTCACGTTATCAGTTTATGCTTGATGAAGCTGAGCTTATTATTATGGGCTTTATTAAAGGGCCTGTTTGTAGAGGTCAAATCGCGTTAAACGTGATAAACGACCAGTTCTGGGTGGGGTTTGCTAAACCTGAAATGGCGGCGACACCTAAAGTGGGTGAATTGTTGTTACAACATGAAGATGCCTTAGCATTACCAGCTGAAGAAGAAAGCAATGCCTTGCCGATTTCTAGTTGGGTGAAGTATTCAAAACGCCAAAACAAATATTTGTCAGCCAAAGTTGCACTGGCTAATAAGATGTTTGAGAACGGTCAGCACCTAACAACCGATTTACTTTGGCAGGGTGATGGCCATAACCAAAATGCAGCACTTACAGTGTTCCGCCACTTTGATAGCGCAACAGTTGTAAAAGGCTGGATAGGCCAGCAACCAAAAACCGCCTGGATACTCGACTACGCACTATTTGAACGTATTCATTACTTGCTGGTGGCGGGTTTTGATGTTTATGGCAACATTGGTCATCAGTTATTAACTCGTTTGTACATGGACTTTTTACGCTTAGAAGGTGAAGCAAACTACCTTGCATTATTACCAGAAGCTAAGCGCAAAGAAATTAAAGCCCAGTGGTATCGTAAATCGCCACCTAGCTTAACGAGCTTCTTTGAGGATGAATTGTCATTTAGTCAACCTACGGGTATTGAATACAAAACAATGGATCCGCAGTCTGAGTTGTTCAATATGCTAAAAGCGAAACTGAAGCCAATATTGAGCCCTCGTTACGACTATACGAAAGTACCTGAGCCGCTTGCTAAAATTAACAACCTTCCGGTTAAAGCTGTGAACTTGCTACCGCAAATTTCGTTTGTGTTAGTCAAAGATGGCGATGATAAGCACAAGGCCTATACCCTGATCCACCATAATGCTCATTACAATATTTCGAGCTTATTGAATGAAGAAGGGCAACGAGCTTATGACGAAGATACAGTAACGATTGTGCCTGGGTTTATAGGTGATTACCCAGAAGCCATTTGGTACTTGCACAATGATCAGCAAGTTGCAGCTTTTGTAGCTGGGCTTGCTAAAGCAACAGATGAAGTAGCTTACAGAGATCTGAAAAGTGAGTTTGCTATTCGCCGAACACATCCACAGTTTTGGCAATACAGCGATATTTTACACCGTGTAGCGAAAGAGTATCGCGGCGTTGAATTTGGGTTATTTGACTATAACCGACTCGAAAATCGATAAATTTCTGTTAACTATCATGTTTAAAGCCCACTTCAAGTGGGCTTTCTTGTATTCTATGAACTATAATTATTTTAAAAAATAATGAGTAAAGCATGTTGCAGCTAGTCACAGATATCCGAAAAAGATATCGCTGGGGGTTATTGGCGATTGCCATATTGGTCTCTGTATCAGCTATCTTGATACAGAGCCTTTTGTATATCCAAAAGGGTGATGCCAAGGTCATCAATATTGCCGGTAAACAACGTATGCTGTCACAAAAAATTGCCTTGTATGGCAATGCACTCATTTATCATGAATCCGATCATTTTCAACAGCAACACCGAAGGCTATTGCAACAAGCGGTTGAGCAATTTATTGCAGGGCATCAATTTTTAATTCAGCAAGATGAGCAAGGTCACTATATTCATTTAAATGAGGCGCTTGAGGCCCATTATTTCTCGCCGCCGACCGCGTTAGATGAACATGTAAAGCGCTATGTGAGTAAAGCACAGCAGCTATTAAACAATACCGATGATTTTGCCTATGTGGACCGCTCAACATTTGTTAGCAATCAGCTTGAAGCACTGCTCACAAAGCTAGACCAAGCGGTTAAGTTACTCGAGCAAAAATCAGTTCAGAAAGTCACGTTTTTGGCGGTGCTAGAGTTATTGTTTTGGTTGCTCGCCATGACGTTATTAGCACTTGAGCTATTTTTCATTTTTAAACCTATGGAGAAACTGGTCACTAAAAATATTGCTAAGTACAAAGAACAAAAAGAGTTCGCTGAGCGTGTTAATAAAAATAAAGAGCGCTTTATTGCCCGTACTAGTCATGAATTTAGAACACCATTGCAAGGTTTAACCGCATCCATCGAAGCGCTTGATATCAGCGACAGTCAGCAGCTGACTAAACAGCAGGCGCTTTATTGCGTTAATAGGCTAGTGGCCATGCTCGACGAATTAATGGATTTACAGCAGCTAACCTCGGGTGAATGGCAGTTAAGTTTTACTAGCAGCAATTTGTTATCAACATTAAAGCAAGCTATCTCACCCTATGAATATGCCTGTAACGATAAAGGTATTACCTTGAGCGTGAACTTAGCTGACTCACTCGATAAAGAGGTGAGCACTGACCATGCAAGGTTGACGCAAATCGTTGCTGAAATCATTAACAATGCCGTTAAATTTACTCCAAGCCAAGGCCGTATTGCCGTAACCGCTGCATGCCAAGGTGAGCAGCACTTTGTAATGGAAATACAAGATAACGGTAAAGGCTTTGAAAAGCCGCCGACAGATTTACTTAGCTACGAAAATGACTCAGAGCAACACTTTCAAGGCTTAAAAACGGGACTGCTTAGAGTTATGCACATTGTGAAAGCATTAAAAGGAGAAATCCAATTTCTTAATGCTGAGCCACAAGGTGTGAAAGTGTTAATTAATTTAGAACTAGAAAGCACGCCTAAATCAGCAATGCCAGCGCCGCTGCCGCAAGCATTACATTGTTTAATTGTGGAAGATAACCCACTCAACGCCACCATTTTAGGGCGCATGGTTAGCCATTTAAATTACAGCTTTGATGTGGCGGAAAATGGTTTAATTGCCACAGATAAAGCGTCAGATAAGCATTACGATTTAATTTTTATGGATTTAAATATGCCAGTTATGGATGGCTTTAAAGCGATTGATATTATTCGTAATGAGCAGGGGCAGCAGGTGCCAATTTTGGTGGTGACAGCCAATACATCGAATGATGATTTACAACGAGTATACGAACTTGGAGCAAACTTGCACGTTTACAAACCGATCACGCTGGATTCAGTGCAAAAAGCTCTCAGCATTTTATTTACTGAGAGCTCACAGGGATAACCAAAGCGTTAAATTAGTTTGTTACTTTAATGTCGCCAACACCCACTTCGACTTCAATATCGTATTGGCCATTGCCACGATAGCTTGAATGCGAGCTAACCACTTTACGGCTAGTGTTACCGTCATTTTTTAAGCCACGTATTTTAGTGTCGCCCACACCTGTATCAAGCTCGATACGTTTGTAGTCATCAAGCGCGCTATCAATTCTTACCGCGCCCACACCAAGCTCAATCTCAACTGAATTACTTGCGTCGTTAATTTCAATATCGCCAACACCAAGTTCAACATCAATTGCCATCGATTTAGGCATTTTTACATGCCAGTTTTGTTGAATGTCGTCATTATCTAGTTTTAAGCTAAGTGAGCTGGCACTTTGCGAGTGGCTTAATTCAATATCTGATAAATCGACATCAGAGCTGAACCAGCTATTGTCATTTTTTGGTTCAATGCGAACTGTAACGACGACTTCGCTACCGTCATAGCTTTCGACTTCTAAGCTGCCCACCGGAAAATCAATATCAAGCTGGCTTGCGCCACTCACAGCAAAGTTGTGATTTAGTTCACGTGAGTCTTTTGCCATTGCGTATGTTGTTGTTAGTGCTAAGCCTATAGCTGCTACACAAAGTAATTTTTTCATTGTCTGTTTCCTGTTGATGACCTTTTATACCTTAGTCGCAGCTGTGTTCAAAAAAGGTTTAAACGATTTTTAATTTTTTATCGAATACGGTAACGTCAAGCTAACGGTAACTTAGAATGAGGATTCAAAGTGCAACAAGTGCAGTTGGTTAATGTTAAAGCTAGCCTAAAGGGGCTGGGCAATGACGTTTATTATTTAGATGATCTCAATATCAATGTCTCGTCATTGCAGCAATGGGTTTTACTTGGTGCGAATGGGGCAGGTAAATCGGCCGTGGCAGCTGCCATTGCCGGTTTTGCGAAAATAGAAAAAGGCCAGTATGAGAATAGCTTTGAGCGTATAGCATTGGTTTCGCCAGACAGCCAAAAGCAGCTCCTTGCGGCTGAGCTAACTAAAGATCAAGATGATATTATTGATGGCGTTACGCCTTCGAGTACGGTTTATGAGTTAATTATTGCAGGTCGAGACGAGCAACAGCTTGATAGTGATTTGCTACAGCAGTTAATAAGCCTATTTGATTTTAGTGACAAACTTAGCAAGGCATTTCGCGATTTATCGACCGGTGAAACCCGCAAACTGATGCTGATCCAAGCCATAATAGGTCGACCAGATTTACTTGTGCTTGATGAGCCTTTTGATGGCTTAGATGTCATGGCAATGGCTGGGCTTAATCAGCTACTCGCAGAGCTTAGCAAAACAACGACCCTTATTTTTGTGCTCAATCGCTTAACTGAGATCCCTGACTTTGTTGATCATTACGCCTACGTTAAAGAGGGTCATGTCACAGAGCAATTAGCGAAGCCTTCACCTGAGCAGCGCGATGATTTACTCAAGCTATTGCATCTCACTCATACTCAGTTACAAATACCTGATGCTGATATTGACCATCAAGCGCCTCCGCTCACAGATTCTATGCTGGTTAGGCTCAATAACGCAGCAGTGAGTTATGGCGGCGAGGCTATCTTTGAAAAACTAAACTGGCAAATTAACCAAGGCGAACATTGGCAGTTAACAGGTAAAAATGGCTCAGGTAAAACTTGTTTGCTGAACCTTATCACTGGTGATAACCCGCAGTGTTACAACAATGATATCAAGGTGTTTGGCTACCAGCGCGGAAGCGGTGAGAGTATTTGGCAAATTAAACAACACATTGGTTATATTTCTAACGCGCTACATATGGATTATCGGGTGAGTATCACTGCGCTCAATACGGTTGTTTCGGGCTTTTATGACAGCATTGGTCTTTACCAAAAAGCCACCGATAAGCAACTTGCCATAGCCAAAAAGTGGTTAGCGTTATTAGGATTAAGTGACAAGCAAAGCAGTTCATTTAGCCAGCTGTCTTTTGGTGATCAGCGTTTATTGTTGATTGCTCGGGCTATGGTTAAACACCCTAATTTATTGATCCTTGATGAACCTTGCTTAGGCCTAGATGAAGCGAATAGGCAACGCGTGTTATTACTAATAGAAAAAATCTGTGCTGCAGGCACCAGCACCGTGGTGTATGTTAATCACCACGCGAGTGACAAAATAGCCGGTATCAACAATTATTTAGAGATGGCAGATTTCACAAAAAAAGCGCCATAAGGCGCTTTTTTAATAATTGAAATCATTTAGATACGGGTAATGGTAAAACCTTTATCTGTTAATTGCTTCAATAAACCGTGTTGCTCTGGTAAGTGCAAAGCGCCCACTGCAATGAACAGCTTTTCTTTACCGATACGAGTCGATAGTTGATTAACCCAATTGTTGTTACGGTCTATCAACATCACTTGCTCGCTTAGTTGACCATATTGAGAGTCATCAAAGCTTTCATTGTAAAACTGCGTAAGTGTTTTCATATCACCCGATTTCCAAGCCTTGATAAGACCAAAAAAGTAGGTATCTACGTCTGCAAGTTGCTCGAATGTTTCTTCGATCATCTTGTCATTCATAATTGCTAAGTGCTCAAACATTTCCATTTGGCGTTCAAGAGTTTCTAGTTCACCAACAGATATTTTATGTTCTTGAGCGTAAGCAAGTACTTGCTTGTCGATGCCGTATTGATCTGAAAAACCAACGTTTTGGAACTCCATCTGCATCATGGTGACCATCACCGCCCATGGTGCTAAATTCTTAAACATTGCAATATCAATTGATTTATCAGCAAAGTACTTTTGCAGTTTTGCATAGTTTTCTGGTGATAATTCTGATTGTAAGGTTTTGCCATTCTTCAGCATCATAAATGGTAATGAGCGACGCTGCATTTCAATTGGTGAAATGGCGCTGATATCCACCTCAACAATGACTTTATCTGAGTTATCGAGTGCTTTTGTTACCTTACTTGGCAAGCCTTTCATGCTGTTATCGCCAACATGCACGGTACCGAATAAATAAGAAGCAACGCCGTTTTTTTCTACTTTCCATAACCCCGGCTCTGCAAGTGTATATTGGCTAAAACCAAGCAGTAGCACCATAAAAAACAGGGCATTTATACGCTGGACGAATTTCATAAATTTCCTTTTCATAACGTGGTTTTTTCAATACTAAACTAATTTTTCTTTGAGGCGTTAAATTAAATCGGCTTTATGCAGAAAAATCACATCTAATTGCTAAAAATTAATCAATCATATAATGGCAAATAACGAGGTATGAAATTTCAATTTTTAATAAATAGTGAAATATAAATCTTCATATGTGAAATTGTTGAATATTTATTTCTTTAATTTTGCTTTTTAGCCTGTTTTTTGAATTGATTTTTATCTTGACTTACAGGCCCCAGCGCGGTACTAATAGAAAAAGACAGCGGGATGGCTAGATTTCCGCTACAAATGAACAGAATTTGGTTACAGATAAATGCTTACAAACAAACTTTCTCTAATTCTAATTAACGTCGTGGTGATTATTATTACCGCGGGGGCTAGTTAGTGCTTAGAGAAAAGTGAAGCATTTAAAAAGCCCCCCGCACTTAACAGTCCGGGGGGCTTTTTCGTTTAAGGTTTGAGTCGCAGCAAATACACAATGTCACTGAGGAATGAGGATTTACGATGACAGGCGCAGAGTTAACAATCGATTTATTAGCCAAACATGGCGTTAAGGATGTTTTTGGATACCCAGGTGGTGCCATCATGCCTATTTACGACGCTTTGTATGGTGCGCCAGTCAAACATTATTTGACGCGTCATGAACAAGGAGCGGGTTTTGCAGCTGTAGGTTTTGCCCGCAGCACAGGCAAGTTAGGTGTGTGCTTTGCAACATCAGGCCCTGGTGCGACTAACTTAATAACAGCCCTTGCTGATGCGATGATGGATTCAGTGCCGTTACTTGCAATCACAGGGCAAGTACCTACCGCAGCGATAGGCTCCGACGCCTTTCAGGAAGTGGACGTGTTAGGTATGTCGTTATCATGTACTAAACATAGTTACATGGTTGAAAGGGCTGAAGATTTAGCCGAAATACTACAAGAAGCCATCCACCTAGCGCAAAGCGGCCGCCCAGGTCCTGTATTAGTTGATATCCCAAAAGACATCCAAATGGCGCAAGTACCATTTCACCCTTGGTTAGCCGCCGAAGATCATTTACCAAAATTAGACGCAAACCAAGTTGCGATAGCTAATCAAATCTTAAGTGAAGCGCAGCGCCCTGTGGCGTATATCGGTGGTGGCGTACAGGCTGCTGATGCACAAAACGAGCTTATGCAGTTTTTAGAAAAAACTCACATGCCTGCGGTATCAACTCTAAAAGCGCTAGGCAGCGTCTTACCTGATTATGAATATGACCTTGGCATGCTAGGTATGCATGGTGGTAAAGCGGCTAACTTAGCAGTGCAAGAGTGTGATGTTTTGGTTTGTATCGGTGCTCGTTTTGACGACCGTGTTACTGGCAATTTAAGCAAGTTTGCCGCAAAAGCAAAAGTGATACACCTTGATATCGACGCGGCAGAGGTTGGTAAGCGTAAGCCTGCAAAAGCATCATTAGTCGCAGATTTAAAAACCTCATTACCGCAACTTGATTGTTTTGTAACGCCTGATGAGTGGTTAACGCACATCGAAAGCATGATGAAAGAACATGCATGGCGTTATGACTATCCAGGCGAGAAAGTATTTGCCCCTTATTTATTAAACCAGCTAAGCCAAAAAATGCCATCAACGGGTGTTGTGTGCTGTGATGTGGGTCAGCACCAAATGTGGGTGGCACAACACATGAAGTTTAGCCACCCAAGTAATCACTTAAGTAGTGGTGGGGCGGGTACCATGGGCTTTGGTTTACCGGCCGCTATCGGCGCCCAAGTTGCGCGCCCAAATGACTTTGTGATCACGGTGTCGGGTGATGGCTCAATTATGATGAACATTCAAGAACTGGCAACAATTCGCCGTAACAATCTGCCAGTTAAAATTCTAATCCTAGATAACCAGCGCTTAGGCATGGTACGTCAATGGCAGCAGCTATTTTTTGAAGGTCGTTATTCTGAAACAAACCTTTCAGATAATCCTGATTTTGTGCAGTTAGCAGCGGTGTTTGGCATTCCAGGTCAAACCATCACTAAAGCAGATGAAGTCGATGCTGCAGTTGATGCGTTAGTAAATAGTGAAGGTCCATACATTCTGCATGCCTGCATAGATGATAAAGAAAATGTATGGCCGCTTGTACCACCGGGTGCTGCCAATGATGAAATGATGACGGAGACAGTAAAATGAAACACACCCTAACGATTGCGCTAAAGAATCAAAGTGTCGCTGTAGAGCGCTTTTTACGCGTTGCACGTCATCGCGGCTTTGACCTAACAACCATGAATTTAGAAATGGCAGATGAAGCGTTTCACGTCACTATGACGGTAGACAGCGATAAGCCAATTTATCTACTAACATCACAGTTAAATAAATTGGTTGATGTGAAACACGTCAATGTTGAAAACCAATTTCAACAACAAGCAATCTAGTAAAAATCAACAGGTAACTAGAGCAGTCAGATTGATGCTTTAGTGAGAAATAAATTAGGAATGAGGAAGTCAGTGGCATGCCACTGCAACAACTGAGGTAATTATGGCTAAATTAAGAAGTGCAACAACAACAGAAGGTCGAAAACGTGCAGGGGCGCGTGCTTTATGGCGTGCAACAGGGATGACAGATAAAGACTTCGGTAAGCCAATTATCGCTGTTGTTAACTCATATACTCAGTTTGTACCGGGTCATGTTCACCTTAACCAACTTAGTGAGCTAATGGCTGAAACCATCACCGAAGCCGGTGGTGTACCAAAAGAATTTAATACTATTGCGATCGACGATGGTATCGCAATGGGTCACGGCGGCATGCTTTATTCACTACCATCGCGTGACTTAATTGCTGACTCTGTGGAATACATGGTTAATGCACACTGTGCTGATGCCATGATCTGTATTTCTAACTGCGACAAAATCACCCCGGGGATGATGCTAGCAGCACTGCGTTTAAATATTCCGGTTATTTTCGTATCAGGTGGTCCAATGGAAGCGGGTAAAACACGCCTAGCTGATATCGACATTAAACTTGATTTAGTGGATGCCATGGTAAAAGGCGCTGATACCACAGTAAGCGATGAAGACTCTGAAAAAGTAGAGCGCTCAGCGTGTCCTACTTGTGGTTCATGTTCGGGCATGTTTACTGCCAACTCAATGAACTGCTTATTAGAAGCGATTGGTTTAGCACTGCCGGGTAACGGTACCACACTAGCTACGCATAAAGACCGTAAACAGCTTTACGTTGAAGCGGGTGCGCGCATTGTTGATTTATGCCGTGAGTATTATCAAAAAGATAATGCAGCAGTATTACCACGTGCTATTGCTAATCGCACTGCCTTTATGAATGCAATGGTAGTTGATATTGCTATGGGTGGTTCATCAAATACGGTTTTACACTTATTAGCTGCAGCGCAAGAAGCGGGTGTTGATTTTGATATGTCGCACATCGATGAGCTTTCTCGTAAAACTCCTTTCCTTTGTAAGGTGGCGCCTGCAACCAATAAATATCATATTGAAGATGTGCATCGTGCTGGTGGCATGATGGCAATTATTCGTGAACTAGGTAAGGCTGGCCTTGTCGATTTAACTGTTGATCACGTAGCAGGTCACACTATGGCCGAAATGGTGACTAAATGGGATGCCACCGATCCGAATAATGAAGTGGCGCAAAAATTCTATAAAGCAGGCCCTGCTGGTATCCGTACGACAAAAGCAATGAGCCAAGAGTGCCGCTGGCCAGAACTTGATAATGACCGTGAAAACGGCTGTATCCGCAGTGTTGAAAATGCCTTTCGTCAAGATGGTGGCTTAGCTGTACTTTCAGGTAACTTAGCTCTTGATGGCTGTATTGTTAAAAGTGCTGGTGTAGTTGAAGAAATGCTGCACTTTGAAGGCCCTGCGGTTGTATACGAATCACAAGATGATTCGGTTGAAGGCATTCTTAACGGTGAAGTAAAAGCCGGTGATGTTGTGGTAATTCGCTACGAAGGACCAAAAGGTGGCCCAGGCATGCAAGAAATGCTGTATCCAACGAGTTACTTAAAATCAGTGGGCTTAGGTGAAAAATGTGCGCTTATCACCGATGGTCGTTTCTCGGGTGGTACATCGGGTTTATCAATTGGTCATGTTTCACCAGAAGCAGCAAGTGGTGGTGCAATCGCTTATGTTGAAAATGGCGATAAAATAATCATTGATATCGCAACCCGTGAAATCACTTTAGCGCTGTCTGATGAAGAGCTTGAAGCGCGTAAACAAAAGCAACTTGCACGCGGTAAAGATGCTTATAAACCACTTGATCGTGACCGTTATGTTTCATCTGCACTTAAAGCTTATGCGTTACTTGCAACCAGTGCAGACAAAGGAGCTGTTCGCGATTTAGCAAAACTTGAGGAGCTTAGTTAATTATGGTTTCTCAAGAGCTCGATTATTTTCGCGCTATTATCCAAGCGAACATGGAGCCCCTTGCAAAAGTCACTGAGGTCAGCGAAATGGCTGATCTTAGTGCACGGCTAGGCAACCATGTGTGGTTAAAGCGTGAAGACCAACAACCGGTTTATTCATTTAAGCTTCGTGGTGCTTTTCATAAACTAAGCAAGTTGCCAAAAGGTTCTGATGTAATCACAGCCTCAGCGGGTAACCATGCACAAGGCGTTGCACTCAGTGCTTCATTTTTAGGCCATAAAGCTACGATTGTGATGCCAGTCACCACACCTGAAATTAAAGTGAATGCAGTACGTTCACTCGGTGGTGAAGTGGTATTACACGGCCATCATTTTGATGCAGCAAAAGCCCATGCTTTAGAGCTGACAGAGCAGCGTAACGGGGTGTTTGTGCCACCGTTTGATGATCCTGATGTGATTGTTGGCCAAGGTACCGTTGCCCGTGAATTAATGCAGCAATTGAACGACCTTGATGCTGTTTTTATTCCTGTTGGCGGTGGTGGTTTGCTAGCAGGCATGGCGGTGTACATTAAGTCGTTACGTCCTGATATCAAAGTCATTGGTGTTGAAGCTGATGAGAGTGCTTGCCTAAAAGCAGCGCTTGAAGCAGGCAAGCCCGTTGAGCTTGACCGTGTTGGTAGCTTTGCAGATGGTGTAGCCGTAAAAGTTATTGGCACAGAAACATTTCGTTTAGCGCAAAAGTTTTGTGATGAAGTGGTCACTGTAACGGGCGACGAAATCTGCGCCGCAATGCAAGATATCTTTGTTTCAACTCGTGCTATAGCGGAGCCTTCAGGGGCGCTATCAACAGCGGGCCTTAAAAAGTGGTGCCAACAAAATGGTGTGAAAGGCTTAAACGTAGCTGCGATTTTATCGGGTGCAAACTTAAACTTTGACCGCTTACGTTATGTTGCAGAGCGAACGGCACTTGGTGAAAAGAACGAAGCACTGCTTGCCGTGACCATAAAAGAAGAAAAGGGTAGCTTTAAGCAGTTTTGTAACTCATTAGGTGGCAGGGCTATCACCGAGTTTAATTACCGTTATGCAGGTCCCGGCGAAGCGCAAATTTTTGTTGGTATTGCATTAAGGCAAGGGCAGCAAGAGCTTGATGAATTAAAAGCAGCACTGACAGAAAACGACTACACGTTTTGCGATCTATCAGATAACGAACTGGCTAAATTGCATATTCGTTATATGGTGGGTGGTAAAGCGCCAGCTCAACTTCATGAGCGTTTATTACGCTTTGAGTTTCCTGAATACCCAGGTGCACTGGCGCGATTCTTAGATACTCTTGGTAGTAATTGGAATATTACTTTATTCCATTACCGTAACCATGGTGGAGCGATTGGTAATGTGCTGGCGGCCTTTGCTATTGAACCGAGTGATTATGAAGTATTCAATGAGCATTTGAACCGTTTGGGATACAACGTTCAAGATGAAACAAGCAATCCATGTTTCACCCAGTTCCTAACCAGCCAAGGTCAGGAGTTGAGCGCAGTGAAAGTGGCTAATTAGTTATAAAACCTGAATAAGGCTGCTAATTAGCAGCCTTGTTTTTTTCTCTATTTTTCCTATAGTTAATGCACGGTTTCAAGCAAGGATGATGCGTGCAAGGTATAAAAAGCCTATTAGGGTTAATCTGTTTAATACTTTCTATGAGCGCACAGTGTGCTGATAAAGTTAGCTTACAGTTAAAATGGACTCACCAGTTCCAATTTGCAGGCTATTATATGGCTGCTGAAAAAGGCTTTTATAAGGAAGCTGGCCTTGATGTCTCTATTATTCCTGCTGATCCAAACCACCCAGATACCTTCCCTAAAGTATTAAGCGGTACAGCCGACTTCGCCATTACCCACTCAGGCATATTACAAAAGCGTCAGCAAGGCGCACCGGTTGTTGCCCTTGGAGCCATACTGCAGTTTTCACCTTACTGCTGGATGGTAAAAAATAACTCAGATATTTTTCAGCCAAGAGACTTTGCTGGTAAAAAGCTAAGTAAAATCGGCTCAATTGAAAATGCTGAATTGCTGGTAATGTTACAGCGTGCCGGATTGAGCCTAGAAAGCTTGATGGCAGCTAGCCATGAAGGCGGTATTAAAGAGTGGCTTGCCGGTGATTTAGATGCGGTGCAAGTTTATGTCACCAATGAGCCTTACACGATGACATTACAAGGAGTCGGTCACCGACTCATTTGCCCGCAAAAGTTTGGTTTGAATGTGTATGGCGATATTTTATATACCTCTGAGCAGTTTTTAGCGAAAAAGCCAGAGGTTGTTGAGCGCTTTTATCGTGCCAGCTTAAAAGGGTGGCGGTATGCGTTATTACACTTAGAAGAAAGCATCGATGTAACCAAGCAGCATTATGCCACCCATAAAAGCGTACAAGAGCTGGCCTATGAAGCGCATGTGTTAGCAAGCTATATCCAACCACCGGGCATTAATCTTGGCAATATGTCGATGGCAAAGTGGCGTTTGATTGCAGATTTATATGGCTTAGATCAGGATGAGTTTGATCAGGCTTTTGATGGCTTTATGTATGATCAACAACAAACAGAAGGATTTGAGCTATCTTGGATGCTGATCCTAGCCATCATTCTAAGTATTGCATGTGTGCCATTGTACATTCGTTTGATCAGTAGTAACCGACGTTAAATAAGATAAATCTGTTATACTGCTTTTTATTTCTTGTCGCTAAGTAGTTATGACACTTGCCGAGCACTTTGCTGCCTTAGATGCACTGCTATTTTCAACACGCCAATACTGGCAATGTACCGCATTTGATTTTGATGATCTTCCTTGGCCTGAATTAGCCAACTTATTATGGGCGCTTGATGACCAACAAGTGAGTGAACTTGATGCCGATCAGCAGGCTTTATATCGTTATTTTACTGATGAAATCAAACACATCGAAAAGCTGGCTGAATTGTGTGAGTTGCCAGCGATAAGTGCTGCCCGTAATGAATTTCCGTTTTGGATAAGTAATGGCATTAAAGGCCGTAAGTTTGAGCAACTACAAGACTTTGTTGCGGCGATCAGTCAGCAGCCATTAAACCAGCCCGTTCTAGAGTGGTGCGCAGGTAAAGGGCATTTAGGTCGCATGTTGGCATTCAATGGTGCGCCACGTGTACATAGCATTGAGCTACAACAACACTTGTGCGACCAAGGTCAACACAGTGCTAAGCAACAGCAATTGGCGATGCAGTTTTCACAAGCTGATGTATTAACCAATGACACAGATGACTTTTTTGAAAGCCAGCAGCATGCAGTTGCTTTGCATGCTTGTGGTCGTTTGCATCAAACATTTATGCAGCAAGCAAGCAAAGCGAAAACCCAACAAATCAGTTTTTCACCATGCTGTTATCATTTATTCACAGATAACGCCTATCAAGCAATGAGCGAGACTGCCAAGCAAAGCCAACTTGCGCTTACCCATCGCGATTTAAAACTGGCGCTGCAAGAAACGGTAACAGCACCAAGCCGAGTTGATAAGGTAAGAAAAACAGAGGTTGAATGGCGTCTTGGATTTGATGCGTTACGTAAATCAATAACCGGTGAAATGCACTATGTGAGTGTGCCATCAGTGAACAAAGCGATCTTCTCTGATTCGTTTAGCTCATTTTGTTTGTGGGCGGCTGAGAAAAAATCATTACCTTTACCAGAAGGCATTGATTACAATAAATTTTTAGAAATAGGTAAAAAGCGCAAAAGGGTTACTGAGCGAGTTGAACTCGTCCGACATGTGTTCAGAAGGGCAATTGAAGTTTGGCTCGTGCTCGATCGTGCTTTATATTTGCAACAACAAGGGTATCAAGTAACAGTTAGTACGTTTTGCGAAAAGCAGCTGACACCAAGGAATATCTTGATCCAAGCTAATTATTAAATACCGTAAAGAGGCGCAATGAGAAAGTTAAAAAATTTATTCGAAAATAATAGACGTTGGGCAGCGCGTACGAGTGAAAATGATCCTGAGTTTTTCAAAATTCTATCAATGCAGCAAAATCCAGAGTACCTGTGGATCGGTTGTTCTGACTCGCGTGTACCTGCAAACGAAATCGTAGACTTATTACCGGGTGAGCTATTTGTTCACCGTAACGTAGCAAATGTCGTTGTGCATACCGACCATAACTGTCTTTCGGTAATGCAATACGCTGTTGAAGTACTGAAAGTGAAGCACATCATGGTTGTTGGTCACTACGGCTGTGGTGGTGTTCAAGCAGTATTAAACGAAGCACGTTTTGGCTTAATTGATAACTGGCTACGCCACGTAGGTGATGTAAAAGAAAAACATATCGAACAACTCAATGCATTACCTGAGCAAGAGCGTTTAAATAGTCTAATTGAACTAAACGTTATCGAACAAGTACGTAACGTGTGCCGTACTAACATTGTGCAAGATGCTTGGGCGAAAGGCCAAGAGTTAACAATTCATGGTTGGGTTTATGGCTTAGCAAATGGTCATCTTAATGATCTTGAGTCGGTTGTGACCTGTGCTGAAGAAGCTAGTGATACCTACGGTATTGCCGTTAAGCGCGTATTTGAACGCGTGGCAGAAAAAAGCTAAAACTAGCTAGTTAGAAAAAAGGAGAGCTAATTCGCTCTCCTTTTTTATTGTTCGTCTTGTTTGCTAGCAAGTTGCTGCTCGAGTAGTGCAACTTTCTCTTCAAGCTCAGTGAGTTTTTCACGAGTACGAATAAGTACTTGGCTTTGAATATCAAACTCATCACGGCTTACAAAGTCCATCTCAGCAAGTTTGTTTTGAATAGCTTGCTTTGTTTTGCCTTCAACTGTTTCGGCAAGGTTTTTCACGCCTTGCGGCATGTTGTCAGTAATTTGCTTAGCGATTTCTTCAAGTTTTGCTGGGTTGATCATCTTCGTCCCTTGAGTCACGTAAAAAAACAATCTTACCTTATTGGCTAGGCGTAGTGTAGTGATTACGGTAAAATTGCCCGTCCTGTCTTTGGATAATTTCTTTAGGGGCTTATGAAACTCAACCCAAAACAAGATGAAGCGGTAAAGTATATCAGTGGACCGTGTCTGGTATTAGCCGGTGCGGGATCTGGTAAAACGCGTGTTATTACTAATAAAATCGCTTACTTGGTGCAAAAGTGTGAGTATCAAGCGCGCAATATTGCGGCGGTAACCTTTACCAATAAAGCGGCAAAAGAAATGCGCGAGCGTGTAACGCAAACACTGGGTAAACAAGAGTCGAAAGGCTTATGGGTTTCAACGTTTCACACCCTTGGGCTTGAGATCATCAAAAAAGAGTTAACGACGTTAGGTTTTAAACCTGGTTTTTCGTTGTTTGATGATCAAGATACCAACCAGTTACTAGCTGAGCTGACCGAAGAAGAACTTAAAAAAGACAAAGATTTACTCAATCTACTGAAGATGCAAATAGGTAGTTGGAAGAACGAGTTGATTCTACCAGAGCGTGCCGTTCGCGAAGCCCGTGAGCCGCAAAAAGCCTTGTTTGCTCAGCTGTATGCGCGTTATCAAAATCAATTACGTGCTTATAATGCCCTTGATTTTGATGATCTGATCATGATCCCTACTTTATTGTTAGGTCAAAATGCCACTGCCCGTGAGCGTTGGCAACAGCGTTTTCGTTACTTGCTGGTGGATGAGTATCAAGATACTAATACCAGTCAGTATCAGCTGGTTAAGTTATTGGTGGGTGAACGAGCTCGTTTTACCGTGGTAGGCGATGACGACCAATCAATTTACTCATGGCGTGGTGCTAAGCCTCAAAACCTTGTTCTATTGAGTAAAGATTTTCCGGGCCTACGTTTAATTAAGCTTGAACAAAACTACCGTAGCGCAGGGCGAATTCTAAAAGCGGCGAATATTTTGATTGCTAATAACCCCCATGAATTTGATAAAAAGCTATTCAGTGAGCTTGGCTATGGTGAGCCTATCAAAGTGATTGGTTGTCGTGATGAAGAGCATGAATCAGAGCGAGTGGTGGCAGAGATCATTTCTCATAAATTCATGAAGCGCACCAGCTATAAAGATTACGCGATTTTATATCGTGGTAATCACCAAGCGCGCGTGTTTGAAAAAGCACTTATGAGCAACCGCATTCCCTATAAAATCAGCGGCGGCATGTCATTTTTCTCGCGTTCAGAGATCAAAGATATCATGGCGTATTTACGCCTATTGGTGAACCAAGATGACGACAATGCCTTTTTACGTATTGTAAATACGCCACGCCGTGAGATTGGTACGGTCACACTTGAAAAGCTCGGCACCCTTGCTAATGAAAAGCATATCAGCTTATTTGCTGCCTGTTTTGAGCCTGAGCTTGCGCACAGATTAAAGGGCCGTGGTTTTAATGCTTTAGCTGGTTTTGCCCGCTGGGTGGTTGAGCTTTCTGATAATGCGGTACGGGGCGATACCCTTGAAGCAGTGAAAGAGTTAGTTAGGCAAATTAACTACGAAGCATACCTTTATGAGTCATCACCGAGTGCAAAAGCCGCTGAAATGCGTATGAAAAACGTTTCAGAGCTTTATCGTTGGATCACCGACATGCTAACAGGGGATGCTGATAATCCACCGCTGAACCTTGCTGAAGTGGTTAGTAAACTGACCCTGCGCGATATGCTTGAGCGTAACGAAGAAGAAGACGAATCTGACGCGGTACAATTACTGACACTGCATGCTTCAAAAGGTTTAGAGTATCCGTATGTGTTCATGGTTGGCATGGAAGAAGGCTTATTACCGCACCAAGTAAGTATTGATGAAGATAACGTTGAAGAAGAACGTCGTCTTGCTTATGTAGGTATTACGCGTGCACAGCAAGAGCTGGTAATGACTTATGCTAAGTTACGTCGTCAATTTGGTGAAACTTCAGATACTGAGCTTAGTCGCTTTGTGCAAGAGTTACCACAAGATGATTTAGCCTTCGAAGCGAAAAAGCCACCGTCTTCACAGGCTGAGCGCATGGAAAAAGGCCAAGCTCGTGTAGCTAATCTAAGAGCAATGCTTAAGAAGTAATAAATTGTGCGCTCGGTGCTTCGTGTTCGAAGGGCGCCAGCGCATGTTGCTTACCAATAAACAATGACAATCCGTGCTTATCGAGTAACGTGCGGTAGTTAAAAATTGACGGGCCTTTCGCGATTACTTGGATATTTTGCAGCTTAGTAATCGCCAGCACACCTTGCAGTTGTAGGTGATAGTTTTCTTGCTGTAGTACACGCTTACTGAATGTTGAACTTAATAACAAGTAATCGAATTGGAACTCAGTCAGTAAGTTTAATTCACAGCGATCTTTAGCAAATTCATTCAAACCAATCGAAAATCCTTGTGCGACCAAGTTTTTTAAATTTTCAATTTGTACTGCTGATGCATAACGAATTTCTTGTTCATTGAATAATAAACACATTCTATTTGCATCGTGGGCTTTTAATAGCTTACACAGTGCTTGAAAATTAATACGTTCAAGGACTAAACCAGAGCAAGGGAACAGTACTTTTTCTATATTACTGTCACTTACTAAGCTGAAGGCTTGTTTTAATAAATTAAGTTCAACCTCAAAGTGCTGAACTCTATCGGTTGCAAACTTCTTAAGTACTTCAAAGCTGGTGCTACCAAGTACTGGGTGTTCACCAAATGCTTCGAGTAAAGACTCTGCACGAGTTTGCTCATCCAAGGTAATGATTTCGGCACTTCTAAAGTGCATAGGCAAATCATCTAAGTGATGCATATTGTCAGCATCATGTTGCACATTGCTGGCATTAAGCAGCGGGTGGAAGCATTCAAAGCGATTACGGCCTGCATTTTTCGCGTAATACATGGCTGCATCCGCATCACGTATAATTTCATCGGTGTGTTTGTAGCTTGGTTTTGAGTAAGTAATACCAATACTCGCACCACTTTGAATGCACTGACCCTTCATACAGAAAGGTTTTCTCATAATTTCGATAATACGTTTGGCAACATCTTGAGCTTGCTGTTGTTCTGTTAAGTGAGTTAGTAACACCACAAACTCATCACCACCTAAACGTGCAAGTAAATCATGCTCACGTATACAATGCGAGAAAGACTCGGCAACACCAATTAAAAATTGATCGCCCGCTTGGTGACCAAGGTGATCGTTGATGTCTTTAAATTTATCAAGGTCAATAAATAGCACTGCAAACTGCTGCTCTGGGTAGCGTTGGTAGTGCTGCAATGTTTTTTCGAGTTGAGTTAAGAATAAACTGCGATTCGGTAAACTGGTTAATGAGTCGTGATGGGCATCATGGTACAACTGTTGTTCTATTTTTTTACGCTCTTCAATTTGCATTTGCAGGTGCATATTGGCTTGGCGAAGTTCTTTGGTTTTTTCAGTGACTCGATGCTCAAGCTTTTGGTGACTAAGCTTTAACTCTTGGTTTGCTAGGTGAGTTTGAATAACGTTAGCAATTTGATGCGATACAAAGGTGATTAGCTCACAATCATCCTGACTAAATTCATGCTTATTATTGTAAGCTTGGCAAACAATGAGACCAATAACGCCCTGTGATGTTTTAAGTGGAGCACCTAACCAACTCGTCGCGGTGCGCTCTGGTGGTACATTAACGGGTCTTTCTACTACGCCAAGCTTGATTAGCTCTTTTGCTCTTTCACTGTCTATGACTTGGCACTTTTCAGTGCTGAGCACTAGTTCACTGTAACCTTTAGCAAATGGCCTTGGTTTACCATTATCGTTAAATTCATCGACGCAGTAAGGGAAACTTAACCAATGTGACTGTTGGTCATACAATGCGATGTATAAGTTATCTGCATAGGTAATATTTTTTATAATGTTATGAACATGCTGATATACATCGTCGAGGTTTTTACTTTGCGTTGCCAGCTCAGATATTTTAAACAAGATCTGTTGGCGTTCTAGCGCATTTTTACGTTGTTGAATTTCGTCGTTGAGTGCTTGGTTACTTTGTGTCAGTGCACGGGTGCGAATTTTAACTTCAGATTCGAGCAGCTCACGTTTTTTAACTCGTTCAATCGCTGTCGCTAAATACAGTGACATCGCTTCGAGTAGCTCTATTTGCTGCTCTGAATAGCCTTGTTTATTGTCATAGCTTTGCGCGACCATGACGCCAATAATGACTTTATCGCGATAGACGGGCACCCCAACCCAATGCTCAGCTGGCGTACCAAAGCACTTAAGTAAGCCTTGTTCAACCGCTTGCTCTGTTTGTTGTTTGGTAAAATAACAGGTTTTACCTTGTTTAAATACGTAACCTGTGAGGCCTTCTTTAAAGTACTGCTCATATTTTAACGGCACTGAAAGACCATCTTTTTCATCGGCGAAATAAGATAACTCGAGGTTATCGTAAACCGGGTTATGCAACACAACGAAAAAGTTTTTACTTGGAATATAGTCTTGCAGAATATTGTGGATAGCAGGGTAGAGCAGGGTTAATTCGGCAACAGTACTTGCTTGCTCTGATAATTGTAAAAGAGCATGTTGCAAGTGATGTGATTGCTTATACTTTTGTAAAAGCGATTTTAAGCGAGCATTTTTACGGCCTAGCTTATCAATGTGTGTTGCTGAATCTTCCAATGATTTAGAACCAGATCTTATTGTTGTTTAAATTTCGTCCTTTATAGTTCCACTTTTTTATTAGATCGTCAAGTAACAGGTGTTAACAAAATGGTAATTTATTATGGGTCTGAATTGGCTACAGGGCTAGCCTAGCGCTCTAAAAAGACACAAAAAAAGGGCTTAATAAAATTAAGCCCTTAGTATTAGTTTTAAACTGTTACTTGCTAGTCATGAAATCGATAGCAGCGCTGATCTCTTCATCAGAACAGTCCATACACGTACCTTTAGGAGGCATCGCGTTGAAACCGTTGATTGCATGGTTAAGTAATGTATCCATGCCTTTAGCAATACGAGGAGCCCAATCATCAGCTGATTTAGGTGCACCTAATGCGCCAGTACCATGACAAGCAAAACATGCTGCTTGGTAAACTTGTTCACCAGAACGAGGACCTGTAGGTTCAGCAGCGACCGCAGCTTTATCACCTTCTAGATATACAGAACCAATTGGCGCTAGACGCTTTTTAATTGCATCTTCAGTCAAAGAGTTGTCATACGCTTGTGCATATGCCGTTGTTGCTAGCAGTAATAATGCAGCTGATAGTTTTTTCATTTTGCCTTGCTCACTTCGATTTGAACGTGATCAATCACGATATCTGACGGAAATTAGAACGATTATAACGCTAAGCCACAATTTATAAAATGATCTAAAAGGCTTTTTCTTGAGAAAAACCGTCATTTTTTTGCGTTAGCGCAAGAAAAGCCAGCATTAAATACTGGCTCTTAGCTTGATGTTTAAGCAAGCTCTAATACTTTGTTAACCAATTTTTCGATACCCGCATCAGCATCTAAAATGCTTTGGGCCAACATATAGGCTGGGGTTGTGACCACTTTATGCTGAGGATCAACAACAATATCATTCACAGCACAGCTTTGGTGCGCTCCGCCAAGTTGCTCGATTGCGGTAGCGGTGTCTGCATCGTTACCAATGGTTGTTTTTACACCTTTACCATAAATAAGTGGCAGCATGGCAGGAGCAATACATATATAACCCGCTGCTTTGTTGGCATCGACAAAGGCCTTCGCAGTTGTCAGTACATCACCTTGAACTTGGGCATCTGCGCCTTTAACAGCAAAGTCAGATAGGTTTTTCGCGGCCCCAAAGCCACCTGGTACGATCAAGGCATCGAATTCATCTACATTTAGCTCAGTCAGCGCTTTAATTTCACCACGGGCAATACGCGCAGCTTCAACTAACACATTACGGTTAGGTGTCATTTCTTCACCGGTTAGGTGATTAATGGTGTGCATTTGTTCGATATCGGGTGCGAAGCATTGATAGCTCGCGCCTGCTTTTGCGATATGTAATAAGGTTAATACGGCTTCATTGATTTCTGCGCCGTCGTAAACACCGCAACCAGCTAAAATTACAGCAACTTTTTTCATTTTTGAACTCTCCTTAATGCGACTAGCTTTAGTTTAACAAGGATACGAGCATGGCGACAAAATAAAAAATTTTCGTCGCTTGATAACTCGCAAAGCGTGATGAATAGCTGTTTATGCCTTTTTATAAATTACTAACGAAAAAAAAAGTATAAAGGATCGCTATGATCTTTGATCCATTATGCTAGAATACTCCTCCGGTTATGAAAAGGGATGTTAATTCGGTATCGAATAAGCAAAAGGTTATCGCTACTAAAACCGTTTTCCACATCGGACAAAAATAATAAAAAAAGAACGCCGTAATATCTTTTTTAAATCAAAACATGAGCTTATAAAATTTTCCTAAATGTTTTTTCATTTCGGGAGAATTAGCTCTGTCTGTTATCTACAAAGTTATCCACAGCTTGCTCAGTCATAAACCTTTATTGGTTAATAATTCACAGTCGTTTTCTTCATGGCCTTATGGCATGCTTACAAACAATTTAATGTTATTCAATTAGGATCCAATTTCACCATGGCTCAGATCCCTGAAAATCCACTTATTCTTGTAGATGGTTCTTCTTATTTATTCCGTGCATACCATTCGCCACCGCACCTTACTAACTCAAAAGGTGAAGCGACAGGCGCAATCTATGGCGTAGTTAATATGCTTAAGAGTTTGATCAAGCAATATGATCCGTCGCACATGGTGGTGGTATTTGATGCCAAGGGTAAAACCTTCAGAAATGACATGTACAGTGAATACAAAGCGAATCGTCCGCCAATGCCGGATGACTTACGCACACAGATCGCACCACTGCATAACATTATTAAAGCAATGGGTTTCCCACTGATTAGTATTGAAGGTGTTGAGGCTGACGATGTTATTGGTACCTTTGCGCGCATAGCGTCAGAGCAGCAGCGTCATGTACTGATCTCAACTGGCGATAAAGATATGGCGCAGCTTGTTAATGAACATGTCACGCTGATCAATACCATGACAGATAGCATTTCAGATCCAGAAACCGTGGTTGAGAAGTTTGGCGTTGGTCCTGAGTTGATCATTGATTACCTTGCTTTAATGGGTGACAAGGTCGATAACATCCCAGGTGTTGATGGCTGTGGTCCAAAAACAGCAGTGAAATGGTTACAAAAATATGGATCATTGCAAGGTGTCATTGATCATGCAGGTGAAATTAAAGGCAAGATTGGTGAAAAACTTGCTGCAGCACTTGATCATCTGCCACTTAGCTATGAATTAGCAACAATTAAGTGTGATGTTGAGGTTGAGTCAGATCTTGAAGCTTTTAAGCTGCAAGAGCCTAATCGTGACGAATTGATTGCACTTTATGGTGAATGTGAGTTCCGCCGTTGGTTAGCTGAACTACTTGATAACCCTAAAGACGCTGATACGCATTTAGATGTGCCAACTGAAGCTAACGAACTACCAAAAGTTGCTGATGCACACTACGAAACTATTTTAACTGAAGAGCAGCTAGATACCTTAGTGGCGAAGTTAAATGACGCTGAATTGTTTGCTTTTGATACTGAAACAACCAGCCTTGATTATATGCAAGCGCAATTGGTTGGTATGAGCTTTGCGGTTAAAGCCGGTGAAGCGGCTTATCTTCCGGTTGCTCACGATTACCCTGATGCGCCAGAACAATTAAGCTTAGAAACCGTAATGGCAAAAATTGGCCCAATCTTAGCTGACGAAAACAAAGCGAAAGTGGGGCAAAATCTTAAGTACGATAAAAGCGTGTTAGCGAATGCGGGCTTTGAGTTAAAGGGTATTAAATACGACACTATGTTGGAGTCGTATGTATTTAATAGTGTAGGTAGTCGCCATGATATGGATTCACTGGCACTGAAATACCTAGGCCACAAAAATATCAGCTTTGAAGATATTGCCGGTAAAGGTAAAAAGCAGTTAACGTTTAATCAAATTGAGCTAGAAAAAGCGGCGCCTTATGCTGCTGAAGATGCCGATATAACGCTACGTCTTCACCAAGTGTTATGGCCAAAAATTGATGCCGATAGCCAGTTGAAGTCAGTATTCGAAGATATTGAGTTACCACTTGTCACAGTGCTTTCTGATATTGAGCGCACTGGTGTTGCAATTGATAGCAACATGCTGGCAGCTCATAGCCAACGTTTAGGCGAGCGCCTGTTAGAGCTTGAGCAAGAAGCTTATGATATTGCAGGCGAAAAGTTTAACTTAGGCTCACCTAAGCAACTGCAAGCTATTTTGTTTGAAAAACTTGAGCTGCCTGTTATCAAGAAAACACCTAAGGGTGCACCTTCGACAGCAGAAGAAGTATTGCAAGAACTAGCTCATGATTATCCATTACCAAAAGTGATTATTGAGCACCGTGGTTTATCTAAACTTAAATCAACCTACACAGATAAACTTCCGCTAATGGTTAATGAGCGCACTAAGCGAGTGCATACCTCTTATCATCAAGCTGTAACAGCAACAGGGCGTTTAAGTTCAACGGATCCTAACTTACAGAATATTCCAATTCGTTCAGAAGAGGGTCGTCGTATTCGTGAAGCCTTTATTGCTGCACCAGGCCATAAAATTGTGGCTGCCGATTACAGCCAAATTGAATTACGTATTATGGCGCACTTATCACAAGATAAAGGCCTACTCACTGCGTTTGCGAATGGTTTAGATGTGCACAGCGCAACCGCTGCAGAAGTCTTTGGGGTTAGCCTTGAAGAGGTTACCAGCGATATGCGTCGTAAAGCGAAAGCGGTTAACTTCGGCTTAATTTATGGCATGTCGGCGTTTGGTTTATCACGTCAGTTAGATGTACCCCGCCATGAAGCACAGCATTATATTGATAAATACTTCGAGCGTTTCCCTGGCGTGCTTGAGTACATGGAAACAACCAGAGAAAAAGCAGCTGATAAAGGGTATGTAGAAACGATTTTTGGTCGTCGCTTACATTTACCGGAAATCAATGCCCGTAACGGCGCTCGTCGTAAAGCCGCTGAACGTGCTGCGATCAACGCACCAATGCAAGGTACTGCAGCTGATATCATCAAAAAAGCGATGCTAAAAGTTCATCAGTGGGTGAACGCGCAAGCTGAAGGTTCAGTGAAGCTGCTAATGCAAGTACACGATGAATTAGTGTTCGAAATAAAAGAAGAATCTGTGGACGACTATAAAGCTGAAATTTGTAAGCTAATGTCAGAAGCCGCGACTCTTGATGTGCCTCTGATTGTTGAAGCCGACAGCGGTGACAACTGGCAACAGGCTCACTAATAGTCGCAATAGGTGAGAGTTGTCAGCTATCAGCCGTCAGCTTTCAGACTGAAAGTTAGCGAGTTTCTAGGGGAAAGTTAGAGCTGTCAGCTATCAGCCGTCAGCTTTCAGACTAAAAGTTAGCGATTTGCTTGACCGTTATACCGTATTTATCTCGAATCTAGCTTCCAATTTAAGGGTCGCGGCATAAAGCCGCTGCTACAAGTAGGCGTGAAACTTGTTTCGCGCGTCTGACCGCTGAAGGCTGAAAGCTGATCGCTTCTATATATAGAACATCGCTTCGTGCGACCCGACTCACCCAAAAATAAATCATTACTCGTTAACTAAAACCCCAACTCCTGCAACCGCTTTACGTGTTCGCGATAAAGCTCAATAGGGTCAACTTCACGAAAATTGTGTAAACCAATAAATTGATTAATCTCATCTAAGTGGTTCATTTCATAATCATCTTTGATGACATGACCTAAATGGCTGCTGCAGCGCGATACAAGGCCATCATCTTTGCCTAAAATAAGTAACGAGCCAAGCAGCATGGGCAAGTCGGTTGGATCAAGTATATTGGTGAGTGCTGCTGTACCACTCCACGAAAAATAGTACACCCCATTTTCGGCAACTAACTGACCTTGATCGCATTTATTTTCTGGTAAACCTTCAGGGTATTTTTGATTAAATACGTCAGCGCCTTGTGTACTTAAGCTACTTAAAGCACCGAGTGTATCTTGCGGTAATTGGCTGTGGCCTGAGAGCAGTGAAATGACCTTACCAACCCCATCAAATACGAACCGCGCGGTATGTTCTGCTTGAGAATTTGCAGGTAGTTTTTGTCTAATTAAATCAATAATGCCACTGCCATTGTTTGCACCGCCAATACTGGTTACTGAGGCAATTAAATCTGGCTTGACTGAAGCAACGTAGCGCACTGTTTGCGCGCCTTGGCTGTGACCAATCAAGTTTACTTTATTGGCGCCTGTCAGTGCTAAAATTGCTTTTACGTGAGTGAGTAATTGTTCGCCCCTTACTTCAGAGCTATTAATAGCAGAGACCGCTGGCGTGAACACCAAGGTACCATCTTGGTTGAGACTTGCAGCCACATTATAAAAGTAATCGAGGCCGAGTAGGTTATCGAACCCCATGAGCCCATGAACTAAAATTACCGGATATTGTGTCGTTGTTTTTTTGGCATGGCAGTAGGGGGTCATTAAAAAAAGTAAGGTAGCAAATAAAATTAAGGGGATTTTTTTCATACCTTTTACTCTTCTACTGCAATTTTTATCACTAACAAGCCTTAAAAAAGCCTGATTTAAGTGTGCTTTTAATTCACCATACCCTAAATTACGGTTCGCTGTAATGTTAGTTTTAAGTAAATAAGAAAAGAAGGTTTTAGTGTTTCGTTATATGTTTATCAATTTGTGTTGTTTCTGCCGTTATGCAATTTATTTTTAATTTGGTATTTGCTAAAGTCCGCGCCGTCCTCATCCTGTAGGACATCCTGTTGATGATGCATCTGAAAGGGTGCAACGTATTGATAGCTTCTCCCCAGTTTGCTATAACGGCTCACTCCTTGTTGAGTGAGTCGCTTTTTCTTTCTCTTATCATACAATTCATTGCACAAATTAACGTAAGTGATACCATCAAAGTGATTCTTATTTACTTTCGAAGGAATGCGTTATGTTTAAATCTTTGGCAATTGCTGCCTTTTCATTATCGAGTATTTTAGTTACCCCTTTAGCCAGCGCAAACTGGCAAGTTAATAATGAGCAAAGCAATGTGAGCTTTGTGTCTATCAAAAAGAATTCAGTTGCAGAAGCGCATCATTTCAAAAAGGTGTCGGGTACACTTAACGAGCAAGGTCAATTTAAGTTGATGATCGACCTGACATCGGTTGAAACTCTGATCCCTATCCGTAATGAGCGCATGACCAAGTTGTTATTTGAGACAGCTAAATTCCCTAATGCAGTGTTAACTGCTGATTTAAGCAAAGCGTTGTTAACGCTAAAACCAGGTCAACATGTGCTTAAAGGTTTGAAAGCTGAACTAGACTTTCATGGCAACAAGAAAGAGCTAACGATTGATGTACTTGCCAATATGTCACCGAAAGGCGATGTTACTGTTTCATCGTTTACGCCGGTGATTATTAATGCAAGTGACTTCAAAGTAACAGAAGGTATTAGTGAGTTACAAAAACTTGCGGGTTTACCATCAATTGCAACAGCTGTTCCTGTAACATTTTCTTTGACGCTAGATAAAGAAAAGTAATGCAATCACTTGCTGACTTAGAGGCCGCTCTTCAGGCACCCGATAAACCTTTTGATCAATGGCAGCCACAAAACTGTGGGCAAGTGCCTATATTGATTGATGCGCAAGGGCGGTGGTTTTATGCCGGCAGTGAAATAAAGCGCGAGGCAATGGTTAAACTCTTTGCCTCTGTGCTTTGCAAAGAAGCAGATAGTTATTTTTTAAAAACACCCGTAGAGAAAATGGCCATCACAGTCGAAGATGTGCCCTTTATTATTGTTGATTGGCGTTTTGAAGAGACAGAACAAGGCCGTGCGCTTTGTTGCGTTGATAATTTACAGTGCGCTTGGTTGGTCTCAGCAAAGCAACCACTATTACTGAGAGAATTTGAAGGTGTCAGTGTACCTTATCTTCAATTAGCACATGGCTTGGCTGCGAGGGTATCGAGAAATGTTTATTATCAGTGGGCCGAAATAGCCTGCTCAGACGAGCAGGGCTACTATATCGAATCATTAGCCAAGCGTTATTACTTGGCCTAAGCGATTAAGCTTCTGGTTGTTCTTCAGACTCAGGTGCTTGCGCTTCAATGGGTCCTAAGAACCACTCATCGAGCTTTTTAGCAACTTCAGGTAAGCCTGTGCCTTTTAGTGAAGAGAAGGCATGTACTGTAATATCACCATCTAAACTACTTAACTCACGACGAACTTGTAAAACTTGAGCTTTACGCGCGCCCTGTTTTAGCTTGTCGGCTTTAGTTAATAGTGCCAGCACTGGAATTTCGCTGCCCACTGCCCAGTCGATTAAGTCACGGTCTAAATCTTTTAACGGGTGGCGAATATCCATCAAAACAACGATACCTTTTAAGCTTTGACGTTTTTGTAAGTATTCACCTAGTGACTTTTGCCATTTCTTCTTCATTTCGATAGGCACTTTAGCAAAACCATAGCCCGGTAAGTCGATAAGGCGTTTATCGGCATCAAGTTCAAAGGTATTGATCAGCTGAGTACGACCGGGTGTTTTAGAAGTACGCGCTAACTTTTGATCTGTTAACGTGTTTAAAGCACTTGATTTACCCGCATTAGAGCGACCAGCAAACGCGACTTCAATCCCCGTATCAGCAGGTAAGCGTGAGATATCAGGTGCGCTGGTAACAAAGGACGCAGTATTGTATTTGATACGAGATTTGAGCACAGGCTCTCCTAGTCTTTTATAAAAAATAACAAACAGTGGCTAATTTCCACTTAAGGCACGTATTTTATACTATTAAAGCAGCATTCAAAAGCGTATTTAAGCGTGCTAAATTGGCTTTAAATTAGGAAAATTACTAGGTATAAACTTAATCTAAGTCAAATCCCTATAAATTATGAGCTTAATGTGGGCAGAAAACGTGCCAGAGAATTTATTATCGTGTAGAATATAGAAATCACAACATCCATATTGTAGATGATACAGGGTCGGAAACAGAGAATTCACCATGAAAAAAATAGCACTATCTTTAACTATATTGCTTGGTACGTTGTCAGCAAGCAACGCAACAGCATTTGATGGCGATGTAAACGCAGGTAAAGAGAAATCGGCAACGTGTGCGGCTTGTCACGGCCCAGACGGTAATGCACCGGTTAATATCTACCCTAAAATTGCAGGCCAACACGCAGATTATATCTATAAACAATTACAAGAGTTTAAATTAGGTATGACATCTGGCGGCAAAGAAGGTCGTATGGATCCAGTAATGAGTGGTATGGCTATGCCGCTTAGCGATCAAGACATGAAAGACCTAGCAGCTTACTTCTCTTCTTTAAATATGTCTGAAGGTACAACACCTAAAGATGTAGTAGAAGTTGGTCAGCAGCTTTATAAAGCCGGTGATGCAGAGCGTGGTATTCCAGCATGTGCTGCGTGTCACGGTCCACGTGGTAACGGTACATCACTAGCTAAATTCCCGAAAGTTTCGTTCCAACATCCAGAATACATCAAGTCACAACTTGAAAAATTCCGTGATGGTACGCGTAATAACGACTTAAACGGTATGATGCAAGACATCGCTAAAAAGCTAACAGACAAAGACATCGAAGTACTTTCAAAATACTTAGGTGGCTTACACTAAAGTCTGATTGCGGGTAGAAATATTACGCAGTAATATGTGATTAGTGTGAAAAAAGCAGCGCAAGCTGCTTTTTTTGTATTTAAACCATGTCGAAATCTCCCACGCCTTTGTGAGACATTGTCCATATCGAGCTGTAAGCTAAATCTTATTTTTATTTCAATTTTATACATAACTCTTTGTTATTAAATAAGTTGAGCTTGTTGCAATATCTTATCTGTAAGAAAAATTATATAAATCAGTTGTAACAAAATTATTAATGAGTAAATTAACCACTGTCGCTGAGACAGCAAAAACAACATGGACAATGTAATAAGGAAAGTGACTGCGGCAAGTCTTTAGGGGTTGACACTGGTTAGGTGTCCTAAAGGAAATAACAAAAAAGCGTCAGGATTGACCGAGAATAATAAAAGCTCATGGAAGTTTAATAATAAAAACAAAATGGAATGCTACACGGAAGGTTAAAACAATAACAAAATGGATAAACAATAATAATAAAAATAATAAAGACTAAAAAGTCGAAGGGAGAAGTGTCCAGATAATTGGCGCTCAGATTAGTAGGCGGTAGAGATGTTTTCTCTACCGCCTTTTTATTTGTCCTGTTACAATAGCCACCGTTTGTACTAAAAGTATGAAAAGTGCGCAGTTCGTCAAGTTGACCAACCACATCCGCACATCGAATTCTTCTGGTTATGCCAGCATTACAATGCCACAAAGGCGTTGTGCACAACCTCTTAAGTGAGATGATCAAGATATGAGTAGAAAGAAAAAGTCGCGTAAAATTCCATCGAATGGTCCTGTACGTCTAAGCAAAGAAAAGCTTAGAGAGATGCGCGCGTTAAAAGAGCAGCGAGTTAAAAAGACCAAAGGTGCTAAACCTGGGTCTCGAAATGCACCTGATGCACAAAATGCAAAAAACACTGCTGCAAACAATCAACCGAAAGATAAGCGTGTTGGTAGTAAAAAGCCGGTTTCTTTAGTTGCGCCTAAGGCTGAGCCGAAAGTTGAAATGAAACGCAACTTAAAACCTATGGTTGAGCTTAAGAAAGTGGCTGAGCCTGAACTAACACCAGAGCAAGAGTTAGAAGCGCTAGAGAATGACGAGCGTCTACTTAAGCTGGTTGAGCGTCATGAGCGCGGTGAGTTATTAACAGGTAAAGATGCTAAGTACTTCAATAGCCGTATTGCTCGCCACCAAGCACTGTGTGAGTTATTAGGCATTGAAGATGAAGACGAGTACGAAGATGACTTTGAAGATGATTCATTTGATGAAGGTGAATCTGACTTCGATAAGTACTTATCTGATGACTTAGCCAATGAATGGTTTGATGACGAAGATGAGGATGAGCGATGAGCACAACCTTGATTATTGCCATCGTAATTGGTGCGGCAATTATCGCAGGGCTTGCGTTTTATGCAGGGCAACTTCTGTATAAACTAAAAGAGCAAAATAAGCTTATCGCCAAGAAGCAAGCTGAGCATGAGCAAAAGCTTGCGGCATCAAAAGCAAAGCGTAATGCAAAGTTAGCCGATAGCATTCATTTAATTGCCCGTGCAATGAATGAAGAGCAATGTGAGTTCTCAGAAGGCTGCTTACGTATTTGGGTGCTGATCTCTCAATACAGCTTTGCAGAAGAGTTTGAGCTAAGTGAGCGCTACCCAGGCATATTTAAAATGTACGAAGTCGTAAAAGATATGCCAACGCACGATGCCCGTAAGAAATACTCTAAAAAAGAGATTTTTAAAATGGACACCGCTCGCTGGCGTGCTGAAGAACAGCATAGCGATGAAATTAAAGCAGATTGCGCACGTATAATTGAAGAGTTTAAAGCCGCTCCAGGCAGCGAAAACGTAGTATTCAATTAAACAAACATGCTGCGATTTAAGCAAAATAAAAGCAGAGCCTAGGCTCTGCTTTTTGTTGGGCTAGATAACTCGTGAGAAACGAGTTTGCTTGATTTGTTGTTGTAGGTGCGCATCAAAGCACATACAAATAATACGAATAAATAAATTACCGCGAGCTGTTACCGTGATCTTATCTTGGCTAACAGACACCAAGCCATCAGCTAGTAATGGGTCGAGTGCCTGTAGTGCCTCGCAGAAGTAGCTGGCAAAGTTAATATTAAACTGTTTTTCGATTGCTGGAATATCCAGCTCAAACTGGCAGATCAATTGTTTGATCACTGCGGCACGTAACGTATCGTCATCAGTTAAAGTAACACCTTTACAGATTGCACTGCCATAGCCTTCTTGCACAGCTTTGTAATAGTGCTTCAACTCTTTTTCGTTTTGTAAAATGGCATTGCCTATTTGCGAAATAGATGACACACCCAAACCTAATAAGTCACATTGGCCATGCGTTGTGTAACCTTGGAAATTACGGTGTAACTGACCTGCGTTTTGTGCAATTGCTAGTTCATTGTCTTTGCGGGCAAAGTGGTCCATACCAATAAACTGATAACCCGCCGCTAACATCTGCTCAAGGGTATTTTTGAACATAGTGAGCTTATCGCCCGCAGACGGTAAGTCAGCGTCTTTAATTTTACGCTGTGCAGCGAATCTATCTGGTAAGTGAGCATAGTTAAATACCGACACGCGATCAGGGTTTAACTCAATCAGCTGTGCAATTGTCTCTTTAAAGCTCTCTGGTGTTTGCAGTGGCAAACCGTAAATCATATCGGCATTAATAGATTTAAAGCCAAGTTCACGAGCCTCACTAATTAAACCTTTTACAGATTGCACGCTTTGCGGACGATTAACTGCCAGTTGCACATCATCATTGAAATCTTGAATACCAAACGAAACACGATTGAAGCCAAGCTGACGTAGGTGTACTAGCATGCCATCAGCTAAAGAACGAGGGTCAATCTCAATACCGCGCTCGGCATCATCAGCAAAATTAAAATGTTGCTCAACCAACGCCATTAAGCGGCTCATTTGCTCTGCCGATAAGAAAGTTGGCGTACCACCCCCTAAATGCAGTTGCTCAACGTTATAATCGGCAAAAAGCGTTGCTTGTTCAGCAATCTCAAGCGCTAAATTATCTAGGTATAAATCGGCTTTAGATTGATGACGAGTGATCACCTTATTACAACCACAGTAATAACAAAGCTGACTGCAAAAAGGGATATGGATATACAAAGATAAAGAACGGCTTTTCGATGCCGCAATCGCGTTAATCATATCTTGTTGGTTATAACCATCAGCTAAAGACAATGCTGTTGGGTAAGAGGTATATCGAGGCCCAGAAATATTGTACTTGTTGATCAGAGATTGATCCCAGCTAGGTAAATTTATCACAGTCAGCACTCCGCAATTGATTGAGCGGCTATTTTAACGAGTTTAGTAATTTAGCTATTTGATCTAGAACAATGTCGGAGGCTAGAAACTAATCGGCATGCTTTAAGGTCGTTGTAAAAACAAAGAGTTTACTATTTGAGCAGTTGATTTAGTGATTGTTAAAATAAAGGGTTTTGCTAGTGACAAGGTTACAAAAACTTTTTATACTGCATCCCGCTTTAGTCAGTTAAACCTGCTAAACGCATCAAAAAAATTTAGCTTTCGCTAATACAATGGCCCCTTAGCTCAGTTGGTTAGAGCACACGACTCATAATCGTTAGGTCCCCAGTTCAAGTCTGGGAGGGGCCACCATTTTCTTACTGCAAAAATCCAAAATTAAAGCTTACAGCTGTTTTTATAGCTGCGTTCCACCTCTTTTTAATCTTTAAAATTCAACGAAATAAAATTATTTTTAATTTTTTAAAAATATTTTGTCAGGTTTTCTGTGTTTGTCTCGTCTATAGCTGCAAATGACACGAAGTTGTTCTATTTGGTGGTAGCAATAGGCAGTGTCTTATGTATCTATTTTTACGAAAAGGACAAACTCATGACGACTACAACATCAACTGTGAATACGCTAAAACTTGATTCAACGAACGCACCATTTAGTGATGCTGCTCTTTGGTTAAAAGAAGGATGGGGGCTATTTAAAAAAGCACCGTTTAAACTTTTTTTACTTATGACGCTGTTCGCTATTGTGCCTGGTTTAGTGCAGCTATTACCTGCACCCACAGGTTTAACAGTATCAAAATGGTTAGCGCCTATGTTAATGGCAACGGTGTGGCCATTGTTGTTTAACCTGAATAATCAGCAAGGTTTTTCATTTAAGCATAATGCAACATGGGCGAAGTGGGGGCGAGTTGCTGTGTGGTCAGTTGTTGGTATTTTACTGGCGCTGGTGCAATTTGCAGTAGGGAGTGCTTTGATTGGTAGTGAGCAGTTATCGGCATTATTGTCAGGTCAGTTTGTTGATGTTGAACGCTGGCGCGTTGGGGTCATGTTTGTATCAATTGTTCCTGTAAATATGTTGCTTATGTTTGTGGTACCTCTGTTACTCTTAAACAATGCTTCGCTTAGTGCAGCTGTTAAAGAAGGCATTACAACGGCACTAAAGGTGATTAAACCATTAAGCATGCTTTGTTTGATTAATATGCTCGTTACCTTTGCTGCCCCTTATAGTCTTTTACCTATGTTGTTGGTAGGGCCGGTATTAGCATGTACCTACTTTTGTGCCTATAATCGTTTGTTCAAATAATAATAAAAACATGGAAGTACAGTGAAAGCTGATGTTCAAATAAACACATTGCTGAATGAATACGCGCCGCTGTTGGCGCGTGTTGCTGCAACCTATGAGATCAATCAAGCGCTACAAGATGAGCTAATTCAAGAGATGTCGTTGGCTGTTTGGCGCGCTTTTGAAAGTAATGACTCATCACCCGATGTTGCCTTTCGTGGCGATGCCAGCATAAAAACCTATATTGCCCGAATAGCTCACAATAAAGCGGTTGATCATGTGATAAAAGAGCAAAACCGCAAAGAGGTGGCAAGCTCTGAGAGTATTGACTACACCCAAGCCTTAAGTGCGCATAAATCACCAGACGACAGTTTAGATTTAATGGCTGCCCTTCGTAAATTAACGCTGAAATATCGGCAGGTGCTTGCTTTACAGCTTGAAGGGTTTAATCAAAGTGAGATAGCTCAAACACTGGGGCTGTCTGAAGATGCCGTGGCTAAACGTGTAAGTAGGGCAAGACAACAACTTGCGAGCCTAATGGAGTAAATAAAGTGGATAAATTCGAAGCAGATGATCAATTAGCTAAATGGCAGCAGGCATTCTTGCAGGCAACGCCGAAAGTGGATAGTGCAGCGTTAATTGCACAAACGCAAAAGTCGCGAACTAAGTTAAAGCTAAAAGGGTTAATCGACTCATTTTTAGGTGTTGTGGTAACCGTATTTTGTATTTACGCCATGTTGTTTGAGGCAAAAAATACCTATGAAACCATTCTGTTTGCGCTATTAGTACCTATTCCTTTAGGTTTTGGAATTTGGTCATACCGTTTAAGACGAAAGCTTTGGCGAGCAGAAACGTTAGACGTTAATGCAATGCTTAATTTTAAAGAAAGCCAGCTGAAGCATCAAATTCATTACTGGCATGTGAGTTTTATTGGCTGCGTTGTGCTTTGGTGCGCTTTGTTAATCGTTGCCTTGTTTAATATGGTTATGTTCAAAACATACAGCCTATGGCTTATCCAGCTTGGTATTAATGGCATTATCGTGCTGGCTGTTTATATACGCTATAAAAAATTAAAAACACAGCTAGCTGTAGCGCTTGAGAGCATTCAAGCGATGCGCTGATGTGCGACTTGACGAGCTGTTCCTAAAACTTATATAACTTACTATTCAAATAATAATAAAGGATATAGAGATGGAAGTTTTATACAGTATTTTGTTTTGGGGATCGCCTGTCGGCTTAGGGTTATTCTTTTTCTTATCGTGCACGGGGGCAGGAATACTTTTCTGGGGTATTGCGCAGCTTAAGAAAGCCTCATCAAATTAAAAAGCCGATGTGTGAACATCGGCCTTATAATGACTTTGACTATTTGTAACCGTTCGGGTTATTGCTTTGCCAGCGCCATGTATCCTGCATCATCTCATCGATACCACGCTCTGCTTGCCAGCCAAGCTCTTTTAACGCTTTTTCTGGAGCTGCGTAGCAAGCTGCAATATCGCCAGCTCGACGCGGCGAAATTTGGTAAGGTACGGCTTGACCGCTGGCTTTCTCAAAAGCGGTAACCATTTGCAGTACTGAATAACCATTACCTGTGCCTAGGTTAAATACGTGCGCACCTGTATCACTTGCAATTCGGTTCAGTGCTTTTAAGTGACCTAATGCTAAATCGACAACGTGGATATAGTCACGAACACCTGTACCATCTACAGTATCGTAATCATCCCCAAATACACCTAGCTTTTCTAGCTTACCCACAGCGACTTGCGAGATATAAGGTAATAAGTTGTTAGGAATACCATTTGGGTCTTCACCAATAAGGCCAGATTCATGTGCGCCGACAGGGTTAAAGTAACGTAAGATAACAAAGGCAAAACGTTCATCTGATTTCGCGATATCTTGCAGCATCATTTCAACCATAAGCTTTGATGTGCCATACGGGTTAGTTGTACCGCCAACTGGGAAGTCTTCGCGAATTGGCAGGCTTGCTGGGTCACCGTATACCGTTGCTGATGAGCTAAATACTAATTTAAACACGCCAGCATCACGCATTGCATCAACCAGCGTTAACGTGCCTTGTACGTTGTTTTGGTAATACTCAATAGGTTTAATAACCGATTCGCCCACGGCTTTTAAACCTGCAAAGTGGATAACGCTGTCGATTGAGTGCTCACTAAAGATTTTATCTAAACAGGCTCTATCTAAAATGTCACCTTGGTAAAACGTGACATCTTTACCCGTGATTTTTTTAACACGAGCCAATGACTCATTTGATGAATTGCTTAAATTATCAAGTACAACAACATCATTACCCTGTTGTAATAATTCTAAAACGGTATGTGAACCGATATATCCGGCTCCGCCGGTAACTAAAATGGTCATAAGATTTCCATAAACTATACCTGATTAAATTAGGCTTATTTCATCATATTTCGCGTTAAATTACATGAATAAAATGTGATTATTATTCTGTATGGCAAGGTGAGGTAGTTGTTTTTGATTACACTTTATACCATATTGGTTACACCTAGCTGATTACATATTAAGCTATAGTTAATCGTCAGCTGCTAAATTTTTAAGCACTAGCTAAACCTGTTAACTGGAGAATATAATGAATATAGTAAAAAAAGTTGCGTTAGCGCTTATGGTTACGCTCCCGGCTTTTGCTCATGCAGGCGAAGCAAAAGTTAAATGGCATGACTTTAATGATTATCGTGATGTACGCCCAGGGAATAACTCACCAAAAGGCGCATTTCATAAAAATGTGGCAAATAATTTTGAAAAACACTTTAATAAGCTTGCTGAAAAGTTACCTGAAGGCTACACCTTCAATGTTGAAGTGACTGAGCTCGACCTAGCGGGTGATGTGCGTTTTGGTACCATGAATGAACTACGTATCGTTAAGCCAATTTATTTTCCGCGTATCGACCTAAATTATTCGATTACCGACAAAGACGGTAAAGTGATAAGTGAAGCAAACGATGTAAAGCTTAAAGACATGGGCTTCATGGATCGCATGAAAATGGGGCGCGATGAAGCCTATTATTACGACAAGCGCTTAATCACTGATTGGTTTGAAGATGAGTTATTGCCGTCGTTAAATCTTGATGAATAAACTTAGTAACTATGTGGCTGTAGCAGTAAGTAAATAGTACAACTAAATACATATTTAACTGCTGCTACAACTTATAAATTTCATTTTATTGAGAATACCCGTATATAAGTTTTTCTTTTAGCTTATTCGTTTAACGTTCAATACCTAAAGTACTAAAAGTATTCATAGTCTTGATCTTGGTTACATTTTGAACCATATTATTATTCTATTACATGATTTTTACTTGGTGTTCACACTACACATTTTATAAATGTTGATTATGTAATAGTTTGAAGCCTATGGAGAAATGGAATGATTAAGATAAAAAAAGCTTTACTTGTAACTAGTTTACTTTTACCTGCTTTTGCCTACTCTGGTGAAGCCGAAGTAAAATGGCAAAATTTTGATGACTACAGTGATGTGCGCCCAGGGAGTAACTGGAAAAAAGAAAATTACTATAACAGCGTTAAGCGTAACCACGAAAAAACGTTTAGAAAATTAGCAAGTAAATTACCTGATGGTTATGTTTTTTCTGTTGAGGTAACAGATTTAGATCTTGCTGGTGAAGTACTGTTAGGTAATGGCAATGGCAATAGTACCGAACCTCGCGTAATGTCATCTACATACTCACCTAAAATTACCTTAAATTATACAGTTAAGAGTAATGATGGAAAAGTTGTTAGCCAAGATAGCAACTTGAAACTTAAAGATATGAGCTATCTAGATGGTATCGTAATGCGTTACAAAGATTCATACTATTACGATAATAAACTGATAGCCGAGTGGTTTGAGGATAAACTGCTTCCGTCAATTGACTCAGCTGAATAAATACGCTTTTATGGCAGCAACTTTATATCGAGTGTTTTTGCTTTTGTTTGCATAATTAACAAGATATAAAAGCGCTGCCAAAATTAACTATATGAGTTTTAACGATGAATATACTCATTGTTAAACTTATGGCTAAAGAGCCACTTTCACTTTTCCGTTAGTTTACTTAAACGTCGCTAACAGTTGTAGTAACTGCTGCAGTTTAATAACGGTTTTTTTCAGTTTTTCTTCGTCCATACCGTCGTTGCTTAAGCTTTCTACATCAGCAGCAACATCGAGAACGTAAGGTTTAAAGCGTTTTGCTTCAAAATCAAAGCCAGCATCTTTTGCAAATAAGGCTTTGAATTTGCCATGGCCTTGCTGCTGTAAATCATCTAATTTTTTATCAGCATCAAGTGCCTGACGATAAACGATTTTTAGGTTAGCATTGAGTTGTTCAATAATTGAATCCATTTTTTTCCTAAAGCTTTAGACTGCAATGCCGATATAGTACGTGGATTGTCATAAAAAGTCAGGTAATGAACTATGAATATATCAGGATCAAGCTTACCAGCGATGAGTGGCGGTGGTGAAAGCGCAGAAGTTTACAGCGCATCGCTTGCTAAAAAACAGCAAAAGGCTGATGGTGCTGCGGCACTTGCACTTATCGAAGGCGCAGCAATGAACACCAGTGCTGCACAAACACCTGCTAAGTCGGTAACTGCGACACTAGGTAACAACGTAAACGTATACGTTTAACTTAGATTGAGATCGATAGGCGTTTTACTTTTTTCGCCGCCGATCTCGCGCACCAACTTTGGAACCAAGAACCCCGGCAATGCTGCTAGCATAGCCGTCACTATTTCCCGTGCCTGACTCTCAGCTATATCAAAGTGGCTGGCACCTTCAACTTTATCAAGTAGATGTAAGTAGTAAGGTAAAATGTCTGCTTCGAATAGCGCTTCACTAAGTGCAACTTGTGACTCGACAGAATCGTTCACATCTTTTAGTAACACCGCTTGATTTAATAACGTCACTCCCGCAGCCTTTAATTTTTGCATAGCGGCTTTAAAGTCATCATCAATTTCGTTAGCGTGATTGATATGATTTATAAACACCACCTTTAAGGGCGATGCAGCAAAGCGTGCACATAGCTCATCGGTAATTCTTGCTGGGATCACAACAGGTAAGCGGCTGTGAATACGCATGCGTTTAATTTGCGGAAGCTGCTCTAACTCATCTATAAACCAACTAACAGCATCGTCTTTGGCCATCAATGGATCGCCACCACTTAAAATGACTTCGTTGATGTTGCTGTCTGCTTTTATGTAAGCCAGTGCATCAATCAAGCTGCGTTTGTTTAATTGGTTTTCTTGATAAGGAAAATGGCGTCTAAAACAATAACGGCAATTTACAGCACAGCCGGTTTTAAACATCACTAAAACCCGAGAGCGATACTTGTGTAACAAACCAGGTTGGTTGTTATCTTGCTCTTTTAGAGGATCTTTGTCGTAACCTGTTTTTGCTAAAAACTCTTGGTGTCTTGGCATCACTTGCAGCAAAAGAGGGTCGTTTATGTCGCCATAACGCATTTTTTTGATAAAAGGCAGTGGCACGCGGACAGGAAAAAGACTGCGTGCTTTAAGGTCTTTTTCGTCTACTTTGCTTGATAATCCTAGCATTTCTAGCAAGCGTTCAGGACAAGTGACAACATTTGCCAATTCTTTTTGCCAGTTTTTATGCAAATTTACTTCATTTCTTTGTATCATTGACACGTAGATTACTCGAAATTATTTAGACAGAGGAAACGATGGCGAATTATAGCACCAATGAGTTCAAGGGCGGCCTAAAAATTATGTTAGATGGCGAACCTTGCAGCATCTTAGAAAATGAAATGGTAAAACCAGGTAAAGGCCAGGCGTTTAACCGTGTTCGTATTCGTAAACTTATCACAGGTAAAGTACTAGAAAAAACATTCAAGTCAGGTGAATCAGTTGAAGGTGCAGACGTAATGGATACAGATTTAGCGTATCTATACACTGACGGTGAGTTTTGGCACTTCATGAACAACGAAACATTTGAGCAAATCGCTGCTGACGAAAAAGCGCTTGGCGACAATGCAAAATGGTTAGTTGAAAATGACGTTTGTACAATCACGCTTTGGAACGGTAGCCCAATCGCTGTGACTCCACCAAACTTCGTTGAATTAGAAATCACTGAAACAGATCCAGGTCTAAAAGGTGATACAGCGGGTACTGGCGGTAAACCAGCAACATTAAGCACAGGTGCTGTTGTTCGCGTTCCTCTATTCGTACAAATCGGCGAAGTGATCAAAGTTGATACACGTAGCGGTGAATACGTGAGCCGTGTTAAGTAACAGGCTTTGTTAAGCAATTTATTATAAAATCCCAGCTTCTGCTGGGATTTTTTTTGGGAAACACTTTATGTCTAATGTCCTTTGGCAACCAAGCGCCGATATTGAAACTTTACGCCACCGTGCCGCTATCATCCGCCGTATTCGCGAGTTCTTTTATGCACGTGATATTATGGAGGTTGAAACGCCAAGCTTAAGTGCGGCCAGTATAACTGATGTGCATTTAGCGACATTTAGTACCGAGTTTGTTGGTCCTGGTCATGCTGGTGGCTTACCACTTTATTTGCAAACGTCACCTGAGTTTGCCATGAAGCGTTTACTTGCTGCAGGCTCTGGGGCTATTTTCCAGCTATGCAAAGCCTTTCGTAATGAAGAGGCGGGTAGTCATCATAATCCTGAATTTACAATGCTTGAATGGTATCGTCCGGGTTTTGATGAATTTGCGCTTATGGATGAAATGGATGAGCTTATGCAATTGGTGCTTGGCGTAGAAAGCGCAGAGCGACTCACTTATCAGCAAGCCTTTATGAACGCCTTAGGTGTTGATCCTTTAACTGCTGATATCAGCACATTGCAGCAACTAGCAACAGAGCAGGGCTTTGCCGATATTGCTGCGAATGAAACGCACCGCGATACCTTGTTACAGCTATTATTTTGTATGAAGGTAGAGCCAACGATTGGCCAAGAAAAGCCTTGTTTTGTTTATCATTTTCCAGCATCGCAAGCAGCTCTTGCGCAAATTTGTCAGCACGATGAGCGAGTAGCAGGGCGCTTTGAGCTATATTTTAAAAATATGGAACTGGCAAACGGCTTTAATGAGCTGACCAATGGCAAAGAGCAAGCAGCTCGTTTTAGTGAAGATAATCAGTACCGAGAAGCAAATGGATTAAAGCAAGTGCCAATGGATGAACGCTTAATAGCTGCACTAGAACATGGCTTACCACAATGTGCGGGTGTCGCACTGGGTATAGATCGACTCATTATGCTGGCAACGAATAAACAAAAGATTAAAGACGTACTCGCCTTTGATGTTGAAAGGGCTTAACTGATTTGGCTCTAGGCTCTAGGTGCTAGGTAAAAAACCTAGCACCTAATTACTTATAGCTCGTAAATAAATGTCACACCGGCAATCATAGGTTCGCCAAGCTGTGTGTATGTATGAGTGGTGTAACCGTCTAATGGATCGTTACCAAACTCAAAACCACGAGTTGGTACGTCTTCGTCAAATAAGTTACGTGCCCATGCATTAATGCTCCAATTATCACTTTCATAACCAAATGAAGCATTCACTAAATTAGTGCTTGGTGCTTGTGAGTTATGGCTATCAGAGAAGTAGTAATCGTCTTTGCCTTCTACACCAATTGATGCATAAAGTGCTGGCGTAAAGTTATAACGCGCAGTGAATGCGTATTGGTATTTAGGTGCTTGTGCTTGATCTCGACCATCTTGATCTAGGCCTGATTGCGCAACAAAGTCGTTGATTTCTGTATGTAGATAACCTGCACTACCTGTTAGTAGCAAATTGTCAGTAGCTTGGAAGCTGCCTTCAATTTCTAAACCGTAGTTTTCTCCAGAGCTGGCATTATCGATATAGCCTGTGAATTTTTGACCTTCAACCTGCCACGATTTTAGCTGCATATCTTCACGGTACATGTAGAAAGCAGCAAGACGTAACACAAACTTATCGTCTAGAGAGCTGCCTTTCACACCAAACTCACCGCTCCATAGATATTCAGGGGCAAATGATGTGTGATTAGCAAAGAAATCAGCATCTAGGTTTAAGCCTTCGTCTTTTGCTTTTGCTAAAGCTTCAGAGTTAATACCGCCAGCTTTATAGCCACGAGTAATGCTGGTGTAGATCATGGTGCGATCAATAACTTGGTATTCAAGTGCAAGCTTACCGCCCACCATGACATCATCGGTTTCTTCAATAAAACCGTTGTTGTCGGTGTAGTCGCCTTGATACTGCTCAACACGTAAACCTGTGATTAAGGTTGTTTTTGGGCCGATAGGTGTTGCTAATTGACCGTATGCAGCAATATTGCTGGTTTCATAATTTGATGCAAATGGTTGCGCAAGCCAAGTGTATTGACGTTCTAAGTCGACTTCGCGGCCTTGATAATAAATGCCTGCGACCCACTCACCAGACTTACCACTAAATTGCAGCTCTGCCGCTTGATCTTGGCGATCGCGAAAGTAAGCATCTGTTGAGCTATAACCCCACTCATGCAAGCCAGCAGCACATAACTCAGGTTGGGCTTCATCATTACACACCCAGTCTTCGTCATAGCTGTATAACAGCTCGCTGTCGATACCAGATAGGTTTAAGCTAACATCAAAAAAGTCAAAACCGGTATAAATATTTGCTAGGCCAACCGCAATGCTTTCTTGGTTGTCTTGGCCAGGTTCATCAGCAACACTGTAACGGCTGTTATCTAGTGTGAAGGCGTCATAGCCGTTATTTATATCGATGTAATGTACATTCAGTTCAGTACGCAAATGCTCGGTCAATTGGCTGTGTAACTTAAAGCGAGAAACAAGCTCGTCTTGTTGCTGGGTATCTTTGCCTAAATAACGGTTTTCTACATACCCATCAGATTCACGTTGATAAATACTAGCGCGTACCGCAGTGTCGTCAGTAATACCGGTACCTGCGGCAACACCAGCTTCGTAGCTGTTGTAGTTGCCCGCACCTAATTGTATTTTCACACTTGGGTCAAGAGTGGGTGTTGCAGATTCCATTTGAATCATACCAGCTAAGGCATCAGCACCAAAGCGAGTCCCTTGTGGGCCGCGATAAATTTCAACTTGGTCGATATCAAATAACAGTGAACTGCCGCCTAAACCAGAGTAGTTAATACCGTCGATCACTAAGCCAACCGAAGGATTAATAGGGTCAACAAACTGTGAGCGTAAACCAACACCACGAATTTGCACGAAACGACCACGAGATGCACCAGAGGTAAAGTTTACATTCGCTGCACTAGCAAGCATCTCATCTAAAAACTTTGCACCGCGTTGATTGATTTCATGGTCTGAAAACAAGCTTGCGCTGGCACTAAGGGTTTGAATGCTTTCTCTTTTGAAATCACCGGTAACTTCAATCGTTTCTAGAACACCGTCTTCAGCGTAAGCAATTGAAGATGCTGCGAATAAAGGCAGGATGGCAGCAGATAATAATGATAAACGTCGTTTCATGCGGATTCTTAACTCCATTTTCGGGACTGCTATTCTAGCAACCTAGCTAGCCAAATGGCTATAAAATCAATTTTTATGGTATAAACGCAGGCAATTATACGTAAATTGATTAGGAATACGACTATGACCTTTAAAGTAGACTTTAAAGTGCGTGATTATGAGTGTGATTTACAAGGCATTGTTAATAACAGTGTTTATTTTAATTACTTAGAGCATGCTCGCCATGAGTTTTTACATGCTCAAGGTATCGACTTTGCAAAGCTAGCAAGAGAAAAAGTAAACCTTGTCGTGCTGCGTAGCGAAATGGATTACAAGGCATCACTAGTGCCGGGCGATGAGTTTTACGTTGCCGTTGAGCCTGAGCGTATCAGCCGTTTAAAGTTTGCTTTTAGGCAAACGGTGTATCGTAAACATGACGATAAAGTGATGCTGCAAGCTTTGGTGATTGGCACGTCGGTAAATGAAAAAGGTCGTCCTTTTTTACCAGAAGAAGTCGATAACTTATTCAAATAGTCTGCGTTGTTATTTAAAAAGCTAACTTAGAACAATTTTTTACAGATAAAACATGTTTTTTTAACGATCAAACGCGTTAAATATTGTTATGATGACAATATTGAAACTTGAGCCTTAAATAATATGAAGTTAGTAGCCATATCTTTTCTTTTAGTTCTTTTGTGTGTGGGTTGTTCATCGACAAGAACTGTCACTAGTGAGCAATTAAAATATACACAGTGGCAATTATCAAAAGTAAATGGCTTAGCCATTCCAGTATCCCAAACAGCCTCGCTGCGTTTTATCGAAGCGATGCAGGTTAACGGTTTTGCTGGCTGTAATAAGTTTTTTGGCGAAGGCGCGCTAAGCGAAGATACGCTTACAGTAAATAAATTAGGTATGACACGTAAATCATGTGGTGAGCAAGTTGATGCGCTTGAGCAGCAATTACTTTCAACTTTGAAAGAAGGCGCGGTAATTGACTTAGAAGGTGAACAGTTAACCTTGCAAGGTGAACACCATTTTACTTTCATAGCAAAAAACTAAAGTGGCTGAGCTTGCAGCAATTTTTTAACTGGCGTACACTCAGGGCGTTTTAAAAGAAACGAATTTATACTTGTCGGAGTGCCTTTAATAAGGCTGAGATCGCGAAAGCGGGATCCGTGAACCTGATCAGGCTAACACCTGCGTAGGGAACAAGCTGCCTCACTGGGCGCTTGTGCGCCAAATTTTTGGGGCATAAGCGGCACAGGCTGCACTAGTAAGCACTTAGCTTATTAACGATCCAATGGCGTTTGCCACTCTCTATTGCACTTGCAATATCTGACAAGACAACCCTTAAAGCAATGAGGTAAGTCATGTCAAACACAACAACTAAGCCATCTCGCCGCGAAGTCCGCGCGGCTGCATCAGATTATATTTATAACTTAACGGGGCAACCGTTTCCTAATTCTCATAAAGTTTATGTAGAAGGTACACAAGACAATGTACGAGTAGGGATGCGTGAAATCACTCTCAGCGATACCTTTATCGGTGGCACTGAAGAGAACCCAGTATTTGAGCCTAACGCGCCAATTCGTGTTTACGATACATCAGGTCCATATACAGACCCAGATTTTCAACTTGATGTGCGCAAGGGCCTTGAGAAATACCGTGAAAAGTGGATTGAAAGCCGTGGCGACACTGAAATTTTAGACTCAGTGACTTCGCAGTTTTCTCAACAGCGAATGGCAGATGAAGGGTTAGATCATATCCGCTTTGAACACCTACCAAAGATCCGCCGTGCAAAAGCCGGTAAAAACGTGACCCAAATGCATTATGCGCGACAAGGCATTGTGACGCCTGAAATGGAATATGTCGCAATTCGTGAAAACATGGGACGCGCTAAAATTCGAGAAGAGTTACTAGCAGCCCAGCACAAAGGCGAATCGTTTGGCGCTAGTATTCCTGATTTTATTACCCCTGAATTTGTGCGTGATGAAATTGCCCGTGGCCGCGCTGTGCTTCCTAACAACATCAACCATCCTGAAACTGAGCCGATGATCATTGGCCGAAACTTCTTAGTTAAGGTGAACGCGAATATTGGTAATTCGTCGGTCACATCATCAATCGAAGAAGAAGTAGAAAAAATGGTGTGGTCGACTCGTTGGGGCGCCGACACGGTGATGGACTTATCAACGGGTCGCTATATTCACGAAACCCGTGAATGGGTGGTACGTAATTCGCCAGTGCCAATTGGTACCGTACCAATTTACCAAGCGCTTGAAAAAGTAAATGGTGTGGCTGAAGACCTAACGTGGGAGATTTTCCGCGATACCTTGATTGAACAAGCAGAACAGGGTGTTGATTACTTTACCATTCACGCTGGAGTATTGTTGCGTTACGTGCCGATGACAGCAAAGCGTGTTACCGGTATTGTTTCCCGTGGTGGCTCAATCATGGCGAAATGGTGTTTAGCGCACCATAAAGAAAACTTCTTATATACGCACTTTGAAGAAATCTGTGAAATTTTAAAACAGTACGATGTGTGTTTTTCATTAGGTGATGGTCTGCGTCCGGGCTCTATCGCCGACGCTAATGACGAAGCCCAATTCAGCGAATTACGTACTTTAGGTGAGCTGACAAAACTTGCTTGGAAACACGATGTGCAAGTATTCATTGAAGGCCCAGGCCATGTGCCAATGCATATGATCAAAGAGAACATGGAAGAGCAGCTAAAACACTGTGAAGAAGCACCGTTTTATACTCTTGGTCCATTAACCACGGATATTGCACCGGGGTACGATCATTTCACATCAGGTATTGGTGCTGCGCAAATTGCTTGGTACGGCTGCGCTATGCTTTGTTATGTAACTCCTAAAGAGCATTTAGGCTTACCAAACAAAGAAGACGTTAAAGAAGGTTTAATCACCTACAAGATTGCTGCTCATGCAGCCGATTTGGCAAAAGGCCACCCGGGTGCGCAAGAGCGCGATAACGCATTATCAAAAGCACGCTTTGAGTTCCGTTGGCACGACCAATTTAATCTAGGTTTAGACCCAGAACGCGCCCGCGAATATCACGACGAAACACTGCCACAAGAATCAGGCAAAATTGCACACTTTTGCTCTATGTGTGGCCCTAAATTCTGCTCGATGAAGATCACTCAAGAAGTACGTGATTACGCCAAAGATCTTGAAGCAAGAGGGATTGATCCAAATAACGTAGGTGATGCTATCGAAATCAAAATGGTCGATGTTGAAGCCGAAATGAAAGCGAAATCAGACGAGTTCAAAAAAACAGGCTCTGAGATTTACCACAAAGCAGTTTAATTGATGGAGCTAGGCGTCAGCGATAGGCTCTGGGTATTTACCTAGGGCCTGAGCCTAGGGCCTAGAAAGTTTATGTCATTAAAGATAGCGATACTGGGCTTTGGTTTAACTGGCCGTTTAACTGCATTAGCACTTGCTAAAGAGCATCAGCTAAGTGTGTTTGAGCAAGATAATGAACATGCTAGCAACAGTGCCGGCAGCGTTGCTGCAGCGATGTTAGCCCCCCTTGCTGAATCGGTCTTGTGTGAACAGGATCTAGCCCTAGAAGGGCTTAATAGCATCACTCGTTGGCAGCAAATTTTAAGTGAGCTCGATGACGCTGTGTATTTTCAACAAACAGGCAGCTTAGTGGTTGCTCATCAGCAAGATAAGGGCGATTTACAAAGTTTTGTGAGCCGCTTAAAACCACTTGGAAGCTATCAGGCACAGGCATTGGTTGGCACTCAAATCGCTGATCTTGAGCCAGAGCTAGCTGGGCGTTTCCACCAAGGTGTGTATTTACCTTGTGAAGGGCAGCTCGATAATCAAGCATTTTATAGTGCTAGTTTTAAAAAGCTAACCTCGCAAGGAGTGCAATTTAACTTTGGCTGTAAAGTTGAATTGAACGCTCATCAGGTGAATGGCCAAAGCTTTGATTATGTATTTGATTGTCGCGGCTTAGGTGCTAAAAAGGCTGAACCCTTACTGCGTGGAGTAAGAGGTGAGGTGGCGCGTTTATATGCACCAGAGGTGAACCTGACCAGGCCGGTACGACTGATGCATCCGCGTTACCCAATTTATATTGCTCCTAAGCCAAACCATCAATTTGTGATTGGTGCGACCGAAATCGAATCGCAAGACCGCGGTAAAGTCACCGTGCGCTCGGCGCTGGAGTTATTGTCTGCTGCTTATACCGTGCATAGCGGCTTTGCTGAAGGGCGTATCGAGAGCTTGCAATCAGGGCTTCGTCCTGCGTTTGCAGACAACCGCCCGAAAGTCACAAAACAAGGTCGAGTGATCAGTATTAATGGCTTATACCGTCATGGCTATCTACTCGCGCCTAAAGTGGTTGATGATGCAGTGAGCTTAATTGCTTAAGGATAAAAATGAATATTTTAATTAATGGTCAGTCAGTTACAGTGAACGACAATACATCGCTCACTCAGGCGTTGAGCCAGTTTGGCGCAAGACCTCCATTTGCCGTTGCCGTTAATGGTGACTTTGTACCGCGCAGCCAATGCGATGCTAAAACCCTCAACGAAGGCGACAGCATTGAGTTATTGTCGCCAATTCAAGGAGGCTAAGATGATGGATTGTTTTTCGGTTTATGGTGAGCAATTTACGAGTCGGTTACTGATTGGTTCAGCGCTGTACCCTTCACCTAGTGTTATGCAGGATTCGATAGTGGCCTCACAGGCTGAAATTGTCACTGTTTCATTAAGACGCCAGCAAAGCGCTGCTGCGGGTGATGATTTTTGGCAATTGATAAAAAATACCGGGTTAAAGGTGCTGCCAAATACGGCGGGTTGCCATAGTGTAAAAGAAGCAGTGACCTTGGCACAAATGTGCCGCGAAGTGTTTGCCACTGATTGGATCAAGTTAGAGTTGATTGGTGATGAATATAATTTACAGCCCGATCCAATCGCATTGCTCGAAGCCACTAAAATTTTATTGGCCGATGGCTTTAAAGTTTTGCCTTATTGCACAGATGATTTAGTGCTGTGTCAGCGCCTCGCTGATTTAGGCTGCGAAGTATTAATGCCTTGGGGCGCACCGATTGGCACGGGTAAAGGCTTGCTGAATCCTTATAACTTAAAAATGATCCGTGAGCGTCTTCCAAACCATACTTTAATTGTTGATGCGGGCTTAGGTTTACCATCTCATGCCTGTCAAGCGCTTGAATTAGGGTATGATGCCGTATTATTAAACTCGGCAATTGCAGGGGCAGGTTGCCCAGTGACGATGAGTAAAGCGTTTAAAAGTGCTGTTGAGGCGGGGCGATATAGCTATTTGGCTAAAGCGATGCCAGAAAAAGACGTCGCAAGCCCATCAACGCCGACGCTCGGGATGCCATTTTGGCATCAAGAATAAAATGTGAGGAATAACATGAATCAGGTTGTATGGACCATAGCTGGCTCAGATTCGGGCGGCGGTGCAGGAATTCAAGCCGATATCAAGGCAATGCAAAGTTTTAATGTACATGGCTGTACGGTTATTACTGCTTTAACGGCACAAAATAGTTTAGGTGTAGAAGCACTTAACCCGATTTCAACAGAGGTGATTGAGTCGCAACTATTAGCCTTAGCCAGTGATATGCCTGCCAGTGTGATTAAAATTGGCATGCTTGCCAATGTGCAGCAAATACAGCTTATTAGTGAGCATTTAAAACATTACAAAGCAACTTGGGCAGAGCCGCCTTTGGTTGTTTATGATCCTGTTGCCATTGCCTCAAGTGGTGATTTATTAACAGAAGAAGATACTGTTAGTGCCATTAAAGAGTGTTTATTGCCATTAGTCGATGTTGTAACACCGAACACCCACGAAACACAGCTATTAACAGGTGTTTATTTGATTGGCCCAAGTGCAGTGAAAGAAGCCGCCGAGAAGTTGACAGGCTATGGTGCAAAAGCGGTGATCATCAAAGGAGGTCATTGGGATTACCCAAGTGGCTACTGCATTGATTACTGCGTGCAAGGTGAGCATGCATATTGGCTTGGTAACGAAAAAATTCAAACACCGCATAGTCATGGTACTGGATGCAGTATGGCTTCTGTGATTGCCGCGTGTTTAGCCAAACAGTATCCACTCAAAGATGCCTTTATTTTAGCAAAAGCCTATATAAACCAAGGATTAAAAGCAGCCGTTCGTTATGGTGAAGGGATTGGCCCCGTTGCGCACACTTGCTTTCCAACAAATCTAGCAGATTACCCACAAGTCATCGAGGCGGGAAGTTGGCTGGGTGATGAGCTCGACTTTGATTGCCCGGTTGATTTTACCATGGCAGCAGGTTTTGCCGAGTGCGACTCTAAACAGCTTGGTCTATATGCCGTTGTAGATACGGTTGATTGGTTAGAGAAGTGTTTAGCCGAAGGGGTTAAAACAGTTCAATTAAGAATGAAAAATGCAGACGATGCAACACTCGAAGATGCCATTGCAAGTGCGGTTTTGCTGGGGCAGAAGTACGATGCGCAGGTATATATCAATGATTATTGGCAGTTGGCGATTAAGCACGGTGCTTATGGTGTGCATTTAGGGCAAGAAGACTTACAAACCGCTAATTTAATTGCCATAAAAGAGGCAGGGTTACGCTTAGGTGTATCGACTCATGGCTTTTATGAGATGCTGCGTGCACATAATTACAGACCAAGTTATATGGCGTTTGGTGCTATTTATCCAACCACCACTAAAGACATGACTGGGCAAATTCAGGGCTTAGAAAAGCTAGAAAAATTTGTGCCGTTGATGGCCGATTATCCAACGGTCGCGATTGGTGGAATTGACTTATCTCGTGCTGAGCAAGTTGCGAACACGGGTGTTGGCAGTGTTGCCGTAGTACGTGCGATTACTGAAGCCGAAGACTACCAAGCAGCCATTGCCAAGTTAAAACAGCTGGTCGAAGGTCAGTCATAATATGAGCGCGTTAAGCGACAAAGAGCAAATTCGTTATAGCCGCCACTTGCTACTCAAAGAGGTGGGGCATGCGGGGCAGCAAAAGTTAAAGACTGCACATATTGTGGTTGTCGGAGCTGGTGGGCTTGGCTCACCAGCACTGTTTTATTTAGCGGCAGCAGGAATAGGAACGCTCACTTTGATTGACGACGATAAAGTTGAGCTTTCAAATCTACAGCGACAAATACTCTATAAAGTAAACCACATGGGGCAGGCAAAAACACAGGCGGCTGCCAAGGTGTTAAGCAGTTTAAATAATCAAATTACTGTTAAGCCTCTATGCCAAAAGCTTGATGAAAGTAACTGTGCTGAGCTACTTGAAGGTGCTGATATCATCCTCGATTGCAGTGATAACTTTGCTACCCGCTATTTGGTTAATCGCTATTGTTTAGCTAAGTCTATTCCGCTTGTATCAGCTGCGGCTATTGCAACGCAAGGGCAGGTGATGAGTTTTGATTTTCGTCATGAACAGAGCCCTTGCTATGGTTGTGTATTCCCGCAAACGGAGGAGCAAACAGCGCTTAATTGTGACAATGCAGGGGTATTGAGCCCGTTACTGGGTGTTATGGGAAGCATGCAAAGTTTATTGGCTATCAATATATTGCTTGGCCATAAAACGGGTAGCGAGTTTATTCAATTTGATGGGCTAACACTAATGCAGCAGCGCTTTAATATTCAAAAAGATAGTGAGTGCTCAGAGTGTAATCGTGGGGTGTAGGCGCGATTTATAGTGAATTTTAAGCAAACCACTTTTGCTCAAGTGGTTTGCTTAATTGAACATATTAGTCGTTAATTTTCGCAAATGGTGTGCCCATGCGCGTCACTGTTTCTGGGTGTTGATCTGATAAGAACTCAGCTTGATTTGCGCCCCAGGCTAAAATAACGGTCGAGCCTAATTTAAAGCGACCCATTTCTTCACCTTTCTTCAGAGTAATCGCGTTGTCACCTGTGGTTGGGTAATTCCAACTAAATACATCTTTACCTGCTGGTGGCGTTACTGTGCCTGCCCAAATAGTCTCGATGCTAGCAACAATTGTCGCACCTACAAGTACCATGGCTAGCGGGCCAATTTCAGTTTCAAAGATAGCCACAACACGCTCGTTACGAGCAAATAGGTTAGGTACATTTTGTGCTGTTAACGGGTTTACCGAAAATAAATCACCCGGTACGTAGATCATTTTGCTCAGCGTACCATCAACAGGCATATGGATACGGTGGTAATCTTTTGGTGCTAAATAAATAGTCGCAAATTTACCACCTAAAAACGGCGCTGTGTCTTCTTCTTTGCCACCAAGGAGTGCTTGTAAGCTGTAGTCATGGCCTTTTGCTTGGATGATTTGACCGTCTACTACATCGCCTAATTGGCTAATTGCACCATCAACTGGGTGAGCAATAATGTCGCTTTCTTCAGCAAGTGGACGAATACCTTCTTTTAATGGGCGAGTGAAAAACTCATTAAAAGTTTTGTAATGAGCTGGATCTGGGTATTTAGCCTCACTCATATCAATTTTGTATTGTTTGATAAACAATTTAATTAAGGCCGTTGTTAAGCCACCCGCTTTTGCTGCTGCTAACTTGCCAACCATGCGCGAAATGAAATGTTTTGGCATGGCATATTGCATAGCAATTTTGAATTTATCTAAACTCACTTGTTATTTCCTAAATAGTTATACGCGAGGAGCGCGTGCACCAGCACGGCCGTCGGCCATAGTTTCTAAAATTCGGTGGTAACTGTCAAAACGAAGTTCTGAAATTTCACCATCATCAACAGCTTGGCGAATTATACAGCCAGGATCGTTTAAATGTTTACAATCGCGAAAACGACAGCCACCAATAAAATCACGGAACTCTTTAAAGCACCACGTAACGCGCTCAACATCTAAATGCCATAAGCCAAACTCACGAATTCCCGGTGAGTCGATTAGGTTACCACCACTTGGTAAATGGTGTAATCGCGATACGGTTGTTGTGTGTTGACCAAGGCCGCTGTTCTCAGATACTTCTTGGGTTAAGATGTCAGCATCTGGCAGTACAGTGTTTACTAAGGTTGATTTACCTACACCACTTTGACCAACAAAAATGCTGTTTTTACCAACCAGTTTTTGTTTAAGCTCATCAATGCCTTCACCGGTTTTATTACTGACTAACAGTACTTGATAACCTAGCTCACGATAGATATCGAGAATTTCATCAATAAAAGCAAGGCCTTCATCGTCGATTAAATCTATTTTGTTAAGCACTAAAATAGGCTCAATCCCCATGTCTTCACAGGCAACTAAATAGCGGTCGATAATGTTTGGCGTAAACTCAGGCAGTACTGCAGAGACCATTAAAATTTGGTCGATATTGGCAGCGACGACTTTCACCCCGTCATAAAAATCAGGGCGCGTTAGTTGTGAGCGACGCTCATGGGTTGCTTCAATAACGCCTGCTAAGTCGCCTTCGCTAACTTTTGCACGGCGAAAAATAACTTCATCACCACATACAAGGTTCGATACTGTTCTGCGTATATTACAGCGCAATACTTCGCCTGATTCGGTTTCGATATCGGCATGTTGACCAAATCGACTGATCACAACCGCATTTTCGGCAGGACCTAAATTGTCACTTTGCCATTGCACAGTTGCCCCTTTCTGTTGCTTTTTGTCTGCATTAGAGAGGCGTTTTTGATGATTGGCCTTAATTCGACGCGATTGGCCTTTACTTAATTTCTTTTGTTTTGCCACTTTTGGCCTATAACTTGAGTAAATGTCGGGCTTTTTGAAAAAAAAGCTTTAGGTCGACTGATGATACTAATATGATATATCTAAATGCGTTGGATCTAAAGGAAAGCACCGCTAAGGTAACTATGTCTTTTCATAAATCAAATCTTATCTGGCTCGACCTGGAAATGACAGGCCTCGAACCAGCAACAGATAAAATACTCGAAATTGCCACTGTTGTCACCGACAGTGATTTAAACATCTTGGCTGAAGGCCCTGTTATTGCTATTCATCAAAGCGATGAACTGCTTGATGGCATGGACGAGTGGTGCACGACTCAGCACGGTCAATCTGGTTTAACAGCTCGTTGTAAAGCAAGCACATTCACTGAACAAGATGCTATTGATCAAACATTGGCATTTCTAAAGCAATGGGTACCTGCGGGTGCTTCACCTATGTGTGGTAATTCTATCGGCCAAGACCGCCGCTTTATGAATAAGTACATGCCTGAATTGGAAGATTACTTTCACTACCGTAACCTTGATGTGAGTACAGTTAAAGAACTTGCACGTCGTTGGAAACCTGACGTATTAGCGCAAGTGAACAAAAAAGGTTCACATCTAGCCCTCGACGATATCAAAGATTCGATCATGGAATTAAAGGTTTACCAAGAAAAATTCTTTAATTTGTAAAAAACATTTGCAAACACATCGGATTATTGTAGAATCCTGCCCCGCTTAAGACGTTAACCCCCGCGGGGTTGGTATGTCTCTAAGTAATTGAATGCGGCACTAGCTCAGTTGCCAGAACGTTTTACCGCAACCTTCAAGGTTGTGCACCAACGGACAAATTACTGACTACTTTTGAATGCGGCACTAGCTCAGTTGCCAGAACGTTTTACCGCAACCTTCAGGTTGTGCGACAACGGACAAATTACTGACTACTTTAAAGCGGCACTAGCTCAGTTGCCAGAACGTTTTACCGCAACCTTCAAGGTTGTGCACCAACGGACAAATTACTGACTACTTAAAAGCGGCACTAGCTCAGTTGGTAGAGCGCAACCTTGCCAAGGTTGAGGTCACGAGTTCGAGCCTCGTGTGCCGCTCCAATTTCTTCACCAAAAGAAATTGGCTTAAGTTTCAAGGAAAAAGTAACTAACTTGAAGCTTGTAACTTAAAACTAGTAACTTATTGTGCGGCACTAGCTCAGTTGGTAGAGCGCAACCTTGCCAAGGTTGAGGTCACGAGTTCGAGCCTCGTGTGCCGCTCCAATTTCTCACCAAAAGAAATTGGCTTAAGTTTCAAGGAAAAGTTGAAAGCTCCAAGCTATTCAAACTTGTAACTTGAATCTTGTAACTAGAAAATATTTGAAGCGGCACTAGCTCAGTTGGTAGAGCGCAACCTTGCCAAGGTTGAGGTCACGAGTTCGAGCCTCGTGTGCCGCTCCAATTTCTCACCAAAAGAAATTGGCTTAAGTTTCAAGTGGAAAGTAACTAACTTGAAGCTTGTAACTTAAAACTAGTAACTTATTGTGCGGCACTAGCTCAGTTGCCAGAACGTTTTACCGCAACCTTCAGGTTGTGCGCCAACGGACAAATTACTGACTACTTTAAAGCGGCACTAGCTCAGTTGGTAGAGCGCAACCTTGCCAAGGTTGAGGTCACGAGTTCGAGCCTCGTGTGCCGCTCCAATCTCTAAAAAATTCCAAAAACACTTTCTTAAATAATTTAGTTAATACCAAGATTTGCTTACAGCTTAAGCTTACAGCTAGTTTTAGATCTGGCCTTGAACGGTCGCGATAATACGTCTAGCGCCACCATGATCTCGGTGTTCACCTAAATAGATACCTTGCCAAGTACCTAGCATTAAACGGCCTTGGTTAATTGGAATAGTGAGCTCAGCACCTAATGTACTGCTTTTTATGTGGGCTGGCATGTCGTCATCACCTTCATAATCATGGCGGTAATAACTTTGTCGTTCTGGCACAAAATGATTGAAGTGACTTTCCATATCCATTCTTACTGTAGGATCTGCATTTTCGTTAATAGTTAAGCTTGCAGAAGTGTGTTGAATGAATAGGTGTAATAAGCCGACTTTGTATTGTGCTATCTCTGGAAGTTGACGAAGTAGCTCGTCATCAATGATGTGAAAGCCTCGTGAGCGAGGCTTCAATTGAATGGTTTTTTGCTGCCAGCTCATAGTTTATCAAAGCTAACTTCAATATTGGCGTTACCATCAGCAGACGTGAATGGAATTAACACCTTGGCGCCTTCACATTTATGTGCAATTGTATGTCCCTTACCAGACACTACAACTGGCGTTGCCATATCAAACTCATAGCCTTTTTCGCCAAGTAGGTTTTTAGCGCCACCTGTTACCATGTTAGTAATTTCACCTACCATGTCGGTTACTTCTTCGTTCACCGTATCAGGGCGTTCACCTAGCATTCTTTCCATAATCGTCAGAGCTAGATTTTCATCAAAGGAGATTGAAAGTGAACCTTTAGTTTGTGGGCCAACCATACCAATCAAACCTGATACATCGCCACGGGCTAGTTCATCTTTCTTTAAACTAGGTTTACCCGGCTTTAATTCTGTTTGAGCCATAGTGCTCAATACATTTAATAATGATGATAAAAAAGGGTTGATGAACTCCACATTCATTATTTATTTTCCCTTAGGTTTCGAAATGCCGTTAATCATACTTTAAGTGTAGTGGTTGTTTCAAACACCGCACTTATTCTTTGCATTTTTCGCATTTACCGTGCGCTTCAATTGTTTGTCCTGAGACAATAAATCCACTTTCTGCCGCTAAGTTATTAAGTTCATGAGAAATTACTGTTGAATGCAATTCTTTTACATAACCACAGCTGTCACAAATTAATAACTGTACAGGGTGAATGTGATCAAAATGATGGCACAGCATAAATGAGTTGGTGCTTTCAATTTTATGAATAAAGCCAAGTTCCGATAAGAAATCGAGCGCTCGATAAATAGTGGCAGGTTTTGCGCCTGACTCAGTTAATTTGAGTTGTTCTAATAGGTCATAAGCACCCACACCACCTTGCGCACTAGCTAACAGGCGGAATACTTTTTCACGGATAGGTGTGAAACGTGCACCACGATTATCGCATACTTGTTTTGCTTTACTGACGAGTGATTCTATATTCATCTTCTCTTATCCTTACGCTACCGTGATATACTAACATACTGTATTGTAGTTGCAGTGTTTTTATTCGCTAACACGTTTTCAGGGAGTTTTCTTAATGAGTGAATTGCTAGCTGCATTCATTTTCTTTTTTGCCGTCATTGATCCTATCGGGACCGTGCCTGTTTTTATTGCTGTTACACGCTGGGATGACGCCAAATTTAAGCGCAAAGTTGCATTAAAAGCGGTTGGTGTTTCGGCATTAGTGCTATTATTTTTTGTTGTTGCGGGCGAGTTACTTTTAAACGCGATCAATATTCCACTTTCGGCATTTCAGATTGCCGGAGGTATCGTATTATTACTGTTTGCTCTGTCGATGATCTTCGGTGAAAGTAAACCAGAAACAGAAATTAAAAGTGTTCGAGATAGCACCGAAACCGCTATTTTCCCTTTGGCGATTCCTTCTATTGCCAGCCCCGGTGCCATGCTTGGTGCAGTACTAATGACTCGAAATACCGAATACACTTGGTATGAGCAGCTAATTACCTCATCGATTATGCTTTCTGTGTTAATAATCGTACTGGTTTTATTACTACTTGCCACGCATGTTCATAAGTTAATTGGTGATAGTGGCGCGAGCATTATCAGCCGGGTGATGGGCTTAATTTTATCGTCAGTGGCGGTGACTAATATCTTAGGCGGTATCGCTCACTACTTCGGTTTGAGTGTTGTCGGCTAGTTTTAATTTAAAGTGCATTTTCAGTGATTTAAACTTTGAATAATTGCCTTCTTTTATCTAACTTTAAAGAAGGCAATATAAAATTTAAGGAACAAAGAATGCTAATCAAAAATGTCGTCTTATCTGTTTTTCTGATTTTTAGTTTAGGTGCTTGCATGGAGCCGACCTATGATAGTGGTAAGCTAAAAGTCATTGAAGTAACAGATCATGATTTTAAAATTAATGGTGAAAGCGCAGTAACCGTAATTGTTGGTCATGCCAATGTGGCGGAATACAGCTTTTCACTTCGTAAAAGTGATTTAAAGAAAGGCACGCTCCTGCAGTCTGTGTCTGACAGTAATCCAAATGTACGTGCAGATGGTACCTTCTTTAGTGAATATTATGTGCAATCAAAAGATCATGATACGCGTGCATCAATTGAAATTGTCGAAATGGACCCCGTTGAGAAAGTAGCGCGAATTGCAGTGGGTGCTAAGTTAGTTAACCTGAAAAACGAGGACTACAAAGAGCTTGAAATTACGATTTTGGAGCTTACGGGCCAAAACCTTGAACATCTCCTAAGTAAAGTAAAAATGTAGACTTAGCATTTTACCTTATTCATCAAAGAAGTGAGATTGCAGTACACTTCTTCGCCTCTTTTCATCATCTGATCTTTGATTAAGCCATGCCGCGAGCCAGCTTCGGTGGTATAATGGTCGCAATTTTTCATTTCGGTGCATACCTAAAGGGTATGTGTCATCGCTATATTAAGCGTTAATCGTATTAGGTAATTTAAGTTGCAAGTAAATGCATTGATCTTTAAAGGGGCCATGTTATGAGCACAACGACATTAAACCGCCGTTTTTCCGTGGCACCCATGTTAGATTGGACTGATCGTCACTGTCGAACCTTTCACCGCAAAATGACTAAGCATGCTGTGCTTTACACTGAGATGGTGACAACCGGCGCTATTTTATTTGGTAAAGGCGATTACTTACACTTTAATGAGCATGAAGGGCCAGTGGCATTGCAACTTGGTGGCTCAGATCCTGAAGCGTTGGCTAAGTGTGCAAAGTTAGCGGCGGAGCGCGGCTATCATGAAGTAAATTTAAATGTCGGCTGTCCGTCTGATCGTGTACAAAATGGTCGTTTTGGTGCTTGTTTAATGGCTGAGCCTAAACTGGTTGCTGACTGCGTTGCTGCAATGAAGGCCGAGGTGACTATTCCTGTTACTGTTAAAACTCGCATTGGTATTGATGAGCAAGACTCGTATGAGTTTTTATGTGCTTTAATTGAAGCAAGTCATGATGTTGGCTGTGATGACTTTATTATTCATGCGCGTAAAGCGTGGTTAAATGGCTTAAGCCCAAAAGAGAATCGTGAGATCCCACCTCTTGATTACCCGCGGGTTTACCAGTTGAAAAAAGATTATCCGCAACTTCACTTAAGCTTAAATGGTGGCGTGAAAACAATTGCTGATAGCGTAGCTCACCTTGAGTATGTTGATGGCATTATGATTGGTCGTGAGGCGTATAGTAATCCGTTTATTTTGTCTGAGGTTGACGAAAATATTTATGGTGATGAAGCCTTTACGCTAAGTCGTCATCAGGTTGTACGCTCGATGTACGACTATATTGAAGACGAAATGAGTAAAGGCGCTAACTTTTGGCATATAGCTCGCCATATGTTGGGAATTTTTCAAGGCCAACCTGGTGCGCGTGGTTTTAGACGCCACCTTTCAGAAAAAGGCCATGGTAAAGCGGCCGATTTATCTGTTATGGATAAAGCCTTAAGTTTTGTCCCAGAAGCCTAATCATTTACCCTATTAAAAAAGCCACATTTTGTGGCTTTTTTTGATCCTAAAATTTAGTGAAAAAGTTAATTTTTTAGTCAAATTAGTTATTTTTCATTCAGTCACTAGTCAGCCTAAATCTAAATTTAATTGACTCAACTTATTGTATATAAATAACAAATTTTATTTATTCGTTAGTTGGCACAAGAATTGGAATCTCCTAGCTGTATTAACCCAATAATCAACAGGAGAGTAACATGGGTGTATTAAATCGCGTAAATGACATTATTCAGGCAAACCTTTCTGCAGCATTAGACAAAGCTGAAGATCCTGAAAAGTTACTTAATCTACTCGTGCAAGAAATGCAGGATGCACTGACTGAATGCCGTGCAACTGCTGCGACATTCTTAACGCAAGAAAAGCAAATGAAGCGTGAAATTGCAGCGAAACAAGCAAAAGTAGCTGATTGGCAAGCGAAAGCAGAAAAAGCGTTGAGTAAAGATCGTGATGATCTTGCCAAAGCAGCATTAGTTGAAAAGCAGCGTTTAACGACAGAAATCGAAGCGCAACAAGCTGAAATGGATAAAGTGGCAGAGTCACTCGCTAAATTGACAGAAGATTGTCAGCGTTTACAAAACAAGCTTGCAGATGCAAAAGCCAAACAGCTGACTTACATGCAAAAAGAACGCGTTGTTACAGCACGCTTAAAAGTAAAAGAGCAGCTGCATAGCAGTAAAGTTGAAGATGCATTAGCGCGTTTTGACTACTTAGAGCAGCGCGTTGAAAACATTGAGTCGCAAGTTGAAGCGTATGAGCTGACACAAAGTGATGCTGCAAATTCAACAGCAGCACAATTCGCTGCCCTTGAGAAAGATGAAGCAATCGATAAAGAGCTTGCTAACTTGAAAGCAACGATGAAGCAGTCGGCTTAGGAGGTTAATGATGAATACTTATCACACATCGACACGTTGGTACCGTGATCTGAGTAATAAAAAGATCTCGGGTGTGTGTAGCGGACTCGCTGCGCGCTTGGGCTTTCCTGTATGGTCAACACGTTTGGTCATGATCATATTACTTATTCAAATGCCGCTGTTAATAGGCGTGGGTTATTTAGTGGCTCATTGCACTTTACCAGTGAAAGGTTACTAGGAGTAGGACATGAAAACGTTAGCTATCATCATTTTGGCAATGTTATTACTATGCACTGATGCGGTTTCATTTGTATCGTTTGACTCATGGCAATTACCTTTATCAATTGCTGATATGAGTTGGGCTGGGCTTGAGGTCATCGGTGCAATAGTGGCAGTCATTGCCGTCGTTGCAGGTGTGGCGTTATTTACTATTGGCCTACTTGGCGCAGGTGTTGTTGCTTTGATTGGTGTTGTGCTTGCGTTTTTATTTGGCTCAGTAATGATTGCATGGCCACTTTTACTAATCGCAGCATTATGCTGGTTGATTGCCGATAACAAAAAATCGCCAGCTTAAGGTACTAATAAACTGCCTTAATACATAAAATATGCTAAATTTAGCGGGTAAGTTAATGTCTTAACAAGGATTAAAACATAATGAAACTGTGGCCCGCACTCTCTTTTCTTACCGCAAGTTTATTCTTTAGTACTTTTTTATCTGCCCATAGTGGCCATGATCATAGCGATGTTGCCGAAGTAACCGTAAGCAACGCGCAGGTACGTGAATTTTTACCAGCCAGTAAAGCCAGCGTGGCTTATTTAACTATTACTAACCCAAGTGAGCATGCAACGGTATTAACTAAAGCTGAGCTTGATGGTTTAGGACGTGTTGAAATTCATCAGCATACTCATGTTGATGGCATGATGAAAATGGAACAGGTTTTATCATTAAAGATTGATGGTCACAGCAGTGTTGAGTTTAAACCGGGTGGTTATCACTTAATGGTGTTTGAACCTGAAGATCAACTAAAAGCAGGGCAAGAACGAAAACTCACGCTATATTTTAATGATGGCAATCGAGTTTTTACTCAAGCCAAGGTTGTGTCTTTACAAGAAATGTCTGAGCAGGCATCAAAAAAAAGTAAAGAGCACTCACATCACTAGGAGGTATTATGTCTGAGCATAAAGGAAAAATAGCCAGTGCATTACTTATTATACTAATTATTTTTTACGCGATTGCTGTTTACTGGAGTAGTGAACCAGCTCGTATGGATGTTGTTAGCAAGGCAAAACAGGAAGCGCAAATGCGCGGTGAAAAGTTTGTCACCGGCTACACAACAACAACTACGTTGATCAATGTGGCAAGTACATTATTAAATAAGCCTGGCGGCTACTTATCTAACGATATGATGCCACCAAGTGTAATGATGGATAACATGCCGGCGTGGGAATACGGCGCGCTTGAGATGACCCGAGATTTAGTGTTGTCGATGCGTAAAGACTTCAGTCGTTCACAGTCTCAATCAACTGAGCACGAAGCTCTTAAAAAAGCACAGCCGCAATTTAATATAAGCTCGGTAGCATGGGCATGGCCTAGCGCAGAAACTGAATATCAAAAGGGTATTGATTTACTTATTGAATACCGTACCCAAATTGCGGATCAGAACGATCGAGATAGCCAGTTTTATGCCCGTGCCGATAACTTACGTGGTTGGCTAAAAGAAGCTGAAAAGCGTTTAGGTAGTTTAAGCCAGCGTTTAAGTGCAAGTGTTGGTCAAGATCGTTTGAATACTGATTTAGCTGGCGATACTGCGGCTCATCAAGCAACATACACCCCTTTGCAAAGCCAAGTAAAAACATCTTGGTGGCAAATTGATGATGTATTTTATGAATCGCGTGGTGCAACGTGGGCATTACTGCACTTTTTACAAGCGGTTGAATATGATTTTGCTGATGTCTTAGAAAAGAAAAATGCTCGTGTTAGTCTGCAACAAATTATTCGTGAATTAGAGGCCACGCAAGAAACTGTGTGGAGCCCAATGATCTTAAATGGCAGTGGTTTTGGTTTTGTTGCTAACCACTCACTGGTCATGGCGAATTATATTTCTCGAGCCAATGCGGCTCTAATTGAACTTAGCGAACTTTTAGCGCAAGGATAAAATGATGAAAAAGTACTGTTTAGCAGCTGCCCTTTCAATGGCCTGTTTAGCTCCAACAGCGCAAGCTGATACATTATTAGGTTTATACCTAGGTGTTGATGGCTGGCAATCAGATAACAGCGGTAGTTTTGCTCAAGACGGAAATCTACAAAGCTTTAAATTTGATGATGAAACGTTTACGAGCTACTACGCAGCACTTGAGCACCCAGTGCCGTTGGTACCAAACATTAAACTAAAATACACTGAACTTGAGTTAAATGGTGATACTACACTCGATGAAACATTTAGTTTCGGTGGTTCTGATTACGTTGTAGGCACACAAGTAGGCACAGTGAGTGATTTATCACATGTTGACTACATTCTATATTACGAAATCTTTGATAATGATTTGGTTTCAATTGATTTAGGTGTAAACGCTAAACAATTTGACGGTGAAATTACGGTAACGGGTACTTCGCAAGAAGGCGGTCCAAGTACAACTGAGCGCGTTGATTTTTCTGGTTTTGTACCGTTAGTGTATGGTCGTGCTGAAGTTGGCTTGCCGTTAACAGGTTTAAGCGTATTCTTTGAAGGTAGCTTACTGGCTATTGACGATAGCAAAATTCAAGACTACCAAGCGGGTGTTGCATACGCTTTACTTGATAACTTAGCAATTGATATGGACATTAAAGCGGGTTACCGCTCAATGACTTTAGAGCTTGATGATATTGATGATATCTACACAGATTTAGATGCTTCAGGCCCGTTTGCGGGTATTCAAATCCACTTCTAATCGAGTTTTTCGGTTTATATTTAGCTGGCAGCTTTATTTTAAAGCTTGCCAGCTAACTTCAAATTCATCTTCTAATGATGTTGAAAGTATCTGCTTATAAGCCTTATTTATTGGCGATGCGATTAGCTTTCTTAACTCGTCGCCCGTTTGTGTAAATTTATAATAACTGAGTACTAAGTCATTACTTTTTGCTTTTAAAACCAAGCGTTGATTCATAAAGCTCAGCACCAGTTCTTGGCCAGCTTTTAAAACAGCTGATTCGATTTCTTTTCGATACAGCAAGTTAATATCCATCAGGGTAAGAATGTCAGGAAAGCTAACAGGGGTTTTCCCTAAATTAAATGACACCTTGTTACCTTTTCTAAGTAAATCAAACAGCGAAGGCTTCTTGTAAAAGCCAAGTAAAATTAAGTGGCTGTTATCTTTTTCATTGAAGCCACACAGTGATGTACAGCGCTGAAGGGCATCTGCTTCGCGCTGTGTCATGTGTTTAAGTGTTTGTAAGCTTTTAATCGAAAAGGTGCCCGGTGACACGGTCTCACCTGCGAGTATTTTTGCCCATAGCTTTTGCATTGAAGAATTAGCTGTGTCTTCACATAAACTAATAAAGCGCTCTATCCAATCAAAATCTGGTTGTTGTTGGCCAGTGACATCGGGGCAAAACGCCATAGCCATCGCCATAATGGTTTCGATATTTTCTTGGCGCTTAATGAATTGAATTTCTTGGCGAGTTTGGGCGCGCTCTAAAAGGCTTGCTTGCGCTTTAATTTGATAAGCTAACTGCTGTTGACCTTGTGCTGAGTAGCTGTCATCACCAGCATGGTTGATCCTAGCCGATGATGCCTTATGAATAGGGTAGCCAAGCTGGTTTTCTATGATATTAGCAAGATTAACTCTCGCCTGAGCTGCTTTCACTGTCATCGGTCACACTGTCCTTGCCTGTTGTTGCTAACTGCGCATGAGTTTTGATGTTATTGAGCGCCAGTTTTACTGTGTTTTTGAGAATATACTGGCTTAGTAAAGCAAGGTAGCCACCAATAATAGGGGTGTTGACCTCACCTTTTAATGAACACTCAATGTTAACGTTATCACCCTCAGGTAAATAGCGGATTGTGCCTTGGGCAATGTGTTCTTTATTAAATAAGATATTAAATGAAAGCTGGCTGTTGTCGAGTTGGGTGATGGTCATTTCACCTTCGCCAAAGCGACTCTGCCAAAATTGATGTGCACCTACACCTTGGCTAGGTTCTGCAATGGTAAATTTAATACTCGGGTCGACAGCCTGCCATGGTTGCCATTTGGGCCATTGATTAAAGTCGCCAACAAGGCTCGCAACCTCAGCACTGCTCGCATTCACTTTAATTGATTTGTGAACGGTATATTGCGGTGAAAGCATGAGCCCAATCACAAGTGAGATCAGAATGCTGATAAAAATCGCTTTTAGGGTAAAAATGAGTATTTTAATAATCTCACCTCAGGCAATTGTTTTATAACTTTCATAACATTATACGTAACATAGACTATAATCTGTTTGATACTATATAAGCTATCACTAATGTATCATAGTTAAATAAGTGATAGAATTTTGAGCATCGCTGTAAAATGGAGTGGCGCCATAGTTACAGTATTACGGGGATCACTCTAAGGAATTATTAATGGCATCAGAGAGTAACGACTTTTTGTTTAGTGACCAAGATGACGAACAGTTAGTGGATGAAACTGTCTCTGATTTTTGGGACGTATTAATTGTCGATGATGATCCAGAAATACATTCAGTTACTAAGCTTGCCCTCTCAGGCGTTGAGTTTTGGGATAAAGGGCTGCGATTCCACCATGCCTACTCAGGTGCAGAAGCGCTCGAATTACTTAAAAATGACCATTCGATTTCGGTAATACTCCTTGATGTGGTTATGGAGTCAGATGATGCTGGCTTGCAAGTTGTAAAGCAGGTTAGAGAGTGCCTCAATAATCACAATGTGCGCATTATTTTACGTACCGGACAACCAGGCTATGCACCTGAAGAAAAAGTGATCCGCGAATACGATATCAACGACTACAAAACAAAAACAGAACTAACACGTAGTAAGCTTATCACCGCTCTTGTAACGGCTATTCGCTCTTATGAGCAAGTATGTCAGCTCGAATTTCAAAGCCGCGCGTTAAATAATATTTTGTATGCATCTAAGGCTATTCTTGGTTTTACGGATATCAAAGCTTTTTCAATGGCAGTGATTAAGCAGCTCTCAATTATTTTAGATTGCGAACCGCAAGGTTTACTGTGTGGTTCTATCGAAGATGATAACCAGGTTTATGTTTTAGGTGGTTGTGCTGAATATAATGAGTTTATTGGCCAGGGTATTGAGCAGCTTGATGATGGCCGTATTATCATGCAAGTTAACAACTGCCTAGCCCAAGGTGAGCATCAGCACACCGATGTAGACAGTACGTATTTATTAAAAAGCAAAAACCGCCAAGCAGCTATTTACTTAGAAACCGAGCACACTCCAAGTCCTTCACAACTACAATTTGCAGAGATATTTTTAACCAATGTCAGTGTTGGTCTTGATAATGTTAGATTGTTTAACCGTTTACGTGATGCAGCTTATAAAGATGTTTTAACTGGCTTATCGAATCGTAATGATTTCATGAATAAAGTGGAGCGTTACTACCAGCCGGGTAAAAGTGACTATGTCTTTTTATTAATTGATGTTGCGCAATTCTCAGATATTAATAATGGCTTAGGCCAAGAGATTGGTAACTTATTACTAAATGCCATTGTTGATAGACTACATCAAGAATACCCAAATGCAAAGCTGCTCTCGCGTATTGGTGCAGATGTGTTTGGCTTACTGTTACCCGTTGGTGAATGTGATGTTGAGCTACTACGCGAGCATTTAAGTTTGCCGTTTAATGCCGGTGAACACATTTTACCAATCAACTTTAATATTGGCCTTTGTTATCAAGGTGACTTCCTGCAAGCAGGGATCGAGACCTTAAAGCTGGGCTACATTGCGCTTAATCAGGCTAAAAAACAATCTTCTGAAATGGTGGTGACGTATACCCCAGACATGGAAGAGAAAATGGCTTGGCGTTTAGGGATCATCAGACAGCTTCGTCAAGATTTTGAGCAGCGTAAATTAGAGGTTTGGTTTCAGCCACAACTTGACTTAAACACCCTTGAAATCATTGGCTGTGAAGCGCTACTGCGTTGGCCGTCAGGTAATGGTCAGTATATTTCGCCAGCGATTTTCGTTCCAATGGCCGAAGATGCTGGTTTAATTGTCGATATAGGGCAGTGGGTGCTAGAGCAAGCATGTATGCAGCAAAAGCGCCTCGAAGCAATGGGCTTTGCAATTAGCATTGCTGTGAATGTTTCAGTGCCGCAGTTTAAAGTTAAAGGCTATGCTCAGCAAGTAAAAGACACGCTTATTAAATACGATGTAGAACCGCAGTTTATTGAACTCGAAGTGACCGAAAGCGTGGTTATGGATGAGCTAGCTAATGTGATCACCACACTAAAAGAACTTAAAGAGTTTGGTATCGAGATTGCGATTGACGACTTTGGTACAGGGTTCTCATCGTTAAGTTACTTGCAAAAACTGCCACTAGACAGACTCAAAATTGATCGCGATTTTATTAAAGACTTACCAGGTCAAGATTGTCAGGCGATTGCTGCGTTAATTATTTCTCTTGGTGCAAGGTTAGGCTTAAAAACCATAGCAGAAGGGGTCGAGACACAAGCGCAAGCAGATTATTTAGCCCAGCTTGGCTGTGATGAAGTGCAAGGCTTCATGTATGCTAAGCCTATGCCAGAAAAAGAGTTAATTACCTACCTGCAAGCTAAACAATAGAAAGTTTCAACAAAAGCATATTAATTAAACAGCGCCCTCCCATGTGAAGGGCGTTTTGTTTTCTATAATAATCTATAAGACTGAGGTATAATTCGCCCCTTTTGTTAGCAGAGTACACTTTATGAGCGCATTAAAAGCCGAGCGAGGCCTGTTTTCTTACCCTAAGTATTGGGCTGAATGCTATGGCACGGCGCCATTTTTACCAACCACTCGTGCAGAAATGGACGCGTTAGGCTGGGATAGCTGTGACGTGATCATTGTCAGTGGTGATGCGTATGTAGATCACCCAAGTTTCGGTATGGCTGTGATAGGGCGTATGCTTGAGTCACAGGGTTTTCGTGTGGGTATAATTGCACAACCTGATTGGAACTCAAAAGATGCCTTTATGGCGTTAGGTAAGCCTAATTTATTCTTTGGTGTTACAGCGGGTAATATGGACTCGATGATCAACCGTTATACTGCTGAAAAGCGTATGCGTCATGATGATGCTTATACGCCGGGTAACATTGGCGGTAAACGTCCTGACCGTGCGGTAGTTGTTTACAGCCAACGCTGTCGCGAAGCTTATAAAGATGTGCCGCTGATTATTGGTGGTATTGAGGCGAGTTTACGCCGTATTGCTCATTATGATTATTGGCAAGAAAAAGTACGCCGTAGCGTATTGTTTGATGCCAAAGCTGACATTCTAATTTACGGTAATGCTGAGCGCCCACTTGTTGAAGTTGCCCACCGTATTGCTGCGGGTGAGTCGGTTGAGACAATTCAAGATATTCGTGGTACTGCGGTTATTCGTAAAGAACCATTACCGGGTTGGCGTGGTAGTGACTCAACTGCAATTGATAAAATCGGTAAGATTGATCCAATTCCAAACCCGTATGGCGCAGATGATGTGGGTTGTAGTAAATCTGAATTTAAAAAAGCAGGTATTGATTTAAGTGCCGAGGCGGCTAAGCCAATCACTATCCAGCCAGCTCGTCCTAAGCCTTGGGAAAAGACCTATGTTAAGCTACCAGCGTATGAGCAAGTAAGTGTAAATAAACCGCTTTATGCCCATGCCTCGCGTATTTTGCACCAAGAAACCAACCCAGGTTGTGCACGTGCGTTATTTCAACGCCATGGCGACCGTTCTATTTGGGTTAACCCGCCAGCATTTCCACTTGAAACCGAAGAAATGGATGGCGTATTTGGTTTGCCATATCAGCGTATTCCGCACCCAAGCTACGGCGATGAAAAAATCCCAGCTTATGAAATGATTAAAACCTCGGTGAACATCATGCGTGGTTGCTTTGGTGGCTGTTCTTTCTGTTCGATTACAGAGCACGAAGGGCGTATTATTCAAAGCCGTTCTGAGCAATCAATTATTGATGAAATTGAGCAAATTCGTGACAGAGTGCCAGGATTTACAGGTGTTATCTCTGACTTAGGCGGACCGACAGCGAATATGTATAAGTTACGCTGTAAGAGCAAAAAGGCAGAGAGCACGTGTCGTCGTTTATCATGTGTTTATCCTGATATCTGTAAGCATATGGACACGGATCACACCCCAACCATTGAGCTTTATAAAAAAGCCCGTGATGTAAAAGGTGTGAAGAAAATTTTGATCGCGTCTGGCGTACGTTATGACTTAGCCGTTGAAGATCCGCGCTACGTAAAAGAGTTAGTTACCCATCACGTAGGCGGGTACTTAAAAATTGCCCCTGAGCATACTGAAGATGGTCCATTGTCTAAGATGATGAAGCCGGGCATGGGTGCTTACGATAAGTTTAAAGAGTTATTTGATAAATACTCAAAAGAAGCGGGTAAAAAGCAGTATTTGATCCCGTATTTTATTTCTGCTCACCCAGGAACGAAAGACGAAGACATGGTGAACATGGCGTTGTGGTTAAAGTCTCATGACTTTAAGCTTGATCAAGTGCAAAACTTTTATCCATCGCCTATGGCCAATGCAACCACGATTTATCACACAGAGATGAACTCGCTGCGCAATATTAAGAACAATACTGAGCAAGTGCCTGTTCCAAAAGGCGCACGCCAGCGTCGCTTACACAAAGCAATTTTACGTTACCACGATCCGGCTGGTTGGCCGATGATCCGTGAAGCTCTAAGAAAAATGGGGAAAGCGAATCTAATCGGTAAAGGACCGAACTGTTTGGTACCTGAAGAAGGTCGCAACGAGAAAGCAGCTAGAGGAAAGGGAGGTAAAGGCCGTGCGGCACTGACTCGTCACACCGGTTTTAGCCAGTTTAAAAAGGCCAATACCAAACCTAGAGTAGGTAAAAATAAGCAGCGCGCAAAGTAAAAGGTATAAATACGGCCCTTTAAGGGCCGTTTTTATATTAGATCAATAACCAAGTCGCGGTGCCTAAAAAGGCAAAGATACCAACAATATCAGTGACGGTTGTCAGCACTACGCTCCCTGCAAGGGCTGGGTCAATTTTCATTTTCTTAAGAATTAATGGAATGCTCGCACCCGCAATACCAGCGGCAACAAGATTCATAAACATTGCAAAGGCCAGCACTGCGCCGAGTTTAAAGTCCCACTGCCATAGGGCAACCACACCAGCAATTAATATCGACCAAATAATGCCATTCAGTGCGCCAATCGCTAACTCCTTAAGTAATAAGAAGCGTTGGTTGGTTTGGTTGATATGACCAACCGCTATACCACGAATAACCAGAGTTAGGGTTTGGCTACCCGCAACACCCCCCATTGAAGGGACGATACCATTGAGTACCGCTAAAATAGGCAAGATTGCTAAGGTGTTTTCGAAAAAGCTTGCCACAATTGCTGCTAACAATGCGGTTAATAAGTTAACCCCAAGCCAAATAGAGCGACGCTGCGAACTTTTTAGCACTGGCGCAAAGGTATCTTCTTCGTCGTCAAGACCAGCGAGGCTTAGCATGCTGTGCTCTGCATCTTCACGGATTACGTCAACGATATCATCGATGGTAATACGACCAAGCAAGTGAGCGTTATCATCCACGACAGGGGCTGAAATCCAGTTGTGACGCTCGAACAGTTGCGCCACATCACTTTCATCCATAGAGATTAGGATTGACTCACAGTCTTCATCCATTAAATCACGAACAATTTTATCTGAAGGACTGGTCAGCAATGTAGTTAATGAAAGCGCGCCTAAAAAGCAGTTATGCTTATCAACTACATATAAGTCATCGGTACCCTCTGGTAGCTCACCTCGTAAGCGTAAATAGCGCAGTACAACATCTAGAGTAACGTCAGGACGAATGGTGACCGTATCGCTGTTCATCAAGGCACCGGCTGAGCGCTCTTGATAAGAAAGTGCTTGAGTTGCTCTTTCTCTATCTTGCGAATCCATGGCACTGACAACGTCTTGATATACGGTATCAGGAAGACTACGTAAAACCTCACCTAAGTCATCGTCGTCCATATCTTCAGTGGCAGCAGCAATGTGCTCAGGCTCCATCTGGGCAATAATGCCAAGACGTACATCTTCAGAGAGTTCTTCTAGAACATCACCACGGACATCTGGATCAACCAGCTGCCAAAGCATACGACGAATTTTATGGGGAGAAGATTCAAGTAAAAGGGCTGTATCACAAGGTGCCGTTTTGGCTAACATACCGCGCACTTGAACAAATTGACCACTATTGAGTGACTTGGTCACTTGTTTGAGTTGTTGTAGTGGGTAATCTTGTTCAAAGGCTTCTGGCATTGGCGTCCTTACAACTGAAAAAAGTTTAAATAGGCTAAGCAAATACAGCATAGTTGCTTTGTAGTGTATTTGCAGAGATATCGTCGCACTGCGATAAATTTATTAAGAGTTTTGTAATTTAGAAAAGCGAGCGATATAAAAGTAGGATATTTAAAGGGAATTTTAAATATCCGAATTAAGTTTACCGTAAACCCTGAAGTCTTAGCAAATGCTATTCTTGCTCGTGGAAGCGTTGTGCAATTAATTCGCCGATTGCCGTTAATGCAGCATCGGCGTCAGGGCCTTCGCACACAACGCGAACTTCTTTACCCTGACTACTTTCAAGTAGCATTAATGCTAACACGCTGTCGCCTTCAGCTTCTTTATCATCTTGATAAAGCGTAATTTTGGCATCAAATTGCAGCGCTAATTGCGCTAAAACAGTAGCAGCACGAGCATGTAAGCCAAGTTTGTTTTGAATTAAAAAGGTATCTTCAGCGTGCATTGTTGGTGCCTAATTAAATGTCTTGTTCGCGGTGGCGAATTTTTACATTAGCATGGCTTTTGGCAAAGCTCTCACCAATTGTTTGCGCTAAGTAAACAGAGCGATGCTGGCCGCCGGTACAACCAATAGCAATGGTCAGGTAACTGCGGTTATTACGCTCTAAATGTGGCAACCAAGTTTGCACAAAGGTTTGTATTTGCCACGTGAACTTTTGCACTATGCTGTGGCTAGCTAGGTAATCTTTTACTGGTTGATCAAGGCCTGTTAGTGGCTTTAAATCAGGTTCCCAGTGTGGGTTAGGTAAAAAGCGTGCATCAAAAACGTAGTCAGCTTCTTTTGGAATACCATGCTTAAAGCCAAACGACATAAAAGTAATAATCAGCTTTTTATCTTTTTTACCTAAAATCTTTTCGCGAATTGATTCTGCTAACTGATGAACACTCAGATCAGTGGTATCAATCATAAAGTCAGCGCGAGTGATCAACACATCAAGCAGGATTTTTTCTTGTTTAATGGCCAGATCAAGCGGCAAAGAATCAATAGATAGTGGATGCAAGCGGCGTGTTTCTGAAAAGCGCTTGATCAGAGTTTGGTCATCACTGTCTAAATAGAATAGTGTTGGGTTTGCGAAACCTGGCAGGTACTCAAGAATATCATTAAATTCTTGCTGCTCTTTCGGTAAGTTACGCACGTCGATGCTGACCGCTATTTTATCGTAGTTATCAGACACACTACGTACGAGCGAAGGCAGTAAATTAACCGGAATATTATCAACGCAATAATAGCCCAAGTCTTCAAGTACTCGTAAAGCGACCGATTTACCTGAGCCTGAGCGACCGCTGATAATTATTAATTCCATTTATGCCTCTGCTGATATGACCTGAAACAGTTGCTGATCGGTAGTAGCACTACGCAGCTGTTTACAAAATTCTTTATCTTTAAGTCTATCAGCAATTGTTGATAAGGTCTTTAGGTGAAGCTGACAGTCACCATCTGGTACGATGAGTGCCACAAAAATATCAACTGGACGATTATCAATTGCATCAAAATTAATAGGGGATTCACTCACTATCACAAATGCATGAGGCTCATCTGCGCCGCTCATTCGGCCATGTGGAATAGCAATACCTCGGCCAATGCCGGTGCTACCTAGTTTTTCTCGGTTGAGTAAAGCATCTAGGATATCTTGTTGCGATAAATGAGGAAGCTGCTGGTGGGCCAGTTCGCTGATATATTCAAGAATTCTTTTTTTGCTATTAAAAAGGACCGCAGCTTTGCTGCAGTCCTGGTTAGTAAGTGAACTTAGTTTCATAATTTAATGTCGAGCTAATTTCTCTTTGTGTTTAATGACTTGGCGATCAAGTTTATCGATCAGTGAGTCAATGGCTGCGTACATATCTTGATGTTCTGTAGAAGCGAACAATTCGCCTCCGTTTACATGTAAAGTTGCTTCTGCTTTTTGGCTTAATTTTTCTACATCTAGAATGACATGAACATTATTAATATGGTCAAAATGCCTTTCTAGTTTTGCAAACTTGGTGTTTACATAGTCTCTTAATGAATCTGTGATTTCTACATGACGACCAGTTAAATTTAGTTGCATAAGCATTTTTCCTTCTATGTAAAACGTCTAAATCAGACTCTTACGCTGATTAGACGGAGGTATTGCTAGAGACTCACGATATTTTGCAATTGTACGTCTAGCTACTTTAATTCCTTGCTCAGCCAATATATCTGCAATTTTGCTATCACTCAATGGTTTAGCTGAGTTTTCTGCAGCGACTAACTTCTTGATTAAAGCGCGTATTGCTGTAGAAGAACACTCACCACCATTTTCGGTGCTGACATGGCTTGAGAAGAAATATTTCAACTCAAAAATACCCCGTGGGGTATGCATATATTTTTGCGTTGTTACCCGTGAAATCGTCGATTCATGCATTTCGACCATTTCAGCAACATCATTTAGCACCATCGGCTTCATTGCTTCAGGGCCATGCTCAAAGAAAGCTTGTTGTTGTTGAACGATACAGTTGGTCACTTTTAATAGCGTATCGTTACGGCTTTCTAAGCTTTTAATAAACCACTTAGCTTCTTGTAAGTGAGAGCGAATAAATTGGCTGTCGCTACTTGATTTTACAGAGCGAGACATCGCCGCATATTGGCTGTTCACTCTAATCTTTGGCATACAGTCTGGGTTTAACTCGACTACCCAGCGACCTTTTACTTTTTTTACTGATACATCAGGTATGACGTACTCAGACTCTTCGCGCACTATGCTATCCGCAGGCTTAGGATTTAAGCTGTGGATGAGCGTCATCACTTCTTTAAGCTCGTTTTCTTTAAGCTTAGTCTTTTTCATCAAAGTTCGATAGTCGCGACTCGCTAATAATTCGATATGCTCAGATAAAACCATTTTAGTTTCAGCTAAATATGGCGTATTAGCATCGAATTGGCGTAACTGAATGCACAGACATTCTTGTAAACTGCGTGCGCCAATACCCACAGGATCAAATAACTGAATTCTTTTTAAGACCGCTTCGACTTCATCAAGTTCGATTTCTTCTTCATCGTTATTTTGATTAAAGCTTTCGACTATATCTTCACAGCTTACCGTTAAAATACCTGAGTCATCGATAGCTTCTACAATTGCCACAGCAATCGCTTCATCAGTAGGGCTAAATGGCGTGAGCTGTAATTGCCACATTAGGTATTCATGAAGGGTTTCGGTTGATGCTCCCTGATAGATAGATTCATCTTCAGGCATTGGCCCTGACGATGTTGAAGGGGCGGCACTCATGTACTCATCCCACGTGACGTCCATTGCTAAGTCATCGCTTACGGTGTCTTTATTGAGAGCATCACTACTTTCTTGCTCGTACTCGCTAGGTGCTTCTTCGGCAGACGCGCTGACTTGCACATCGTCAGGCTCCGCTTTTTGCTCATTCTTGCCGGTGCTTTCTTCATTGTAATCCGCTTCTTCCACTTCAAGCAGGGGATTACTATCAAGCGCTTCTTGAATTTCTTGCTGGAGATCCAATGTACTGAGCTGCAACAAACGAATCGCTTGTTGCAGTTGTGGAGTCATTGTAAGTTGCTGGCCCATGCGCAGCTGTAATGATTGCCTCATGTATCCCTAACAATCCTTTTTAAGTTATCGATAACTGTATAAACACAGTTATCGATTTATTGTCATTGTTATAAGTCTAGCAGATGCTCTAGTCGCTGGCGTAATGGTTACAGCCTGAATTGCTCGCCTAGATATACATCGCGTACAGTTTGGTCTGCTAATACGTGCTCAGGTGTGCCTGATGCAATTAGCTCCCCATGAGAAACAATGTAGGCTTTTTCACAAACATCAAGGGTTTCTCGAACATTATGGTCAGTAATTAGTACACCGATACCACGATTTTTTAGGTGCTCAATAATTTTCTTTATATCTAACACTGAAATTGGATCAACACCAGCAAAAGGCTCATCTAAAAGGATAAATTTAGGATTAGCGGCTAATGCGCGAGCAATTTCTACACGGCGTCGCTCACCACCTGACAGCGCCATACCTTGGCTGTCACGAATGTGTTGAATACTAAACTCATCGAGTAAGCTATTGAGTGTTTCTTCGCGGGTGGTTTTATTTAGATCTTTACGAGTTTCTAAAATGGCCATCAAGTTTTGGTAAACCGTCAACTTTCGAAAAATTGACGATTCTTGTGGCAGATAGCCAATACCTAAACGCGCACGGCTATGCATTGGTAAAAGGGTGATATCGTTATCATCAATACTGATTTTACCTTTGTCGCTAGGTACTAGGCCTACAATCATATAGAAGGTCGTTGTTTTACCTGCGCCATTTGGACCAAGCAAGCCAACAATACTGCCAGCTTCAACTTCAAGACCGACATTTTTAACCACTTGGCGGCCTTTGTAGCTTTTAGCTAAAAGCTCTGCTTTTAATGTGCTCATGGTTGGCCTTTATTATCTTTTTTATTTTCAACAGGCACTAAAATAGTGTGTACACGATCTGTTGAGTTTTCGTCTTTTTCAGCACTGATCAGCTGCTGTGCCATATCATAGGTAATGCTTTTTGCTGTTACTTTTTGACCTGCTTGAGTAACTTCAGCTTCACCATTTAAGGTTAAGAAGCGTTTTGCAACATCATAACGAACTTCTTCTGCGCTAGCGCTCATTACGGTGCCATCAGCTTGCTTTTCTTCGAAGTAAGCAGGCTTACCTGTGGCAATAATCAACTCTACTGTACCTTCGGTATCACCGCCGTGTGCTTCAAGGCGCTCTGCGGTAATACGACGATTACCATGCACGATCTCTACGTTACCTTCAAATATGCCAACGCCATCTTTTAGTTTACCTACTTGGCGATCTGAGCTAATGCTAATTTGAGCGCCAGTTTGCTCGGCAGCTGCGCCCGAAAAGGCAATCAATAAGCTTGGGATCAGGAGTAATTTCTTCAGTTTATTGGTCATAGTATATGGTTCGTGTATGGTTAGTTAACTCAACAATTTCGGTTTTTAAATCGGCTTTTAAGCCTTTCCCGGTAATCTTTAAATTCGGTCCTGTTAGTGTCACAGGTTGCTTAGAAAACATGGTCATTTTATCAATGTCGACATTAATGTTTTCTGCTTTTATATCTTCAATCATGCCGTTGTGGGTTAAGTTTTTAGCAACTACATCCCCTTCAAAAATCAGCTGATCGTTTTCGTACAATGTGGCTTCTTTGGCTTTTACTTGCCAAACCTGCTGGTCGCCATAAATAGTAAAAATAGGTTGCTCAAAAAAGGTAAACCCTAATTGTTGATACAACTCCATTTTAGCAGCAGCCACTTTATGACTAATTTTGCCTTGCTCGTCATACGCTGTTTGCTTTAACGCCACTGCGGTGTAATCAGGTGTTGCGATGATCTCGTCTTCACTAGTTATTGTGTCTGTTGATTGGTTAAAGTACGGGTACCATAACCACACCATGCAACAAACAAAAACAATACTCAGTAAAATACGGGCTATATTCATGCGCTGGTTCCATCGCTAGTTAACGGCTTACCGTTTTCTAACATCAGTAAATCAGTTAATTCACGCACAGCTCCAAAGCCACCTGGTAATAATGTGGTGTAATGAGCCAGCTTTTTAATCAGTGGGTGTGCGTCGTTTACAGCAATGGCAAACCCTACTTTTTCCATTACTGGTAAGTCTGGACCATCATCACCAATATAGGCAATTTGTTCATCAGTCAGCCCCAGTTTATCTTTTAACTCTTGATAAGCAATCAGCTTATCTTCTTGTCCCTGATAAATGTGCTGAACTGTTAGGCTAGTCATTCGCTGCTGAACTATTTGTGAATGGCGGCCAGTAATCACTGCCACTTCAAAGCCACTATTAATGAGCGCTTTAATACCAAAGCCATCTTTAGTATTAAATGCTTTAAGCTCTTCGCCATCATTACCTAAATAAATTCGGCCATCAGAAAAAACGCCATCTATATCACAGATTAGCAATTTTACTTTTTGTGCGCGCTGACTCACATCAGGGCTAAGAGGCTGGTATAGCTCGGCGAATGTCATTGCTTAAAGAACTCCTGCTTTTAATAGGTCTTGCATATTAAGGGCACCAATTGGCGTATTACTTTGATCTACCACAATTAAACCATTGATACGTTTACGTTCCATAATATTTAAAGCTTCAGCTGCAAGCATATCAGGGCGAGCAGTTGTACATGAACGGGTCATTACTTGGCTAATTGCCGTATTATGGATATCGATGCGCTGTTCTAAAATACGGCGTAAGTCACCATCAGTGAATAATCCGGCTAACTTTTCATCTGCACCAATCACCGCGGTCATACCAAGGCCCTTGGCTGACATTTCGATTAGTGCGTCTTTAATGCTTTGGGTTTCGCTAACGATTGGCGTGGCGTCGCCTGCGTGCATCACATCATCTAATGTAAGTAATAAACGTTTACCTAAGCTGCCACCCGGGTGCGAAAGCGCAAAATCATCGGCTGTGAAACCACGGGTTTCAAGTAACGCAACCGCCATTGCATCACCCATAACCAAGGTCGCTGTGGTACTTGCAGTTGGCGCAAGGCCTAATGGACATGCCTCTTGGCTTACTTTAATGCACACATGTACATCAGACAGTTTGGCCATGGTTGAGTCTGGGTTGCCTGTTAGTGAAATCATTTTTGCGCCAATGCGCTTGATAACAGGGATAATGCTAAGTACTTCGCTGGTTTCGCCTGAGTTCGAAATACACATCACCACATCATCACGGGTGATCATGCCTAAATCACCGTGGCTTGCTTCGCCAGGATGAACAAAAAATGCCGGTGTGCCAGTACTTGCAAGGGTCGCCGCAATTTTATTACCAACGTGGCCAGACTTGCCCATACCAATCACAATAATACGACCTGTACATTGGAACATTAATTGGCAAGCGTTATCGAAATCTTGATTTATATATTGCTCAATTTCTTGTAAAGCTTGTGCTTCAATTTCGAGTACGCGCTTACCCTGCGCGATAAAGCTAGGTTGTGTCATTAATTATCCTACTTGGCTGAAAATATAGCCCTGATATGCAATAAATGCGACTAACAAGAAGCCACCTTCTACTCTATTGATACGACGAGCACCTTTAAAGTTCAATGACATGGCAATCAATACAATCGTTGCTGCAATCATGATAAGTGCATCGCGGTTTGCCGCAGAAGGATCAATAATTGATGGGTTGATAATGCCCGCAAGTGGTAATACGGCGAGTAAATTGAAAATGTTTGAGCCAACGATATTACCAAGCGCTAAATCGTCTTCGTTTTTTAATACCCCTGCAATACAGGCTGCCAGCTCTGGTAAGCTGGTACCAATAGCAATAATGGTTAAGCCTATTACAAGGTCTGATAGACCAAAATATTTTGCGATATCAACGGCTGATTCAACTAAAAAGTGTGAACTGACTGGTAATAAAATCATGCCGATTATTAACCAAAACACGGCTGATTTGGTACTGACATCGTTCGGAACATCTTCACATGCTTCGCTGACGAATGGGTCATCTTGGTTTTTAGCGCGCAGAGAAACAATAACTAAACCACCAATAAACACAGCAAAAGCAATCATCAAGGCAATGCCTTCAGCGAACGAAAAATAGTTATCTGAGAACACATACCAAGCGGCTACTGAGATTAACAATACCAGCGGCATTTCGCGTTTAAGTGTCATTGAAGATACTGAAAGAGGGCGTAGTAAAGCTGTGACACCAAGTACAAGTAAGATATTAGTAATGTTAGAGCCGACCGCATTACCTACCGCAGTATCTGTTTTATCAGCAAGTGCTGCCGATGCTGATACCATCATTTCAGGGGCTGAAGAGCCCATAGCAACAACGGTTAAACCAATGATTAGGGTGGGGATCCCCATATTTTTCGCGAGTGCAGCCGCCCCATAAACAAACCGATCGGCACTCCAAACGAGTGCAGCAAAACCAATAATTAAAATGACAAAAGAAGTCACCATTGTGATACGCCAACATTACTTATACAGATGACTGCAAATAGTAACAAAAGCGAACCTGAAAGTATAAGTAAAAGAATGGGCTGGCGAGCATAAAGCGTCTTAGCAAGGAAACTAAATTTCAGGTGTCGTTAAGCTCTTTGCAGCTAGCTTTAGAATTTATTGATAGAAAATATTACAAAATTTTACGATTTGTTTTTTCCATCTTGACTAAAAAACCCTTAAAATGGCAAAACTAGTGAAAAACGTTATGGAGAGCGACTTGTCGCAATCAATAGTAGAAATCAAGGATGTAACCTTTTCACGGGGCGATAGAATCATATATAAAAATATGAGTTTTAAAATTCCGAAAGGCAAGATTACCGCTATCATGGGACCAAGCGGCATTGGTAAAACCACCATGTTGCGCTTAATTGGCGGTCAGCTTAAACCTGATTCTGGTGACATTTTATTTGAAGGCAACAGCATTCCTGGCATGACTCGCAAGGAACTTTATGCTGCCCGCACCAAAATGAGTATGCTGTTTCAAAGTGGCGCTTTATTTACCGATATGTCAGTGTTTGACAATATCGCCTTTCCTTTGCGTGAGCATACTCAACTCAGCGAAGATTTAATTCGTCTTGTCGTTTTAATGAAATTACAAGCTGTCGGCTTACGTGGCGCACAAGACTTAATGCCGTCTGAGCTTTCTGGTGGTATGGCTCGCCGTGCTGCTTTAGCGCGTTCAATTGCTCTTGATCCAGAGCTTATCATGTACGATGAGCCATTTGCTGGCCAAGATCCTATCTCTATGGGTGTGTTAGTTAAGCTAATAAAGTCACTGAATGAGGTGCTAGGTTTATCATCACTGATTGTGACCCATGATGTAACAGAGGTTATGAGCATTGCTGATCACGTGATCATTATTGCTGATCAAGGGGTGATAGGCGAAGGTTCACCAGAGCAAATGCAAAACCATGAATCTGAACTTGTACAACAGTTCTTAAATGGTTTATCGGATGGCCCAGTACCATTCCATTTCCCAGCTCCTGCGTATGATGATGAATTACTAGGAGTGCATAATGCTTGATCTATTCCAGAAGTTAGGTCACAAAACATTAGGGCGCTTTGCAGCGCTTGGCCGTTCTACTCAGATGTTGTTTGGTGCACTCGTTAATGTGCCGAACTTCAAAAAAGGCACGCCTTTACTTGTTCGCCAATTATATATGGTGGGCTCGCAATCTCTTTTAATCATTATGGTGTCAGGCTTATTCATCGGTATGGTGCTCGCCCTGCAGGGTTACACCGTATTAGTAGGCTATGGTGCTGAAGATAGCTTAGGGCCTTTAGTAGCATTGAGCTTATTACGTGAGTTAGGTCCTGTAGTTACAGCGTTACTGTTTGCAGGCCGCGCGGGCAGTGCACTTACTGCTGAAATTGGTTTAATGAAAGCAACTGAGCAATTATCAAGTTTAGAAATGATGGCGATTGATCCACTTAAACGCATTATTGCACCGCGTTTTTGGGCTGGTTTTATCAGTATGCCGTTACTTGCATTAATATTTTCTGCGGTTGCTATTATTGGCGCTCATTTAGTGGGTGTTGATTGGCTTGGTGTTGACTCAGGAAGCTTCTGGTCAATCATGCAAGCACAAGTGTCGTTCCAACAAGATATTGTGAACGGCATGATTAAGAGTTTTGTATTCGCCATGATTGTGACTTGGATTGCACTTTACAAAGGCTATGACTGTGTTCCTACTTCAGAGGGGATCAGTAAAGCGACAACAGAAACCGTTGTGCACTCGTCATTGGCAGTATTAGGTTTTGACTTTATTTTAACAGCGGTAATGTTTACCAGCTAATTAGGGTATAAAGATGAATTCACGGAAATTAGAAATATTAGTTGGCTTTTTTGTAGCCCTTGGTATCGCTGCATTTGCATTATTAGCATTTAAAGTTGCGAATGCCGGCATTAGTGGTAGTGGTGAGACTTACCAACTGAACGCAAAGTTTGAAAACATTGGTTCTTTAAAAGCACGTGCGCCGATTAAAGTAGGTGGTGTAGTTGTTGGCCGAGTTGAATCAATCTTTATTCACCCAAAAGAGTTTGTGCCTGTGGTAAATATGGCGATTGATGCAAATTACTTATGTAAGTTTTCAGACACAACATCAATCTCTATTTTGACATCAGGTATTTTAGGTGAACAGTACTTAGGCATTAACCCTGTTATTGCCCCTGAATCTGCTGAGCAACGCTGTATGGGTGAAGATGTAACAGCAAGTGAGCATGATACAGATCTAGATGATCTATTTGGTGTTGAAAGCAAAGCGCTTGCAGATGGTGACTACATTACTGATACAAAATCAGCGCTTGTTTTAGAAGAGTTAATCGGTCAGTTCTTATTCAACCAGGGTGGTGAATAATTATGTTTAAGAAGTTTTTATTTTGTATTGCTGTGCTGTTTAGCCTAAACGCACAAGCCGCTGAACCTAGGGTTGATTTAAAAGACCCGTACAAAATGGTTCGTACAGTGTCAGATAATACTTTTGCACGTATTACCAAAGACCAACCTCTTATTGCGAAAGACAAAGAGCATCTTCGCGTTATCGTAGAAGAAGAGCTAATGCCTTACATTGACTACAAGTATGCTGCACTGCGCGTATTAGGTAATCACGTGTCAAAGGTGCGTGCTATTGAAGATAAAGAGGAAAAAGCAAAGGCAATTAAAGAGTTACAACGCTTCATTGACGTTTTCCAAAAGTATTTAATTGCAACTTACGCAGGTGTGTTTACTCAATACACTAACCAAAGCGTTGAGTTTGCTCCGCCTCAGCCTTTCAAAGGCCAAGATGTGGTGGTTGTTAAAACTAAGATTGTTGAAGCCGGTAAACCTGATATCAGAATCGACTTTAAAGTACGTGAAGACCGCAGTGGTAACTGGGGCGCGTACGATATGATTGCAGAAGGTATTAGTTTGCTTGATGCTAAACAAAGTGAATTACAAGGTATTTTACGCCAACATGGTCTAGATTATGTAAGTGACTTACTAGAGCAGAAGAGCCAACTGCCAGTGCAATTTAGAGGTGATGGTGGTGATGAGTAAAGTCGAGATTACTCAACTTGAAGATAACCAGTTTCGAGTCAGTGGCGAACTGACTCGAAATTCAATTGGCCGTGAACGCCTTCTGAATGCCAAGCCAGATTCTAGCCATAAAACATGGTATTTTGACCTTTCTGGGCTATCTAGGGTTGACACGGCGGGCTTAGCTTGGTTAATTCACTCTTTCGCAGAATTAAAGCAGCAAGGTATTCACCTTGAACTGCAAAATAGCCCTGAACAATTGCAAAATTTAATGCAATTGGGTCAGGTCACAAACCTATTTGAGTGAGATTTATGGAAACAAGCCAAGTCGAAACGTTATTACGCGACGAACTAAAACTAGATGAAGTGATTGTTAAAGCAAATGGTAGCCACTACGAAGTGATTGCTGTTGGTGAGTGTTTTGATGGTTTATCTCGCGTGAAGAAGCAACAGTTGGTTTATGCTCCGTTAATGTCAACAATCTCAGACGGTACAATCCACGCTGTATCTATTAAAGCGTTCACACCGACTGAATGGAAACGCGAACAAAAATTTATTTTACCTCAATAGTCGCAGGGCCTCCTAATGGATCAATTTGTTATTCAAGGTGGCACCTCGCTGGCAGGTGAAGTCACTATTTCTGGCGCTAAAAATGCCGCTCTTCCAATTCTTTTTGCTGCGCTTTTAGGGCAGGGTAAAAGTACCTTTAGTAATGTTCCTCGTTTACGCGATATCGGCACTACAGAAGCCTTGTTAAAAACACTGGGTGCAAATGTCGAGTGGCAGCAAGACAAACTAATCATTGATGGTGCGACGGTTGATAAAACGCTTGCACCGTACGAGCTGGTAAAGCAAATGCGTGCCTCAGTGCTTGCATTAGGCCCTTTAGTTGCCCGCTTTGGTGAAGCGCAAGTATCACTGCCAGGTGGTTGTGCAATTGGCGCCCGCCCAGTTGATATCCATATTCAAGGCCTTGAGCGCATGGGCGCTATCATCAAGGTTGAAAATGGTTACATTAATGCCAAGGTTGATGGTCGCTTAAAAGGCGCTGAGATCTTTATGGAGATGGTCAGTGTTGGCGCAACAGAAAACTTACTAATGGCAGCAACGCTGGCTGACGGTAAAACAGTACTGGAAAATGCAGCTCGCGAACCTGAAATTACCGATCTTGCTAATTGCTTAATTGCGATGGGGGCGAAGATCAGTGGTGCAGGTACTAGCCGTATCGAAATTGAAGGGGTTGAGTCATTATCGGGTTGTGAATACAGCATTCTTCCTGATCGCATTGAGACTGGTACCTTCTTGGTTGCGGCGGCAATGGCTGGCGGTGAAGTACTTTGTAAAAATACAGACCACCATAGTCTTGATCCTGTAATTGAGAAGTTGCGTGCTACCAATGCCTTGGTTGAAGTCACTGATAACAGCATTTACCTCGATATGCGTGGCCGCGAACTAAAAGCGGTTAACATTAAGACTATGCCACACCCGGGTTTCCCTACAGATATGCAAGCGCAATTTACAGCTTTAAATGTGGTAGCTAAGGGCAGTGCAACCATCACAGAAACGATTTTCGAAAACCGTTTTATGCACGTGCCAGAGTTACAGCGTATGGGTGCAAACATTCGCTTAGAAGGTAATACGGCAATTTGTGGGGATACCGAAAGCTTATCAGGCGCACAGGTAATGGCAACTGATTTACGTGCCTCTGCAAGTCTAATTCTTACTGGCATCGTTGCTCAAGGTGAGACTATTGTTGACCGCATCTATCATGTAGATCGTGGTTATCAACGTATTGAAGATAAGTTGAGTGCGCTGGGTGCTAATATCAAGCGCCGTTCAAGCTAATAGCTAAATACTTACAAAAAAGGCCTAACATCAGTTAGGCCTTTTTTATATCTGTGTTGTTTCAGTAACTACTGATCGTCTTCGAGTTCTGCAACAGTTACCATCACTTTTAAGACCTTACCATCGCGGTAAATCTCAAATTCAAGTTCTTTACCTGGCTCTGTATTCGCTAGTTTCTCAAGCACTTGTTGTGGGTTTGCTACAGGAATACCGCCAATTTTGATTACAATGTCAGTTTCTCTGATGCCTGCTTTCCAAGCTGGGCCAAATGGATCAAGTTGAGAAATACGCATGCCTGCAACAGGTGTAAAGCTATCGCTTACATCTTTGCCCGTGCTATCAATACCTGTACCACTGAAGCCTAAATAGCCACGTACGACACGACCATGTTTGATTAGCTTATCCATCACATCTTTGGCAATCGAGTAAGGTACCGCAAAGAAGATACCTTGAATATCGAGATTTTCATGAGTCTTAAATTGTGCCGAGGTAATACCGACTAAGTCACCTCGTGAATTGACTAACGCGCCACCTGAGTTACCCACGTTAATCGCTGCATCCATCTGTAACAGGCTGCTGTATGGGCTATCGATTAAGTTTTGTTTACCCGTCGCACTGATAATACCTTGGGTAATGGTTTGACCTAAGTTAAGTGGGTTACCAATCGCTAAAACAACATCACCAACACGTGGCTTAAATTTATCATTCACTGGAATTTTTGGTAAATGCTCAGCGCTGATCTTTAATAGCGCTAAATCTGTTTGCGTATCAAAACCAATCACTTGTACATCATAAAAGCGACGGCCATCAGCGAGTGTAACAATAATGAGATCGGCATTTTTAATTACATGGTAGTTAGTCAGAATATAGCCGTCTTGGGTCATGATCACACCAGAGCCAAGAGCTTGAACGGTGTTTTGGCGTTTATAGCGCGGTTGATTCGAAATGCTTTCTGAAAAAATAGTAACAACCGACGGTGCTGCTTTTTGCACTGCATCAGCAAAGCTCATGTGCTCTGATGATATCGCCGCAGGTAAATTCATATCTGGTAACAGTGTGCTACGAAGGCTTGGGCTAAATAACACCACTAAAAAGGCAATGCCTAAACCGGTGAAAAGCGGAGGAAGGATAAATTTAAAAAGTTTTAGCACAGTATTCTTATTATCAGTGAGCAATCCCTTAATGATGGCACAAAAAAAATAACAGCGGCAAGCACCGCTGTTATTTTTTCATGATTTATCAACTAGGTTTACTGTATCAGTACGAAAATAAGCTCTCTACCTCGTTTAACACCTAGTACGATGTTACCTTTGGTATTTTCGATGATCTTATTCATGTCGCGGATTGTTTCAACGCGTTGACGATTAACTTGCATGATCACGTCACCTTCTTCAAGGCCAACACGAGCAGCAGGAGAACGTGCTTGCACGCCGGTTACTTCAACCCCTTTTCCATCACTCTTCTGAGTGTTTTCTAATGTTGCACCTTGGAAAGCTGGGTGTGTCTCTTCGCCAGCGGCAGTAGTTGCTGATGCACCATCGAGTGTGACATTTACAGTTTTAACTTTGCCATCTCGGTAAATGCCCAGTTTTACTTTTTTGCCTTCACCAAGTGTGGCAATTTTACTGCGTAGTTCATGGAAGCCACTAATTTCGGTGCCATCGACGCTAATAATTACATCACCGGCTTTGATACCCGCTTTACTTGCTGCGGTATCATCCATTACTTGCATAACGTAAGCGCCTTGCTTCACGTCAAGTTGTTGTGCTTTAGCAAGGCCTGCATCAAGTGGGCGTCCCGAAATACCTAACGAACCGCGACGTACTTCGCCGTGTTCGATAATTTGGTCAACAAGGTTTTTCATCATGGTAGATGGAATTGCAAAGCCAATGCCCACGTTACCGCCAGATGCGCCTAAGATAGCGGTGTTGATACCAATCAGTTCACCGTTAAGATTAACTAACGCACCGCCTGAGTTACCTTGGTTGATAGCTGCATCGGTTTGAATAAAGTCTTCATAGCCTTCTATATTTAAACCGCTACGGCCAAGGGCACTGACGATACCTGATGTTACTGTGTGACTTAAACCAAATGGATTACCAATGGCAACAGCAAAATCACCTACACGTAACTGATCTGAATCGGCAATTTTAAGCGCTGTTAAGTCCTCCGCATCAATTTGCAATAAGGCAATATCTGACTCTTTATCACTACCGATTTTAGTTGCTTCATATTCGCGACCATCTTCTAAGGTCACCACCATTTTTTCGGCATCTTCGATAACATGGTTATTGGTTACCACGTAACCTTCGTCTGCATCAATGATCACACCTGAGCCTAGGCCACTAAATTCACGCTTCTGGCTACCACCACGAGGAACACCAAAAAAGTCATCAAAAGGAGTCGCACGGCGGCGAACTTCTTTAGAGCCTGACACTTGAATACTCACCACACCCGGTGTGATCTGTTCAAGCATAGGTGCTAGGGTTGGCAATTGTTGACCATTTACAGCAACAGGAAGTTTTGCCATTGAAATTGCAGGACTTAATAATAAGCTAGAAGATAAAATAGCAGCACTGATAACAGATAATTTCATTTTCATAGTCTGGGTTTACTCCACTTCAGAGATAAAGCAAAAACTAAAAAGGGCTGCATAAGCAGCCCTTTTCTTGGTTTAGATATAAAGCTGTTATATCTAAAGACTATGGGGTCAAAAAAAAGTTCATCAAGAGGCTTTAGAATGTTCTGAAACTTTCTCTGAGCCAGTGAACAAGCCCGTTTCACCTACAACATAGTCAGCAGGCTGAGCTTCGGCACTTGAACGATCGCCTCTGCGGTCTTGTAATGAGTTTTGTAATTGCTCAGTCGTTTCTTTAGAAAAGAAAGGCTCATTTGGATGCTGTTTTTTATCAGCAAGTAGTAGTTTATTTGTTTCTTCTACATGGTTCAGTAGCTGGTCGTAGTTATCTTTCATTTTAGATACTAGCTTACCTGTGCTCGCTAGATGATCAGCTACATCTTGACGATATTGTTCAAGCGCATTGTTAGCTTGCTCGACTTGTTGTTCTAGTTCGTCTTGCTTAAATTGTTTTTTGGTTACAAAAGCACCAATGAAGAATGCTGAAATTGCAACGATGATTAGAATACCTATCCAGGTAATTGTGCCCATAAATCTACCCCTTTGGGAAAAAATAACAAAAACAAATGCTTTAAAAGCATTTATAGTCCAATCATTATTAAAATATGCTTAATTTGATTGTGAAATCATACTGCGGGCTAATATACCCTGAGATACGATGCGTGTTAATATACTGTGCAAATTTAACTGTGTTTTATTGTAACGACCTATGACTCCTTGGCAGAAATACCAACAAGATTTACAACGTGAAGACTTTGTACATGATGCAGCGCAAGAAAATGCAGTGCGCCATTTGCAAAGACTCTATGATGACCTAACGGCAGACAAACCGGCCGCGAAGGGGTGGTTTGCCAAACTATTCTCTAAAGATAGCACGCCGAGTGTAAAAGGGCTGTATTTTTGGGGCGGAGTAGGTAGAGGTAAGACCTATTTAGTTGATACTTTCTACGAAGCTTTACCTACTGATCGTAAGATGCGTGTGCACTTTCACCGTTTTATGCATCGCGTGCATGATGAGCTGAAAAAGTTAAAAAATACCAGCAATCCATTAAATGTGGTTGCAGATATCTTTAAATCAGAAACAGATATTATCTGTTTCGATGAATTTTTTGTGCAAGATATCACTGATGCAATGCTACTAGGTGGTTTGATGGAAGCATTATTTGAACGTGGCATTGTGCTGGTTGCGACGTCAAATATCGTGCCTGATGAGCTGTATCGAAACGGTTTACAACGTGCACGTTTCTTACCAGCAATAGAGCTGGTAAAAGCCAACACCGAAATCGTAAATGTAGACTCGGGGGTTGATTATCGTTTACGTACTCTTGAGCAAGCCGAAATTTTCCATAGTCCGCTTGATAAGCAAGCTGATGATAATTTATTTGAATACTTCGATAAGTTGTCACCTGAGCCGGGTGTGCTCGATAAAGAAATTGAAATTGAAGGGCGGATGATCAAAACCCGTAAAGTGTCTGACTGTATTGCTATGTTTGAGTTTAGTGAACTATGCGAAACAGCCCGCAGCCAAGTTGATTACATGGAAATAAGCCGGCTTTATAACACGGTGATTTTGTCTAACGTAAAATCATTAGGCCAAGCCAATGATGATGCGGCACGTCGTTTTATCGCGTTAGTGGATGAATTTTACGAGCGTCATGTAACGCTGATTATTTCTGCTGAAAAGCCAATAACCGAGCTATATAGCGAAGGTAACTTAAATTTTGAATTTAAGCGTTGTATTAGCCGACTACAAGAAATGCAATCGCTAGAGTATTTAGCAAAAGAGCATCTAGCTTAGTGAGCTTTCAGCCTTCAGCTGTCAGTTTTTAGCCGAACGGTGTTGAATGTAAGGCGCGCCAAGCAAGCGTGACGCCTACGAATTAATGTAGGCGTGAAATTTATTTCGCGCGCACTTAGCTGATAGCTGATTTTCTCGAATAAAAAACAACCATCATATAGCAATGTGGTTCAAGTGCTGGTATACTCCCGCGTCTGCCACGTTGCGTTCTATTGCCAGATATTAGTTTAGCCTCTAATTGATGGCTCAAAGTCTTAAACTCGAAGGGGTTAAAGCATTCAACTTAGAGCGGTAATTAATAATAATTACCTGTGGTTTTAATTAAAAAACATTGGATTTTAATAAATGAAAACGTTTGTTGCTAAGCCAGAAACAGTAAAACGTGACTGGTACGTAGTTGACGCTGAAGGTAAAACTTTAGGTCGCATCGCTACTGAAATCGCTCGTCGCCTACGCGGCAAGCATAAAGCTGAATACACTCCTCACGTAGATACTGGTGATTACATCATCGTTATCAACGCTGAGAAAGTTACTGTTACTGGTAATAAAGCAAAAGACAAAATGTACTACGCTCATACTGGTTTCCCAGGTGGTCTTAAGTCTACTACTTTCGACAAGCTTCAAGCTGCAAAGCCTGAAATGATCATCGAAAAAGCTGTTAAAGGCATGTTGCCACGTGGTCCTTTAGGCCGCGCTATGTACCGTAAACTTAAAGTTTACGCAGGTACTGAGCACAACCATGCTGCACAACAGCCTCAGGTTCTAGACATTTAAGGAGCACTATCATGGCAAATCAATACTACGGTACAGGTCGTCGTAAAAGTTCAAGTGCTCGCGTATTCTTACGCCCAGGCACTGGTAACATCGTAATCAACAAGCGCTCTCTAGAAGAGTACTTCGGTCGTGAAACTGCTCGCATGGTTGTTCGTCAAGCATTAGAGCACGTAGAAATGACTGAAAAGTTTGACCTACACATCACTGTTTCAGGTGGTGGTACTACTGGTCAAGCTGGTGCTATCCGTCACGGTATCACTCGTGCACTTATGGAGTTTGACGAGTCTCTACGTCCTACACTTCGTAAAGCAGGTTTCGTTACACGTGATGCACGTAAAGTTGAGCGTAAGAAAGTGGGTCTTAAGAAAGCACGTAAGCGTCCACAATTCTCAAAACGTTAATATTTACGTTTATCAGAATACCAAAAACCCAGCTTCGGCTGGGTTTTTTGTTTTTAGAGCTGTTAGCTTTAAGCTGTCAGTTTTTAGCTGATCGAGAGAGGGCTCACTGCTTGAATGAACAAGTTCTTGCCAAGGCTTAATATTCCCATATACTTCTCGCATCTCGCATCTCGCATCTCGCATCTCGCATCTCGCATCTCGCATCTCGCTGAAGCGCAAAACCCTACCTTTTTTCGTTCGATATTTAACCACTGTTAATAATTAGTACGTATAACAGTAAAAAAACTTCAAGATTTAGCAAAATTAGCTTAAATCCATCAGTTAATTGATGAAATTTTTTGCTACAATTGGGGGGCAAGTAATGTGAGTGAGTTCAACAACAGCTAATGCAGAATTCTGTTTCCTCTTAGTGAGGTTGATCTTGGTCAGTATATTGTTTTTTTATATGCGTTATCATAACCAGCGGCTTCATACTCGAGCTAACCTAAATTAATAATTCATTAAATAGGGTTTATTCGAGCATGAGACTGTGAATAACCTTGTTTTAATCAAGGGTTTTAATTATGATCGCGTCTATTTTGAAATTTCTAAAAATTAACCTGCTGTAACTGATGTTCTCAATATGGCAAGTGTTGGGAATCATAGTGGAGATAAGTGGATGAGCAATGCGCCTGTAGACAATGGCCGACGTCGCTTTTTAACCATAGCTACCTCTGTTGTTGGTGGTGTTGGTGCGGCTGGGGCTGCTGTTCCTTTTATTGCGTCTTGGAATCCAAGTGAGCGAGCTAAATCTGCGGGTGCGCCTGTAGAAGTAGATATCAGCAAGCTTGAGCCAGGACAATTAATACGTGTTGAGTGGCGAGGAAAACCTGTTTGGGTTATTAATCGTACACCAAGAATGCTTGAACAGATGAAAGAACATGAAGGTCAACTTCGTGATCCTGCGTCTGAAGAGCCTCAACAACCTGAATCATCAACCAATGAATATCGTTCGCAACGTCCTGAAATTTTCGTTGCTGTTGGTATTTGTACGCACTTAGGTTGTTCTCCTAGCTTCCTACAAGGTGGCTTTGGTGAGAAAGTAGAGGGCACAGACGACGGTTTCTTCTGTCCGTGTCACGGTTCTAAATTTGATATGGCTGGTCGTGTATTCCAATCTGTACCTGCACCATTAAATCTAGAAATTCCTCCGTATACCTTCCTTGATGACACGACTATTCTAGTCGGTGAAGAAAAAGGAGTGGCGTAATGTTTGGTAAAATTATTGGTTGGATCGACGATCGTATTCCAATGACACGTGTTTGGAACATGCATATTGCACAGTATCCAGCACCAAAAAACTTTAACTTCTGGTACTTCTTTGGCTCTTTAGCCATGTTAGTACTTGTTAACCAAATCGTAACTGGTATCTGGTTAACAATGAACTTCGTACCATCTGCTGAAGGTGCTTTCGCATCGGTAGAATACATCATGCGTGATGTTGAATACGGTTGGTTACTTCGTTACCTTCACTCAACAGGTGCATCAGCGTTCTTTATCGTTGTATACCTGCACATGTTCCGTGGCATGATCTACGGTTCTTACCAAAAACCACGTGAATTACTGTGGTTATTCGGTATGTTCATCTTCTTAGCGCTTATGGCTGAAGCTTTCATGGGTTACTTACTACCTTGGGGACAAATGTCTTTCTGGGGTGCACAGGTAATCATTTCACTATTCGGTGCGATTCCGGTTATTGGTGATGACTTAACGCTTTGGATCCGTGGTGACTACGTAATTTCTGGTGCTACGCTTAACCGCTTCTTTGCACTACACGTAATTGCATTACCTTTAGTAATTGTTATCTTAGTATTCTTACACATTGTTGCACTACACGAAGTGGGTTCAAACAACCCAGATGGTGTTGAAATTAAGCGTAAGAAAGGCACCGTAGCTGAAGAAGATAAGCCTAAATTCAAATTCCACGAGTATTACACCAACAAGAAAGACATTGTTGATGCAATCCCGTTCCACCCTTACTACACAGTAAAAGATATTGTGGGTGTGGTTGGTTTCTTAATCTTATTCTGTTGGGTTGTATTCTTTATGCCTGCGATGAATGGTTTCTTCCTAGAAGCGCCAAACTTCGAAGCAGCTAACCCGCTGAAAACACCAGAGCATATTTTCCCAGTTTGGTACTTTACGCCATTCTACGCAATCCTACGTGCAATCCCTAACAAGTTAATGGGTGTTGTGGCGATGGGTGCATCTATCGTAGTGCTTGCGTTACTACCTTGGATTGACCGTGGTTCGGTTCGCTCTATTCGTTATCGTTGTGGTCTACACAAGTTAAACATCGCACAATTCGTGGTAACTTTCGTTATCTTGGGTTGGGTTGGTGCTACACCACAAACTGATTTCAAAACGCTGTTATCACAAATCACGACTGTGACATACTTCATGTTCTTCGTATTGTTATTTGTTTACAGCAAGAATGAGAAAACTAAGCCATTACCAACGAGGTTGACGAAATGATGAAAAAGCTAATTATCGGTTTATTCGCATTGTTGCCATCGTTGACAATGGCAGCAGGTCCTTCGGTTCCTTTAATGGATGCGAACATTGACCTTAAAGATAACGCATCTTTACAACGCGGTGCTAAATTGTTCATGAACTACTGTCTTGGTTGTCACCAAATGCAGTATCAACGTTATGAGCGTACGTTCCGCGATATCGGTATTCCTACTGAGATTGGTCAAGAGCAACTAATTTTTGATGGCTCAAAAGTAGGTAGCCACATCAAAAATGCGATTGATAAAGATGACGCAGCTAAATGGTTTGGCGCAGCGCCACCAGATCTTACGCTTGTAGCGCGAGTTCGTGGTACTGACTGGATCTACACTTATCTGAAGTCATTCTATAAAGACGAGTCTCGTCCGTTTGGCGTAAACAACGTTGTTTTCCCATCGGTAGGTATGCCACACGTTCTTCAAGAACTACAAGGCTTACCAACACCAATCACTGAAGAAGTGGAAGAACATGGTCACACAGTGACTAAAGTTGTTGGTGTTGAAACAGATGGTTCTGGTGAAATGAGTGTTGACGAGTACGATCGTGCTGCTCGTGACTTAACTAACTTCTTAGCTTACGTTGGCGAGCCGTCACGTTTAGAGTCAGAAGCGTTAGGTCTAAAGGTAATTGGTTTCCTAGTGATTCTATTTATCTTGGCATTCATGCTGAAGAAAGAATACTGGAGAGATGTTCACTAATCCTGGGCATTTTGAAAGGTAGTTTTGTGATAGGGGCTTAAGCCCCTATTGCTGTTTTTGTAATATAATGGAGGTAGGCATGGCCGTAGCTGCCAATAAGCGCCCTGTAATGACCCTGTTTTCTGGTGCTAACTGTATGTATAGCCATCAAGTACGTATCGTACTTGCTGAAAAAGGTGTAAGTGTTGACATTCACCTGGCTGAAAAGGATAACCTGCCAGAAGCACTTCATGAGATTAACCCTTACGGTACAGTACCAACACTGATCGATCGTGAGCTTGGTTTATATCAGGCAAACATCATCATGGAATACCTTGATGAACGTTTCCCTCATCCTCCACTAATGCCAGTTTATCCGGTTATGCGTGGCCGTAGTCGTCTGATGATGCATCGTATCGACACGGATTGGTATAGCCTAGCTAACAAAATCACTAGCGGTAGCAGCGAAGCTGCGCAAGCACGTAAAGAGCTTACAGAAGCGTTACTTGCAATTGCACCAATCTTCTCTGAAGCACCTTACTTCATGAGTGAAGAGTTCAGCTTAGTTGATTGTTACTTAGCACCACTACTTTGGCGTTTACCTGAGCTTGGCATTGAGCTTAATGGTGCAGGCGCGAAAGAGCTTAAAGAATACATGTTGCGTTTATTTGAGCGTGAATCATTCCAAGCTTCACTAACTGAAGCAGAGCGTGAGATCCGTTTATAATGACGCCTAATCGTCCTTATTTACTACGCGCTTTCTTTGATTGGATTGTTGATAATCAGTGCACACCACACTTAGTGGTTAACGCTGATTTTCCTGCTGTACAAGTACCAACACAGTTTGTGCAAGACGGCCAGATCGTTTTGAACATTAGCCCATCAGCGGTAACACAATTTGCAATGGACAACCAACAGCTGAGCTTTAATGCGCGCTTTGGTGGTCAACCAATGCAAGTGTATGTACCTATGGGTGCTGTGCTCGCAATTTATGCACGTGAGAATGGTGAAGGGACTGTATTTACTGCAGAAGAATTCATCGAGGACGAAGACGATTTTGCTCCGGTATTAGAAAGTGTTGAAACACCTGACGATATTACGCCAGATGATGAACCACCTGCTAAACCAGAGAAGAAAAAAGGCGCTCACTTACGAGTGATTAAGTAACCTTAGTCAGACAAAAGAAAACCCGCTATTAAGCGGGTTTTTTATTATTAATTCACTGTTTAGCGTTACAAATATTCAAACACTTTAATAACACGTTCAACGCCTGATACGTTACGTGCTACATCAACCGCTAAATTCGCTTCAGAATCGCTCACTAAGCCCATTAAAAAGACTTCGCCATTCTCTGTTACTACTTTGATGTTATTGCTGCTGATACTCTCTGTGGTGAGTAATTGCGTTTTCACCTTAGAGGTTAACCAAGAGTCGTGCGTTTGCGTACTCATGCCAATATTTGAACCAATGCGAATTTGGTTGTGGATTTTACGAATGCCATCAACGCCTTCAATAGCGCGTTGTGCTTCGTCTTTCATTTCTGCGTTAGCAACTTGACCAATCATAAGCACAATACCATTAACGCTGATGACATTAACGTTAGCATATTTGTGAAGACGCTCATTTTCGCTGATAGCAATAGAACTTTTAATTTCAATGTTGTTATCGTCGATTTGTGAACCTATCGTGCGGCGATCATTCGCAGCAGTTACAGCGCCTGCAGTACCGGCGACAACGGCAGCTGCACAGCCTTGCAGCAATAAAACGGTACCAAATACTAGTAAAGACTGTTTAAACATTAATTTTCTTCCTGTGGGAATAAGGTTAAATCGATAAGCTCACTGAGGCAGTGTAAATTCACTAAGTGTGACTCAACAATACGGCTTGGGCGTTTGGATGGAACACGAATTTCAACATCATTTGGGCCAAGTAAGCCAACTAATTCACCGCCGTCATCACCAACAAGCACAATTACTTTCATATCACGGGTCAGTGCCGCTTCAACGGCTGAGATAATCTGCTTTTCATTACCATTGACAGCAATTGCTAATAAAAGGTCGCCTTGCTGTGCAAATGCACGAATTTGTCGTGCAAAGGTTTCGTGCTCATCATTATTTGCGGCTGAGCCTAAGTTAACTTGATCTTGTGCAAGCGCAACTGCGGGTAGGCATGGGCGCTCGGTTTCATAAAAGTTAATTAACAGCCCAGCCATATGCTGTGCCAACATGTGGCAGCTAGGAGTGCCACAACACAGCAGTTTATTGCCGTTAATAAGACTTTGTGCAATGGTGAACGCTGCCGATTCAAGTGCGCTTGGCAGTACTTCACCTGCCGCTATTTGAACTTGAATATTTTCGGTAAAGATTTTTTTTATCGTTTCTTGCATAACCTACCAAATTAAGCCGACGCCAAACGGCGTTAGTAAACATTTTTAAACCAGTTTAGGGTGCTGTTAAGCTCACCTGTTATAGCGACATAATCTATACGCATTGCCTGGTGTGAGATCTTTTTCTCGGCAAGATAATGGCTAATTGTGCGCCGTAATCGTTGCTGCTTTTCTTTGCTGAGCGCATAGTTTGCACCACCACGCAGGGCATTTTTTCTAAACTTTACCTCTACAAATACCAGTGTTTGCCCGTCACGCATTATTAAATCGAGCTCGCCGTACTTGCATAAGTAATTGCGCTCAATGGCTTTTAAGCCATGTTGTATTAAATACTGTTCTGCCTGATGTTCGTAATACAGGCCTTTCTCGCGGCTATTTTGCCACAATTGATTAAACCACGACATAGCTTCATCCTTGAGCTAATTCTACGTTTAAAAAAGGTTATTCAGCGGCATTGATCCCAATAGCAGATTGCATAAATAGCGGGATTGGTTGCTCAGTCGCTAAATCAACCGCAATGATTTTCTTATTCTTGTACTGTGCCCAATCTAGGGTGCGTGTAACATAGCCATTACTAGCAATGCTTAATTGACCACTGATACCACTAAAGCGTTTGCCTTGTACCATACTCAGTTGTTTTACATCACCGAGCATACTGGCTGCATCGAACGCCATGGCAAATAAGCGCTGGCTTATATCAGCGTTTTCTGGCCATAAGCTTTCGTACTGTTGGCGTAAATTGTGTTGCTGAATTTGACCGTCAAGCATCCAAGGTAGTTCCGTAAAATAAAGGCCATCTAAATCGCCTTTATCGGTTCTATCAATTTGTTTACTGTGGCTTTTTGAGCTGGCATATAGTGGAATTCTATCTGCGAAGGTACTCACATTAACGTCTAAATATGGCTTGATTAAGCGAGTTTCGGTGGCATCACCCAAAATATAAATCACGTCAATATCGCTGCGCGAGCGAGTTTCACTCTCTACTTCTTGCTTAAATAATGATTTGACGACTTTAATACGCTCTTTACTTTGGTCTACTTCAAGTAAGCCTGTGATCGTTTTTGGCATATCGTCTTTACCAGAGTAAAGCCCTATTTGCGGTTTAACTTCGCTGTAGCGTTGCCATTGTGTATTGAAGTATTCAACTAAGCGCTGGCCGTTACTGTTATTTGGTGCTAGAAGCATCGGCTTTTGATAGCCCGCTGTTAAAAATCGCTCTAATGCTTGCTGAACTTCATGCTCAGGGCTTAGTGCAAAGAAAAAGTGCTGCTGTGAAATTCGCTCACCATCAAAGGTGTTTAAATGCATTACTGGGTAATCAACCAGTGTTTGTGCGCTAGTAAGCTTTTCGATATTGCTTTTTAAAAGTGGTCCAATAACAAAATCAGCATTAAATTCGCTGAGCTTAAGTGAGATCTCTGCAGCTGATAATGACTCATCAATAAATAGGGTTTGCTCTAATGACTGTCCATCTAAGGCCGCAAGAACACCGGCTTTTAAGGCATCACCTAATCGCTCATTAGCACCTGATTGTGGAATAAGCACAGCTAAACGGTTCACATTTAAAGGTTCAATTTGTACCAGCTCAGTCACTTTTTTTGGTAGTACCTCAGCGGCTGGATGACCTGGGTAGCGACGTAGCCAGTTATTCATTGCTTGGTGAAGTTCTACAGGCGCACCTAAATATACTTGATGATAAAGCGCTAAGTTAACCCAACCTTGTTGCACCACAGAGCCACGATTAAAGCGCTCAAGTGCGTACGATGAAAGCTGGGTTAGGCTTTGCCATAAATCTTTGTTTAAATTGGCAACGGTAAAGTTATTTTCGCTGCTAAGTGTTGATGCCTTAAAGTAGTAAGTCATCGCTTGTTTTGGCATACCTTGCGATGCATAAACGCGACCTGTTAAATATTGATGCCATGCTAGATGTTCAGGCTGGCTCAATTGTGGCTCAAGCTGTTGTAATTGCACCAGAGCTAAATCACTCTTACCTTGCTGCTCTTGCGCAAGGGCAATGTAAAGTTTGTTTTGAATTTGGTCGACACTTGGGGTTGCTTCTAGCTCAAGACAGATTTTTTCTAGCAGTGCCCAGCGCTCTTCGCTGATAGCCGCATCACGCGCGGTGTATAAAAGCTGGATTTTATCGGCACCTTGACGGTTTAGTGCCACTTGGTACATAGATTGTGCGTCGGTTAGTTGTGATAGAGCCGTACTCGATTGGCCCGATTGATTTTCTGCACTATTTCGAGGTTTTTCGGTTGTGCTACAAGCCGATAACCCTGACAATACAATTAATAGACTAACAAGTTTAAGTCGCACAATGATTTCCCGATACGTTAACGCGATTTGCTTATATTACTGACTGACGCAGGAGACCTCAATGTTAAATGAGGACAATTCAGATAAAATCGGCACTCTTTACATTGTTGCCACGCCTATTGGTAACTTTGATGACATCAGCCAGCGTGCCATCCAAACCCTATCTGAGGTTGACTTAATAGCCGCTGAAGATACTCGTCACACAGGAAAGTTGTTAAGCCATTTTAATATCAAAGCAAAAACCTTTGCTTTACATGACCATAACGAGAAACAAAAAGCGCAACAAATTGTAGATTGGTTAGAGCAAGGAATGAACATTGCGTTGGTATCTGATGCCGGCACGCCACTTATTAGCGACCCAGGTTATGCGGTGGTCAATTTATGCCGTGAACAAGGCGCGCATGTTACGCCAGTACCCGGAGCATGTGCTGCAATTACCGCTGTGTGCTGTTCTGGTTTACCAACAGATCGTTTTCAGTTTATTGGTTTTACACCAGCAAAGAGTAAAGCAAGGCAGACCTTTTTCATTGACGCGGTAAACTCAGGTATTACTAGCATCATGTATGAAAGTACCCACCGTATTATGGCGAGCCTTGATGATTTAGAAGCTGCGCTCGGTACAGAGCAGCCAGTAGTGTTTGCAAAAGAGCTTACTAAAACCTTCGAAACCTTTTTCAATGGCACAGTTGCCGAGCTAAAACAGTTTTTAACGGAAGATCCCACAAAGCAGCGCGGCGAAATCGTACTGATGCTACCGGGTAAAGCAAAGCAAAGTGACGACATTCCAGAAGATGCACGCCGTATGCTCGGTTTACTTGAATCTGAAATGCCACTGAAAAAAGCCTGTGGTGTTGTGGCTGAGTATTTTGGTTTGAAGAAAAACGCACTTTATAAAGCAATTATTGACGAAAAAGACTAATTCTTTACTGCATAGACGTGCGTGCTCAGGTATACTGCGCGCCGAGTCAGCCGAGATAATCGCTGCCTGCAACGAAAATGCGCAGGGGGAGGAAAGTCCGGGCTCCACAGGGCAGGGTGCCAGCTAACGGCTGGGGGGCGCGAGCCTACGACAAGTGCAGCAGAGAGGAGACCGCCAACTTTGGTTGGTAAGGGTGAAAGGGTGCGGTAAGAGCGCACCGGGCCACTGGTAACAGTTGGTTGCAAGGTAAACTCCACCCGGAGCAAGACCAAATAGGGTTCCTTATGGCGTGGCCCACGTTGGAACCGGGTAGGTTGCTTGAGCCATAGAGCAATTTATGGCCTAGACGAATGATTATCCACGACAGAACCCGGCTTATTGGCTGACTCACCAAATTACATAAAAAGCCTCGCAGCAATGCGGGGCTTTTTGCTATCTACATGGACACAAAATTAAGAAAATCCACTCCGCGCATACAAACAGCGGCTTACTGGCTGACTCACCAAATCATATTAAAGCCCGTAGTGAATGCTACGGGCTTTTTTCTTTCTATATCTTTACGTAATTAAGAAAACCCACTCCGCGCATACAAAACAGCGGATTATTTGCTGACTCACCAAATTAAAGAAAGCCCGCAGTGAAAACTGTGGGCTTTTTGCTATCTACATGCTTTGCCATTTGAAACAGAGGCTGATTCACAGTAAAGGTCCAAGGTGAGGAGTTATGAGCAGTCGTTGTTAATAAACTTACGGCTGATATCTATGAAATCATCGAAATTACTTCAAACCATTTACTTCTAATAATAAAGAGGGCTGATTTAGTTTTTGAGCTAAACTGTTTGATTAGCCGCTTTTATTAAGGGAGTCTTCGTTTGCTTTTTGGGAGCGAACTAATTTTTTATATTGTCCAGGTGTTTGGTCAGAATGTTTCTTAAATTCAGTATAAAATGAAGATTTACTATTAAAACCTACTTCATATGCAATATCGATTATTGCCATGTCAGTTTCACTTAAAAGGCGCTTGGCTTCAGTTATTCGAAACATGTTTACTAACTCATAATAGTTCCCTTGAGTTTGCTGATTAATTATTTGTGATAAGTGGTGCGTACTTAGGTTAAGCTGTGACGCAAGTAGCTTTAATGAAATGCTTGCATCTTTGTAAATTCCGGTTTCTAGCAGGGCTGTTAAGTCACAAATAACCTCAGATGCCTTTTTATTTGTTACTGAAGAACGGTATGCCTTATTGAATTTCGAACTTTGTTCCGTTGATTGAAAGTCATTGACGTTGAGGGGTTCTTTATATGATTTGCTTGTAGAAGCTTGTGACCAAGGATGTCCCAGAACGGGCAGATATTCATAGATGATACTTGCCAGAATAAGCATGGCAATGGTGACTATAGATAAAGCCCAAGTGAATTCACCTGGCAGCCTGATAAGGAAAAAAACAAATACGAGGGAAATGCACACACACATACTAATAAGTGCAGTTTTTAACTTGGTAATTTCCCTAAGCACATCAGTTTTCTTTTGATTTAGTTTGGTGTGTAGCTCCCGCCAGATTAATTGGAAGTAGAAAACTCCAATAGTCGCGATAATCCCAAAACGAGTAAAGCGCATTGGCGTCATTGAAAGTAGCCAGGATCTGTTCGTATTATCTAAAAATTCTATTTTTTCCTGATAATTAAGTACGTTATAAGGCAGCATAAGTGCAAGGTAAATCAATGGTAACAATAAATGCTTTAAGTCATTCTTATTGAATTCACTGTTAAGCCTAACGGATGATTTAAAAAATAAATAAAAAAATATCGGAATAGAGGCAGACAAAGGCCCCGAGAAAGAGAGAACGTATACTTTCCACTCCCTTATATTTTCTTCGAATAAAGCAAGCTCCAGTAGCAGGCTAATAAAGCCTAGCATCATCATCGTAAACATGACTTTAGCTTTACTATTTTGGTGCGTACTCACTATTGCTCTTGCAATCATAAAGCTGCCAACGGCAATAGCTAGACATAAAATTATGGTTATTAGCTTCATAGTAGTTCAGCACACTTATGCATTCTAATACCTGTTTGATTAATGCTCATTTTGTGTCGTTTATAAATAGTTACTAAGGTCTGAATTTATCGGGGTGGTTCAACACTTTGTTTTTAAAGTGAATTTATTTGGTGCTTGCCGATTGAAACGGTCGAGTATTTTGCTTCGCCTTTATAAGATAACTGAGCTGTAGTTAAAATAAAAGTGTGATAATTAATGAATAGTAATCTGAGTTCGTCTAAAAATTTTACCTGGTTGTTTTCCGTGCTAATGATAGTGCTGGCTATTTTTGTGGCGTTCTCTGCACAATTGCCTTCGGCGGATAATTACCAAAGTGGCAATGAAAAAGAGTTCTCCCAGCAAAATGTATTGAAGCATCTTAAAGTTATCAGTGGCGAGGCACATTATGTAGGGGCACCTGCTCATACTAAAGTGCGTAAATACTTGGTGGATGAATTAGAAGCACTAGGCTTAGAGGTCGAAACTTTCAAGCACTTATCGACCCACGGTCGTAGAACTGTTGCTGCATATACTAATAATATTATTACTAAAATTAAGGGTACTAGTGAGGGGAAAGCTCTCGCACTTGTATCACATTATGACTCTGGTACTCACTCATCTTTAGGTGCCAGTGACGCAGGGAGTGGTGTGGTAACTATACTCGAAGCTGTTCGCACCTTTCTTGCCAATGGAAAACAACCAACTAACGATATAATCATCGTTTTGACAGATGCAGAAGAGCAGGGCTTATTAGGTGCTGGTGCCTTTGTTAATTTTCATCCTTGGGCGAAAGATATCGGCTTGGTGCTTAATTTTGAAGCCAGAGGGTCTGGTGGACCAAGCTATATGCTGATCGAAACCAATGGCGGTAATAAAAGGCTTATCCAAGCGTTTAGAGAAGCTGATATTAACATACCCGTCGCTAATTCTTTGATGTATGCCCTGTATAAGTTATTACCCAACTCGACTGATTTAACGGTATTTAGAAAACAAGCGGATATTGATGGTTTAAACTTTGCCTTTATCGATGATCACTTCGATTATCATACAGTCCAAGACTCTTGGGAAAGAATCGATAGGGAGAGCCTAAATCATCAAGCTGACTACTTGATGGCATCACTTAACTACTTTGCGTATGCAGATCTTAGTCAGTTGAAATCTGAACAAGACATGGTTTATTTCAACTTCCCTGGCGTAAATATGGTGATATACCCTAATTCATGGGTTACGCCTATGGTGTTATTTGCGATAGTGCTATTTGTATTGCTCAGCTATTACGGATTTAAACAAAATTCGCTAACGATTAAGCAAGTGACTCTTGGCTTTGTGCCTCTTTTCACATCATTGGCCCTCGCAGGTTCTATAGGATATTTTGGTTGGCAATTACTATTGTTGCTTTTTCCTCAGTATGCCGATATTCCTCACGGCTTTACTTATAACGGCCATTGGATTTTAGCCTGTTTTGTCACTTTCACCTGCGCTACAACACTTTTCATTTATCAACTGTTTAGTAAAAAACTGTCGAGTAGTAACCTGTTCGTTGCCCCTATAGTGCTTTGGCTGGGTGTGAATGTAATGATTGCTCTTATGCTACCTGGCGCAGGATTTTTTATTCTGCCACTCTATTTAGCTCTAGCCTGCTTTGGATTAAATATTTTTAGTCAGATTGAACGACCAAAGCAGCTCATGTTGGCAAGTTTATTAGTAATACCTTCGGTTATGCTTTTGGCTCCCTTGATTCCTCTACTTGTTATTGGGTTGGGACTAAAGATGAGTATGATTGGCACCCTACTAACCAGCATGACGCTTATTTTACTTGTACCGGTTTTTTGCAACTACCCAAAAGGGAATAGACTAGCCATTGGTTTTAGTGTGTTATCTCTACTCTTTTTTGTTATATCGATCGCTCAGTCTGATTATACTGAGGAACGCAAAAAGCCTAATAGCGTGAATTATGTCTATGATCAAGATACCGATAGTGCTTTTATGATCAGCTACAATCGTACCCTAGATACGTTTACAAACCAGTTTTTTGATAAAGAGCCATCAGCAACTACTTGGGATGAATCTATCTATCCACAAAGCAGGCGAACAAAGGTGCGCTTTTACCAAGCAACGGACAAACTCGACATTAAGGCAGTTAAAGTTGAAGTTATAAAGGATGAGCTTACCGATAAATCACGAATATTAGAGTTATTAATTAGCCCTCAGAGAGAGCTTAATATTATTCAACTTGCCAGTAATATTGAAATGCCTATAAGTAAGTTGTCGGTTAATAGCCAAGCTTTCAGTAGCGAACCAGGTGCAGTAAAAGAGATTAAAAAAGGCTTTTTCTTTAAGTATGTATTAACTCACTCTCATGAAAAAGTAAGTGTAGAGCTCGTTGTTCCTAAAAATACAGAGTTATCATTAAAGGTATTCGAAACATCATTTGATTTGCTTGATAGACTAGATGATGTTCAAGCAAGGGAATCAATATATATGCCAGAGCCTTTTGTGATCAATGATGCCGTCATTATTGGCCAGTCTGTGAAAATTTAAACTTGAGTGGTTGAAAAACTTACTTTAAATCAGCTTAATCGAAGCTGTTAATGAGTTGGCTGACTTACTAAATTACATAAAAAGCCTCGGTATTTACCGAGGCGTTTTGCTTTCTAAATCTTAACTTGATTAAGAAAATGCCACTCGCTTATAAAACAAAACAGCGGATTATTTTTTGCATTAAAGTATACAAGGAGAGTGGGGAGAGCGGAGTTCTTAGCTGATTGCTATTATGGCCTAACCATTATGCTAAACAGTGAAATTTATCATTATTGTTAAACCACCACATTCACCATTTTTAAACAGAGTTTTACCTTTGAGCACTGAGACACGTTCGACGATCCCTAATACACCAAACCCGCCTTTAGAGTTTGAGTTTTTATGTTCAGGCAGGCCGATGCCGTTGTCACAAATAATTATCTCAAGTTCATTTTCTTGGTAAGTAATATCTATTGAAAACTCAGTGGCTAGAGAGTGCTTAACTGCATTGGTTGATGCTTCTTGGCATATACGAAAGATAGCGATTTTAAAATCATCATTTAAGCTATCTATCGGTCCAATTATTTTGCATTGATAAGCGATTCCAGCTTCATTTAGGTGCTCAGAGAATAACTCGCTTTTTAATGCTGCTTCTAAACCTAATTCGTCTAATAGACGAGGTCTCAGCCAGTGCATTAACCTGTATACCGAGTCATACATATGGCTTGAAACGTTTTGAAGTCTTGTAATTGTCGATGCTAACTCGTTATGGTTGGCTGTTTTCTTTTCTAATATTGCAATATTTGTTTTTAAAGCTGTCAGGTTTTGACCTATATCATCATGTAATTCTTGTGAAAGCTGGCTTCGCTCAGATTCTTGAACATTAACAACTTTAGTAGCTAAGTTTTGAGTTAACGTACTAAGTTCAATTAATTCTTTATTTTGCTCTAATAATGCGGATTTAGACTCATTTAATTCAGTAACAAATGCACTGAGCAAAAGAGCCAGAACGCTGTAACTTATTATGTAAAGTTGCGTAGTCAGGAGTAATTCGGTTTCATTCACACCATAGACGTTAATGAGCAAAGATATAACAGTTACACTTGCATAGCTCAGAGCACCTAAGGCCCCGTATCGATAGCTAAACCATATCAAAGGAAATATAGCGAGCATTCGCAAGAGGTAGAGTGATTTAGGTTCAAACAGGTAAACCCCAATAAAAACAGTGAGGCAAAAACACAGCTGCACTAAAAGCGTGCCAACTTCCTTAGTTATAAGTTTATTTAATTGCTGGTAAATTGTTTTAGCATGAAACGCGAAAAGCAACATGATAAGTGTCGTTATGATACCGCCAAGCTGATGAGCTAACATCATTTCAAAGCGATCTTCATCAGCAATAAGTCGGTATTTATTTTGGCTATCACTCGGTAAGATAATGAGCATTGATCGTATAAAGCGATATGAAATTGCAATAAATAATACTGTAACAGCACTTTTAACAGTTTGAATATCTAGTCGAACTTTGAAAAGCTTTGCCAGCACAAGAGGAGTAAGAATCAAAAACTCTCGGCATGCATAGCTAACCAGTCTATAGAGGAGATCATCAAGAGGAACATCATAAAAATACCAAACATAACTGATTTGTCCTAATGTAAAACCTACTGCTAATGCGGGCCAATAACGTAAAGGAAAAAACAGATAACAAACTACTCTGAAGCCAACCGGAAAGTACCAACTAACAAAGTCCTCGTACACAACATAGTTAAAGGAAAATAAATAAAGACTATTTTCGATAACTGGCGCAATTAAAACTATTAAGCACGAAAACAATGCAAACTTTACTATGTCACTGCGCTGGGTGCTCTTCAACTTGAGAGCTAGCGGAACAAAGTAATTTTTGTTGAAGACTCTATCCATGAGTAAGCATAACCTTTTTATAATATATAAACTTGCGTCGTATCAAACTGTTGTTTGGCGCTAGGGTTACACAAAGTATAACGTTGTGTAACTTGAATTTCAGCTTTATTTCCAATGAGTTGTAATAAATGCCCTTTAGCAATATCTGACATATTACGCTTATGTTTTACAATCACTTCACGACCTAAAGCTCCTTGCAAGCGTGGTTTAGGGAAAGCTGTTTTGGTTACCGGCTTGATATGCTCGCACTGAGTAAAATAATCTAAACATTGCTGTTTTGCATTATTGATGGTCTCATCGTTACTTTTAATTATGTCTACATTTTTGATGAAATGAACAAACGCGGCATTTCGTGAAGTGAAGTTAGCCGTAACATTAGCTAAGGCTTTTGATTCTGGCCATTTACGCATGACTACATATTTATTTTTACCTGTTTTGACTAGGTTAGTAGACCCTTTTGTCATCTTACTTGTCCATTCAATACGATAATTTGACTCACCAATGTAATGTAGTAATACAGTGATGTTTTGAAAGTGGCTTGTTTCCCCTGCTATTTTTTTCATGGCTATTTCCTTGTCATTTTGGGTAAGCTTACAAGGAGATAAACAATAAAATTATTTCCACTTTTCTTAGTCTTATAAGAATTTTTCTTACCTTAGTGCGCTACTCCCGCGTTATAATCGGATTAATCAGTACATGGAGTTGTTATGAAATTTGCGCTTATTGACGATCATCAAATGGTAAGGGAAGGTTTTAAGGCTCTCATCGAAGAAGAAGAGCCTGATTGGCAAGTTAGCTTTGAAGCAAGTAGCTACAGTGAGTGTCTACAAAACTTAGGTGATATTGATATAGATTGCTTCGTCATCGATATTTCGCTGCCAGATAGAAATGGGTTAGAAGTTTCTCAACTAATTGGCGAAAAGCTACCAAGTGCTAGGCGTATAATTTTAAGTATGTACGAGGAAAAATCTTACATTCAAAGAGCGTTAGACATAGGTGTTGATGCTTATCTATCGAAACGAGATGCAGCTGAAGAGTTAATAACAGCAATACATTCTATCTTTAAAAACCAACTATTTTTAAGCCCATCAATCAACACGCATTTCTTAAAACCTCAAAAAACTGACAGTGTATTAAACAAACTGACGCCAAGAGAATTAGAGGTTTTTAAGCTACTTGCACAGGGTTTTAATGCGAAACAAGTTTCGCAAGTGATTGATATAATGCCTAAAACAGCTCATGTTCATCGTGCCAGCATTATGAGCAAACTGAACTTAACTTCGCAAATTCAAATTACTAAACTGGCTCTTGAAAAAGGGGTGATTCTTATTGATGACATAGGGTAAATCCATTCCGTTTTGTATGCTGTTTATCAATTGCTTAAGTTATCAAAAACGGAAATTTCTAGTTTAAACGCTATATTTTCTGAATCGTTGTGATTATTGATCTCGGACAAGGTTACTGCGTTGACTCTGTATGTTGCAGTGGTACAGTGAAATTGAACTTAAATTCTAGCTAAAGGAGTTGCCCATGCTAGGCGAAAAACACTCGTTATTGAATGAATTCCCAGAGTTTAATGAATTAATCCATAGCCTCGCGAAACACGATGCTCACTTCAAGAAAACCATGCAACGTTACGATGATATGGATAAAGAAATTCGCTCTCTTGAGTTGCAAGACTCTCCAATAGAAGATGCGGACATGCATGAAAAGAAGCATCAACGCGCCGTGCTAAAAGATGAACTTTATGACTTTTTAAAAGCCAATGCTTAATAAATGAATCGAATAATGCTCCTGCTAACGGTAGGAGCTTTTTCACTCCTCTATTTTTACTCTCCAATCGTATTTAATCGCAATATCCCTTTACTCAATCAAGGTTATGGTAGTCTTAGCGCGATTTTTTAAGGCAACAATGGAATAGTGCTTTGCACTGACTGGGATTAACATGATTAAAAAAAATATTATTACTACTTCATTAGCACTTATGGGTGTTGTCGCTGTAGGTAGCGCACACGCTGATGAAGGGCAGTGGCAACCGCATCAATTAAAACAATTACAAAGCGAGTTTGACCGCGTTGGTATCGAATTACCGGCTTCACAAGTGGCAGATCTTAACCAATATCCACTCAATGCAGTGGTTGGTTTAGGCTATTGTTCAGCGTCATTTGTGTCACCAAAAGGCTTAGCGGTAACTAATCATCACTGTGCTTATGGCGCGATCCAAAATAACAGCACACCAGAAAATAACTTAATTGAAAAAGGCTTTTTAGCAGCTGATTTATCAAAAGAGCTACCAGCAGGCCCGCAAGAGCGTTTGTATGTAACAGAACAAGTGGATGATGTCACTGAGCGCGTATTGGGTAACTTACCTGCAGATCTACACGGCAAAGCGCGTTATGAAGCGATTCAAGCAAACCGCAAAGCCTTGATCAGTGAGTGTGAGTCAGATCCTAACTACCGTTGTACGGTACGTGATTTCCACCATGGCTTAGAGTACTTTATGATCAAGCAACTCATGATCAAAGATGTGCGCTTAGTGTATGCTCCGGCAGAAGCGCTGGGTAACTTTGGTGGTGACATCGATAACTTTGAATACCCACGTCATACGGCCGATTTTACCTTTGTACGTGGTTATGTTGGTAAAGATGGAAAACCTGCTGATTACAGCGAAGATAACGTACCTTATGAGCCAAAGTCGTTCTTAAAAGTGAATGCGAGCGGCGTAAGCTTAGGCGATGGTGTGCTGGTGGCAGGTTACCCTGGTCGCACTAGCCGCTATAAACTAGCAGATGAAGTAAATTATTCAGCGAGTTGGTATTACCCGACATTGCTAAATACTTACAACATGACTCTTGATGTGATTGCCAAGCAGAGCAAAGGCGATGAGCAAGCACAAGTTAAATATGCCTCTCGTGTAAAAAGTACTAACAACCGTTTAAAGAAACTGGAAGGCTTACAAGATGGCTTTAAAGTAACGGATATTCCGGGTATTAAAGCTGCGCAAGAACAAGAATACTTAGCTTGGTTTGCACAAAGTGCTGAGCGTAAAGCTTACGCAGATTCATATCACGCATTAAAGTCATTATTAGTAGAAGCGCACGCACAGCAACAAAGCCATTTTTACTTTGATTACGCAAAACGCGCAGACTTATTAAGTACGGCAATTCGTTTATACCGCTTAGCTAAAGAAAGCGAAAAGCCAAATGCAGAGCGCGAAATGGGTTATCAAGAGCGCGATCTTCCTATGCTTAAAGCGCGTTTAGAGCGTTTACAAAAACAGTTTACGCCTGAAGTCGATAAAGCCTTATGGTTAAGCTACTTAGGTAACTATTTAGCGCAAGATAAAGCAGCGCAAGTTACGGCATTAAACGACGGCTTAGGTATTACAGATACCACAACACAAGCTGAGCTTGATGCGATTATTGCTTCTTTTTATGCTAATACAGAGCTTACAGATGTAGAAGCACGTGTTAACTGGATTGGTAAATCTGTCGCAGAGTTTGAAGCATCAAACGACCCATTCATAAAGTTAGCTGTTGCTCTATACGATACCAACATGGCACAAGAAGCTGATAAAAAAGAAATGGCGGGTCGCTTAGCAGAAATTCGCCCGCAGTATATGCAAGCCGTGATCGCTTTCAATAATGCTAAAGGTAAGCCAGTTTACCCAGATGCAAATGGCACACTACGCGTAAGCTATGCACAAGTTGATGGTTACCCAGCGGCAGATGCTGTGTATAAAACACCTTTTACATCACTACGTGGTTTAGTGGCTAAACACACAGGTGAAAAACCATTTGTTGTTACCGATAAAGTACTTGAAGCTTACAAAAAGCAAGCGTTTGGCGCGTACTACCGCGGTGACTTAGGTTTGCCTGGCGTAAGCTGTAGTTTATTTAGCTTTGGTTGTGAGCCACAAGCGGCTAAACCTCTTGAAGTTAACTCAGTACCAGTCAACTTTTTAAGTAGCGCTGATACCACAGGTGGTAATTCAGGTTCACCAGTCATGAATGGTAAAGGTGAATTGGTGGGTCTTAATTTTGACTCGACTTATGAATCAATCACCAAAGATTGGTACTTTAACGCCAAAATTACCCGTGCTATTCACGTTGATATTCGATACATGCTTTGGTTAATGGAAGAAGTTGATAACGCAGGTTACCTACTTGATGAAATGACCCTAGTTAAATAGCTCCGCTATGTTAATAATAACCGCAGCAATCGCTGCGGTTTTTTTATGTCTTTAATTTTTGCCAATCTAACGTTTTTAATTTGTTTATTTTCAATACTTTTGTAATGTACAAAGCAGATACTTTTAATTGGGAAAAATAATGAGCGCCAAACAAATAATAAAAGCCATTTCAGTGAGTGTTGTGGCAATAACGGCAAGCTTTAATGCCAGTGCAGCGAATACCGAAGCAATGTGGCCGGGCACGGCTTATAATCAGCAAATACCAACATTTAAACAAGTACTCGGATACGATGTAGGTGAGCGTATCACCAATTACAACGATATGCGTCGTTATTTAAGCGCTTTAGAACAAGCAGCGCCTGATCGTATTAAAGTGTTTAAGTACGCAAACAGCTGGGAAGGTCGTGAACTGGTTTATGCGGTGGTTGGCACTGCGGAGCATATTCGCTCATTAGAAACTCTCGCCAATAACACCCAAGCCTTGGCTGATCCGCGTATTACCTCTGAAAAAGAAGCTAAGTCGCTAATTAAAAATTTACCGACGTCTGTGTGGCTTCAGTATGCAGTGCACGGTAATGAAATTAGCTCAACCGATGCTGCATTATTTACTGCATATCACTTATTAGCAGCCCCGAATGATGCCGTTAACAGCAAAATTTTAGATAACACAGTGGTGTTTATCGACCCATTACAAAATCCTGATGGCCGTGAGCGTTTTGTTACTCGTTATTATGCGACCGTGGGTCTTGAGCACAGTGCAGATAGGTTAAGTGCAGAGCATAATGAGCCGTGGCCAAGAGGCCGAACAAACCATTATTTGTTTGATATGAACCGTGATTGGTTAGCGCTTACTCAGCCTGAAAGTAAGGGCAGAGTGGCTGCAATCAATAAATATAAACCACAAGTGGTGGTTGATATTCATGAAATGGGTGGCGACCAATCTTACTACTTTGCACCGGCTGCTCAGCCATTTAATCCGCATATGACGAAAACTCAAATCGCTAACATGGATGCGATTGGGCAAAATCACGCGAAGTATTTTGATGAGTTTGGCTTTGATTATTTTACCCGTGAAATTTTTGATGCCTTTTACCCAGGCTACGGTGATAGCTGGCCAGTATTTTATGGTGCATCAGCATCAACTTACGAAGTAGGCTCTGCACGTGGCCACGTGTTTGAGAAAAATACCGGTGAACTACTCACCTATTTTAATACTGTAAAGCGTCAATTTGTGGCCTCAATTTCGACCGCCGAAGGGGCTGCCAACCAACGTGAAAAACTACTAGGTGACTTTTATCAATATCAAGTTGATGCAATTGATTCGGGTAAAGATAGCAAAGAGCGTGTTTATATTTTACCTAAGCAAAGTAACCGTGAAGGCGCTCATAGACTCGCAACCTTAATGGCTGAGCATGGTGTTGAAGTTAAACAAGCAACTGAAGACTTCAAAGCCTGTGGCGTTAAATACAAAGCGGGTAGCTATTTTATTGATACCGCACAGCCACGCGGGGTATTTGTACGTACCACATTTACAGACCAAGTAGATATGGCTGAAGCATTTGTAAAAGAGCAAGAAAGACGTCGTGCTCGTAACCTAGGTGATGAAATTTACGATGTCACAGGTTGGTCGCTGCCGATGATGTTTAATGTTGATAGCGATAGTTGTGGTCGCGCTGTTAGCGCAGATAGCAAAGCGGTTCAGGCCGACGACACATTGCTTGGTAAAGTTAATAATCCAGAAGCCTCAGTGGCTTATATTGTTGCTTGGGGTGATACGGCCGCAGCACGCTTTTTAACAGCAGCACTGCAAGCTGGCATTAAACTGAAAAGTGCTGATCAAGCATTTGTATTAGGTGATAAAACTAACTACCCAGCGGGTAGCTTAGTAATCGAAAAGCGTCTAAATGATAAAGACTTACTGACTAAAATTAGCCAAATTGCTGAGCAAACTGGTGCAATAGTTGATGGGGTGGATTCAAGTTGGGTGATTGAAGGCCCAAGCTTTGGTAGTAACAAAACAGTGCCTATGGTGGCACCAAAAGTGGCGATTGCATGGGATGCAGCCACTCGTGAACTAAGCGCCGGTAACACTCGTTTTGTTATCGAAAGACAGCTTGGCTACCCGGTGACAGCTATTCGCACACCCATGCTTGCTTGGGCTGATTTAAGTGATTACCAAGTGCTTATTTTACCAGAAGGTAATTACGAGCAAGCACTCGGTAAATCGGGGGCGGCTAATTTAAAAAGCTGGGTTGAAGCGGGTGGCGTGTTGATTGCCTTAGGTAATGCTAACCGCTTTACCACTAATGCTGATTACGGTTTGTTAGATGTTAAACGCGAGCAAGCTTACCGAGAAGATAAAGCAAGCAGCAGTGATGATAAAAGCAGTAAAGTGGCAGGGCAGTTATTCACTTCTCGCGATGATTTAAAAGCAGCGAGCATTGAGCCACATACATCGCCAGACTATGTAGCTGGTGTACTTGCAAATGTTGAAGTAGACCAAGAGCATTGGTTAACCGCTGGGGTTGATAAAGACCTTGTTGCGGTAGCTTACGGTAATGATATTTACACGCCAATAAAACTGAACTCAGGTAAAAACTTAGCCTGGTTTACAGGTAAAGATGATGTGCTAGCAAGTGGTTATCTATGGCAGCAAAATAAAGCACAGCTTGCGTATAAGCCATTGCTTGTTCATCAACCGCAAGGCAAAGGCATGGTGATAGGCTTTACACAGTCACCAACCTACCGTGCTTACCTTGAGGGCATGAATGTACTGTTAACTAACACGATTTTCCGTGCTGCAGCACATGCTCAGTAATAACTAAGTACAATAAAGACGGCACCTACTTAGGTGCCTTTTTTATTAAGGGCGACATGCTTTTGCTGGTTTGTTTGCATTCAAGTTTAAATCAATCATCAAGCAGCGATCGTTTTCGCCATCTGCTAGCTTTTCAAAAATCATAAGCGCTTTGCTAAGACCTATCTGTAGCGTACAAACATCAACGGTTTGTGCTATTTCCCCAACATCTTTGGGTATACATTGCCCCATTGTATTTAATTGCTGGGCCATGACTTTGTAAGCTTTTAGGTGTGTTTTAGGAATGTCCTCAAATGCCAAAGCCCCAGCATTCCTGAGTAAATAAAAATCGCGTATGAACTCAAATAGAGTGACTCCTTTTAGTACGCGCTCAGAGTGTTGTGTTAAAGGCTTGTTTATTGGAGTGTCGTATAATCCTAATAGCTCGTGGAAACTGAATGAGAGTAACAAGCTTCTAAAACTTTTAGGCCATTCTCTTGGTATAAAACGCCAACGCGTAAGGCCTGCGAGATGCCGCAAAGTAAACTGGTGATAGTCTTCACTATCTAGGATATCTGCAAGCCATTTTTCATCTGGCTTATGCTCTGCTAAGTAACTGTATTCTTTTTCATAGACAGGGAATAGCGTGTCAAAGTCAGCAATAGAATCAAGAAGTACTGTATCAACTTTGGCTTCACTGCCTATGATGCTGACCAATTTATACGCCGGACGGTATGCACTTATTGAAGGAGCTTGAATATTATAGAGGGTATTTTGTGCAGTTTTAATCAAGCTGGTATCATTCATATGCATATGGCCGCCTATATGCAAACGTAGTCCAGTTTCCGCTAAGCTCGCTTGTGTATTGCTAGTTGGCTCTCTGATTAGCTGAAAAGCATCGCTGCCATACAGCTCTTTAATCGATGCACTTTGTTGATCGTAAAACTCACCCATCGGAAAATGGCTAAATGCAATAAGCGTTTTATTTTGCTTTTTTGCTGCACTCACAATTTGCTTTATCCAAGTTATTAAATATGGTTTTTCCGTAAGTACTTTATTGTATCCAGCGTTTCCAGAGCCTTTGAATGTTAGTTGGTTGTTTTTAAACTCAGGTAAATACACATTGGCATCTATAGCTAAAAGCCACAATCCAGCAACGGGTTCCACTAGATAACTGGTGTCGGGGATCATGACGCAGTGTTGTTTATCCTCGCCACACTGTTGATATTGGCGTTCTGACAAGGCTGCATGATCACTTGCAAAAGGTGTTTGCCAAAGCAAATCTTGGCTACTAGGCATTAAACCAAAATCAGCCATAGCAGAGACAATCTCTTGATAGCCACCATGAACAATGCCATCATCGCAAAACAATGTGTCGTTCTGTGACGCTTTACAGTTTCTATGATCTCGGCTAAAAATAGCAACTTCGCGTCCTTCATCGTTCAAAAAGTCAGACTTACCTGCCGCGGTTTTTATTGGTTTAACAGGATCATGGTTTCCTGGAATAGCAAAAAAACGCATGTCGTAGCGTTTTGTGTAATCATTTAATAATGCTTTTAGCCCCTTTAGGTGAGCGGGCTGTCCATCGTCAGTAAAGTCTCCGGGTAAAGCGACTAATTTCACACCGCGTTCGGCAATATCATCTAAAGCTGCTATCAGAGCAAAGTAGTTTTCATTAAAAAGTCGCGTTGAGTGAAGCTGTGCTTTCATACTGCGAATTGTAACGGGTTTGGTTTGGCTACCTAGTTTTACCCCTTTAAAGCCGCTTTGGCTAAAGTCAGCATAGATATCGTGAAAATGAACATCGGGAATAAATGCAATTTGTGTGTTTAGCTCTTTGCCATAGGTTTGAAGCGTCACAAAAAGCAGTGTAAATAGCGTAAATAATCGCATTTAAGTTGCCTTGCTGAAAAAATTGGGGCGCAAAGGCCCCAATAATGTATTTAGAAATTGCCGCGTAAGCCTAATGAGAAGCGACGACCTGAGAACTCATACATAGTTGGGAAAGCCGGAGCAATAGTGTAGCCCGTTGTTTCTTCATCTGTGATATTGATCCCCTCAAGAGTGACTTTAAACATGTCGTTTATTTGATAGCCTAACGAGATATCTGTTTGACCGTAGGCATCGCGGTAAACAGGGTACATATCGCGTTCAATATACTCTACATACTTGTCTTTATAGTTGTATGAGACACGCGCATCAAAGCTGTCATTTTCGTAGTAGAAAGTAATATTGTAGGTTTCGTCAGCTAAGCCTTCTGGTGGTGTTGGAATCGCTAAATCAGAGGCACCTGTAAGTGAGTTATCAAGCGTCGTATAGTTAGCGTTAATACCAAACCCCTGTAACATTGGGTGAAAACGTGCAAATGGAATTTGTGCAATGAACTCGATACCACTTACATCGTACGAACCATCTGCATTTACTTTTTGATAAACATCAAAGTCGTAAACGCCATCCACAGTACCATTGTCATTATATTTAGTTACATCATTAACAACACCTGTTAGAGATTCACGCACCACGCCTTCAATTTCTTTTTCGAAATATGAAACAGCAAGTAAACCACCTTCTTCTAAATACCACTCTAGGCCGGTTTCCCATTGATCTGCATAAGTTGGTTTTAAATCAGGGTTACCATCGCGGTATTTAAATTCACTTAAACTCACAGTACGTTTATAAGCAATATCAGTTAGTGCTGGGCGGATAAAGGTTTCTGATGCTGCCGCGCGGAATAATAAGTTTTCAGTAAGCTCTAAGCTAAAGTTAATGCTCGGTAGAGTTTCTTTATAGTTACCTTCTTTTGAGATAGGTGTTGGCGTATAGTTTGTGCTGCCATCATCAGCTTGCACTTGATGATACCCTGAAGAGTCAACATCAGTATCAATGTAACGAACACCGGTATTTAAAGTGGCTGGTAAAGTGCCAATTTCAAATGCAAAGTCAGCCATTGCATAAATAGCGGTGGTTTTTTCTGACACTTCGTAGAATTGATCTGGTGCGTAGTCAACGCCGAAACCATCGTAACGTAATTCATTACGCGCATAGCTATTTGAAATTTGACTCCAGTCTTGTTTAGACGATACGTCAGATAGATACTCACCACCTGACACTAAATCTGAAATAGTGTGTATTTCGCTATCAGCTAAGGTACGTGTGCCTACCCACGATGAATCACCCGCGCTAGGGCCTGTGATTCGGTTGCTACCATAATTACGTTGTTTTGATTTATCAGTATAACGCGCACCAAACTGAACTTTTGATAATGCAGGGAAGAAATCTAGTTGAAAATGGCGGCTAAAATCGAGTTGAGCTGCATATTTGTCATCAGAGATATCTTCAAGATTTACTTCATAGTAATCAAATGTATAAGCTTCAGGAGAATTATACATATCGAATGTGTCGGGATTATCGCTGGCAATAGTTTCACCGCCTGTTGATGTGTAACGAGTACGAGTTGGGCTATAAGCAGTGTGCTTTAAATTAGTTGTCTCAGCTAACTTATCTGCACCACTGTAGCCAACAACACCGTAAACTTCCCAGTCACCTATCATCCAATCAAGGGTTAAGCTAAATTGCTGGTAGTCTGTATCGCTACTATTTTCTTTACTTAAAAACTCATGCTGCGTTGCGGCATAGTTAACATCAGTTAAAACGGTAATACCATAATCTGTAAGGGTGGTGTTATCGTAACTGTTTATTTTTTCTAATGCACTGATACTTGAAGCAGAATAAGCCGCGGCATCATACTGGTCTTCATGATTATCAAAGTTACCCAGTAGCGCATCAAAAGTGAGGCTAAATTCACTGCTCGGTTTGTATTGTAGTGATAAAGTTGCGCCCCATTTTTCTTGTTCAGTTAAGTAAGCTCTGTCGCCGACTTTATTTATAAACACAACGCGGCTGGTTTCATCTTTGTTGAAGCGATCATTGATAGTGATCCCCGTATCGCGCTCTAAAACGTCAACAGTTTGGTCTGATTGCCATTGTGATGAACCTGATTTTTCTGTCCAACGTGACAGAGGACGAAAATCAATACCAGAGTTACTATCTGTTCTATTTGTACGCTCTGAATAAGCAAATGAAGCAAGCGCGCCCCAATCACCAAAGGTATTACTTGCTAAAAACGCAAACTTAGGATCGCTTTGTTCAGAGATATCGTTATATGCGCCTTCAACCGATGCCACTATTTGACGACCATCATAGTCAAATGGGCGAGCAGTCGTTATTGCAACAGAGCCTGCAATACCACCTTCTTCATCTGCGGCTGTTGGCGATTTTTTAACGGTGACACTTTGAATAATTTCTGACGCAAACATATCAAACTCAACATCACGGCCACCACTACCAGAGGCTGTCGCAAGGTTGTTAATAGAAACAAAGGTAAATTCAGACGGTAAGCTACGCACATTTACTTTTTGACCTAGGCCTTTATTACGCTCAATCGTAACACCCGGCATACGCTGTAAAGCTTCTGCTAAGTTTTGTTCTGGGAAATCTGCGATATCAGACGCGACAATTGAATCTGAGAAGCCAATATTAGTGCGTTTTAAATCAATCGCTTTTTCTAAGCTTTTTATGTAGCTGCCAGTGACAACAATTTCTTCCATTGGCTCTGGGTTTTCTTCTGCGTAGGTGGGAGCAATTAATAATGAGCCAACAGCAAGCGCTAAAGGTGATAATGAAAATGCACGGTAAGTCATGAGGGTTAATTCCTGTTAAATGCAATATTTGGTTTAAATTCGCCTCTAAAGACGCTGCATTAACAAAGAAGGGGACCTATTTTTTAATGAAGCTTTCATGACACTTTTAAGTCGATAGTTACTTAAAACTGTAACCAAATGATCATCAAAATGCTGTCCCCTTTAGGCTAGCATTTACGTCATACTCAGATAAATAAGCTAGCCTTTAACTTAAATATGTCTTTACCTTCAATGACTAATGGCTTTGATAATAAGATCACAGAGCAAAGCAGAACACTTTTACAATGCTTCATAGCAAATCAAGACGCTTTAAAAGGCTTTTTTTGCAAAGCAGTGGCAGAGCGTGCTGATGCGGATGATTTATTTCAGAAGCTACTTCTCAAGGCACTTAGATCAGAACACCTAGACGCGATAGATAATCCGCTCGCATATGGTTACCGGATGGCTCAGCACTTGATAATAGATCACCACCGTGAGCAGAAAAAAACACCAGAAAGTTTAGAGCATGAGCCTCATAGTGAGGCGTTATCGCTTGAGTCCGCACTTGAATATGAGCAACGTATTGAACTTTATCAGCGCGTTTTGTCGCAAATGCCGGTATTGCGCAGAGATGTGTTTATTCGCCGCCGTATTAAAGGCCAAACACGAGCTGAGATTGCAAGTAGTTTGGGGATCTCAGAAGAAGCAGTTAAAAAACATATTTCAAGGGCAATGGATATGCTGAAAAATGCCATGGCTGAGTATTTTTTAGTACATGAATGTCCCCGTCATGACAGTTAATCCGTCATATTAGTATTACCAGCAATTGAGACAAAGATGAATTCTTCACACCAACATGATTATGAATCTGATAATGCGCTAGAAAAGGCTATTTGGGACGACCCTGCATTATTAGCCGCGCTTGAGCTGGTGGATGCACAACAGAATGAACAACTCGAACAAGCTAAAAAACGCCGTCGTTTAGCGCAGTATTCTTGGGGAGGTGGTGCTGTAGCAGCATGCTTTGCTATTTTCATGTGGACTTTAATGCCAGTGAATGAACAGCCGCCCATTTCGTCCTCTGATCTTGTAACTGTTCAACAATTTACTAGTGGTAAAGCACAACAAGTGAATTTGTCTGATGGTACACAGGTCGCAATGAACGTGAATACGCAACTTGAGTTCAGTGAAAATAGTCATGCTCGAAAAGCAACCTTAGGAAATGGCGAAGCATATTTTTCTGTACATCGTGATGAATCGCGCCCTTTCATAATTGATACGGGCAATGCCACGATTGAAGTTCTTGGTACGGCTTTTAATGTGGACAAAACATTGCGAGAAACATTAGTTGATGTTTTTCATGGTAAAGTTTCAGTAACCAGTTTAGATGGAACGCAGCACGTTGAATTAGTAAAAGGGCAGCGTGCCCGAGTAAGTGATTCTACAATACAGGTCTTGCAATTTAATGCCTCACAACCTGATTGGCAGCAAGGATGGTTGGACTTAGATAAGGTGTCTATCAATGATGCATTATTTCAGTTAAATCGTTATAGCGAAAAACCTGTGGTATTAAGTAATGTACCAAGTGATATACATGTAAGTGGTCGCTTTGCTGTTGACGACATTCTTGGTGCTGCAAAGCTCATCGCTCAGCTAAATGAACTTGATGTAAACCAATACCCCGATAGCATTGAGCTAAGTAAAAAGGCTGAAAACTGACATGATGTTGTCATAAACCTTTCATTGAAAATAGGCACAATATTTTCCTCTAGCAATGAGGATGTAAGTTAATGTGGCGTATTTTCTGCTGTGTTTTGATGCTGTTTGGTTTGTATGCCAAGCAGCTGTTTGCTGCACAAAGCACTCTAAAAACAGCGCTTAATGATCTGGCTGAACAGTACCAAGTTGCAATTATTTATCCAGACAACCTAGTAAGCTCAGTTATCTTACACTCAGCTACGTTACCTAGAACAGTTAGTCTAGAGGCAAGCCTTGATGCCCTGTTGCTAAAACATGGCTTTATTTGGCAACAAACATCATCGGGCATTATTATTTCTAAACCAAGCCAGACACAACATCTCTCACTGTCACAGCCCTATATAGAGGAGGTGACAGTGAAAGGTGATAAAAACAATCAGGCTTCTTCTGTGGTTTATGCTCGCGATTACCAACAAAGTGCCGATTACGCGCAGCAGCAAAAACAAAACTACATTGGCGAAGCTGACTTTGCTAGCGGCACAATGCTTTCTCTTCTACCTGCTGAAAATTTGGCTGAAGCACTACAAGCAATTCCTGGGGTAAGTATTTCAAGAGACCGCGGAGAAGCACTTAACATTAATGCGATGGGGCTAGGGCCTGAGTATCAATTAACCTTGTTAAATGGGCACAGATTAGCAAATACTGAAAACGTTCGTAACTCGAATCAATATGGTCAGCAGTATCGTTTTGATACATTCAGCGCCGAGCTTTTTTCCAATATTGCCGTATATAAACTCGCTGATGCAAGGTTACCTAGCGGAGCAGCTGGAGCGACAGTCAACTTGATCAGTGATGATCCGCTTTCATTTGATGATGATCACCTAAAAGCAACCTTAACCAGTGCAGCCCTTGCAGGTGAGCGTAACTTTCAACCAAGCTTTGGTTTAATCGCCAATACTATTTCAGCTGACAATAAGTTAGCTGCTGTTGTTAAGTTTAATTACGAAAACCGCTTACAAAGGCAATTTCAATTTGAAACGTGGCATTGGGGAAATAATGGTGGAGCACCAGCAGCATATCAGTGGCAAGGGCTTGAAAATAATAGCTTAGTTCCCACCGATACGTTAGCACTTACTATCGAACATGAAGATAGAACTCGTGCAAGTTATTACACAAATATTGCTTGGCAGCCTAATCAGCGATTTGAATTGAATACACTTTGGCTTCGTTCAGACACCGATTTTACCTACGATGAGCACCGGCTCTCAATTAATCCATCAAGTGATGATGCAACAGCCATATTAGGTGAGCATCAAAATAGTATTCAAACTGTGCAATTTAATGCGGCAAAAAGTAAATCTTCACGCGAAGAATCAGGCCTTTACTACCATACGCAAACCTTACAAATATTACCTAAATGGTACGCAAAAGATGACAGCCATTGGCAAATAAGTCCATTTTACAGCCACAGTGAATCGTTGAGTGAAACGCAAACCCCAATCACCCGAGCTCATGTTGAATTAAACGCTGTACCTGCAGAGATTTCTATTTCAGGAAAACAGCTAGCCTACTATGAATTGGACAATAATTTAGCGCTTGTTGATAGTTACTCACAGTTATCACAATTAAGCCGCCGCCAGATTGAAGTAAATGATGAAGTAACAGAATGGGGGATAGATAGCACTTGGCAAATATCATCTATTTGGGGCTTGTCGAGTATACAGTTTGGCGCAGTAAAGTCTACGCACTCTCATCAGTATCTTCGTCAAGATGTAAGTTTATCGCAAACACAGTTAACTGATTTACCAGCGCTTGATGGCCGTTGGTTAGAGCCATTAAATACGGCATTTGAAGCCGATTTTCTGTCACAACCTACACAAGCTTGGCTGATCCCAAAACGTGACCTTTTACAGCTGTATGATATTGACTTACCATTTGCCGATCGGCAAGCCAATGATTACTTAAATAGTTATGAAACCGAATTTACTGCCTATGAAAGCTATATTCACAGTGTATGGCAAATACCAGAACTTAAAAGCTTAACGACGGCTTTTGGACTCAGACACAGCTATGTAAAAAGTAAAACATTAGGGCATCAGCTTAATGAGAATAGCCAATTAGAAAAGCTTTCTGAGCAGGTTAATATTTCTACTTGGTTACCTTCTTTGAATTTCAAATGGCAATTGTCTGAGCAATGGTTTGCTCGCTTAGGTTATAGTCGTGCAGTGAACCGGCCTAACTATTCTGATTTAAACCCTAAACTACATGTTAATTCTGGCGGTTTACCCTATGCCGAATTAGGAAATCCAGCTTTAGAGCCTGTAGTAGCCAGCACCACAAGCCTATCTTTCAGTTGGTCAGGGGAAGAGAGTAGTTTGCAATTGATGGCCTTTAATCATCAGCTAGATAACTTTATTGTTGAACAAATCAAAAACGTAACCTATCAACAGCAGCAATACCCTGCTTTACAGGCCAATAATGATGGGCAAGCAGCAATTAGTGGGCTGCAATTTAGTACTGACTTGAAACTACCCGTGTTATCAAATGCTCTACTGCAAAGTCGAATGATATCGAGTGTTAGTCAGTTATTGGACGCCAAATTAACGGCGGAGCAAATCGACAACACAGATATCGAAGGGGTATCTGAATTAACTGCAAATCTGCGTTTACTGTTTAATGCAAAGAAATGGCAAAGTGCAGTTAACCTTAATTACCGGAGTGATTTTTTAGAGCAACGAGACTTATCGAATAATGCAGATGTTTATGTCGATGATTTTACAAGTGTGGACCTAAGTTACAGTTGGTTTTTCTCTGATTTAGTTGCATTGCGGTTTGATATTTTTAATGCCACAGATAAAAGCCTAGTTAGAGAGGTGCAAACAAACGACGCCTCATCACTTATGAAAGTCGAGCAATTTGGTCGCCGCTTTGTACTGAGTCTTTCATTGACCCTATAAATTATCAGCAAAGTATCATATGGATGAATAACGTTGTCTATTAATAAAAAAGCCCGCAGGGCAAAGGGCGGGCTTTTTAGTGTTCCATGGAGAGGAAGTGTTAAGACACAATCCCTAGTGGCTTACCTGTTTGCCAAGCGCCACGGGTAAAGTCTGGAATTGTTTTGCTGTTACTTCTATCAGCAACTGATGCCATACTTTGCGGGAAGATTGATGACCATGCCGCGGCATCGTATACATCTTGATCGAGTGGCTCATTGTTGCGTAAGCAGTAGATCATGCGCCAAAGCATAATGAAGTCCATACCGCCGTGGCCGCCGTTACGTACTGCTTCTTCACCCATGCGTTTCCATAGTGGGTGATCAAATTCAGCACGCCACTTTTCCATATCTTGATCCCAGCTATGAAAGTTTTGCATATGTGGCTTACGCCCCTGCGAACCTGCTTTTTCCCAGGCAGCGAGCTCAGCTTCATATTGCTGTTGGTAAATTTTCGCGATGGCTGGTGGCACATCTTCAAGAGCAATACGATTAGGGAATCCAGCAAATGTGCCATTAGTACCTTGAATTAAGTTATGGCGGCTGTAAGGGCGTGGGCTTGTGGTGTCGTGCTGAACCATAATGCTACGACCTTTCACTGTTTTAATAATGCTGGTGTTCATGTCGCCAGCAGTAAATTTCAGTGAACGACGTTCGTGGCCTGCAGGAAATTCACGCTCTGCGTAAGCTGCTCGGCCAAGTGCAGGTGAGCTGACTGATGTAACAAAATCAAAGCGGTCACCACGGTTGATGTTCATATACTGAGAAACTGGGCCTAAACCATGGGTTGGGTATAAGTTACCGTTTACCTTGGTATGCCAGTAAGTACGCCAAGAACCTGTGCTGCGGTCAATTTCTTTCATTTGCCAACGCAGGTCATGAATATAAGCAGCTTCACCATGCAGTAACTCACCAAATATCCCCTTACGAACCATGTTTAATACCATTAACTCGTCACGGCCGTAGTTAACGTTTTCCATCATCATGCAGTTCTTTTGCGTGCGCTCAGCAGTGTTTACTAGTTGCCAACACTCTTCCATCGTGGTTGCTGCAGGTACTTCAACAAAGGCATGCTTACCACTTTCCATGGTCTCAACACTCATCGGTGTGTGCCATTTCCAAGGCGTTGAAATGATCACAATGTCGATGTCATCGCGAGCAAGCATGTCTAAATAGGCTTTATCAGAACCCGTATAAGCAGTTGGTTTAGGTAAGCCTTTTTCAACAACATAATTAACAGACTTATCTAGCATTAGCTGATCTGTGTCGCAAATAGCTTTAATTTCAACACCTTCAATATGGCAAAGGTGTTTTACATGGCCGCTACCACGTTGACCAACTCCAATAAAACCAACACGTACCACATCCATTGCTGGCACAGCTAAGCCCATTACGCTTTTACCTTGTGCTGCAAGAGGTGTGCTTTGATTATCACCTTGTTGGCTTTTCGCACAGCCAGTCACGACTGTCGCGGCGGTAATGGCTGCGGCAGATTTTAAAAAACTACGTCTATCTATTGTCATAACGATACCTAAATCACTGAGATTATTTTAATAGTGGGTTTCAGTTGTTTCTGTTATATCGCAACTCAAAGTCAATTACAATTAAATGCTTTCAAATTCTTTCGTAAATTTGGGTTTTATCATTTTAACCCTTATAAAATACCGTTATTAGTGTGTTTTTAACTTATTTTACGCCTTTCGTTATCTTTCGTTTTGTTGCGTAGCGTTTCGCGCTGTGCTAATGTAATTTCAAATCACGTATCTAACCATTAGCGTAAGCTGCTTGGAGAAAACCATGAATGCATTAAAAACGATTATAAATAACAATCGAGTAGGGCAAGCGCAGGGTATTTATTCTGTGTGTTGTGCACACCCGCTCGTTATCGAAGCAGCAATGTTGCAAGCTCTCAATGATGACACCGAAATTTTAATTGAAGCTACGGCGAATCAAGTTAATCAGTTTGGTGGTTACACAGGAATGAAGCCCCATGACTTCGTTGAGTTTGTTCATGCAATAGCCGAAAAGGTAGGGTTAGATACCCAGCGCATTATTTTGGGGGGTGATCACTTAGGGCCCGTGTGTTGGGTAAATGAGCCTGCAGAGGTTGCAATGGTAAAAGCTGTTGAACTAGTAAAAGCCTATGCAAGCGCTGGTTTTAAGAAAATTCATTTAGATGCCAGTATGCCATGTGCTGACGATGGAGAACGTTTAGCTGATGCAGAAATTGCCAAACGTGCAGCGTTGATGTGCCAAGCCGCTGAGTCGGTAGCAAAAGATAACGATATTCTTTATGTGGTGGGTACTGAGGTTCCTCCTCCGGGTGGCGCTACAGAAGAACATGAAATTATTGAGGTATCTCATGTTGAGGGAGTGCAGCAAACAATCGAATTACACCAGGCTGCATTTGCTAACTTAAACATAAGCGATGTGTGGTCTCGTGTTATTGCTGTTGTTGTGCAGCCAGGAGTTGAATTTGATAACCATCAAGTTTTTGATTACCAACGTAATGAAGCGCAAAAACTGAAAGAGTTTATCACCACTGTCGATAATCTTGTTTATGAAGCTCACTCTACCGACTATCAGCCAGATCATTGCTACCACGAGCTGGTGCAAGATCACTTTGCCATATTAAAAGTGGGTCCACAGCTTACTTATGCACTACGCGAAGGGTTGTTTGCATTATCTTATATTGAAGATCAATTAGTCGAAGCTGGTCAGCGTTCTAATTTACGTGATGTATGTGATCGCATCATGCTAGAAAAGCCACATTACTGGAATAAGTTTTACCCAACACAAGGTGCTGAAGCTAAGCTATTTAGAGCTTATAGTTATAGCGACCGTATTCGTTATTACTGGCCTGAAGATGAAATAAAGCAAACAGTAGAAATTTTATTTGCAAACTTAGAAGGGCTAATCATTCCACAAACTTTGCTTAGTCAATTTATGCCAGTGCAATACAAGGCATTGATCAATGGCCAAATTAACTCATCACCCCGTGAGTTAGTAGTTAATAAAATAATGGAAGTCACGAATACCTATTCGCGTGCTTGTAATCAATAAGTGGTGTTGAGAGAGAATTAATTATGACGCAGTATTTATCATTAAACGAAACAGAGCTTAAGCAGCAAAACGCATATTGGACAGCAAGAGAAATCTCTCAGCAGCCAGAGTCATGGTGCAATACCGCCGCTATTATTGAAACGCATCGAGCAGAAATAAGCGCATTTTTAGCGCCAATTTTGGCATTAAAAGAATTACAAATCGTATTAACAGGGGCTGGCACATCAGCTTATGTTGGTGAGGCACTAGCACCACACTTAACAGCCAGAACTGATTTAAATGTGCGCGCAGTTAGCACCACCGACATTGTGTCTAACCCCCATGGTTTTTTACAAAAGAGCACACCCACTTTACTTGTTTCTTATGCGCGTTCAGGTAATAGCCCTGAAAGTGTCGCGGCGGTTGATATCGCAGAGCAAGTTGTTGAAAAGTGCTTTCATTTAGTTATTACCTGTAATGAAAATGGTGAGTTAGCGAAAAGGGCGGCAGCTAAAAAAAATAGTTTTAGTGTACTTATGCCAAAAGAAACCCTGGATGAAAGCTTTGCTATGACCAGTAGTTTCACCTCAATGTTGCTTTCAACATTATGTATTTTTACCCCTGATGTTAATCAGCTTGCACAAGTTGCTACACAGACAGAGCAGCTGCTCGAAACGCAACTTGAAGAGATCAAGGGCTTTGCGCAAACTGATATTGAACGTTTGGTGTTTTTAGGAGCAGGTTCATTGCTCGGCTATGCAAAAGAAGCGGCCTTAAAGTGCTTAGAGCTGACCAATGGTGATTTAATAAGCTACTTTGAAACCCCACTTGGTTTTCGTCATGGTCCTAAAACCATTATTAATGATAAAACCGCAGTGATGTTAATGGCCTCGAGTGATTTTTATAGTAGTTTGTATGATACTGATTTATATAATGAACTACTAAATGACCAACAGTGTTTAGCGGTTAAAAAGCTGGCGTTAAATACTGAACTGGTCGAGCTAGATGATGTTTGGCAAGGTCTGTATTATATTGTCTATTGTCAGATTTTTGCATTTTATAAATCAATGTCACTCGGTTTAACACCTGATAACCCTTGTCCTACGGGCGAAGTTAACCGTGTTGTAAAAGGGGTAACTATTTACCCATTAACTTCTCGCTAAGTAGTGTTGGGTAAAGTATGGCTGTTTACGGACTCGATATTGGTGGTACAAAAATAGAGACCGCCATTTTTAATGATAATTTAGAGCAACAGCAAAGTTGGCGTATTACTACGCCAACTGATGACTATCAGCAATTTTTGCACGCAATTTATCAGCAGGTAATTAAAGCCGATGAACTGACAGGTTGCCAAGGTGCGGTGGGCATCGGTATGCCAGGTATCGTTAATGATGAAGGTAAAGTGCTGTCGGCTAATGTGCCGTGTGCCACAGGTAAAGTGATTGCCAACGATCTTCAAGCATTATTAAAACGCCCTGTTGCGATATTAAATGACACCCGGTGTTTTGCCTTATCAGAAGCTAATGGCGGAGCTGGTGAAGGTTATAGCCGAGTATTCGGTGCCATTGTTGGCACTGGTGCGGCGGGTGGTATGTGCATTGATGGAACCTTGTTTAACCAAGGTTTGGGCATGTCAGGGGAGTACGGCCATTTACCACTGTCTGCGTATTTACAACAAAAATACCAGCTGCCAGTTTTAAAGTGCGGCTGTGGTTTAAATGGCTGTGTCGAAAGTTATATTGCAGGGCCCGGTGTACAAATCTTGTACCAGCATATTACGCAATCTCCTAAATCTGCGATTGAATGGGCAAACGATATAAAACGTGGTGATGAACAAGCCTTAGAGGTGCTCGCCTGTTACTTAGATATTCTTGGCGAAACCTTTGCTGCTATTAGTAAAAGTTTGCACCCAGAAGTAATTGTGCTTGGGGGCGGGTTGTCGCTCATTGATGCAATAGTAGAAAAACTCCCTGACGCAATTCAAACTCATTTATTTTCAGGTTTTGCCGTGCCCGACGTGAAGCGTGCAAAATTTGGTGATTCTAGCGGCGTAAGAGGCGCTGCAATAATAGGAAGTGTTCATGCTAATTCCAACGCATCTTAATTGCTATTACTTAAAAGCCGCAAAAGTGGTGACTGCTGATGCGGTTTTACTCGATCATGTGGTCTTGGTCGAGCAAGGTAAAATTACTGCCATTACTACGCAAATGGCGCCCGAGATCGAGGTAATCGATTTAGGTGAGCACAGTTTATTTCCGGGCTTTATTGATTTACATATTCATGGCCGTGAAGGCTGCGATATTATGGACGGCACCCCAGAATCACTAGAGACTATTTCTCGTTCTTTAGCAAAGCATGGCGTAACGGGGTTTGTTGGCACAACGGTGACTGCAGACTGGGACGTCTCAATTCAAGCTTATAAAAATATGGCGAGTGCGTATCAAAAAGGCTTGGCTGGGGCGCAGTTGCTAGGGGCTTATAACGAAGGTTTATTCTTTGCCGAAGCGCATAAAGGCGCACATAACGAGTCATTTTTTTTAGAGCTTACTAAACAGCGATTTGATGAAATTTATGCCGCATGTGAAGGTTGCTTAAGCTCATTTGCGTTAGCGCCAGAACTACTTAAATCCCCCGATATGATCCGCTATATCACTGATAAAGGTGTGCGTGTGATGCTGGGTCATACAGATGCTAATTTTGAGCAAACAACACAAGCTCTTGCTCATGGTGCCTGCGGTGGTGTGCATATTTTTAATGGTATGCGCGGTATTCATCATCGTGATCCCGGCTGTACTGGCGCATTACTGATGGACAACGATGCCATGGTTGAGCTTATCCCTGATGGTATTCATTTGCATCCGAGCATCATGAACATGGTTTACCGTTTAAAAGGGGCAGATAAAATTGCTCTGATCACAGATTGCGTGAGCGCCGGAGGCTTACAAGATGGTCGCTACCGTTTAGGTGAGCTTCCTATTGTGGTTGAGCAAGGTGTTGCTCGAACTGAGAGCGGCTCTTTAGCGGGCAGTACATTAACCATGGAAGTTGGCGTTGAACGTTTTTATAACCTAACTGACGCAAGCCTAGTCGAAGCAACTAACATGGCTAGTTTAGTACCCGCTGAGTTTTTAAATAAAGCGGAGCAAATAGGCAGTATTGCGGTAGGTAAACAGGCCAATTTTGCCCTGCTCGATAAAGACTTTTCTGTTCAAGCAACGATCTGTGCGGGTAAGCAAATCTTTTAAAAGTTAAGTGAGAATGCAGGCAAAAGTATTCGATGCCATTGTTATTGGCAGTGGCATTACTGGCGGCTGGGCTGCTAAAGAACTAACCGAAAAAGGGCTCAATGTACTGTTACTGGAACGTGGCAGGCAGGTTGTGCACGGTACAGACTATATCACTGCCTTTAAAGATGATTGGCAACTGCCATTTCGCGACAGGCCCAGCCTACTAGAAAAACAGAATCAAGCTAAACAAGCACGCACTGGCTATGCCACTAAGCAATCAATAAAACACTGGTTTGTGAATGATTTGCAGCACCCTTATCAAGAATCTCAGCGTTTTGATTGGATCAGAGGGTATCATCTTGGTGGGCGCTCATTAACTTGGGGGCGGCAATGCTTGCGCCTCAGTGATATTGATTTTGCAGCCAACAAACAAGATGGTCACGGCGTTGATTGGCCAGTGCGCTACAAAGATATAGCGCCTTGGTACGATAAAGTTGAAGCCTACATTGGGGTTATTGGCGAAGCACTGAACTTACCTCAGCTACCAGATGGACCTTACTTACCTCCTTTTGCGCTTAATGCCGTAGAGCAGCAGCTTAAACAAAGTTTATTAACTCACTACACTAATCGGCACCTCACCATCGGGCGAGTTGCGCATTTAACTAAGGCCAAGCCTGAGCAAGGTCGTGCTCCATGCAGCAAGCGCAACCGCTGTATGCGAGGTTGTCCAACCGGTAGTTATTTTAGTAGTTTAGCCTCGACCTTACCTGCAGCGATGCGTACTGGACGACTCACTATTCAGACTCACTCCATTGCTAAAGAGATTATTTACAATCCAGAAAGCGGGCAGGCCACAGGTGTGAAAGTAATTGATGCTGAATCTAAAAAAGAGCGTATCGAGCGAGCGAACATCATTTTTTGCTGTGCATCAACGGTAGCCACAACAGCCTTGTTATTAAATTCAACCTCTGCACGCTTCCCTAATGGCTTAGGGAACGATAGTGGAGAGCTTGGCCATAACCTCATGGATCACCATTTTAGGGTTGGCGCAACTGGCGAGCCTAGGGGCTTTGCTGATGACTTTAATGATGGCGACAGACCCGTAGGCTTTCATATTCCGCGTTTTCGAAACCTTGATGATAGTGAGCAGCATAGCTTTATTCGCGGCTATGGCTATCAAGGATACGCAACACGCAAAGATTGGCGACGGGGCTTTAAAGAACTTAGCTTTGGTAAGGCTTTTAGAGAAGAGCTTGCCAAACCTGGGCCTTGGCAAGTTGCATTAATAGGCTTTGGTGAATGCCTGCCTTATCATCGTAATAAAATGAGCTTAGATCCGGTATTAAAAGATCAATGGGGATTACCTTTAGTTAATTTTGATTGTCAATTTGCTGAAAACGAGCAGCGCATGCGCGAGGATATGAAAGCGCAAGCCGTCGAGATGCTCAGCAAAGCTGGTTATCAAAATGTACAAGCGTACGATAAAGGCTCAGCGCCGGGGCAAGCCATCCACGAAATGGGAACTGCGCGCATGGGACATGATGCTACAACCTCAGTGCTTAATCGTTACAACCAAATTCACAGTGTGCGTAACGTCTATGTCACTGACGGCTCGTTTATGTGCTCGTCGGGTTATCAGAACCCTTCATTAACCTATATGGCATTTACTGCAAGAGCCGCCGATCATGCTGCACGACATTATCAAAATGGGGTGTTCAATGGCTGATCTACAAAGGCGAAATGCCATTAAATGTTTAGCAGCATTATTCGGTGCGGCTATTACGCCAGTGGCTGCGACTCAGCTATTTGATAAAGTGGATGACAATCATTTTGAGGTGCTTAAAACAGCGGCTCACCGGGATGTGGTCACGCAAATGCAGGCGGTTATTTTGGAACTGGAGCCAAATGAACAGCTGTATTTTAATTTAGTCGCTTTCACAGATTTAATGCTAGCAAATACACTAACTACGACTGAGCGTACGGCATGCTTAAAAGGCGCAGAGCTGATTGCAGAAGGTGCTCTTTCATCGTCGCAATTAGCAGATAAACTCACAGGTTTATTTACTATTTCTTCACTGCAGCAACAGCGCATAATAGCGCAGCAAGCCTTATCTCTTTCAGAAGTGAGCCCTGATAAGCATGACGAGTACTTAATTTATAAGTGTATTTTTACCGTGCGTGAATTTTTGCTACTGGGCTATTTCACATCAGAAAAATTGCAGGCTAGTTAAATAGTAAAACAACTAAGCCTGCCCATGTCGTTACTTACGCCAACTTGTTAGTTTGTGACCAATCACTGCGTAATAAAGAATAAACGCATAGCAAGGGATCAACAGATAATAAGCTTGTTGTGCATTGCCTGTATATTCTGCAAATACACCGTATACCAAAGGCAATAGCGCGCCACCAGAAATCCCCATAATCAGTAATGCCGCGCCGGTTTGGGTTTTATCGCCAAGATTTGCAAGGGCCATAGGCCAAATGGTCGGCCATACCAGCGCATTCGATAAGCCAAGTAATGCAACAAATAACACGGTATCTGGAAAACTGTTATCAGCAAGCCAAAAGAGCACTACGTTTGCAATCGCAGTTTGTTGCGGTTCTATCAAAATGATACCAAGTGAAAACACACAACCACTTAACGCAGAAAATATCAGCGCCTGTTGCTGACTAAAAAAGCGAGGAATTAACACGATACCTAAAACATAACCTAGCACCATAAAGCCCATGGTGTAAGAGGTGAGTTCTGCGAACTGCAATACCCCTTGTTCTTTGCCGTAAAGGCCAATAGTGTCGCCGGCAATGACTTCTGTACCTATGTAAAAGAATAGGGCTATCACGCCTAAAACTAAGTGTGGAAATTGCAGGATTGATTTACTCTCGCTGTTGTTGCTGGTTTTTGGTTGCTTAATATCAGGTAGCGGGGCCAGCATGATTAACGCCGCTAATATTGCTAATGCGATTGCCATTACAAAGTAAGGAGTAATTAAACGATTAGCCAGTTCTTGTAACTGCAATTGCTTTTGAATGCTGTTCAATTGGGCCAGAGCCTCTGGGCTAAAGCTGGCAATGTCGCTAAATACAATCGCTGAGAAGAGCAATGGAGCCACCACACCAGCACTCTTATTGAGAATACCCATAATGCTAATGCGCACGGCTGCCGTGTCTTTAGAGCCAATAAGCACGATGTAAGGATTCGCAGCGGTTTGTAATAAGGTGAGGCCGCTACCTAAAGTAAATAAGGCAACCAAAAACAACCAGTAAGCCTGAATTTGTGCCGCAGGAATAAACAACAGTGCACCAAATGCCATGGTACCTAAACCAAACGACATACCATGCTTATAGCTGAATATTTGCAAAATCTTAGCGCTTGGCAGTGCCATCACGGTATAGGCGATATAAAACACCAGTGTCACCATGTAAGCTTCAATATGGTTGAGATCGCAGACCATTTGTAAAAATGGGATCAAGGAGCCGTTAAGCCAGGTTATAAAACCAAATAAGAAAAACAAGCCACCTATAATCATCATAGGCAGTAATTGCGTGCGATTGGTGTGTTCTGTTTGCTCTAACAGTGAGCTTTGTGTTGTCATTTTTGTCACCAAAGAAGTTTGTTGTGAAATAATCATAAAACAAAATTCGTAAGTTTTGAAAGTTTTATTTTATTTCGAAACTAAATTTGGCTTTGAAACTGTAAATTGTGTAATATTGAACTACAAATTTGAAAGCAGCTATTAAAACAACAGGCCAGCTATGCTAACCACAATAGAAAGAAGACAAAAAATCGTCCTGATGACTGAGGAAAATGGCAAAGTAAATGTTAAAGATCTTGCAAAGACCTTTGATATTTCGGAGGTTAGCATTCGCCATGATCTTAACGAGCTCGGTAAACGTGGCTTAGTTGTCCGTTCACGTGGTGGGGCAATTGCCTGCGATAAATTGGCAAAAGAGCTTTCGGTAAAAGATAAGCATAACGAAAACTACGCAGTGAAAGTGTTATTAGCGAAAGCTGTGGCAAGTTTGGTTGATGATGGCGACTCTTTAATTATTGATTCTGGCACCACCACAGAAGAAGTTGCCAAAGCATTAACCAATAAACAGGGCCTTACTGTGATGACAAACGGCCTTAATATTGCCCATGTACTGGCTGATATTGAAGATGCAAATGTGTTTATGCTGGGTGGGCAATTACGAAAGAAATCAATGTCTTTTTACTCAAATGAAGTCGAGCAAGCACTTAGTAAATATAACTTTAAAAAGGTTATTTTAGGGGTTGATGGTATCGACTCAGAAGCAGGGATCACCACTCATTATGAGCCCGAGGCAATGCTGAATCGCACCATGTGCACCCGCGCAGATAAAGTCATTGCAGTCACTGATTCAAGTAAATTTGGTAAGCGTGCTTTGTATAATGTATTGCCGCTTAAATCAATCGATGTGCTGGTCACCGACAAAAATATGCCAGCAGAGTTCGTTGAATCATTAACGAGCTTAGGTATCGAAGTGATTACCGTTTAACTCTCTAGTTAAATAGAACTATTGAAAGGTGGCTTTTGCCGCCTTTTTTATTGTTCGTAAAAACCGAATCTCCCCACCGAAAAGAAAATCTTCAGAAAAAATTATTATCGTAACTTTCGAAATTAACTCCCCATCTTTAAAGGCATTCGAAGCCATTTATGCGGTTTTTGAAACTTAATTCGTAACTATCGAAAGTTTCGCTAGGTAATTAGTTGTTGCTAGTTTGTTTCATTTTGTTATAGATTAAATATAAGGCCTTACTCATTACCATTTTTATGGTGAAAAAATCTGAACATTTAAAAACAGGAAATCATCATGGCAACAACAACTAGAAAAACATATTTGAGCGTGCTGATAAGCTCGATTTTGGCCTCATCAGTCAGTTTCGCTGCGACGGCCCAACAACAAGAAAAAGATAGTAAGGCCGAAGAGGATGTTGAGGTTATTGAAGTTACAGGGATCCGTAGCAGTATTAAAGAATCAAACTTTCGAAAGAAAGAAGCAACGACGGTTGTTGATGTCGTTGTCGCTGATGACATTGGTAAGTTCCCCGATGAAAACTTAGCGGAAGCATTGCAGCGTATTCCGGGCATCACCATCACTCGTAATGGCGGTGAGGGGCAAAATATTTTAGTCCGTGGTTTAGGTGGCGGCTACAACATTACCACGTTGAATGGTCGTAAACTGGCTTCCGAAAACTCAGGCCGCGACTTTAACTTTGACACCATTGCTTCAGAGTTAGTGGGGGCACTACAAGTGTATAAGTCACCAGAAGCACGCTTAATTGAAGGGGGCATTGGTGCGGTTGTTGATATCGAAACGCGTAAACCACTAGACCAAGATGGCTTTACCTTGAGCGCTTCAGCAAAAGGGATTTATGAATCGCGAACAGGCGATGTGCACCCGCATGCTTCATTCATCATCGGTGACAACTTTAATGATGATACTTTTGGTGTGCTTTTCTCGGGTGCTTATTCAAAGAAAACCTTACGTGCAGACACGTACTCGGCAAGCGGTTTTTTTGACGAAGAAGAAGGTTGGGGAGCAGACAGCGCAGGTGTGCCAGTCGACATGAACGGTAACGGAGAAATTGATGGGCAAAGTGAAATATTTGCCTCAAAAATCCCGAGCTACATGTATTTTGCCAACGCGCAGGATGTGCGTGAACGCGTCGGTGCGACGTTAGCAATGCAATGGCGTCCAACAGATACCCTAGATATTAACTTTGATGCTCTTTATTCACGTTACAATACTGACGGTCATCGCTATCAAATTGGTTTTGTTAACTATGATGAAAGCTGGACGCCAGGCACGCCAGTGTTTACTGATGCAGAATTTGATGACACAGGCCGTGTAGTATCAATGACGCAAACCGGTAACACCATGGTGGAGCTACTCAACTTAACCAATCCACGTAAAACCGATACTTATCAGTTTGCCCTTAATGCCAAATGGTATCCAATGGATGGCCTAACACTGGCTGTAGATGTTGCCCATTCAAAAGCGAAAAATGAAAACGGCGGTGATAACCGCTTTATTGTTGCGCGTGGTTTTATTGACTCGATTGGGATTGATTACACCACAGGTAATATGCTGCCAGATGTGACCTTATCGCCGGGCTTAACTGCGGATCAATCTTACGGTGCACACTATAGCCGTAATACAGGTACTGGGGTTGAAGACACGGTTAATGACTTTAAGTTTACCGGTAAATTTGTGCCAGAAAGCGATTTAGTGACCCGTGTTGATTTTGGTTTAACTTACCTTGAACAAACGAAGAGCCAGCTTGAATATGCATCTAAAAATGCCAGTCAATTTAGTAATGGTGGTCAATATTTAGAGCGCGATGGTTATGAATTTGATGACAGCACCGTAGTGAATGTTGGTGATTTTAACCTTTTTGAAATCCCAAGTGATGTGTTTGTTGAGGCGAATTTCGATAACTTCTTAGAGGGCGAAAGTAGCATTACACCTGAGCCATGGCCAAGTTTCGATTACGATAAGTTACTTGCTTATTATCGCTCAATTAATGCTGAAGCAACCGATAAGAGCATTGTTGCATCGCTTAATTCCTCGGGCACTTATGAGGTAACCGAAGAAGTTCTAACTGCGTATGCGCAAGTGACGCTTGAGAGCACTCTTGCAAATATGCCGTATATGTTAAACGTCGGTATCCGTGGTTCACAAACAGAAGTGAGCTCTAAAGGGTCGGTTTATGATCTATCGTTAATTGACTTACAAGAAGATGGCAAACCACTTGAAAATGGTTGGCGCGAAACCGTTGAGCAATCATTTAAAGGGGATTACAGCAACATTTTACCAAGTATGAACTTTAAGCTTAGTATTACTGATGATTTAATTTACCGCTTCTCTGCGGCACAAGTGATTAGCCGCCCATCTTTAGGCTATTTGCGCCCATGGCTTGCGCCAAACTTTGATACATATCGTGAAGGCTTACCGCAACTTTCTATGGGTGATTCGTCGTTAACACCTGAAGAAGCTAATCAAGCCGATATGACCTTAGAGTGGTACTTTGAAGACAGCAGCTCGTTAAGTGGCGGGGTGTTTGTCAAAGACCTGAAATCATTTATCGATTACGTAGAAAGCCCAGTTGAAATTGAAGGTGTGCGTTACTTTGCATCTTACCCAGGTAAGAGTGAATATGGTGCAACTATTAAAGGGGCTGAGTTTGCTTATCAGCAGTCGCTTGAAAACTTATTACCAGAACCTTTCAATGGCCTAGGCTTTCAGCTTAACTACACTTATGTTGACAGTAGCTACGATGAGCCAGAGCTAAAAGAATCAGGTTTGCCATTTAGAGGCATGTCGAAGAACTCATACAACGCCGTGGTTTATTATGAGCAATATGGTTTCCAAGCACGCTTAGCGTATAACTGGCGCAGCAAGTTCTTGTCGGATCCTGATGCATGGGGTGGTCCATATTGGATCTCTGATTATGGTCAGTTAGATGCCAGCATGAGCTATAATATCAGTGACCAATTCACAGTATTTGCCGAAGCAACGAACTTAACGAATGAGCGTTATTGGGGTTACACCAAGCGTACAGACCAAGTGAGTTACCTTGAGCGTTTTGGTACTCAAGTAGCCTTGGGTGTTCGCGCTAGTTTCTAATTTTTGTGTTTTACAAGCGCCTGTAAGGGCGCTTTTATTTTTAAATGAGGTTGTTATGGCAGGAGTAAGTGTTTGGCAATTAGCCATTATTGCCGCAATTGTGGTGCTGTTATTTGGCTCAAAAAAATTATCCCGAATAGGTGGTGATTTAGGGACGTCAATCAAAGGGTTTAAACACGCTATGCAAGATAAACCTAATGATGAAGCCTAGTTCGCAAGTACTTTAAATTATATTGCTACCCTGCTCAGGGTCGCGAGATTGATCCGCTTGTTCGCGAATATCATCGGCATCACTACTAACGTCATCAAGGCTATGGTCGTCGAGTGATTTTGCTGTTTTTGGCTCTGCGCTTACATTATTGTCTGGCTGCTCGGTATCGTTTTCGCTATTTAAAATAATTCGCTCGCGAGCATCATCCGGCATACTTATTTGTTCAGCTAAATAGGTATTGACCAGCTCTCGCATTAATTGTGAGGCCACTTTAATAGTACTGTGCTCGTTACTATTGACCCAAAAATAAATGGTTAGATTAAGAGTAGCGGAGCCTAATGAATCAATTAACACTTGGCTTGGGGGATCACTAATAACAGCAGGGTTTTGATTAACCACTTTCATTGCTAATTGTTGGGCATAGCGAATGTCATTATCGTAGCCAATGCCAACGTTAAAGTGACCTCGCATTTTAGGATTCGCGGTGAGGTTTTTAATGACATTTTTATACACAGTCGCATTGGGAATTTGAATGTGATTACCATCAAAATCAACCAAGGTGGTGGCGCGAGCCGTAACTTTTTTAACTACCCCTAAACGACCATCAACTTCTATCACATCATCAATGCGAAAAGGGCGCTGCACACTAAGCAGCATACTTGAAATAAAGTTTTCGGCGATATCGCGAAAAGCAAAACCTAAAATAAGCCCGACTAAGCCAGTCCCACTCATAATCGCCACGGCAAAACTGGTAAGCCCTGCAAGACGCAAAAATAAGTACACCCCAAACAAGATGATAATGATGCTAAAAAAGCGCCTAGTCACCACATGCAAAAGTTTACTTTCACTGACAAAACCAAGCGGTTTGATTAATAAATACGATAAAGGGCGGGCTAATAAGTAGCAAACAATGATGGCTACAATACCGAGTGTCAGTGCAGGTAACATTTGCCATGTAGTATGTAAAAACTGCGTAATTTGAGAGTTTAAGTCTTGCCAAGATAAGCTCTCAGGGATTGCTTGCGATGTTACTGAAACTGTCGGTGTAAACAAACTAGCCAATTGATTTTTAATAAGTAAATAATAATTCATCGCACCGCTCCATGGACCCTTATACTGTTTTTATAAGCATAGCTTAATGCAATTCAGACGCCATTATTACTGGCAAGTTGTTTGCAGCTTGAGAGTGATTAAAGCAATTTTTTAGGTCGCTTATGAGTAAGGACAACCGAGGTTACCAAGCTCGCTCACCGATGGAGATCCCAATTCGCGGTTGGTGGGATATCAGTAAGCGGGTTTATCACAACCTATCACAAGACAATTTATCTTTCGTGGCGGCAGGTGTGGCGTTTTATGCCTTGTTGGCGATTTTCCCTGCGCTGGCGGCCATAGTCTCTGTGTATGCTTATTTTGCTTCGCCAACCGATATTTATGATCAGCTTGATAAAGTGATTGCCATTTTACCTGCAAGTAGCCGCGACATTATTTTGCTGCAAGTAAGTGGCATCACTCAGCAATCACAAAAGGTATTAAGTGTCAGCGCCATAGGAACCTTGTTATTAACAGTTTGGAGTAGTAGTAAAGGCTGCCAAGCTCTCATCACTGCCTGTAATATTACCTACCATCAGCGTAACAAGCGCCAGTTTTTTATGGCATTAGTGGTGCGTTTTTTATTTTCGTTAGGTGCTATTGTGGTTGCGCTGGTGGCGTTATTGATCATTGGTATTTTGCCAATAGTGCTTAATTTAGTTGGTCTAACTGAGCTTATCGATTTAATGATTCAGCTTATTACTTGGCCGCTATTAGCCATTATTTTTAATTGCGCGTTAGCATTTTTATATCGCTATGCACCGCATAGAAGGCCCGCTAAATGGCGTTGGATCACACCAGGTTCAATACTTGCCACGTTACTGTGGATCATCGCATCAATCGGTTTTTCATATTATGTATCGCAATTTGCGAGTTATAACGAAACTTACGGATCGTTAGGTGGCGTGGTGATCATGTTGATGTGGCTTTATATCAGCGCATACATCATTATTTTTGGTGCGGCCATTAATGCTAGTGCTGAACAACAAACCTTAGTCGATAGCACCATAGGACCAGAGAAAGAAGTTGGAGAGCGGGGAGCTACAGTGGCTGATAGATTAACCAGACAGCAAAATAATCATTCTTAAAAATAGAATGATTAGCGCTAATTTTACTCATGGTTGTTAGTTAAATTAGCGCCTACAATCATTTCATACAATTTACGGGAGTAAAGTTATGAAAGTGATTCAACAATTAAATAGTCATGCCACACAAGATGGTGACGGCGTAAACATCAGTCGTATTCCTGGCTTTGATGGCAAGTATTTAGACCCTTTTTTAATGATCGATGAGCTTAAGTCAGATGATCACAGTGATTTTATGGGTGGCTTTCCTGCGCATCCTCACCGTGGTATCGAAACCTTTACTTATATTATTAAAGGTGGCTTTGAGCACCAAGATCAAATGGGTAACAAAAAAGCGATCCGTGCTGGTGATGTGCAGTGGATGAGTACCGGTTTTGGTGTGATCCACAGTGAAATGCCATTAGCAGATGCTAAAGAAGGCATGCACGGCTTTCAGATTTGGCTCAATATGCCAAGTGCTGAAAAACTCAGAGCACCACGTTATCAAGATACCACAGAAGCGCCAGCACCAACGACTCAAAATGAGCAAGGTGTTGAGCTTAAAGCGTTGGCAGGAAGCTGGCAGTTTGCCGGTGAAGAGCAGGTGTCAAGCCTACAAGACCTCGCAGCTGATGGCATGCTTGCCGATGTAACTTTACCGGCTGGTACGCAGTTTTACCATGCACCATTAGCGCAAACTAAGGTGATGATTTATATCCATACTGGAGAAATTCATACTGAACAGGGCGGTCCAGTTAAAGCTGGCAGCTTATTGATTTTAGAGCCTGGCAGTAACATTGAGTTTAACTCGCAAATTGGTGCAGGGGCGTTAATTCTAGCCGGTGAGCCGCTTAAGCAACCAATCGCTCATATGGGCCCGTTTGTAATGACAACCCAAGCTGAGTTACAGCAAGCAGTGCGTGACTATCAGCTAGGTAAATTTGGCACACTATAGGAGGTTATTGTGGGATTACTAGTAAATGGCCAATGGCAAGATAAATGGTACGACACCGATAACAATCAAGGTGAGTTCAAACGTGAGGCAGCCCAGTTACGTAACTGGGTTACCGAAGATGGCAGTGCAGGGCAAAGTGGTGATGCGGGCTTTAAAGCTGAGAAAGATCGTTACCATCTTTATGTCTCTTTAGCTTGCCCTTGGGCTCATCGCACTTTGATTTTCCGCCATTTAAAAGGCCTTGAAGATTATATCAGTGTGTCGGTTGTAAGTCCTGACATGCTAGAGCATGGCTGGACCTTTGATAAAGACAATCACAGCACAGGTGATGCACTTTTCGATAGCGAATTTATGCATCAAATTTATACGCGTAACAAAGTAGATTATTCAGGTCGTGTTACGGTTCCCGTGCTTTGGGATAAAAAAACGCAGCGTATTGTTAGCAACGAATCTGCTGAGATTATCAGAATGTTTAATAGCGCGTTTAATGCCCTAACAGGTAATGAACGCGACTTTTATCCGCAATCGTTACGCTCTGAAATTGATGAAGTTAATGAGTTTGTTTATCACAACATTAATAATGGGGTGTATCGTGCTGGCTTTGCGACAACGCAAGAAGCTTACACGGAAGCCTTTGATGATCTCTTTGCCGCTCTAGATAAGATTGAGCAACGCTTAACTGCTAATCGTTATTTAGTCGGTGAGACACTGACTGAGGCCGACTGGCGTTTATTTACTACTTTAATTCGCTTCGACAGTGTTTATGTGGGCCACTTTAAATGTAATTTGCGTACTATTGAGAGCTATCCGGCGATCAGCAACTATTTGCGTGAGTTATATCAAATTGAAGGTGTAAGTAAGACCGTTGATTTTTATCATATAAAACGTCATTACTATTTTAGCCACACCATGATCAACCCAACTCAAGTTGTGCCAAAAGGGCCTGACATAGACTACGCTCGACCACATAATCGTGGTTAATAGACTCTGATAACTAACAGTTTAATGACTTATTAAGCTGTTAGTTATAACTATCCATGACCTTGCGGATAGTGTCGATGCCAAACATCACCTTTTGAATAAATGACTCTGAACTTTTCACTAAATTAAAATTAGGGTGCTGTGACCAAACAGCTTGTAGTTTGTCATCAAGCAAAATAGCTTGCTGATCAGATTCGTTTCTTACAGGGTTATTAGAATGAATACTTTGCCCAGACTTAGCTGCCGTTTCAAAAAAGATCACCGCATCATATTGGTTAAGTTCGATTTCTAGGCTGGTGTTTAAACACTGAAAAAACTCATCTTGCTCACCGGGCCAATAGGCAAGTCCATCTAAACTACCACGATCGCAAAGCATTAAACGATCTGGGTGCATGGTTCGCTGAATATGTTCAAGGTGTTTTTGTAAGCTGAAGATAGCTTGTTGGTGAGCTTTAATGAGGTGAGTTGCATCACCACGTTCTATACCACCGCTGAACAGCATGGTCGCAGACTCTGGCACCACGACAATTTGTTTTGAAAACTCACGTCTTAATAAATCGATGGCTGTTGTTTTGCCACCACCAGGGCCGCCTGTTAATACAATCCTTTTTTTCACCTTAAGTTTCCACAAATAGCTAGTGTGTGTTTAAAGTAATGAAAATGGCTGGAAAAGAGAAGTAAAAAGCAAACATTACATGATAAAGATCACAACAAACGCAGTAACCAGCTGAAGCGGCTGACTTGTTTCAATTTACCGTCTTTGTGGTCTGAGTTTTTAAGTGCTTCGTAGCCCATTCCCGCAGTGAAGGCACTGGCAATACCTACTTTACTTACTGCAAAGCGTTTTAAACGGTATTTGAATGCTTGATGGTGTTGACGTTTAAGCTCATCTTGTAGATCCATTTGTTGGCTTAGTTCAGTCACTCTGTGCTGTGGTTTATTAATAAAATAATCAATTAACATCATTCATCCTTATTAATATTAAATAATTGACGAACGCTTTTTAGCGTGTGATCAAAGCCTATCTTACTACTTACATAACCAATATTTTTCCAAAGCCATGCAAGGCATAGCAGTTGTAATGCAATCAGTGAAATAGCGGCTAACCACAATGATTGGCTAAAGCTAAATATCGCGATGCCAACAGTAGCAAGTAGACCAGCCCAAAGTAGCACCAAGCCGCCTGCAAAACAGACGAGTAGGATGATCGTTAAGGCGAGTGAGCGTGTTGATAAGCGCCACTCAGCAGCTGCAAGTTGTTTGCAAGTTCCAGTTTGTTTGCGGTAGTCAATGTATAGCTGTTTGCCGTAATCAGATAATTTAGCAAGATGATCTTGCCACTGATCAGCGTTTAACGGCTGTTCAGTGGCATCTTGCGTTTTCTCATCTGTAGATTGAGAAGACTGCATAACAATTACTTACGACGAATAAGAGCAGTTACTAACATGCCTGCAGCAAAGGCAATACCTGCTGTTGCAAGTGGGTTTTCTGATGCAAGCTTACGTGTTTTACCACTGTACTCATTAATTTTAGCGCGTGCTACAGCTTGCTTTTCAGAAAGCGTTTGAGCAGAGCTAGATGCGCCTTGACGAACACTATGTTCAGCACTTGCTGCACGAGTTGATAGTGCATCAACAGCGTGATGAGCTGCTTCAGTCGCTTTTTCTGTGAATGGCGCCTCTACTTGAGCCGCGTTCGAGTTTGCACTGCCGTTAGTTGCTGTGCTTGAGTTCGATTTTGAAGTTGCGGTAGTCATAATCATTCCTTAAAAATTGCCATTTAATTGGTAGCTAACCTATCGCAACCTTCATACCAAATGGTGAAATCATTAAATTTCAATGTGTTAGATATATTTAAATGGCGATAATTAGAGGTTTCCCGTAACTCTTGCAGGGTGATTGAGTAAAAATTACATTATAAGAAAGATGTACGACATATTTGTAATTATTCATTGGTTATTCATTAACCATTTTTCCCCAATAGTTTGCCAATAAAATTAAAAAAAATATTTTTTTCGATGTTTTCCACTTTTTCCCACGTAATTCATAGGGTTTGCTTGAGGCCTTATTTTTTCTGGCTTCACAAGGCTGTTATGATGATCTGCTTACTTGACAAAATGGCTTGTCAAGCCCTAAACTGGAGCACTGTGGTAAAAAGTGGTTTTTAGTGGATCAAACTGGATCAGAAATAATCATTAACATTTAATACCAATTTTTTAAGGCAAGCTATGTTTCGGGGTGCGAGCTCTCTGAGTTTGGATGATAAAGGACGCTTTGCGGTACCGACTAAGTACCGAGATGCGATCTTGTCTGAAGATCAGGGAACGGTTATCTGCACTGTGGCCTTAAACGAACCTTGTTTGTGGTTATATCCGTTAGCTGAATGGCTCGAAATCGAAGAACGATTATTAAAGATTTCGAACATGAATCCACGCGCTCGCCGCATGCAACGTATGTTGCTCGGTAACGCTACAGAATATCAACTAGATAAAAATGGCCGAATTTTGCTGGCACCGTCGTTACGCGCACATGCAGAACTTGGAAAAAAAATCATGTTGGTTGGCTTGATGAACAAGTTTGAAATTTGGGATGAAGATCGTTGGCATGAACAAATGCGCCAAGATACTGAAATTGAACGCCTAGGTGATTTTGAGGCGAATCCTGAGTTCGATAACTTCTCACTCTAACCACAATAATAAAAAGGCAAAAACTAGCTAATGACAGCGCAATTTGAACATGTCTCTGTACTGATGGACGAAACCATAGATGCTTTGGATATTAAACCCGAAGGCATTTACATGGATGGCACATTTGGTCGCGGTGGGCACTCTGGGCAAATTCTTGCGCGTTTAGGTGAGGAAGGTCGCTTACAAGCAATTGACCAAGATCCACAAGCTATTAAAGCTGCCGAGAAATTCGCAGATGATGCACGTTTTTCAATTGCCCACACCCGTTTTTCAAATCTTAAAACAGTTGCTGAAGATAATGATTTAATCGGTAAAGTTGACGGTATTTTGTTAGACATCGGTGTTTCTTCACCACAGCTTGATGATGCTGAGCGTGGTTTTAGTTTTATGAAAGATGGTCCGCTTGATATGCGCATGGACCCAACCAGTGGTCGCAGCGCTGCACAATGGCTTGCTGAAGCTGAACTTGAAGATATTACTCATGTGATTAAAACCTACGGCGAAGAAAAGTTTGGTCGTCGTATAGCTCATAAAATCATTGAAACACGTGAGCACACTGAAATCACAAGCACAAAGCAGCTTGCTGAGTTAGTCGATGAAGCGGTGCCAGTGAAGGATAAACACAAACACCCAGCTACACGCACATTTCAAGCGATCCGTATTTATATCAATAGTGAGCTTGAAGAAATTCAAACTGCACTGCAAGCCGCTGTTGAGGTTTTAAAACCAGGTGGACGTTTAGTCGTTATTTCGTTTCACTCGTTAGAAGATCGCATTGTTAAGCAGTTTATTAAAAAACAGAGTAAGGGAGAGGCGATACCCAGAGGTCTGCCTTTGACTGACGCACAAATAAATAAAAACCTGACGTTAAAGGCAGTGGGTAAAGCCATTAAGCCGAGTAAGGCGGAAGTAGAAGCAAATCCGCGTTCACGTAGTTCGGTGTTAAGGGTTGCTCAGAGGTTGTAATGAAAGCCAAAGCGACACATCGCCAACCTAATTTATTTGTAGAGATTTTTAAAGGCCTAGGAGCTAATAAGCTGACCTTGGCCTTGTTGGTTGTGATTCTGGCTTCAAGCTTGAGTGTGGTTCAAGTGACGCATCTAGCGCGTCAACAATTGATAAAACAAGATAAATTATTGCAAGAGCGTGATGAACTCGATCTTGAGTGGCGTTACTTGCTTGTAGAAGAAGAGTTTTATTCTCAGCATGCGCGCATTGAAGAAGTGGCAACCATGCAATTAGAAATGAAACGGCCAACTAGTAAAGATGAACAGGTGGTGGTACTGCAATGAGAAGCAGAGGGAAAAAGCCAACGAATACCTTAATCACATGGCGTTTTTCGCTGGTGTGCTCGGTGGTGTTCTTAGTATTCATGTCGCTGGTTGCGCGAGCCGCATTTTTACAAGTGATTGAGCCAGACAAAGCGCGCTCAGAAAGTGACAAACGTACTGTGCGAGTTGAAAAACAACATGTACAGCGTGGCATGATCTTCGATCGCAATGGTAAAGAGTTGGCAGTCAGTGTGCCTGTGGTGAGTGTGTATGCCGATCCTAAAGCGCTACATAAATCACTGATCAGCAAGGTACTACGTCAGGCCCGCAAAAACGGCGAGGATCAACAAGCGCTTGCTGAAAACACCGCTGAATTAAATAAACGTATTGCCACTTACTACAATAACGATATTCGTTGGCGTGAGCTTGCGGATGTACTGCGTATCGACCCTAGTAAAATTAACTCTCGCCTTCGTGACAACCCAAAGCGTCGGTTTGTTTATTTAAAACGTCAGGTTACTCCAGCTGTAGCTAACTACATTGGTGATCTTCGCTTACCAGGCATCCATTTGCTCGATGAATCAAAACGTTATTACCCTGCTGGTGAAGTGACGGCTCATGTTATTGGCTTCACTAACATTGATGGTCATGGTATTGAAGGCATTGAAAAGCTATATGAGAAATCGTTAACCGGTGTTGAAGGGCAACGTACTATCCGTAAAGATGCTCAAGGTCGTGAAGTAGAAGTACTTGATGAAAGAGAACGTGTAGAGCCTGAGAGTATTCATTTAAGTATCGACCAACGTATTCAAGCAATTGCTTATAAAGCAGTGAAATCAGCAGTGTTATCGTACAAAGCGACCTCAGGTTCAGCCATGGTTGTGGATGTTAAAACCGGTGAAGTGTTAGCGATGGTAAATAGCCCATCGTTTAACCCAAACAACCTTAATGATGCCGCACCACATAAGCGTCGTAACCGTGCAATTACTGATTTATTTGAGCCTGGCTCAACTGTTAAGCCGCTAGCCATTTTAGCTGGTTTAGACTACGGCACAATTCAACCGGATTCAATTGTTGATACATACCCAGGCTGGATGCGAGTAGGGGGAAGCCTTGTGCAAGATACTCGTAACCATGGTGAGATGACGTTAAGAGAGATCTTAAAGTATTCCAGTAATATGGGTGTTACAAAAGTGAGCCAAGAGCTACCAAAAGACTATTTTGTAAGTCTTTATGAAAAAGTTGGTTTTGGTAGTGATAGTGGCACGGGCATGGTTGGTGAAAGCAGTGGTTTATTTTACCCAAATCGCCGCTGGTCAGATCATGAAATTGCTGCACTATCATTTGGCTATAATCTCGCTGTTAGCACCGCACAAATGGCGCGATTTTATGCCATGTTAGGTTCTGGCGGTGTTATGCGCCCATTAACTGTGCTGAAGCAAGAGTCGGTACCTGAAGGCGAACGCGTTTTTCAACAAAAAGATGTTGAAGCTGTTGTCCATATGATGGAAAGCGTGTTTGAGAAAGGTGGAACTGCACAAAAAGTTCACGTTGATGGTTATCGTGCTGCAGGTAAAACAGGTACCTCTAAAAAAGCCGCGGTAGGTGGTTACGGTGACGAATACGTTGGTTATTTTGCTGGTATCGCACCTGCAAGCAACCCACGCTTGGCGGTAGTTGTATTGATTAATGAACCGGGTGGAGATGTTTATTACGGCGGTGCGACGGCAGGTCCTGCATTTGCAGAGATTGTCTCCAATGCCTTAAGAATTCTAAACGTCGCACCGGACAAAGATGCGGTTGCGTACGTAGAAGGCAAAGATAACGATGCGTGATTTAAAACCGATTCTTAATCATATTGATGTTGAGGCCAATAGTTTAGTGGTCAATCAACTACGTCTTGATAGCCGAGATGTAAAAGCTGGCGATGTGTTTGTCGCCATAAAAGGTCATCAGCTTGATGGCGGACAGTTTATTGAAAAAGCCATTGAAAATGGTGCGGTGGCAGTTATTGCTGACCGTTTATGTGAGTTCGAAAGTGAGTTTGAACCACTTTATTTAGTTACCGATTTAGCGAAAAAGCTGCCTGCACTTGCAGCTGCTTTTTACCAGCAACCATCAAAGCAGTTGGATTTAGTGGGTGTGACAGGCACCAATGGCAAGTCAACGACCACAGCGATGATCGCGCATTTAGCACAGCACTGTCATAAACGTGCGGCTGTGATTGGTACGCTCGGTTATGGGCACCCTGATAACCTGACTGAGCTTGCAAACACCACACCATCGAGCGTTGATTTACAGCGTATTTTATCAGAACTTGTAACAGAACAGCATGATGTTGTGGCTATGGAAGTCTCATCTCATGGCTTAGTTCAGCAACGTGTTGATCAGTGTAAATTTAAAGCCGCTGTGTTTACTAACCTTTCGCGTGACCACTTAGATTATCATGGCACGATGGATGCCTATGGTGATGCGAAGTTGATGTTAATGCGTGACCATATGCCTGAGCTTGTGGTGCTTAATCAAGATGATGCGCAAGTTGAAGCATGGTTAGAAAAATACGACTTCAATAACCTAATTTGTTACGGCCATAAAAACCTAACGCCTAAAAATGCGCGTTTTGTTTATTTCAGCGATGTAACATATGATAATGCCGGTATATCGGCGAAGTTCGATACCAGTTGGGGACAGGCTGAAGTTAATTGCACCCTGTTTGGCGAGTTCAACTTATATAATTTAGCCGCTGCAATGGCTACTTTATTAGGTATGGGTTACCCACTTGATTTACTCGTTGAAGGGTGTAAATCATTGCAGCCTGTTGCTGGGCGCATGCAGGCATTTAGTGCGCCAGGTCAACCGACTTGTATTGTTGACTATGCCCATACTCCTGATGCGTTAGCACTAGCATTACAAGCATTGCAAAAGCATGTTCCAGGTGGCGTCAGCTGTGTGTTTGGCTGTGGTGGTGACCGTGATAAAGGCAAACGTCCGATGATGGCAAAAGCTGCTGAAGCTAATGCAGACCGTATTATTGTCACCAGTGATAACCCAAGAAGTGAAGACCCAGACGCAATTATTGCTGATGTGATTGCAGGGCTTGAGCAGCCTGAACGCGCACATTGTGAAGCAGACCGCGCGCAGGCTATTAGTTATGCCATTGCGCAAGCAGGTGCTGATGATGTCATTCTAATTGCGGGCAAAGGCCACGAAGACTATCAAATTATTGGCGACCAACGAATCGACTTCTGCGATCGTCAATATGTACAACAACAATTAAAAGAAAAATCGCAAGGGGCGCAGTTATGATCCCTATGGATTTTGATTGGCTAGCTAAAGTTCTAGCAACCGATTACCAAGGTGGTAATCAAACGGTAAAAAATATTAACACTGACACCCGTACTTTGTGCGACGGTGAAGTGTTTTTAGCGCTACAAGGGCCTAATTTTGATGGTCATAAATTTGTTGCACAAGCTAAAGAAAAAGGCGCGATAGCTGCCATCGTAGCGCGTCCTGTTAACGTCGATATTGTGCAGTTTGTGGTCAGTGACACACGTATTGCGCTTGGCCAAATTGGCGCAGCTGTGATGGCACAGGTTGCACCAAAAACAATTGCTATCACAGGTAGCGTGGGTAAAACGACCGTTAAAGAAATGTGTGCGGCGATTTTATCTGGTCATGGTGAAGTACTGGCAACAAAAGGCAACTTTAATAATGACATTGGTGTACCACTGACGTTATTACGCCTAGAACCACAACACCAATATGCGGTGATTGAGTTAGGTGCAAACCACATTGGTGAAATTGCATACACAGTAGCAATGACGAAACCTGATGTTGCTGTGGTATGTAATGTTGCAGCTTCTCACTTAGAAGGCTTTGGCTCACTACAAGGTGTAGCAACGGCCAAAGGCGAAATCTATGACGGCTTAAAGCCTAATGGTGTTGCCGTAGTCAATTGCGACAGTGATTATGCCGATTTTTGGCTTGATAAATTAACTGATCGCAACGTAAAACGTTTTTCTACTAACCAACAATTAGATTATTGGGCAGAAGATGTGGTGCTTGATGAGCAAGCCCGTGCTTCTTTTGTGCTTTGTAATAAAGATAAAAAAGTACCTGTCACACTGGCACTACCGGGCAAACATAATATTGCAAATGCATTAATAGCCACCGCGTTAACCACTGAGCTCGGTGTAAGCCTCGAAAGTGTTGCATCGGCGCTGGCAACCATGGGTGAAGTTAAAGGTCGTGTAAACGTCCTTAAAGTGTCAGACACATTGACGGTTATTGATGATACCTACAACGCGAATGTGCAATCCGTTAAAGCGGCAATTGATTTATTAAGTGATATGCCGGGGCGTCGTATTTTTGCGTTAGGTGATATGGGCGAACTTGGTGAAGAAGCGCGTTTTTATCATCAACAAGTCGGTGAATATGCACAGCAAAAAGGCATTGATGAACTTTATAGCTTAGGCGTACTAAGTAAATCAGCCAGCGATGTATTTGAAAAGCCAAACCGCCACTTCTCAAGCCGTGAACAATTATTACAACAATTACAAAGTGAACTTGCTCAATCGACGCAAAAAACCACAGTTGTTGTAAAAGGTTCGCGCAGTTCTCGTATGGAGCTTGTGGTCACAGATTTAGTAAATAGCCAGCAAAATGGCAACAATGGAGTATCGTCATGTTAGTTTGGCTGGCCGAGTATTTAACACAGTATTACAGTGGTTTTAATGTTTTTTCTTACCTAACGCTGCGCGCGATTTTAGGTATTTTAACAGCACTACTTATTTCACTTTATTTTGGCCCTAAGCTAATTCGTGCATTACAAAAAATGCAGATTGGTCAGGTGGTTCGTCACGATGGTCCAGAGTCACACCTATCTAAAAAAGGCACGCCAACTATGGGCGGTATTTTGATTTTAGGAGCGATTTTTACCAGCACATTACTGTGGGCAGACCTTTCAAATAAATATGTTTGGGCAACCTTATTTGTTGTGGGCTCGTTAGGTGTAGTTGGTTTTATTGATGACTACCGTAAAGTGATCCGCAAAGACCCTAAAGGCTTAATTGCGAAGTGGAAATACTTTTGGCAATCAGCAATTGCGTTAGTGGTTGCCAGTGCGCTTTATTTTACCTCGCAGCAAGGCAGCGAAACCTCATTAGTTGTGCCGTTTTTCAAAGACGTGTTACCACAGCTAGGGTTGTTTTATATTGTGATGACTTACTTTGTAATTGTAGGTACCTCGAACGCGGTAAACCTAACAGATGGCCTTGATGGTTTAGCGATTGTGCCAACCATTTTAGTGGCGGCAGCACTTGCTATTATTGCTTATTTAACAGGTAACGTTAATTTCTCAAGCTACCTACATATTCCGCATTTGCCACTCGCCAGTGAGCTTGTGGTTGTGTGTACAGCAATTGTGGGAGCTGGACTTGGTTTCTTATGGTTTAACACCTACCCAGCACAGGTATTTATGGGTGATGTAGGCTCATTAGCACTCGGTGGTGCTTTGGGTATTATTGCGGTGCTGGTTCGCCAAGAACTGGTACTTATCATCATGGGTGGTGTGTTCGTAATGGAAGCATTGTCGGTGATTTTACAAGTGGGCTCTTACAAATTACGTGGTCAACGTATTTTTAGAATGGCGCCTATTCACCATCATTATGAATTAAAGGGTTGGCCTGAGCCGCGCGTAATTGTGCGCTTTTGGATTATTTCAATCGTGCTAGTACTTGCTGGCCTTGCGACATTAAAGATCAGGTAAATGACAGTTATTAACGAGATTAAAAACAAACAAATTTCAGTGCTCGGACTCGGTGTAACCGGTCTGGGCATTGTGCGTTTTTTATTATCTCAGAATATTAAGCCAATTGTTGTTGATAGCCGCACAGCGCCGCCGGGTGCTGATTGGCTAAATGAGCATGCCAGTGAGTTAACGACTCACTTTGGTGATTTAGAGCAGGCAGACTTAGCCAGCAATGACATTATTATCATCAGCCCAGGTCTAAGCCTCGCGACACCTGCAGTAGCAAAAGCGATTGATGCTGGTGTTGAAGTGATTGGTGACGTTGAGCTTTTTGCCCGATTAACCGATAAACCAATTGTTGCGGTGACAGGTTCAAATGGTAAGTCGACAGTAGTTACATTGGCGTTTGAAGTACTTAAAGCGGCTGGTTATAAAGTTGGCCTCGGTGGCAACATTGGTACTGCGGTACTTGATTTACTATCGCAAGACTATGATGTGTATGTACTTGAACTGTCGAGCTTTCAGCTTGATACAACATATAGCTTAAAAGCTAAAAGCGCCTGTGTATTGAATGTGAGTGAAGATCACCTCGATCGTTATCCAAGCTACCAAGCATACATTGACTCTAAGCAAAGTATTTATAACGGCTCTGAGCTTGCGGTAGTTAATGCCATTGATGTGGCAACGCATACTGCAAAGCAGCCCCAAGTGAGCTTTGCGCTCGCTAATGCAGATTTTGCCTTGGTTAAACATCAAGGTGAGCAATACTTTGCAGCACACGGTAAGCCGGTGTTACCAGCAAGCTGCTTAAATGTTGTTGGTTCACACAATCAACAAAACGCCTTAGCGGTGATGGCATTGCTGAGCCCGTTTGATATTGCTAAAGAGCATTACCAGCAAGCGTTTAGTGCTTTTACTGGGCTTGCACACCGTTGTCAGTTTGTTGCTGAAATTAATGAAGTAAAATACTTTAACGATTCAAAAGCGACCAATGTAGGTGCAACTATCGCTGCGATTGAAAGCTTAGCAGGTCAAGCAAAGCAATTAGTTGTGATTGCCGGTGGTGATGCAAAAGGGGCTGATTTAGATGCCTTAAAGCCATACTTAAACAACAAAGTAAAAGCGCTTGTTTGTTTTGGTAAAGATGCTAAAGCGTTAGTGGCTCTGACTGAAAAAGGTCACCTAACCACCAACATGCATGAAGCTGTGCAACTAGCAAAACAGTTAAGCAGCAGTGGCGATATCGTTTTATTAGCACCTGCATGCGCCAGCATTGATATGTATAACAATTATATGCAACGTGGTGATGACTTTGCGCAGTGTGTATTGGCGGAGGCAGTATGATTGCATTTGCTGACATCCGTGAAGCATTAACACCAAAACAATCGCCGCAACTTTATGATGTGCCGTTATTGTATTGCATGTTGATGTTGATTGGCGTTGGCTTTGTGATGGTAACCAGTGCCTCTATGCCAACAGCAGAGCGATTATTTGATAATCCGTATCACATTATCATTCGCCATGGCATGTTCTTAATTATGGGCTTTTTCTTATTTTGGATTGCCACTAACGTGCCTATGGATTGGTGGAAGCGCAGTAACGCCTATTTATTGTTGCTGGGTTTAGGTTTGCTGGTTTTGGTGCTGATTGTTGGCCGTGAAGTGAACGGTGCAAAGCGTTGGATACCTATTGGCCCAGTGGGCTTTCAGGTCGCTGAAGCCGCCAAGCTGTATTTCTTTAGCTACATTGCTGGTTACTTAGTGCGTAAACGTGAAGAAGTACAAGAGAACTTAAAAGGTTTCTTTAAGCCATTAGCTGTATTTGGTGTGTATGCGTTTTTGATTTTGATGCAGCCAGACTTAGGTACAGTGGTTGTATTGTTTGTGACGACAGTTGGTTTGTTATTTTTAGCGGGTGCTAAGTTATGGCAGTTTTTTGGCCTTATCTTAACGGGTATTGCTGCAGTGGTAGTGCTAATTATCGCTGAACCATATCGTATGGCTCGTGTAACAGGCTTTTTAGAACCGTGGGAAGATCCATTCGGTAAAGGTTATCAGTTAGTACAATCGCTAATGGCGTACAGCCAAGGTGGTTGGTTTGGTCAAGGCTTAGGTAATAGTGTACAAAAACTACAATACCTGCCCGAAGCACATAATGACTTTATCTTTGCAGTGATTGGTGAAGAGCTCGGCTTTTTTGGCGTATTTAGTATTTTGATTGTGCTTGCTGTATTTGTATTTAGAGCCCTGTTAATTGGTCAAAAAGCACTGCAATGTGGCAAAGAGTACGAAGGCTATTTTGCCTTTGCTATTGGTATCTGGTTTGCGTTTCAAACCATGGTAAATGTTGGTGCAAGTGCCGGTATTTTGCCAACCAAAGGCTTAACACTACCGTTTATTTCGTACGGTGGCTCTAGCTTATTAATTATGACCATAGCAACAGGTGTACTTTTGCGAATAGATTTTGAAACAAAGATGGCGACTAAGCAGGCAACCTCACGTGGAGGTAAACGATGAGTAAAAAATTACTTGTTGTTGCAGGTGGTACCGGTGGCCATATTTTTCCAGGTATTGCCGTGGCTGACTTTTTAAAACAGCAAGGCTGGCAAGTTAGCTGGATTGGCACGCCTGATAGAATGGAAGCAACGGTAGTACCTAAGCACAACATTGAGATTGATTTTATCAATGTAAAAGGTGTGCGCGGAAATGGAATTAAACGCCTGATTAAAGCACCTTTTATGGTGATGAATGCGATTTTTCAAGCACGTAAAATTTTAAAAGCTCAAAAGCCTGATGTTGTTCTTGCTATGGGTGGCTATGTGACCGGACCTACTGGCATTGCAGCAAAGAGCTTAGGAATTCCTTTGGTTATTCATGAGCAAAATGCTGTTGCAGGCATGAGTAACCGCTGGCTAGCGAAGTTTGCCAACAAAGTGCTGGCAGCTTTTCCATCGGCTTTTGCAAAAGAACAATGTGAAGTAGTCGGTAACCCAGTCAGAGCAAGTGTCGCTAATGTCACTGCTAAGCAAACAACGACACCAATTAATGTGCTGGTGGTAGGCGGTTCACTTGGTGCACAGGTACTAAATGAGACTTTACCTGCTGTATTCAGTGAACTTTCAGCGCTAACAACGCTTAATATATGGCACCAAACGGGTAAAAATAATGAACCGAATGTGACTGCCAGCTATCAACAGTTAGGATTAACTGAAAATAGTAAAGTTGCTGAATTTATTGATGATATGGATAGTGCATATCAATGGGCCGATTTGGTAATTTGCCGTGCTGGTGCATTAACGGTGAGTGAGATTGCGGCAGCAGGAAGAATGGCCTTATTTGTGCCTTTTCCGCATGCTGTCGACGACCATCAAACTGCCAATGCAAAGTATTTAGTGACTGAGCAAGCTGCGTTGATTATGCAGCAAAGTGAGTTTAACCAAGCGGCGGTTGTTGAGTTATTAACGCCTTACGTAAATGCACCAGAAAAAATTTCAACAATGGCAAGTAAAGCAAAACAGCTTGCTATTTTAGATGCCACAGCCAATGTTGCAAAACGCTGTGAGCAACTAGCAGATAGAAGAGATTAGTAGTGAAAGAAAGCACGATAAAAGAAAACAGCACTCGTCCTGCAATGCGTCGTATCGACACTATCCACTTTGTGGGTATTGGTGGCGCAGGCATGGGTGGTATTGCCGAAGTACTTGCTTTTGAAGGCTACCGCATCACAGGTTCAGACATTGCGCACAGTGCGATGACTGAGCGCTTAATTAAAGTGGGTGCAGAAGTATTTATTGGTCATGATGAGAACAATGTAAAAGATGCCAGCGTGGTGGTGGTATCAAGTGCGATTAACGAGCAAAACCCTGAGATTAAAGCAGCAAAAGCGGCGCGTATTCCAATTGTTCGCCGCGCAGAAATGTTGGCTGAATTAATGCGTTTTCGCCACGGTATTGCAGTGGCAGGCACTCATGGTAAAACAACAACCACGAGTTTAATCGCGAGCATTTATGCACAAGCAGGCCTTGATCCAACCTTTATTATTGGTGGCTTGCTAAACAGCGCTGGGAGTAATGCCAAGGTTGGTAAAAGTGACTTTTTAATTGCAGAAGCTGATGAGAGCGATGCGTCATTCTTACATTTACAGCCTATGGTATCTGTGATCACAAATATTGAAGAAGATCACATGGATACTTACGGCGGTAGCTTAGAAAAAATGAAAGACACCTATGTTGATTTCATTCATAACTTACCGTTTTATGGTTTAGCTGTGGTGTGTATTGACTCTGAGGTTGCGGCAGAGCTGATCCCTCGTTTTGGGCGTCCTGTTATTACCTATGGTGAGTCGGCAGAAGCTGATTACCGCATGGTTGATTTTAGCCAAACAGCAAATACTTGTTCATTTAATGTTGTGAATAAGCAAGGTGAAAGCCTAGCAGTTACGCTTAATATGCCGGGTAAGCACAATGCGCTTAACGCGACTGCTGCGATTGCGGTCGCTAAAGATCAAAACATCGCTAATCATGCAATTTTAGAAGCGTTAACAAAATTTGAAGGGGTAGGCCGTCGTTTTCAGCATTACGGAAGCTTTGAAAATGAGCGCGGCAATGTCATGTTAGTTGATGATTATGGTCATCACCCATCAGAAGTTGCGGCGACGATTGCGGCGGTTCGTGAAGGGTGGCCAGATAAACGTTTAGTGATGATTTATCAGCCGCATCGTTATAGTCGAACCCGTGATTTATACGAAGACTTTGTCAAAGTACTGGCTGATGTTGATCAGTTATTACTGCTAGATGTGTATTCAGCGGGCGAAGAGCCAATCGTGGGGGCCGACAGCAAGAGTTTATGTCGTAGTTTACGCCAGCGTGGTAAAGAGCCATTACATGTTGCTAGTAACTCTGAGCTTGCCGGTGTCCTAGCAAATACACTGCAAGATAATGATTTAGTTTTAACACAAGGCGCTGGTAACATAGGCCAGTTAGTGAAAAAGTTAGCAGCAACCGAGTTGTCTATTGAACAACTAAAGCAGGTAAACGTATGAGCCAGTTAAGTGATAAATTTGGCAAAGTAGCGGTACTTTTCGGCGGCACATCTGCCGAAAGAGAAGTATCTCTTAAATCAGGCCAAGCTGTATTGAATGCTTTGCAAAGTGCTGGCGTTGATGCCATTGCTTTTGATCCGAAAGATCAGCCGTTATGGCAATTAAAAGAATTAAACATTGAACGTGTATTCATTGCCCTTCATGGTCGTGGTGGTGAAGATGGCACTATTCAAGGTGCACTTGAGTTTATGGGTATTCCATATACAGGCAGTGATGTTTTAGGTTCTGCGCTTGCGATGGATAAAGTACGTTGTAAGCATTTATTTAAAGCAATGGGGCTGAGCACAGCACCTTACACAGTGGTTGATAGCCGCCATGAGTTTGATAGCCAAGCGATTATTAATGAATTTGGTAAAGTGATGGTAAAACCGTCACATGAAGGTTCAAGCATTGGAATGGCAGAAGCAAACAGCGCAGAGCAACTTGATGCTGCGCTTAATGCTGCATTTAAGTTTGATAGCCAAGTGCTTGTTGAGCAATGGATCACTGGCCGTGAATTTACTGTTGCTGTACTAGGGCAAGATGTTCAGCCTGTCATTGAGATGACGACGCCAAATGGTTTTTATGACTACCAAGCTAAGTATCAATCGAATACAACTCAGTATCATTGCCCTGCAGATATATCTGTGCAAGAAACTGAATTGTTGCAAGATATGGCATTAAAAGCGTTTGATTTAGTGGGTGCAAGTGGTTGGGGTCGTGTTGATGCAATGCGTGATCAACAAGGTAACTTTTACTTATTAGAAGTAAATACGGTACCAGGCATGACAGAAAAGTCTTTAGTACCAATGGCAGCAAAAGCTAATGGTGCAAGCTTTGAGCAATTAGTTGTTCGCATTTTGGAGCAAACCCTTTAATATGCATCCTTTTTTAGAAAAAGCACAACAATTAAAACAGCAGCTAAATTGGTCGTTGATTTTTGGTGTGAGCTTTTTTCTAGTAGTGATTTTTGCATTAGTAAAAATCACTACAGGCGTCTCAGATTGGTTGGTAGAGAACAAAGACGCACAAATAAAGCACTTATCAGTACTTGGGCAACCCCAATATACTGATGAGAAAGCAATTATTGGTGCAATAAAAAAAGCCGACTTATCGAGTTTTTTTGAATTAGACGTAAAACATGTGCAACGCTTAGTACAAGGCTTGCCGTGGGTGGCAACGGCATCGGTCAGAAAGCAATGGCCAGATACCTTGCAAGTATACGTTGTTGAGCATCAAGCTGTAGCGCATTGGAACAGTGACTTACTGTTAAACCAAGCTGGCGAAGTGTTCCAAGCAAGTAGTGATAAATTACCTACAAGCTTGCCACAGCTATATGGCCCAGAAGGCAGTGAAATCGAGGCGTGGACTGCTTTTAGTCAATTTCAAGAAATGCTCAAAGTGAATAACTTAGAGCTGACCAGTTTAGCGCTTTCTGAGCGCTTTTCGTGGCAGTTATGGCTTGATAACGGCATTCGCCTGAACTTAGGCCGCAAAGAAAAAGCAAAGCGTGTACAGCGTTTTATTGACGTGTATCCGCGCATGGAACAACGTGCAGATGCACAAATCGATGTTGTTGATTTACGGTATGATACCGGTCTTGCAGTGAGCTGGAAGCCAGTGCAAGAAGAACAATTAGAAAATAAGAGTAAGGCATGACCAAGTCAGCAGAAAGAAACCTAGTGATTGGATTAGACGTTGGCACATCGAAAGTTGTGGCCACCGTTGGTGAAATCACCGCAGATAACAAACTAAGCATTGTGGGTGTTGGCAGCCAAGTATCGCATGGTATGGATAAAGGCGGCGTTAACGACCTTAACCTTGTTTCTGAATCGATTCGTCGAGCTATAGATGAAGCTGAGTTGATGGCTGATTGTCGTATTAGCTCTGTTTATTTAGGTATTTCTGGAAAACATATCCAGTGCCAAAATGAAAGCGGTGTCGTGGCAATTAACAACACGGAAGTGACTGACGAAGATATTGAAAATGTCATTCACATTGCTCGTTCAGTGCCTATTTCGGCAGAACGAAAAATGCTCCATGCATTGCCACAAGAATACAGCATCGATATGCAAGAAGGGATTAAAAACCCACTTGGCATGAGCGGTGTGCGTATGGAAGCTCGCGCGCACATCATTACTTGCTCAAACGATATGGCAAAGAATATCGAGAAATGTGTTGAGCGTTGTGGCCTTGAAGTGGATCAGTTGATCTTTACTGCACTGGCATCATGTTATTCAGTACTCACAGATGACGAAAAAGAGCTCGGTGTAGCCGTGTTAGATATCGGTGGAGGCACCATGGATATCACCATTTATATTAATGGTGCGCTTCGTCATTCAGCGGTTATTCCAGTGGCGGGTAACCAAGTGACTGGTGATATTGCAAAAATATTTAGAACACCTATATCACATGCTGAGTCACTCAAAGTACAATATGCGTGTGCGAGTAGCCAAATGGCAAGCAACGAAGACACAATTGAAGTACCGAGTGTTGGTGGCCGACCTGCGCGTATTATGTCGCGCCATACTTTAGCTGAGGTTGTTGAGCCACGTTTTAGAGAATTATTCGAGTTGGCGATGGAAGAAATACGCCGCTCAGGTTTTGAAGACCAAATTGCTGCAGGTCTCGTCATTACTGGCGGAACAGCAAAAATGACGGGTGCAATGGAAGTGGCTGAAGACATTTTCCAAATGCCAGTCAGAATTGGCAAACCAATCGGGATTGTTGGTTTGACAGATTATGTAGATGATCCTTCGTACGCGACCGCGGTTGGTTTGTTACAATACGGCCGTACAATGCAATCGATGAATGCACAAAAGTCGAAAGCTGAAGGTGATAATAATTGGTGGAACCGTATTACTAAGTGGTTCCAAGGTGAGTTTTAAGACTCAAGTCGGAGAGTAAACATGTTTGATATGATGGAACAGCACAGCGAAGAAGCTGTCATTAAAGTAATTGGCGTGGGCGGTGGCGGCGGTAACGCTGTTGAGCACATGGTAAAACAACAAATTGAAGGCGTACGTTTCATTGCTGCGAATACGGATGCACAAGCATTACGTAATTCATCAGCAGATGTAACTGTACAGCTAGGTACACAAATCACCTCTGGTCTAGGTGCAGGTGCAAACCCTGAAGTGGGTCGTAACTCTGCTGAAGAAGACGCTGAGACTATCCGTGCCAGCCTTGAAGGCGCTGACATGGTGTTCATCGCAGCTGGTATGGGCGGTGGTACTGGTACAGGTGCTGCGCCAGTGGTTGCTAAAATTGCTAAAGAGTTAGGCATTTTAACGGTTGCTGTTGTAACGCGCCCGTTTGACTTTGAAGGTAAAAAGCGTGCTGCAGCTGCTGAACAAGGCATTAATGAATTGTCAGAAACTGTAGACTCACTTATTACAATTCCGAACAATAAATTGCTTAAAGTTTTAGGCAAAGGCACTACACTATTAGATGCCTTCGCAAAAGCGAATGACGTGTTATTTGGTGCGGTACAAGGTATTGCAGAGCTAATCACACGTTCAGGTCTAATCAACGTGGATTTCGCCGACGTACGTACTGTTATGTCAGCGATGGGTACTGCGATGATGGGTACAGCATCAGCATCTGGTCCTGACCGTGCACAAGAAGCTGCAGAAGCGGCTATCTCAAGCCCACTACTTGAAGATGTCGATTTAACAGGTGCTAAAGGTATCCTAGTTAATATCACTGCTGGTATGGATATTGCGATTGAAGAATTTGAAATTGTTGGTAACCACGTTAAAGCACTTGCGTCAGAAAACGCAACAGTGGTTGTGGGTGCGGTAATTGACCCTGAAATGAGCGACGAGTTACGTGTAACGGTTGTTGCAACAGGTTTAGGTGGCGATCGTCGTCCACAGTTTGGTATTGTTGATAATGGCTTTAAGAAAGCATCAGGCTCTGATGTACAAAGCTCAATGAACCAAACAACTAGCAGCATGTATGTACCAAGCTTTGCAAGTCAAGGTAGCAGCGATGATGTAAGCATGTCATCTGCGTCTGAAAAGCAAGAGCCAGTACAACAAAGTACATCGAGCAGCTCAGTATCATCAAGCAGCACTGAGAGCAGCAAAAAATCTGATAAGTCAGAAGGGGGAGATTATTTCGATATCCCTGCTTTTCTTAGAAAGCAAGCTGACTAAAAAGACTTTTACTGGCTATTTTGTTCGATAAATAAACAAATTGGCAGCTGAATGTATTTATGGTACAATTCTCCGTCTAACTGTAACTATAAGTGAGCGAACCTATGATTAAACAGCGTACGATTGCAGAAGTAGTCAAAGCCATAGGAATTGGACTTCATAAAGGTGAGAAGGTCACTATTACTCTCCGACCTGCGAGCGCAAATACTGGGATAGTATTTCGTCGCGTAGACCTTGATCCGGTTGTTGATTTTGAAACAACACCAGAAGCCGTTGGTGATACGCAACTGTGTACCTGTTTGACGAACAAAGATGGCGTTCGCTTATCAACGACTGAGCACCTTATTGCTGCGGTAGCGGCAATGGGTATTGATAATCTAATTGTTGAATTAGATAGCTCAGAAGTACCAATTATGGATGGTAGTGCATTACCATTTATCTATTTGTTACAAAAAGGCGGCATTAAAGAAGTAAATGCAGCTAAGCGCTTTATTCGTATTAAAGAAAAAGTACGTATTGAAGAAGGCGATAAATGGGCTGAGATCGAACCATATGATGGTTTCCACATCGATTTTGAAATTGCGTTTGATCACCCAGCAATCAATGAAAGCCGCCAACGTATCGGTTTAGATATCACGGCACAAAGCTTCACTGAAGAAATCAGCCGCGCACGTACTTTCGGCTTTATGAAAGATATCGAGTATATGCACGCTAACAACCTAGCATTAGGTGGTAGCATGGATAACGCAGTTGTATTGGATGAGTTTAAAGTACTAAATCCAAACGGCTTACGTTACAGCGATGAGTTTGTTAAACACAAGATCTTAGACTGTGTGGGTGATATGTTTATGACAGGCCACAACATTCTAGGTAAAATCACGGCTTATAAATCAGGCCATGATTTAAACAATAAACTACTTCGTAAAATTATGGCGACTGAGTCAGCATGGGAATGGGCAACATTCGATACCCCAGTGACTATGCCAGCACCAGGCCTAGAAGTAGCGACAGCTTAATCGCAAGCATATTACAGTTATAAAAAATGACGCTTTAAGCGTCATTTTTTTGCCAAACTATTATCAAGAATTATAAGCCTAAAATAGCTTCAAGCTCGACCAACTGATTGATTTGATAAGTTGGTTTAATATCCTCTGGTAGCTCAACTCCCGGGTGTTGTAACCAACACGTGTCGATACCCACATTGTGACCACCTAAAATATCGCTGGCAGCGGTATCACCTACCATTAAAATCTGCTCTTTTGGCGGATTCCCCATCAATTGAAATGTATGTTGAAAAATCTCTGGGGCAGGCTTTGCTTTACCGACTAACTCTGAAATAACTAGCCAATCGAACATATCCTGTAAACCGGTGTGCTCTAGGCGTTTTTGTTGTAACTTAGCAAACCCATTGGTAATAATGCCTAGCTTGGCGTGTGGTTTTAACTTTGTAAGCAAGTCAACTGCACCAGGTAATGGCACACAAATAGATGCCATAGCATCCAAGAAGCCATCGTTAAGCTCTTTTGCTGGCACATCGAGTCTATTAGCCCATTCTGTAAAGCGAGTTATCTGTAGCTCACTGGCGGTAATTTCATGCTTTTGATAAGCAACCCAAAGCGGCTTATTGGTTGCTTGGTAATGATGATAATCTGACTCAGTAAATTCTACGCCGTAATGTGCAAACATCACTTTTAAACCTTCGAATGCATTAAAACTAAATAGCGTTTCATCTGCATCGAATAATACGTGGCTATACTTCATGGTTATCCTAATTACTGGTTGAATAGGGTAGGGTGTGAAAATGGCGCCATGGCCAATGTCAGCGCTTGTACATAAGTACTTTCGCGCGTGGCAAGGTGATTGGTTAATAAGCCAATAGCACCACCTTGTTGTTTGATATTAACGGTATTGAACGCCTCATCCATGACATCACCTAGTTCTTTACCAGCTAGCAAAGCATCGTAAAAAGGTTGCGGTAACGGTAGGTTGCTACTGCGACCAACGCTAAATTGCTGCTTGTTTGCAATCACTACAAAGGCAAAGGTTGCAGCGCCATAACTAAATTGTTCTGCGCCGCCTTCCATTGCTGCATAAAAGTCGGCGTCAAAGTGATCTTGGCAATACTTAACACGATTTTCAGCGCCGATACGGGTTTCATCTTCGCCTAGCGGCTGATCAGGCACACCAGAAGGTGCATCTTCACCTTTGCATTCAATGGTATGATTTGGGAAATAAAGACTAAAGACATGTTTAGCCGCGTTAATTTTAACGGGGTTCTTTGAACCAACAATAACACGTAAAGTTTGTTTCAAGCCGACGACTCCATTGTTTTCACCAGAGTCAGCAGTGTACCCGAGTGAGTTAAATCGGCAAGTCAACCGGGGCTAAATTTTCAAGGGCGCGTTTTTTCAAAATAATATCTTTGATCAACGGCGTTAACACAAGCTCCATAGCTAAGCCCATTTTACCTCCAGGTACCACAAGGGTGTTGATACGAGACATAAAGCTGCCTTCAATCATGCTCAAATAGTACGGAAAGTCGACGTCATCTATGCCACGAAAGCGAATAACAACAAAGCTTTCGTCTAAAGAAGGAATATCTTTTGCGCTGAATGGGTTTGAGGTATCAACCGTTGGCACTCGCTGGAAGTTAATATGAGTACGCGAAAACTGCGGAGTAATATGATTTATGTAATCGTCCATCGAGCGTACAATAGAGCCCATTACCGCTTCACGAGAGTGGCCTCGTTCAGAGGTGTCGCGAATGAGCTTTTGGATCCACTCAAGGTTGATAATAGGCACCATACCAATCAATAAATCGACATGCTTAGCAACATCATGATTCTCATCGACAGCACCACCATGTAGACCTTCATAGAATAAGATATCTGTATTTGATTCTAAGTCTTGCCAAGGGGTAAAGGTGCCAGGTAATTGGTTATAAGGGACCGCTTCGTCGAAAGTATGTAAGTAGCGTCTGATTTTACCTTGCCCGGTTTCGCCATATTGATAAAAAAGCTCCTCAAGGGCGCCAAAATCGTTAGCTTCTCGGCCAAAGTAGCTAATATGCTTGCCTTCTTGTTGTGCTTCACGGACTTTTTTATCCATTTCTGGACGTGTATAACGATGAAAGCTATCGCCTTCGATGAAGGCTGCATCAATGCTTAAGCTTCTAAAAATGTGCTTAATCGCATTGGTGGTTGTAGTAGTCCCCGCCCCAGATGAACCGGTAATAGCGATGATAGGGTGTTTAGCTGACATAATTATTCTCGTTATTGTTGATACCAGTCGGCTTGAATTGTTAACCATTCTAGCGTGTTAAATGGTCAGTTACTTAGCTCGATTGGTATTATCGTGCATAAAATCAATCAGTAGAAACTGATAAAAAACGAACACGTCCTAGTTATAAAGGTCGAGCATGGTAAGGTCAAGTGACTGGCGGATTAATTAACGCTATCATGGGCTGATAAAAATTAAAACGAGAGAACAACATGAAATTGATTTCGTCTTTACTTTTCGTCGCAGCAGGGACGTTTTTTACCAGTCACGTACATGCAGCGATGCCTAAAAGCGAAATATTACTCGCCGACTTAGATACCCCATATGGCATGCAGGTGTCGCGAGTAACAGATGATAAAGCTTATAATAATCAACCATTTTTAGTTGATACAGGGCTTTACTATACCCATGAGGTTGTTGACGAAAATGGCCAGTCACAAACCGATATTGCGTTTTATGACTTTACATCTAAGAGCAGCGTGAATATCACCAACACGCCTGTCAGTGAATACTCGCCTACGCTGATGCCAAATCAGCAAGCCTTGTCGGCAATCGTGGTCGAAGCAGATGGCAAGCAAAAGTTATGGCAGTATCCATTAGCAGAAGAATCTGTTGCTAGCCGAGTTTTTGAATGGATTGAGCCGGTTGGCTACCACGCTTGGGGCGCTGATGAAGACCTGATCATGTTTATCTTAGGTGAGCCGCATACATTGCAATACACTCGTGTTGCAGCTGCTAAACCGCGTGTCATTGCCGGTGATATTGGCCGTACTTTAATTTTTGATAAGCACACAAACAGTTATTTATTTAGTTATAACAAAAACAACCAACATTGGGTTGCACGCTTTGCGCCGCAAACTGAGGAAGTTAGTGATTTATTTAGATTACCTGAGTCGGTGCAAGACTTTGCTTTAATTGACAAAGACACTGTGGCTTATGCGGTTAATAATCGAGTTCATAAGCGCAGCCTTACAGAGCCTGAAGTGGTATCACAGTGGCTTGATTTAAGACGCTTTTGTGATGGTTCAATCTCACGGTTAAATTACAAACAGAGCAAACTGGCATTTGTATGTAATAAATGAGTAACGGTTTTTGCCTGATTGCTGTACTGTGGCTAAACTATCCACGTTATATGTAAGGAACGCCTTTGTCTTTTTCTGCCGAGCAAGTGAGTGTACAGCTGGTTAAAGCGGGCTGCCGCAGTAATTTTAAGATTAAAAATATTAACGAATTTATGCCAGCTAGCTCAAAAGAGGCATTTTATGTTCATGAGCAAAGTGGCCAGGCTAAAATTGTTATTAGACCTATATTTGAAGTATTCAGTGCTGATTTTGAGTCAATAGAGGGCATTACGCGTATCAAAGACTACTTTCACAGTAGTGAAATGACCCGTTTTCCAACTCGCATTCATAAAAGTGCACAACCCATTCATTATGGTATTGCATTTAAAGTCACCTCACCTGAAGCTGCAGAGCAATTTATAACTAAGTTAACTGCTATTTTAGCGCAATAAAAAAGGGCCACATTGTGGCCCTTTTTGCATTTGCTTTAATTAGCGCTTAAGGAAGCTATTCACCGAGCTTAACTCACGGTTTTTCAGTGCAATACAATCATTAATGCTTTCTTCAAGCTTACTAAGAGAACGTGCATAACCTGGTACTTCAGTGATTTTATCGTTGAAGAAGGTTTTGGTTTTCTCTAGGCTTTTCGCATCACAGCTTGCTGTCGTGAAGAACGGTAAGTTTGGTACAAAGAACGGCGGTAAGTTCTTAGTGATGGCATCGTAATTGTTGTAAATCCACTCAATAAACAGTGCTTCACGTTCTTTACCATAGCCTAAACCACCTAATAACGTACGCATATCAGAGGCTGTTACGTTATCTGTTAAGCTGTACTCTAGAACCGCTTTTTGTAACTCAGGTTTACCAAAGTAACCCATCGCTGCCAGCATCTTAGTACGCACTTGTGGATCTTTGGTGGTTTTAAAAGTTTGCTTGTACTTTTCAAGTAACTTTGCATCGCCATGGTAAGCCGCAAGGTTTAAGTAAGTTGAAGCTAAATATGGGTCAACATTTTCAGGGTTGTTTAAGTACAGTGCCGCTTGTGCTTTTGCAGTATCAATGACTTTTTGGTCTTGACCATCAAAACCTAAACGGGCAATAACTTGCGCACGCAATTGCGATACCGCTGCATCTTCACCTGCTTTTGCTGTTAAACCATATTGTTTAGCAGCAGGTGCAATGCTGTTACGGATAAACTTAGGCCATAAGTCACGGTTGCTGTCGTCTTCGAATACACGTTTTTGAGAAGCTAGGTAACCTAATGCTGTGTTTGCTACTAATGGGTGAGCATCACTCACAAAGGCTTCTAAAGTTTGCATTAAGTGAGCCGCAGAGATAACACCCGCGTCAAGTAATGAATCAACCGCAGAAAGTAGCGCTAAGCGCTCACGCACCGTTAGCTTATCTGCTGCATTCTCTAATAGAGCATTGAACTGTGCATCATTTAATACCCAGCGGTAATAACCCATGGCACCTTGATCTGGGTAGATCCACTCAGGTTCAAAGTCGAGAGTCAGTTGCTGTGTTTCTTTATTCAGCAGCACACTTGCGGTTTTAACTTTGTCGCCTGCACCATACTTAATTGCAACCGGAACATTCCAAAGTTGTGCTGGTGCATCAACGCCAGCATTTACAAAGCGGCTTTGGCTGATATTAATTTTCTTACCATCTTGCGTTACTTTAATAAGTGGGAAAGATGACTGTTCGATAAACGATTTAAGAACACTTGCCACATCTTTATTAGACGCTTCGCCTAGTGCTTGCCATAGATCAGCAGCTTCTGCATTTTTATACGAGAATTTCTTCAAGTAAGCACGAATACCTTGCTGGAATGCCTCTTCGCCAATCCAGTTTTCAACCATAGATAAAACCGCACTCCCTTTACTGTAGGCAAGGCCAAGGCCATCCATGATATCAGCTTCAGTTTTGATTGGCTTACGAATAGGTTTAGTACTTAGACGCGCATCTAGTGCCATCACATGGTTTTGTGGTAAGTCTAAGTGCGACTCAAATTCTGGGTTGATTTGTGCAGTGATTTTCGCTGCCATCCAGCTTGCGAATGCTTCGTTTAACCATAAATCATTCCACCACTTCATAGTCACTAGGTTACCGTACCACTGGTGCGCTAACTCATGGGCAATGATTGATACATTACGCTCTTTTTTGCTACGCGTTGCTGTAGCAAGGTCTACTAGTAAAATGTCTTCACGATAAGTCACTAGGCCTGCGTTTTCCATTGCGCCAAATGGAAACTCTGGCACTGCCACTGAGTCTAGCTTTTTGTATACGTAAGGAATGCCAAAATAATCTTCTAGGGCTTTTAACACACGCGGCATATTTTCTTTTGCGTAATCAGCAAGGTGAATTTTACCTTGCGGAGTCAGTACACGGCCAGGGATTGGCATGCCTTTAATTTCAAGCTCTTCAAACGGGCCCACAGCCATAGCGACTAAGTACGAAGGAATAGGTGGCGTTTTGTCGAAAAAGTGCGTTGTCATATCGCCATCAACTTTGGTTTTTAAAACCGGTGTATTGGCATACACTTTTTGTGATGTTGGCGCTGTGATAGTTAGCTGAAATGGAATTTTATAACTTGGCTCGTCAAAAACCGGGAATGCACGACGCGCATCGCTCATTTCAAATTGCGTGAAAAGATAAGGTGTGCCTTGATCTAAAGTTTTATATAAACCAACACTTTGGCGGTTATAAGGTGCGGTAAAATCAACTTTTAAAGTGTATTTACCTGGCTGAATTTTTTCTTCACAAGCGAATTTAACTTTGCCTGTTTTTAGCATTTCAGCACTTAGGTCACAGTTTTCTGCACCTAAAATTTTCGCCATGCTAACTGCATAATCAATACCGTTTAATTCGATATAATTCGTTGCTTTTAGAACCTCTAAAGCAATTTCGGTATGACCAGAAAAATTGTCTTTGGCAGGATCAAGCGTAAGTTCTACTTGTTGTGAGCTAGGCTTGGCAAGCTTTTCGATAACATATTCATTGGCATGGGCTGAGCTAACAGCAAGTGCAACACTCACCGTTAATAGGCTTTTTAAGAACATAAGTATCCCTGATTTTTTGTTGTTAGAAAGGCACCTGCTATGAGGGGCGAATCACCATGCTATCAGGTTTTAATTTGAACAGTAATAAATAGTTAGTAACAAAGTTTGTCAGTTAATTATGGCGGTCAATGAAACGCTGCCAATGCAGTTGCGGGTTTATTTGTCGTATGTTTTGCAGCACGGTATTTAATAACTGCATATCAGCAAAGCGTTGCTCGTTGAAATCTTTAAAACCAAGCAAGTAGTTAAAGGCGTCTTTGCAGTTGGCTTGCAGTGCATGAATTCGCACTTGTTGTTCAAAGTTGAGCCGTAAGCTGCTTATCGCGGTTTTCATACCTTGCTGATCAACAGTAGGAATAGCGCACTTTTGTAAATAACCAGCACGTTCACCTTCACCCGAAAACCAAATACGTACTTTTTCGCTGTAGCGACCAGATTTAGCGGGTAAATCAAACATCAGTCGTTGCTGATTTTGCTCATTTAAATAGCCTAAGTATTGGTCAAGTCCTGCATCGAGTAATGCATTGTGGATAGGCACATAGCGGGGTTTTATCTTGCCATGTGTATGAAAATCAAAGCAGCGAATTCCATCAAGGGTGACAATATTATCAAGGGTTAAATGGCCAATTTCATCGCTGTAGGCACCGGTGTAATAGGCAAATAAAGGCAGCCAAAAGTGCCAATGCTTAGCTTGTTCACGTGCTAAACGCTGATCACCATAAATGTAACCATTATACAGGGTATGTAATTCCATGGCCGAAAAGGGCCTACGACCAAGATGGGACTTCAACCTAATACCTTGATAATAAAGATGTGTCGAAGAGTATAACTGATATACCCAAACCACCTCAAGATGCGAGCTTCAGTTGGAATTAAAAGCGATTTAGGCAAGGCATTGATTGCAAGTAATAGTGGTTCTATTGTTAAAATCAATATAAGTATCAAGTTTCCAGCTTAACGACACTGCCATAAATACGGCCGTGTCGTTATAAGCTTAAGGATTGCGATTAATCGCAAAGAGCTTTAGCTAAACCAACCGGTTCGATTTCAACGCATACTTGATCATCGTTCCAGTTTAAACCAACAAGCGCATCATCTTCGTTAAGGTCTTCAACCCACTCATCAAGAAATTCGTCTAGGCCAATTTCAACAGGGGTATAGTCTTGCCACTCATCTTTACATTGTGCTTTTGCAGCGTCTTCAGTACCCCAAAGTAATAGCACATCTGTGTCGCTAAATTGGTTTGATTCACAGACAACAAAACCACCATCTTCGGCACCCAGTGCCCACATAGATTCGTTCAAACGAACTTTTTCTACAAAGCTAACTAATTCTGATTCAATTTCGATATCGCTCATTTGCGTAACCCTTATCTTTATATTCGTGGATCTGTTTGTTGTACCGCCGCTTTATCGGCGAATTTATGATAAAAACCAACTAAGTTTTCTAGTTGGCTAAAATCAGTTAATTCGCGGAAGCGGATCCAATCTAACAAGCAGTATAAACTGATGTTGAGGTATTCACAGCTTTTAAATACTGGCTCCGATAAATGAGTATTTAAATAGGCTAATGTTTCAACAATTCGTTCATTCTGTAAATTAAAAAATAGTTTGTCGCTGTTGGTATCAAACCCTGAACGCTGACAAAGTAAAATTTCTACCAGTGAATCATTGCAGGCATTGATAATGGTTAAGTAGTTCTCTTGCTGCCAGCTAAGTAACGGCTGATCAGCTTTCTCTAGTAGATAGCGAATAATTGAGTTGGAATCACATAAGGTAAAATCATGGTCGATTAATACAGGAATTTTTCTGGCAGGGTTATGAGCTATCATGGTTTGTCTGTCTTGCTCAGAGAAAATATCCAAATTAACAAAATCAATAGGTAGGTTATTAAGTGTCGCCCAAATCCGAATACGGCGCACAAAAGGTGAGGTAGTAGAGCCTAGTAATTGCATGATGGTATCCTTTGCAAAAAAAAGCCGCTGTGAAGCGGCTTTTTGAAATCAATTTGTTAATTAGTCAGTACGGCTTGTTACTTCTAGAAGATGATAACCAAACTGAGTTTGTACCGGGCCTTGTACTTGGTTAATTGGTGCAGAGAATACGACTTTGTCGAACTCTGGAACCATCATGCCAGGGCCAAACTCACCTAATGCACCACCATCTTGGCCAGATGGGCAATTAGAATGAGCACGAGCAAGCTCTGCAAAGTCAGCTCCTTGCTCAATTTGCTGTTTTAAATCTAAACAGTGAGCTTCACTGTCTACGAGAATGTGTCTTGCACTGGCTACTGCCATAACATCTCCTAATGTGTGTTTTAGTATTAAATTACTAGTTTAGTTCAATATTTACCGAACGAAAAATTAAATTTATTTTGCAGTTAGCTCAGCTTCAATTGCATCGCGTAAAGTTTGCGATTGTGGCTTAGTTTTACTATTAAAGCGCTGCACTGTCTTACGGTCAGCAGACACTAAATATTTGTAAAAGTTCCAGTTAGGTGAGCTAGTTGCTTCGTTTAGGTGTTTGAATATCGGGTTTGCATCGCTACCGCGAACGGCACTGGTAGCCAGCATATTAAAGGTTACGCCATAATTGATGAAACATACTTTTGCAGTGTCTTTTTCATCGTCTTCTTCTTGGAAAAAGTCATCTGATGGAAACCCTAGTACCACTAAGCCTTGGTCTTTATATTCTTTATGAATGGCTTCTAAGCCTTCAAACTGGCCGGTAAAACCACAATTGCTAGCGGTATTTACAATGAGCAGTGGTTTGTCTTTGAATTCGCAGAAGTTAATTGACTCTTTTGAGCGTAACTTTCTCATTGTAACATTGGTAAAGTCATCACATTGGCTGCTTGCTTTAGCAGTTGGCGTAGCCTCAGTAGTTTGTGCTGCAAGGTTGGTTGTTATTAGACCTGCTGCAAGTAACAAAGCATATTTATACATAGTTATTTCCCGCTAGTTATTTGTGATGAATATACGCTAATATGCAGCAAAGTGATCATTTAATTTCAGCTATTTATGACGATTCGCAAAGCAATACAAAACGATTTAACTGACATAGTCGCTATTTATAACGAAACCATCCCCGGGCGTATGGTAACCGCAGATACTGAAGAGGTGTCGGTTGCAGACAAACAAGCTTGGTTTGATAGTCATACAGAGAAAAGACCTATCTTTGTTTTTGAGCAACAAGGTAAAGTGCTTGCTTGGCTGAGTTATAAGTCGTTTTATGGCCGACCTGCCTATGATGGTACCGTTGAAATTAGCATTTACATCACCCAGCAAGCTCAAGGGAAGGGGCTAGGTAAACAATTGCTTACATTTTCAGAACAGCATGCAAAAACACTTAATATCAAGGTGTTATTAGCTTTTATCTTTAGTCATAACCTACCAAGTATAAAACTGTTTAATCGCTTTGATTACAAGGTCTGGGGAGAGCTTCCTGAGATTGCGATCATGGATGATAAAGCCTATAGCCTTACCATTTTAGGAAAGCGTTTAGACAGTTAATTAGCTAAAAAGCTAATAAAAAAATGCGGTACAAATTGTGACCCATTGCGATTTTAGACTACGCTAAAATAAGTATTTATTATTAAGCGAGTCTAGTCTACTGTGCGAAGAATATTGATTGTTGATAGCAATAGTGTTTTAGCAATGCGGGTCAAGGTGCTACTAGAGCTGATTGGCTGTCGAGTTGAGCTATTACATTTTGCAATGGTTGATGATGCTGTTTTAGAGCAAGACTTTGATCTTGTTGCAGCTTCTCATGGTGTACCAACCACTGTTATTAAAACGCTAATGGGAGTGTTCGCACAAGAGCACTTCTTGCTGCTAGCGCCTAAAGCGCAGCGTAGTGATTTACTAGAGCATTTTAGTGAAGTAAATCGCCTATTACCTAATGCTGTGGTGATTTACCCCTTCTTTGCTAATAAAGAAATTAGCTCTTTATTAGAAGGGGTACTTGAGCTCGACAGCGATAATATTCTTCAACTTCCTACCGTGTTACTCGTTGATCACTGCGCAGAACGTTTGGCGCAAATAGCCCTAAACCTAAAAGGGGCACATATTAAAACCTTCACAGCTGATAATACTGCATCTGCTATGGATGTTATTAAAGAGCAGAACATTGATTTACTCATAAGTGATTTTACTTTTACTGATGGCACAGGGCTTGAGCTCTTTAATAAGCTCAAAACATGTCAGCCTAATAGTCGTTGTTTACTTTATACCTCTAAGCCTGATCAAGTCTCGATGGTAGCAGCTATTCGTCAAGGGGTAGAAGATGTGCTCATCAAGCCGGTTGATGATAATAGCCTGCTGCAATCAGTACATAAACTTTGGCAAACAGAACTATTAAGGCGACACAACACTGAGTTAGTAGAGCGTTTGCAAAATACAGTTGATGCACTCATCGAAAAAGACAGTTTACTTCGAGTTATTTTTAAACACACACCCGATGCCATCATTCTATTTGAACGTGGTGGTAAGGTTATAGAAACTAACGACGCCTGCGAGCAGCTTTTCGAAAAACCGCTGAAAGAGTTTGAGAATTGCTCTGTTTTTGAATTTTTTGATGTTGCTTCAACTGAGCGCATCAAAGATAAGATTGCGACTTTAAGTAAAAACCGACAATTTAGTTGTGACTTACGACTACTCAAGAAAAATGGCAGTGAGGTGCCTTTAGTTGGCTCGTTTAACGAAATCGACCACCACGGCGAAATTGCGCTAGCGGTGATCTTTAAAAATGTTACACATCTTAAAGAGAAAGAGGATTTACTCGTTGAAGCTAAAGATTTGCTTGAAGAAGAGGTCAAAGCCCGTACTGCTCAGTTAGAGCATGCTAAAAATGTGGCAGAAGCGGCAAATCATAGTAAATCTGAGTTTTTAGCGAACATGTCTCATGAACTTAGAACACCTATGCATTCTATTTTAAGCTTTGCTCGCTTTGGGCTTGATAAGGTTGCTAATGACGATTTAAGTACAGACAAGTTAAACAAGTATCTATCTAGAATTGAGCAAAGTGGTGAGCGATTATTATCGCTGCTAAATAACTTACTCGATCTATCAAAACTCGATGTCGGGAAATTCCCGTTCAATCCGCAAAAGCATAACTTAAGCAATATTATAAAAACCAGCATTGATGATGTGTCGGGCACAGCCCTTGAAAAAAGTATTGCTATTCGGCCTATAGGTTTTGAACAAGGCATTGTGCTTGAATGCGACGAAGAACAAATTAATCAAATTATGCGTAACTTGATCGGTAATGCATTGAAGTTTAGTGAGCCGAATAGCGAAATTGATATTAGTTTAGCGGTGAATGAGCAGATGGCCGAAATCGCTGTTATTGACCGCGGAATAGGGATCCCTGAACAAGAGCTTGAAAAGATTTTTGCTAAGTTTGAGCAAAGCAGTAAAACCAACAGTGGTGCGGGAGGCACTGGGCTTGGATTAGCTATTTGTCGGGAATTTGTAGCCTTACATCAAGGCACTATTTCGGCAAGTAACAATGAGTACGGGGGCGCCACTATTTTGGTACGGCTGCCCTTAGAAATAGACTTGCCGCAACACTTGGCAAATGAACAACAGTCTATATCGATGAATTAATAAAACGGAAGAGATAATCATGGCCTTGAAACGTATTTTAGCGGTTGATGATGAACCATTTAATTTAGAAATTATTGAAGAGATCCTTGAGGATCTCGATTTTGAGCTGAAAATGGTTAATAGCGGCCCAGAATGCTTAGAAGTCGTTGAAGAGTTCGACCCTCAAGTGATTTTACTCGATGTGAGCATGCCACAAATGAGTGGTTACGATGTCTGTCGTAAACTCAAAGAAAATCCCAATACGCAAAAAATTATTGTGATGTTTGTCTCAGCCAGAGGCACCGTTGAGGAGCGCATGGAAGGTTATTCTGTTGGTGCAGAAGACTACATTGTTAAACCATTTAGCCATAATGAGCTTAAGCTTAAGCTACAACATTTAAATCAAGTGCTAATCGAAAAAGAGTCGCTAGAGCAGCAAGTGGAAGATGCTACGTCAACGGCATTTAATGCCATGGCAAACAGCAGTGAAATGGGACAAATTGTTAATTATATTGAGCATATAGGTTCAATAGATAACGAACATGAACTCGGCAAAGCCTTTTTAAACTGTTTAGGTGCGTTTGATTTACAAAGTAATGTGGAGTTTAGATTAGATAACGAAGTATTACATTTCTCTGTGTCGGGTGTGTGCTCGCCGATTGTGATCGAGCTGTTTGAAATGCTGAAAAGCAAAGGTCGATTGCACGAGTTCTCAAATCGGATTTTAGTAAACTATGAAATGATTAGTTTGCTTATCTTAAATATGCCTGGGCAAGACCCCGATAAGCATGGTCGAATTCGAGACCATATCTGTTTTTTAGTCAGTGTTACAGAGCAACAGCTAAAAGCGATTCTCACGAAGAAAGAGCTTCTTCAGCAACAGCAACAGTTAAATGATGCTGTAGGTAAGGTGCACAGCAAATTTACAGGTTTGATTGAGCTTTTAAATGAAAACCGTATCAATAACGAAGCTGTATTTAAGCGGCTTCAAGAAGACTTAGAAAGTCGCATACCGACCATGGGCTTAGATGAAGACCAAGAGGTGTTTATCTATCAAAAGGTCGACGAAACCATTCAGAACTCAGTGGCTCGAGAGGAGTCTGTAAAAGGGGTTAAAGCGGCCTTTAAAGAAATTGAGAATGACTTATCGCTATTATTAACGCGATAGGGCAAAGCTTGAACTAGTCATCAAGCATCTCTGGGTAGGCCTTTTTCAACAATGCGAATTAAGCGCGCCGTTTTACGAAGCTTTAACTGGCGCTTATTTTTTTGCTGATCAAGTGCCCACTCGATATGCTCAGCGACCAAAGCTGTAGCTGTTGTTAACCTTTGCTCTAAAGCCTCGATTATTTGATCGTTGTAATCAGCATTACCTAAGCCGACAGCAAGATTTCTTAACCAACGTTCGTGACCAATGCGGCGTATAGGGCTGCCTTCGGTATTTTTAAGAAAGGTAGTTTCATCCCATGCAAATAAAGTCAGTAAGTCTTGGTCTTTAAGCTGTGTTCTTGGGTGAAAGTCAGCTTCATCGGTGATCTGACCATAGCGATTCCATGGACACACTAACTGGCAATCATCACAGCCATAAACACGATTGCCTAGCAGCGGACGATATTCTTCTGGGATCGCGCCTTGTAATTCAATCGTTAGGTAAGAAATACACTTACGGGCATCAACGACATAAGGCTCGACAATTGCACCGGTTGGGCACAACGTCATACAGGCAACGCATTTACCACAGCCTTCAAAACTATTTTCTTCATCAATAGGCAGCGGTATATCAACAAATAACTCACCTAAGAAAAACCAAGAGCCCGCTTCTTTATTGATTAATAAACTATGTTTTCCACGCCAACCTAAGCCTGCCTTTTCGGCTAGTTGTCTTTCAAGTACAGGGGCTGAGTCAACAAAGGGGCGAAAACCGAGTTGGCCGATATGCTGTTCTATTTGTTGGCCTAATTTTTTCAAACGGTTGCGAATTAACTTGTGATAATCACGACCTAGTGCATAGCGACTGATGTACGCTTTGTCGGTTTGTTTAAGGTTTTTAGCAAAACTTGCATCAGGCGGCAGGTAGTTCATTTTTACTGAGATGACTCGCTGCGTGCCAGGTACCAGCTCTGCTGGGCGCGCTCGCTTCATACCATGAGCTGCCATGTATTCCATCTCACCGTGATAGCCTAAATCTAACCATCGTTGTAGCTGGGCTTCATGCTTCGTTAGGTCAATATCAGTGATCCCGACTTCTGCAAAGCCAAGGTCTTTTCCCCATTGCTTTATTTGCAGTGCGAGTTGTTCATAATCAATAGCGGGTGTTGTCACGGTCAATAAAAAAGTAGCCAAGAAGCGGCTACTTTAACATAGTTTGACTCAGAGCAGCAGTTAAAAGCCGATCACACAAAGCGTTTTAACTGCTCTTGGGTTTGTTGGCTCAGTTTATGGGACTGTTGGCAATCAGCGAGTGATTCATCAATTTGCTGCTTAGCTTGCTCACCCAAAGCCACAATTTGCTCAACCGTTTGATGGGTCTGGATTTGGGTTTGCTCTAGTAAATGCACCGCGCTGACAATCTGTTGTAGTTGTTGTTGGTTTTGCTCAAATTCGCCAAGCATATTGCTAAAGCCTGTTGAGGTGTTGCTAATCGCTGTTTCAGCTTCACTCGAGTGGCTAATTAACTGCTCAGACTCTTTATTGGTTTCGCTAACGAGGGTGTTCATCTGATTAATAAAATCGCTGATCTGGCGAGTTGCATCGTTTACTTTAACTGAGAGCGATCTGACTTCATCGGCAACCACAGCAAAACCTCGGCCAGCTTCACCGGCACGTGCCGCCTCAATTGCAGCATTGAGGGCAAGTAAATTGGTTTGATCCGAAAATTCTTCGACCATTTTCAAAATGGCGCGAATGTTCTCGCTGTTTTCTTTCAGACCAGACACTGTTGCTGAGAAGTTACCCAAAATTTGGCTTATCATCGCGACCTTTTTAACCAGTGCCGATAACTCAGTAGCTGAGTGCTGCACAAAGCTCAAGTGTTCATTATTTACTTGATGTACGCTGTCCGTATTCGCCGAGATATTCTCAAGGCTTGAAGTAATTTGGTTACTTGAATCAGTAATGGTTTGACTGAATTTTATTTGCTGATGGCTCATTTCTGCGGTTTGCTGCATTGAATGAGTCATCTTTGAACTGCTATCAGCACTGGCTTGTGCACTTTGATAAGTAGTTGCTAATAGGTTTGCTAAATGAACTGTAAAGGTATTGTACTGCTCACTTAAATCACGAAATTCATCGTAGGTAAAATGTGGTAACTTGGCAGATAAATCGGCATCATGGCGGTTGATTTGCTCAAGTGTATCGCGCATTGCTTGCACTGGGCGCACAATTAAAAAGCGCATATAGAAAATAGTAAAAATAAAGCTCGCGATGATAACAAAGGTCATTAACCAAAATAGTCCCATGCCAGCTTGCTGTTCTGACAGGCTGCTATAAAGCCAAATCAAAGTAATGGCTTGAAACGCAAACACAAAACCTAAATTACCGACAATCTTACGTGTGAGGGTGTAAAAGAAAGTTTGTTCGATAAAATTGTAAATGCGCATATAGCTACTCATTAAGGTGTTGTGTTGATTCATTTTGGCGTAATTTTTTATTGTTCAATGTCACATAATTCAACAGTATAGCTTAGTTTTGTTGAGTTACAGTGACTGCAGTGTCATTTGTGTATGACACGGAAAATTAGTAAAAATACCATCTACGCCATACTCTAGCATTAATTCGATATCTTCCACTTTATCGACCGTGTAAGCATAAACTTGAAGGCCGCGTTGTTTTGCGTCAGCAACAAACTCATGGTTTATAAAGTTTTTATCTACATGAATGCTGTAGGCATGGAGTTTTTGTGCAAACTCACTGTAATTAATTGGTATAGAAGCGGTGAGTGCACCTATCTTTACCCACGGCAATTTTTGCTTTAGCCACATCAGTTGGTGGTGATCAAATGAAGAGACTAACAGGTTATCACGAGATATCTTTCCTGCACTGACATTTGATTCTATAAGCTCAACAAATTTATCTAGCGAAAAAGTATGTTTAAGTTCTAAATTGAGCAGTGTTTTATCATCAACCCAATCGATTGCCTGCTGTAAAGTCGGTACAACTTCGCCATTGCCTGCATCGTATTGTTGAATTTGCTCTTTTGAGCAGGCATTTACCTTACCGCGACCTGAGGTTGTACGATCAAGCCAAGTGTCGTGAATAATCATGTAATCATCAAGGCAGCTTTGCACATCAATTTCGATGCCATCTACTGCTAAATCAACAGCTGCGATAATGGCGCTTTGAGTATTTTCTGGGTAGGTACCACTGGCACCTCTGTGAGCGAATACTTTCATCATTGCTTATACCTACGAGTCACTGACCATGTTTCATAAAAAGCGGCACTAATCACCAGTGCGCCACCAATAAGAGTGCTAATTGAAGGTTGCTCATGCAAAATTAAAAAAGCGAAAAACGTACCGTATAAAGGCTGCAAACACGATATCAAACCAGCGGTTGAAGCTGATAAGTTTTTTAGGCTTGCTGCAAACAGTGAATGCGGTGCTGCTGTAAAAATAACCCCTACGGTAATTAATAGCAGCCAATTTATTGTATCAACTTGTAATGGCGGTACTTCGACAAAGACGCACAGCATAATGCAGGCGATCCAGGTTTGATAAAGCATGGTTTGTGGGCCGCCATACTGGCTAAAGTAACGCTTGTGAACGATATTTCGAAACGCAAAAAAGAACGCTGACAAAATACCAATAGCAATACCGAGTGTGACATCATTGCCTAAGCTGGCATCAGGAATAAGTAAATAAATACCAAGCATTACCACCAAGGCGCTAAAAATATCTTTGAGCTGAGGTTTACTGCCATGAAATAAAGGCTCTAAAAATACCGTGATAACAGGGTAAGTAAAAAAGGCAATCATACCGACTGCAATACCTGCTAGTTGCATACCTGCGAAGTAGGTGAGCCAATGTATTCCAACAGTGATACCAAGTAACAAGGCTATAAGGTAGTCGCGACGCGAGTGAAGCTTAATCGCTTTGTGTTGAATTGTAAGTAAGATCAGTAAGGCACAGCCTGCAATTGCTGTTCGGTAAACGGTAATATCTAATGCACTTAAGCTGACTAGCTTTGCGAATAATGCAGTACCACCAAATAGGAGTACTGCAATATGTAAGTATATAAGGCTCTGTTTGTGCGCCTGCATTACAAACCTTGTTATTGTTGTTATTAACTCTCTTTGTAACGGTAATCCTTTACTTTGTAAACTCCCCAAATGGGCTAATCCATTCGTTTAGTTCCAATATTTCCACCCTTGCAAGTAATAGTGCAGCACATTGGGCTCATCAAGGGTCGATACTTTTTCATTGTTAGCGCTAATATCCGGCGTGAAAATAAACAATTGTGCGTCATTTTCTGGGCGGTAAAAGCGGGTTTTAACTGGCAATACTTGTTGGTTACTGCACATCAAGTTGCAAGCCATAACAAAGCCCCATTCGCCAAAAGAGGGTACATTCAAATGATAAGGTAAGGTGTGCGCAAAGCCTGCTGCACTGAGTGTGTTATTGATAGACCAAAATGCTTGCTTTGCAAAAAATGGGCTGGTGGCCTGGGTCACTACAATACCGTTATTTGGTAGTCGTGTTTTTACTAGTTGATAAAACTGCTGACTGTAAAGCCGTGCTAAATTGATTGCTTTTGGATCAGGTAAATCAATAAAAATAATATCGAACAGCTGTTCGTTTTGCTCAATAAACACATAAGCATCTTGATGAATAACCGTCACTTTAGGGTCACTGAGTGAGTGCTTGTTAAGTGTTGTCAGGTTGTGATTAGTTTGCGCAAGCTTAGCTACTGCTGGGTCTAAATCGACTAGGGTAATAGATTCTATTTGCGGGTATTTCAAAAGCTCTCTAGCTGCTAAGCCATCGCCACCGCCTAAAATTAGAATACGTTTGGCATTACCATGGCGCACCATAGCGGGGTGAATAAGCGCTTCGTGATAGCGATACTCATCAATCGATGAAAACTGTAAGCCACCGTTTAAATAAAGCCGAATATCATCTTTATGACGAGTCAGTACGATTTGCTGATAGGGCGTTTGTTCTGAGTGCACAACACGGTCATCGTAGATTTGGCTTTGCCAAAGATGGGTAAGCTGTTTGCTAGCAAATAAGCAAAGCACTAATACTGAGCAGACTAAAACTAATGTGAGTCTAAGCACTTTTCGACGATTTGGGCTGATATGGTCGATAAAGTACCACAGCAATAACAGCGCAATACTGAGATTCATTAAGCCAAAGCTTAAGGCTGTTTTAAAAACCCCAAGCCAAGGTAAAAATAGAAAAGGAAACAGTAAAGTCGCAAGCAGGGCGCCAAAGTAGTCAATAGATAACACATTAGCGAGGTTTGCTTTTAGCGCATAATGTTTTTCCATTAGGCGACTTAATAGCGGAATTTCTAAACCAATCAAAATCCCTATTAGCGTGGTGAGTAAAATACTAATTGCTTGCAGCGGTAAACCAAACGCATAACAGAAATACAGCAATGGCACACTCAAACCACCAAGTAGCGCAAGTGCTAACTCAAAGCCAATAAAATACACCAGCAATGGCTTATCAGGCACAAAACGCGAAAAATAAGAGCCAACTCCCATTGCCGCCATATAGACGCCAATTGTCAGAGAAAATTGGGTGATGCTATCACCCAAAAAGTAGGCACCAGTGGTTGCGATCAGTAGCTCATAGATAATTGAGCAAAGGCCAGCAACAAAAATACTAAACAGTAAAATGTGGCTTTCGCGAATTGATTTATTTACCACCTGGGCCGCCTCGTGAACGGAAACCTGCACTGCCAATACTTTGTTCACGCAATTGTTTATCAACGCTTATCGTGAGGTGGTGATAGGAGTAAACTTGCCAATCTTGCTCTTTGTCACCTTTGCTATATGCCAAGAAGGAAAAGAAGAGCACGGGTGCTAAAAACAGTAACACAATAGGCCAAACAGAGATGCGCGATTCCATTGCTTTTATAGCTTCAGGGTTTAACTTATTGATTGGTTTATAAGTAATATCGGAGTCTTCACGCTCAGCTTCTAAACGATGCAGTATTACAAATAGCGCTACACCGCCGATGAAGCCAGAAATCCATAACAGCGGTAGCATGAAATTACTGTTACCTTTGATTGGGATAATACGAAACGTATAACTAAAATGTTCGGCACGCTTATTTGGGCCAAACGTACTACTGACGTAGGCGCTATATTGCCCCTTCTTAGGGAAGTGGACATCGTGATGAGTATAATCACGGTACTCAGTCCATTTACCATCTGAATCGTGTCCGGTTTCGGCCCAAAGTTCATCAGAGTAACTAAATAAGTAGTTACCATCAGGGTCAAAAATTTCGATATCAATGGCTTTCCAAGAGTTTAAAGGCAGTCTGCCTTTAATTTCTAAGCGCATCATTTGGCCATCTTCTGGGACTGTAAATAGGTAAGGTTTGTCTTGTCCGTCGTAGTCTTTAAAGTTGCCATATTGGCCACTAATAAGTGGCGCTTGTAGATCTGCACGTATCACTAAGCAAACAACAAATGTGATAGCGGCAATAATAAAAAGCTTATAGATGTTCATCCATTACTCCATAAATAAGCTTAAATAGCGATAGTGATGATAACAGCAACACAGATTGCAATGCTGCTTTCAATAACCGCAACGGCGGTGTTTTTGTCGTGCATTGCTTGGTCGAGTGAAATTTTGCTAAAGATAATTTTATCAACGAGGTAACGCACAATTGGTAAAATTAAAAAGCCAAATAATGCGTCAATAAAGAATAAGCTTAAGCTTTGTTGCCAAGTATGAAAGCCACCAATGAGCGCATGACACAAGATAATAGCTAACGCCAACATAGTGCCTGAAAAGCTAAGTGCAACGGCTTTGTTACCTTTTTCGAGCTGTTCATGAAGATTAAAAGCAGTGAGGTGATCATAGCCTTTGGCAAAAATGATCAGCATTAGTTGCCCTAAAAAATAAAACACTATGGCTGATAACCAGCTGCCTTCACCGGTTAATGCGCCACCAATGATCAGTGCTGCGGCCATATAGTTTGCTGCTTGTACTAAGCCAACAGCCTCATTTTGTTGGTTAATTAATTGCTCTTGGTTACAGAACAAACGTAGCAGTAATTTGTCATTTAAAATACGTGAGCAGGTTAGCAGCACCATACCTAATACACTGTACAGTGATACATTCATCAAATCGCTTAGCAAACCTTGGCTAGGCCCAGCTAAAACAAAGCCATAAATAATGGTAATTGCCCCTAAGTAGCCGCCAATAGATAAACCCAAGGCACTGTTGGCATTATCTGTTAATTGGCTGGTGGTGTTATAAGGGGTTGCTAAGTTATACGACAGTTTTGCAACGGCTATGATCGCAATGAACAGACCAATATAGGCGCTGTTGTAGGCCATCGTTGCAAGGTAGTGGGTTAAGTTAATATCCATATAATTATGTTAGCTTGTTGTTATTTTCCGAAAATATTAACACAGAGTGTTTGTTGCAAAGAATATCAAAGCTTCATTTTTGGCAGAATTAATCAATTTCTTAAAAGTTTCATAGCTTTTGCCTGTCTCATTGTTAGGTTATGGGTTAAAATAACAACATAACCAACTAACAAGATAGTGAATGTCAAAACAGGATCCAAATCTCAGTCGAGAACAAGAAAAGTACGAAAACCCCGTCCCTAGCCGTGAGTTTATACTTACTCACTTAGAATCTCGCGCCAAACCAGCAAACTTCACACAACTTTGTGACGAATTACATGTGAATGATACAGAGCGTCAAATTGCGTTCAAACGTCGTTTACGTGCTATGGAACGCGATGGTCAACTGTATTTCAATAAGTTTAAATGCTACGCATTGATTGATGAATCAGGCCTGGTTAAAGGCAAGGTCATTGGTCATCGTGACGGATTCGGCTTTTTAGAAGTTGAAGGTGAGAGTAAAGATTGGTTTATCGCAAAGCACCAAATGAATATGGTGTTGCACGGTGACATTGTGCTTGCTAAAGGCAACCGCAAAGGCTCAAGTGGCAAATGCGATGCACGCATCATCAAGGTTCTGACCAATGAGCGAGCCCCGATTGTTGGCCGCTATTTTGTTGAGCATGGTATTGCAGTTGTTGTGGCTGAAGACCCACGCATAACGCAAGATATTATGATACTACCGGGTAGTGAAAATGGCGCGCGCCACAACCAAATGGTGCAGGTGCAAATTACCCAAAACCCAAGCCGACATATGAATGCGGTAGGTAAAGTCACTGAGGTACTGGGTGAGCATTTAGCACCGGGTATGGAAATTGAAGTTGCACTACGCAATCACGATATTCCCCACGTTTGGCCAGAAGCGGTTGAAAAGCAAGTCGCTCATTTAGGTGAGTTTGTTGATGAACAAGCAAAGCAAGGTCGCGTTGATTTACGTGACTTACCGCTAGTTACAATCGACGGTGAAGATGCCCGTGACTTTGACGATGCCGTTTACTGTGAGCGCAAACCATCAGGTGGTTGGCGTTTATGGGTGGCCATTGCCGATGTGTCGCACTACGTAGGAATGAACACGCCTCTGAATAAAGAAGCGATTGAACGTGGTAACTCAGTATACTTCCCTGAGCAAGTTATTCCGATGCTGCCAAAAGTGCTATCGAATGGCTTGTGCTCATTGAACCCAGAAGTTGACCGTTTATGTATGGTTGCTGAGATGACGGTGTCAGAAGCGGGTAAGTTGTCTGGGTATAAATTTTACGAAGCGGTGATGAATTCACACGCTCGTTTTACCTACACGAAAGTGAATGCGATTTTACAAGGCGATGAAAAGCTGCGTGAAGAGTACGCCAAGATGGTGCCACATTTAACTGACTTACAGCAAATGTACATGGCACTTAAAGCTGCTCGCCAAGAGCGTGGTGCGATTGAGTTTGAAACTTTAGAAACGCGCTTTGTGTTTAATGCACATCGTAAGATCGAATCAATCGTGCCAGTGGTTCGCAATGATGCACACAAACTTATCGAAGAGTGCATGATTTTAGCGAACGTATCGGCAGCCCGATTATTAGAAAAGCACGAGGCGAGTGCGCTTTATCGTGTGCATGATGAGCCTGATGCTGAAAAGCTTGGTTTCTTCAGAAACTTTTTATCAGAGCTTGGTATCGAAACCGCCATTTCTGATGAGCCAACACCAAAAGAAATAACCCAAGTGTTAGCTAAATTAGGCGACCGCCCAGAAGCTGAGCTTATTCAAACCATGTTGCTCCGTTCAATGAAGCAAGCGGTTTATCAGCCAGATAACATTGGCCACTTTGGTTTAGCTTTACCAGCCTATGCCCACTTTACATCGCCAATTCGTCGTTACCCTGATTTAGTGGTGCACCGTGCAATTAAAGCGGTACTTAAAGCGCAAGGTCAGCAAACATCGGGTGAGTATGCCTACACTGATGACGAAGTTGATATTTTAGGTGAGCAGTGTTCAACCACTGAACGCCGTGCTGATGATGCGACTCGCGAAGTGGCAGATTGGCTTAAATGTGAATTTATGCAAGACCATGTTGGTGACGAATTTGGTGGGGTGATCTCATCGGTAACTAACTTTGGTTTATTTGTACGCTTAGATGATTTACAAATCGATGGCATGATCCATGTAACTAACCTGGGCAATGAGTATTTCCATTATGATGGTGCTAAGCATTGCTTGATTGGTGAACAAACTCACTCCGTTTATCGTTTAGGCGATAAACTAACGGTTCAGGTGTCATCTGTCAGTCTTGATGAGCGACGCATAAACTTAGTGTTAGCAGGTGAAGCGCAACAAGACCGTTATGCGCGTCGTCGTGGCCGTAGTGCCCCTGCAAAACCAAGTGTTCGTGCCCAGCTCAAAGCAGGTAAAATTCCTGGTAAAAAAGCGCAGTCAGGCAGCTTTGAGGCAAAATCAGGCGACAAAGAGAATGAAAAACGTGGCAAGTCTTCACCTTCAAAAGGGCGTAAAAAGCCTAATAGTAAACAAGCTGATGCTGTAAAAGCCGGTAAAAAGAAGAGTAAGAAAAAAGCCACCAAAAAGGCAAAAAGACCGGGTAAGAATGCCCGTAAACGTAATGGCCGAGGAGCAAATAATACGTGAGTAATGAATTAATTTTTGGTTTTCACTCAGTTGAAGCAATATTAGCAAAAGAGCCTGAGCGCTTTTTAGAAATATACGCTTTAAAAGGGCGTGAAGATAAACGTTTAAACCCGGTTATTGACCAAGCACGTAAATTCGGTATTTCTGTACAATTTATGCAGCGTAAAGCGCTTGATAATAAAGCAAATGGTGAGCAGCACCAAGGCATTATCGCTAATGTAAAAGCGGCGCGCATGTACAACGAAAAAGATCTAGATGAGATCATAGCCCGTGAAGAAACGCCTTTCTTATTGGTGCTTGATGGCATTACAGATCCGCATAACTTAGGTGCCTGTTTACGTAGTGCAGATGCTGCGGGCGTACACGCGATTATCGTTCCTAAAGATAAATCTGCAAAACTAAACGGCACAGCGCGCAAGGTAGCGTGTGGTGCAGCAGAAACAGTGCCATTGGTACAAGTAACCAATCTTGCGCGTACGCTACGTGAAATTAAAGATGCAGGCGTTTGGGTTGTTGGTACTGCCGGTGAAACAGATACTGAGTTATTTGATGCAAACCTAACAGGGCCAATGGCTGTTGTTATGGGTGCAGAAGGGGATGGTATGCGCCGTCTTACACGTGAGCATTGTGATTTATTAGTTAAAATCCCAATGGCTGGTTCGGTATCTAGTTTAAATGTGTCAGTTGCGACCGGTATTTGTTTATTTGAGGTGTTACGCCAGCGTAATGCAACGCAAATCTAACTACCGCGAAAATTTTAGACACAAAAAAAGCCGATGTAACATCGGCTTTTTTGTATCTAACAGTTCTGATTAGATCTTTGCGAAAGCGTCTTGTAGTGGTGGTACTACTTGCTTCTTACGGCTTAATACGCCATCTAACCAAACGCGACCGTCTTCTGATTTAACATCATAGGCAGCTTCGATTACTGATACGTCATCAGACGCAATTAGCATTTCAGAGCCTTCTTTCATGATATCAGTTAACAGGAGTAATACTGAGTGGCGACCGCCTTCTTCTTTAAGCTTTGCGATGTCAGCTTCAAGGTCTGCTTTGATCTCATCAAATACAGCAAGGTCGATAACTTCTAGCTGGCCAATACCTACTAGCTTACCGTTCATGTTGAAGTCTTTGAAATCACGCATTACTAAATCACGTGCAGGCGTGCCTTCAACTGCTGATTTAACCTTGAACATTTCCATGCCAAGTTCTTTGAAATCTTCGATGCCAGCGATTTCAGCAAGTGCTTCAACACATTTGATATCAGCTGTTGTGCAAGTTGGTGATTTAAAGATTACAGTGTCGCTTAAGATAGCGCATAACATTATGCCTGCGATATCTTTTGGAATCTCTACGTTGTAGAAGTCATACATCATTTTGATGATAGTGTTTGAACAACCCACTGGGCGGATCCAACACTCAAGTGGTGTTGATGATGTTAAGTCGCCTAGTTTGTGGTGATCAACAACACCCACAACACGTGCTTCATCGATGTCATCAGGTGCTTGTGTTTTTTCTGTGTGGTCAACGATATAAACGTCTTCACCTGCGTAGCTAAGTTTTAGCTCAGGTGCTTCGAAACCGAATTTATCTAGGATAAATTGTGTTTCAGGTGATACTTCACCTAAACGCGTCGGGATCGCAGGTTCATTGATCTGGTTTTTTAAGTAAGCAAGCGCAATTGCACCGCAAATTGAATCTGAATCAGGGATCTTATGACCCACTACATACATTGACATTGACGGAACTCCTTTAAATTTGGCGGATATTTTAGCAAAGTATCGACAGATTGATACATAACAGACATGAAATTTTGTTGATCAATTACAACTGCCAATTAATGTCCTTTTTGGTTACACTTTAAGATATTGAAAACTGAGGAAGATACTGATGCGCTTGAGCCGAAAAGCATGGAATAATGTGGTGATTATTTCGATGCTATTGATGATTTTTTTCTTCAATGGCCTACATAAAAAGCTCAATACACAGCCCGTTGAAGAAGGGGTACAAGCATTACTCCCAGAGCAAAGCTTCATTTTAGCAATGGCATTTCCAGAATTAAAAATCGAGCGTATCGGCACCTCTTGGCGTAGCCAATCACTGCAAGAAAGCACATGGCAAGGCGATGAGCAGCAGCTCGAACAACTCGTTGAACTTTGGCAACATCAAAAACTGACTATTGCCAGTCTCCCTGTGAGTAAAATTTCACAGACATCGGCTGATTATGTTGCCTCCGTGTGGCTAGCCGGTGAGCAGTTGCCAGCGGTGTATCAGTTGTACAACATAGATCAGCAATACTATTTATTAGATAAGCGGTTACAACGAGTATTTGAGCTTGAACAAGCTGATGCTGCTAAGTTATTTCCGTTATATCCGTTTTAAGAGAGTCACAGATGCCTGAATTACCAGAAGTTGAAGTTAGCCGTTTGGGAATAACACCGCATGTGCTTAACCAAACAGTGACCAAAGTAAATATTCATAACCCCAGTATGCGTTGGCCTGTGCCTGATGATGTATATCAATTACAAGGACTTAAAGTTACTTCAGTGGAGCGTAGAGCAAAATATTTATTACTCGGTTGTGAGCTGGGTAGCGTTATTTTGCACTTAGGAATGTCGGGCAACTTACGAGTTGTGAGCGCAGATGAGCCATTAAAAAAGCACGACCATATCGAATTTATTTTAGCCTCAGGTAAAGCGCTAAGACTCAACGACGCGCGTCGCTTTGGTGCCTGCTTATGGCAAGCACCAGGCGAATGTCATACCTTGCTAACCAAGCTTGGGCCGGAGCCACTTACCGATGAGTTTGCTGCAAAGCGTGTTTACGAACAGTCTAGAAATAAAAAAGTACCAATTAAACAGTTTATTATGGATAACGCTGTGGTCGTTGGTGTAGGTAATATCTATGCCAATGAGTCGTTATTTAAGGCCGGAATTCACCCGAAACGAGAAGCCGGCAAGGTGTCTTTAAAGCGTTATCAGCAATTAGTGCCTATTATTAAAGAAACACTTGCTGCGGCTATCACGCAAGGCGGCACAACATTAAAAGATTTTGCTCAAAGTGATGGTAAGCCCGGTTATTTTGCCCAGCAATTACTAGTTTATGGTCGCAAAGGTGAGCCATGTGTAACGTGTAAAGAGCCATTAAAAGAAATTAGATTAGGGCAAAGAAGCACTGTGTACTGCTCTAATTGTCAAAAATAACAAAGAATCCCTCATCTATGTAGTATTGCAACAGATAGCAAGATAGAGACAGGCTTAAGGAATGAGAAGGTTGTATGCTATTAAACAAATACGTCATAGGGTGCGTGTGCTTAGCGGCACTGGTGGGTTGTTCTAAAGAGCAACCTCAAGTTATCGTTGAAGAAGTGGTTACCGCTGAGGTTAAGCAGTTTGATGTGCCGCTGTATGGGAATTACGTGGCGCGTACAGACGCATCACTTGATGTTGAAGTACGCGCACGGATCACCGGCTTTGTACAAAGTGTTGAATTTGTTGAAGGTAGTTGGGTAAACGAAGGTGATTTACTCTACACCATTGATGATAGACCCTACCGAGCTAAGCTTAATCGCGTTAAAGCCGCACTACAAAAAGACCAAGCGGCGCTGGCAAAAGCAAAGCGCGACGTTACTCGTTTAAAACCCCTCTATGAGCAAGACGCAGCAAGTCAGCTCGACTACGACAATGCAATTTCTATTCAAGAGCAAGCTCAAGCGTCATTATCAGCAACCCAAGCAGAACTTGAAGAAACCAAGCTTGATTTAGAATATACCCGTATTACGGCGCCAATTAGCGGCATGGTTGGTAGCTCTGAAGCCGATCTCGGTGCTTTGGTCGGCAGTAACGGTATTTCACTCCTTACTACCATTCAGCAAATAGACCCTATTTTCGTTAATTTTAATATGTCGGCTCTTGATTATTTGAATGCCAAGCGGCGTATGACCAGCATGATGGAGCAGTTACAAGCCGAACAACAAGGCAAGGCACTTGAGGGCTTTGTACGTATTTCTTTGCCTGATGGCAGCGAGTATCGATATTGGGGCGATGTGAGTTTTACCGACCCTAAAATTAGCCCGAAAACGGGCACCTTTAAAGTAAGAGCAAAACTGCCTAACCCTAATAGTGAGCTATTACCTGGGCAATATACAAAAGCACGGATTAAATTATCTGAGTTGAAAGATGCCATAGTTGTCCCCGAAGAAGCTACACAAGTGGAGCAGGGCGGTATTTATGTGATGGTGGTACTTGACTCAGGTGAGATAGAGCGGCGCTTTATTGTTGTTGAGCATTACGGTGAACAAGGGATTGTTGCCAGCGCTGGCTTGAGTGCCGGTGAGCAAGTGGTGGTGAAAGGTTTGCACCGCATTCGTCATGGTCAGCAAGTAAAAGCGATTTCGTTAGCCGAGTTTGAAAAACGCCAATTAACGCCAAACACGGGCACCATTCCACTGGCGCCAGATAAACCAAGCAAACAAGATGATGAAAAAAATCAGCAGGGAGCTTAACTATGTTTTCGCACTTTTTTATCAAGCGTCCAGTGTTTGCTATCGTTATTTCGTTAGTTATTTTACTCACAGGCTTGGTCTCGCTCTTTACTCTACCGATTGATCAATACCCTGATATTGCTCCGCCGTCAGTTAAAGTGTCTGCTTCATTCCCTGGCGCAACGGCTGAGACCGCATCGGAGTCGGTAGCCATTCCTCTTGAGCAAGAATTAAATGGCACACCGAATATGTTGTATATGGAGTCAAAGGCAACTAACTCTGGCAGTGTTGGGATCACACTCACCTTTGATGTTGGCACCGACCCAGATCTCGCCCTTGTCGATGTACAGAACACCGCAAGCCAAGCAGGCAGTAATTTACCTGTTGATGTGCAAACTGAAGGGGTGAATGTCTCTAATGAAAGTTCCGTTGAGCTTTTGAAACTGGCACTGACCTCTGATGACCCCCGCTATGACGAAATCTATTTGAGTAACTACGCTAGCATCAATGTTGAGGCGGCTTTAAAGCGTGTTCCCGGGGTTGGTAAAGTGCGTAACACCGGCTCGCGTTCTTATGCTATGCGGGTCTGGTTAAAGCCTGATATTTTAGCGGGCTACGAGTTAACCGTGAATGATGTGACCACAGCAATCAAAGCACAAAATAAAGAGGCCGCTGCTGGGGAGATTGGGGCTCAGCCAATGAGCGATGCAATTAAGCTTAATTTTCCGGTGCGGGCACAAGGACGGCTTAATAAGGTTGATGAATTTAATAACATTATGCTGCGAGTGAATAGTGATGGCTCGATGATCCGCTTGCGAGATGTTGCAAGGGTTGAGCTGGCATCGTCTGCGTACACTTTAAATTCAAAACTAAATGAACAGCCCGCCACTATTTTGCAGGTTTATATGTTACCAGGCTCTAATGCATTAGCGGTTACTGAACGTGTTAAGGCTGAGATGGAACGCCTGAGCGCGGCTTTTCCAAAGGGAGTGAAATGGCAGTTATTTTATGATGCCTCTGAGTTTATCAAGCTGTCGATTAATGAGGTGATCAATACCCTTATTCAGGCGCTGATCTTAGTGATTTTAGTGGTGTATTTATTTTTGCAAAACTGGCGAACGACTTTAATACCCGCTTTAGCTGTGCCGGTGTCGATAGTGGGTACCTTTATCGCCTTGGCTGCATTTGGATTTACCATAAACAATGTCAGTTTATTGGCTATGGTATTGGCAATCGGCATCGTCGTTGATGATGCGATTGTCGTAGTCGAAAGTGTTGAGCGACTGATCAATGAGCAAAATATGGAGGTAGTTGCTGCTACTAAGCAAGCGATGACAGAGCTTTCTGGCGCCATAGTGGCAACCTCTTTAGTACTGGCAGCGGTGTTTGTGCCGGTGTCATTTTTAGCCGGTATTACGGGCATTATGTACCGAGAATTTGCGATTTCAATTACCGTTGCGGTACTCATTTCGACCCTAGTTGCGTTAACCTTGAGCCCTGCTTTATGTGCGATTTTCTTAAAACCTAGCCTCCCATCAAACAATAAGATTTTTGTTAAATTTAATAATTGGCTTGAAGGTGTTGGCAAAAAATACACCTGGCTTGTAAAGGCATGCTCTGAAAAAGCAAAACGTAGTTATATTGGCTTTTTTATAATGCTAGGTGGCTGTTACTTTGTGTTCAGCCAATTACCAAGTAGCTTTATGCCGCAAGAAGATCAAGGACGCTTTTTTGTTGATATTACCTTGCCAGATGCGGCAACGGTCTCACGTACCAACGAGGTGATAAGTAAAGCTAACCAATTTGTTATGAGCCATGCTGGGGTAGCTTATTCATTCACGCTAGCGGGTGAAAACCGCCGTGCTGGTAGTGCGCAATCACATGGTCAAATGGAGGTGATTTTACAACCTTGGCAAGTGCGTGCAGAGCAAGGTTTTACGGTCACAAGTGTGATGAATGATATTCGTAAGCAGCTGTACGCCATTCCCGATGCTGAATTTAATGTGTTTCAGCCATCGGCTGTGGCGGGGCTTGGTTCGGGCTCTGGTGTTGAGTTTGCGCTGCAAGAAAAAACAGGAGGCAACTTAACGGGTCTGGTTGAATCGCTCGAGGTACTGCTGGCAAATTTAAATAACCGCCCTGAAGTTGCTAAAGCAAGTAGCTCACTGCGTGGCTCAGTACCTCAGCTGTTTTTAGAGTTAGATAGAGAAAAAGCCATGGCGCTAGAGGTGCCGATTGCCGATGTTTACAGCACAATGAAAGTGCTTACTGGCTCATCAACAATTAATGACTTTAATTTATTTGGCCGCGTTTATCGGGTTAAAGTTCAGGCTGAAGATGAATTTAGGGCACGCCCTGAAAACCTCAACGAATTTTATGTGCGTTCAAAAAATGGCGCTATGGTGCCATCAAATGTGCTTGCTAAGTTAAATTTAACAACCGGTCCGTCTGCAATAAATCGCTTTAATATGTTTACCAGTGCCATGGTGAATGTATCGCCAGCTGAGGGCTATGCATCGGGAGATGTAATTAACGTAATTAAAGAAGAAATGGCAAAACTACCGCCTAACCTTGGCTATGAATGGACGGGATTAACTTATCAAGAAATTCGCTCATCGGGTCAGCTAAGTATCGCTATCAGCCTTGCTATTGTGTTTGTATTTTTATTTTTAGCGGCGCTCTATGAAAGTTGGAGCTTGCCGTTTGCTGTACTACTAATAAGCCCGATAGCCATGTTGGGAGCCTCTGTATTAACCTTAGTGACGGGGCATGAAAACAATTTATTCTTCCAAGTCGCCTTTATTGCCTTGATTGGCCTTGCGGCAAAGAATTCTATATTGATTGTTGAGGTGGCAAATCAGCTTTATCAGGAGGGGATGGACGCCGCTGATGCAGCAATAGAAGCCGCCCGTTCTCGCTTTCGGCCTATATTAATGACTGCAGCCTCTTTTGTGCTTGGTGTATTGCCGTTGGTACTTGCTTCTGGCCCCGGAGCGGTTGGTCGGCAGTCGGTATCTATGCCTATTTTAGGGGGGATGTTACTGGCAAGCTCTATCGGCATTATATTAGTTCCGCTGTTTTTTATTACCGCTGCACGGTTTGTAAAAAAACAGCAAATACCGGCCTCTAAAGTAGTAGAGGAGCAAGTCGATGCATAAATTGTTACCATTGCTTTGTCTCGCTTGCATTCAAGGTTGTGCTGTAGGGCTTGATTTTGAAGCACCTGAGCATAGTGAAGTTGCTAATTTTATGGGTGCAGCAGCTACGCCACAGTCGCAGGCTTTAGCGGGATGGAAGCAAATATATAGCGACCCTCATTTGCAAAAGCTGATTAGCCAAGCGCTTCTTAATAACCAAGATATGTTAATTGCGCAATCGAAAATTATTGAAGCGCGAGCTCGGTATCGAATTACCGATGCCGCTTTATGGCCTGATGTGAATGTAGGGCTTACTTCAGAGCGAGAAGAAGAACTCAAGAGTAGCCCCGAAAATACCTTTGATTTAAAAGGTTACTTAAGTTGGGAGCTAGATTTATTTGGTAGTAACCGACGTGCAAGCGAAGCCGCACTGGCAAATTATTATAGCCAAGAGCAAGCAAGAAACGCGTTGCAGCTCGCCTTGATTGCTGATGTTGCGCAGCAGTTTTTTGCCCTCAAAGAAGTTGAAGAGCAATTAAAAATTAGCCTGAGTACGATTAAGGTTCGCGAGAAAGAGCTTGAAATTGCGCGTATCCGTAAAAAAGGCGGTATTATTTCAGGGCTAGAACAGCGCCAAGCTGAGGTTGAATTAGAGTCAGCGAAAGTGAAGATCCCGCCTTTACAGCATAGTGAAAGGCGGATTATTAATCAGTTAAAGTTTTTGATTGGTGATGCCAATGCTGATGTGCAAGGGGGGAATGAGTTATCTGTGCAAACCCTTCCTAAGCAATTACCCACAGGACTACCTAGTGAACTGTTAAAGCGTAGACCAGATGTGCAGCAAGCAATGTATCAATGGCAAGCGGCCATGGCTGAGATTGGGGTCGCAAAAGCGGCGTTATTCCCAAAACTTAGTTTATATGCCGAATATGGCAGTGAAAGTACTGATTTTAGTGATTTGCTTGCCAGTAATTCGCAGGTTTGGTTGCTAGGCTCAGAGCTGTTAATGCCAATATTTAATATGGGACGCAATCAGGCAAATTTAACGGTGGCGGAACAACGAGCTTATCAGGCAAGTATTCAATACCAAAAAACAGTGCTGGTGGCACTGCAAGAAGTGAGCAATCAGCTTTCGAACTATCAGTCTGCAGAGCAAAGCTATGATGCGCAAAGAAGCTTGGTGCTCAGTAGCCAAGATTACTACCGCTTAGCACGCCTTAGGTATAGTAATGGTGTTGCCAGCTCCCTTGATTTAATGGATGCACAGCGCCAGTTATTTTCGGCAGAAATAGCGTTATCGCAGGCAAAGAATGATCGTCTGCAAAGCCTAGCAACGCTTTATAAAGCTCTTGGTGGCGGATGGTATGAATTAAGCGAACAGGAACTGGAAAAAGAAAAAGTGGTAGATTAATTAAAAGAGCATGCAAAAACATGCTCTTTTAAAAACTTATAACTCAAATGGTGCTACACCAACGGCTTTCATTTTATAGCCGACTTGAGCAATTTCACCAGACCAGGTTTCGGTGCTGATAACGCCAGTCACGACAATCGCATCGTAGAGGCTTTCGATTGGTACGCCGTCTTTAATCGTGACATGCACAATTTGGTTTGGCGGCGGTGGTGGTACGTGAATACAAGCACCAAAATAAGGCACCAATAAGAACTCGGTGATCACTTCGCTGTCGCCTTCAAGCGGAACAACAAAACCAGGCAAACTTACTGATTGACCATTAAGTTCTTTTACCACGGGAGCATCAAGATCTGGTTGCACCCAGTTTTGTTCAGAGCCTTCATGGTTTGCTTGCGCTTGGGTATCGATTTGCACATGACCTTTTGGAATTAAATCTTCCCAGAAGATTTCTTTAGGTGCGCCAGCATTAGCTCCAGCACACACAACTAATGCGACTAAAGCGACGAATTTTCGATAAAACGGCATAACATTCCTTAAATTTTAATACTCATACCATCAGCAAGAGAGTAGAAATACGCGCGAGTTGCGGGAATTAACCCAACAATAAAGCCTGCAACCATTATCGCAGCTAAAAGCATGAGTTCATAGGATGACAATAAGGCTATATTTAGGCTTATTCCGGCATGGCTTTGCAAGTAATCTGCGCCGAGTAGCATTAAAGCATAGAATAATGCGATACCAACAATGCAGCCAAGCCCTGTAATGAGTAATGATTCGACACTGATCAAGGTGAAAATATGCCAAGGTCTTGCGCCAACAGAGCGCAAAATTGCAAGTTCTCTGCGGCGTTGATTGAGGCTTGAAAGAAGGCTCGTTAACATGCCAAGCAAACTGATCAGCACCACGACGATAGAAAATAATAGCAAGATTTTTTCAACGATAGAGAGCATTTCCCATAGTTCACGCAAAGTAACGCCCGGCATGATGGCAAGCAGTGCCTCATCTTTGTATTGGTTGATATTACGGCGCACTTGTAAAGTATAAAGTGGTGAATCAAAACCAAGTAAAAAAGCCGTTATTTGTTTTGGTGTGCCAACTAAATCAACATCATCATGCTGGTCATGGTCATGGTCATGGTCATGGTCATTTGCATCAGCCTGAGCGGATTCATGCTGATGGGCATGACTGCCATGAATTGCGTCAATTGCTGCAAGTGGAATATGCAGGGTTTTATCAACAGGTGTCCCCGTTGGTTTTAAAATACCAACCACTTTAAATGGGTTATCGTCATGGTTATGAAAGCTGGTATTGCCCATGCCGTGTGCAATCACCACTTCATCACCAAGTTGATAGCCAAGGGTATTGGCAACCTCAGCACCGAGTACAACCTCAAATAAATGATTAAACTCATGACCTTGTAAAAAGCTTAAGGGCTGCTTTTTAGCAAAGCGATAGTGCTCAAAATAGTCTTTATTTGTACCAAGTACAGCCAAGCCTTTATGGCTGTCGCCAAGCGACATAGGAATAGCCCATTTTACACCCCGTTGCCCAGAGATGAATTGATAGCTTTTCCAACTCACGCCATTGTTTGCATGACCAATGCGAAATACCGAAGACAGCAGCAATTGGATATCACCGGTACGCGCACCAACAATTAAATCAGTGCCAGAAATTGTATTGCTAAAGCTACTTTTAGCATCGACCCGAACCCGTTCAATCGACATAAGTAGCATCACGCTTATGGCTATTGTAAACAAAGTGAGTAGGGCACTGGCCTTACGGTTTAATAAACTTTTTGTGGCGAGTTTAATGAGTAGCATCTGTGCCTCCTTGTAACTCAACAAGGCTGATACTGCGGGTAAATAGCGTTTGTAATGTTTCATCATGGCTAACAAAAATTAGCGTGCTATTTGCTGCGCTTGCCTGCTCAAATAACAATTTTACGAATGCTTGGCGATTTTGTGTGTCGAGTGCTGAGGTAGGTTCATCTGCAATAATAATTTCAGGGCTGCCAATAAAGGCTCGCGCAGCGGCAACTCTTTGTTGCTGGCCAATACTCAGCTGTGCAACGGCTTGATGTTGCAAATTATCATTTAGCCCTAAAGCGCTCAGTAAGCGGCTTGCTTCAGTGGCTATTGTTGCACTATTTTTTAATGCGTTTTTTTGCCTATGCTTTGAAAATTGGCAACCTAAAGTCACGTTTTCAATGGGCGATAAATAGGGCAGTAAATTAAAGTTTTGAAAAATATAACCAATATGGTCGGCACGAAAACGGTCCCGTTTACTATTACTCAGTTGGTTAATCGCTTTACCAAGCAGCTCGATATTGCCCTGTGTTGGCACTGTGACGCCAGCAAGCAGGGATAATAGCGTTGATTTACCACAACCGCTCGGACCGTGAAGAAAAACATGTTCGCCTTGATCAATATCTAGCTCAGGAATATTGATCGTCGGCTCAGGTTGTTTTGCGTGCCATTTGAAAAGCACATTTTCAAGCGTGATCATAACGACCTATGAATTGTTACCATCGCCAGTAATTTAATTTTCTGCGCATTTTAAAATTACGAATAAAATTACGTGGTTTCGGCTTAAGTGCAGGATTGCTCAATAGTAATTCATTGCTAGCAGCAAGTACACGTTGACTCGATAAGCCGTCTTGGTATGGATGCAGTTGCTGGCAGAAGTGCTCAATTTTCGCCATTAATTCAGCGGGTCGTGTGAAGGCATAATCAATCGCCTCAGTTAGCTTATCGACATCTGTGACATCAATAAGGTGTTCACCAGGTGCTTGGTTGCAGAACGTCACGACGGGCTTTCTCTGTAAGATAAACATAAGCAAAATAGATGAGGTATCACACAGCATGGTATCAGCAGCTTGTAATAGAGGTAATACGTTATCAGTCTCGACAAAGGTTAGATTGTCGTTTTGTAGAGCCTTGTATTTATCAACAAGCTCGCTTGGCATTTTTGGGTGAAATTGCACCAAAATTCGCCACTTGCCTTGCTCACTGTATGCTTTTATTTGTTCGTATAATTTAGGTGCAAGAGACAGGCGCTTTGAGAAAGTTGAGCAAATCAATAAGGTTTTTCTGTTGTCGTTTGGGTTTTTGTATGGATTGTTTTCAATCTCACTAAAAAAAGGATCGAGTGTTGGCCAGCCGGTTTCTTTTACTTGAAAGTAGCCATGTTTCTGAGCTAGCTCTATAAAAGTGGTCGTTGTTGATGGTCCTTGAGTACAATATAAATCAAAACAGTCACGAATTTTAAAATGGTTATCTAGACCGTTATTAACTCTCTTTCCTGAATTAAAACCGTGAAAAACCTTTACTTTTTTCCCTGGAATAAAATTTGGCACAACATTTCCAGGCAGGTAGACAACATCGGGCTGCCATTCTTTTACATCGCTTAAAGACATCAAACGTTGCTCTTCTTTTTGAAGAAAGTCAGGATTAATTTCGTTCCCCTCTAAAAACCATCTCACTTCGCCTCCGCGGGCTAGAATCTCTCGCTGCAAAGGGCGTAAAATAGCGTAAGAGTAGTTTTGTGAAATATACATCAAGTATTTTTTGTTTGCTGTAGCTGCTAAGTAATCCAAGAAAACCTCCTATTACGAGGGCACTAGTATAGCGAAATAATGTTTATGACAGCAAAATTACTGAAAGTTTAAATTTTTATGGTTTTTATTACATCCGCAGGCTGCTGATGATAGTGCAATGATTGAGCTTTCAAGGCGTCTAGATTATTATAGGCGGCCATAACCCCAATCCCATACATGTGCTCACAAGAGCATGCCAAATACTATCGGAGATAGCATGACTAGCTATAAAGTTTTAGACGTAAACGATGATTTACCGATCCGTACCAAAGGTGCGGTACACAGTGGTAAAGTGCGTTCAGTTTATTGGTTAACTGATGAAGACAGCGCTCGTTTAATTAATGACAAAGGTTATCAAGTCCCAAAAGGAACTGAGCTAGCTATTATGGTTATTTCTGACCGTATTTCTGCGTTTGATTGTATTTGGCAAGGTGAAAACGGTTTAAATGGTGTTCCTGGTAAAGGCATCGCGCTAAACTCTGTGGCATCTCATTGGTTTAAGTTATTTGATAAAGCAGGCCTTGCTGGTAACCATATTGTTGATATTCCACACCCTTATGTATGGATTGTGCGTAAAGCAAGTACTGTAAAAGTTGAAGCCATTGCTCGCCAATATATTACTGGCAGTATGTGGCGTGATTACGCGAAAGGTACGCGTAATTTCTGTGGTATTGATTTACCAGAGGGACTAGCTGCGAACCAAAAGCTAGATGAAGTTTTAATTACGCCATCAACGAAAGGCATTATCACCGGTGTTGCTGATATTCCTGAAGTAGATGATGTGAACATTACCCGTGAAAACATCACCAATAACCTATCTGTTTTCAACTTCAAGTCTGAAGACGATGTAGCTAAATATGAGCAATTACTTGTTGAAGGCTTTAAGCTGATGAGTGATGAACTTGCACAGCTTGACCAAATCTTTGTCGATACTAAATTTGAATTTGGTTATGTTGAAGACATTGATGGTTCAGATAAGCTTATCTACATTGATGAAGTAGGCACGCCTGATTCATCACGTATCTGGGATGGCCCAGCTTACCGTGACGGTAAAATCATTGAAAACTCAAAAGAGGGTTTCCGCCAGTTATTAATTAATAACGTGCCAGACAGCGATGTGTTATTAAATAAAGACCGCATGGACGAGCGTGAGCAGCTTGCTAAAGACTACACCTTGCCAGAATCAGTGATGCTTGAAGTGTCTGATACTTACGTTGGCATTGCGAGTAAAATCATTGGTCAAGAAATTACTATTCCAAGCGACCCACGTAGTGAAGTAATTGCTATTTTAGATAAAGAATACGGCTTAATTAAGCACAATTAATTGCTATTTTTTTAACTTAGATATGCTCTAAGTCAATATTATTAAAGCCAAGTTGGTTTTCTAGTAAAACTGCTTGGCTTTTTTCTTGCTTTTCATACCCTCTCTCATTAACTTAAGCTAAGATTAATCTATACTTATTAGCAAACTAGGCTAAGCAAGGTTCAATTATGACGTTTTTTGCGCACTGTGCTCGCACGGTATGTTCTTTTGTAGTTCTGTGCAGCGTAGCAACTGCATTCGCTGCTGATATTTCATTTACCGTTCATGATCAATTTGGTAAGCCTTTGGCTGATGCTGTCATCGAATTAGAAAATAATGCGAACTCACCGAGCACGCAATTACCCGTTGCTGTGATGGATCAGGTTAATAAGCAGTTTTCACCTAATGTATTGGTGATACAACAAGGGCAGTCTGTTGATTTTCCTAATAGCGATAATATCCGCCATCATGTTTATTCTTTTTCAAGTGCTAAACCATTTAATATTAAGCTTTACGCTGACCGTCCAGAAAAACCAGAGTTGTTTGATAACAGTGGAGTTGTAGTCTTAGGCTGTAATATTCACGACTCTATGGTGGGTTATATCTATGTCGCAAATAGCGCTAATACACTAAAAACAGCAGAGGATGGCAAAGTACAATTAAAAGGTATTACTGTTCCAACTAGTATAACGATTTGGCACCCAAACCAAGCAAGTGAAATCAATAAAAAATTATCAGTCACTGTAACTGAGCAAGTCGCTGATATTACAATTAATACGAATGAACCTGCACCGCGTAATACGTTTGGTGAGATGTTTAAGGCAGATAATGATTCATAGTTTAAGAGGGCGGATCATAGCCTTATGCGTAAGCCTGGTTTTATTAACAAGTTTAGTCAGTTTAGCAAGCTCTTGGTGGTCGACAAACCGCTTTAATGATCAAAAGCTACGTGAAGATATTAATGTTGCTGAAAATGTTTTTAAGCAATATTTAAGCGCTAAAGAGAGCCTGCTATTAACGGCTGCAAAGGTCCTCACCGCAGATTTTGGCTTTAAACAAGCGGTCGCAACTCAAGACGCCGATACCATTAGTAGTGTATTGAATAACCACAGTCGTCGAATAAATGCTGATTTGATGTTGCTTGTGGATTTATCAGGGCAATTGGTTTCAGCAAATACTGAATTTAATCATATGCCAGATGAGTTTTCTGCATTGATGAATGAATTACTCATTGATGCTGAGCAATCAAATTTCATTGTACTTGATCAAACTCTTTACCAAGTTATTTTACTGCCGGTGCGCGCACCTCGAACTGTTGCCTACAGTTTAGTGGGCTTCGAGATTAACGACCTTGTTGCTGCAGAGCTTAAAAACCTCACCACAATGGATGTGAGTTTTATTGGTGAAGATGATGGTGTGGTAGAAACATCGCTGACCAAGCAACCACAAAGCACCTCTGTATTAGCGCATTTTAATAACGAGACAACGCAGCGCATATTTGGTGAGAAGCCGGTCTATAGAAACCGCCTGGTTGAACTTCCATCTTTGCCCGGACACCTAGTTTCTGTGCTATTAAGCGCTGATTTAACACAGAGTTATCGTGAGTTTGAACAGCTGTTTTTTACCATTATTGTGCTTGCTACTATTACGGTTGTGATAGGCGTATTGACCAGTGGTATCTTAGCTAAAAACCTCACGACACCGCTTTCAAAGCTTACTTTACTTGCGCAGCAATTTGCCCGTGGCAATTATAAAGCTGAATTTGTAGGTAAAAAGCAAAGTAGCGAAATCACCACTTTAATTGATGCCTTTAACAACATGGGTAACGACATTAAAGAGCGTGAACAGCAAATAAGTTTTCAAGCTAGCCATGATTCATTAACCGGCTTTTATACCCGTTCTGCTATGTTAGAAAATATGGAAAACTTGTTTGCCGAAGGGGCTGAGTACACACTGATTGCTATAGATATCCGCGGTCTTCGTCATATCAATGATAAATTAGGCCCGCGTATTGGTGATGACTGTTTAAAAGCGGTTGCTGAGCGTATTGGTGAATACTCAGCCTATTATCAAGGGGTGAATGCTCGAATAGGTGGTGATGAGTTTTTAACCTTATTGCCAGCAGATGAAACGAAACAGTTTAAAGATGCGGTAATGAAGTTAGTTGCTCAGTTACAGGCTGGCTACTTAATTCAAGGCTTAAATATTACGTTACGCTTTAGTGTTGGGGTGGTGCATTGCCTTTCGCAAAATGTCAGCCCTGAGGATTTAATGCGTCGCTCGTTAATTGCTGTTGATACTGCATCTTGCGAGCATAAAACTATTCATTATTATCAAGAAGGTGAAGACGAAGAGCATCTTGAGCGCCTTGCAATAATTGATGAACTTAAGCAAGCCCTCGTTGATGATGACGGTCAGCTGTTCATGACCTATCAGCCTAAATTAAATATTAAAACTAATAGCATTGATAAAGTTGAGTCGTTAATCCGCTGGCAGCGCAAAGACGGTCAGTGGGTTTCACCAGAGCTGTTTATTGATTTAGCAGAGCAATCGGGGGTGATTGTTGAGTTAACTTCTTGGGTTGTTAAAACCGTAGTGTCTCAAGTTGCTGCATGGCAACAGCAAGGTATTACTATGCAGGCTGCAATTAATGTCTCTGCGCAAGATATTGCATACCCAAGTTTTTACTCACACCTTGCTAAACAGTTAGAAAAACATGCTGTTAATGGGCGCTTGATCACAATTGAGCTTACAGAACGCGATATGATTGAGAACGAAGAGCAAGGTATTAAGGCGCTAGAAAACCTCAAAACCTTGGGGGTTAAAATCTCGTTGGATGACTATGGTGTAGGGCAAACATCGCTTGGGCGTTTAAAGTCATTACCGATTGATGAGCTAAAACTTGATAAGTGTTTTATTTTGCAATTAGATCAGTCACGTCAAGATCAATACATAGTGCAATCTACGGTTACTCTAGGTCATCAGCTGGGCTTTTCGGTTGTTGCTGAAGGCGTTGAGAACAAAAATTCACTGGATATTTTAGTGCAAAATAAATGCGATTATGCACAAGGGTATTATTTAAGTAGGCCACTAAAATCAGAGCAGTTTTTGCAGTGGTTAGAGGTGTACAATGAAGCGTCTTAATTGGTTGTTTGGGTTAACTTGCCTTGCGTTTGCAAGTTCAGGGTTAGCTGCATCGGGTAAATTACTAGCAACGCCCGGTGTCTCACAGGTTGAAGGTAGTGCGGGTGGTGGTATTGTCCCTTGGGCGCAACTTGCTGGCTATGCAAGTGATGATGAAATAGCAATAAATGGTTTTTGCAGCCGCGCTGATGTGAGTGATTACCGCTTAGATGTTTGTGGCGCGCAGCTAAATATTTATGATCGCGTTGAATTTAGTTACGCAGAGCAACGCTTCGAAGTTCCCGCATTAAATACCGACATTGAGCAATCAATTACAGGTGCGAAAGTGCGCTTATACGGCGATATCGTTTACAGTAAATGGCCGCAGCTGAGCTTGGGTGTGCAACATAAATCACTGGATGACGGCAGTATCGCAAACCTACTTGGTGCCAAAGACACCAGCGGTACCGATGTATATCTTGCTGCGAGTAAATTACATTTAGGGGCGCTTGCTGGGTATAACTGGTTTTGGAATACCACCTTTCGTTATAGCGATGCTAATCAGCTTGGCTTGTTAGGCTTTGGCGGCCCTGATAGCAATAAAGAGTTGTTATTTGAAGCATCGACAGCTGTGTTTTTAACCCATCAAATAGCTGTGGGTATTGAGTATCGTGAAAAGTCCAATAACCTTGGCTTAGGGGAGCAAGATTGGCAGGATGTGTTTGTTGCTTGGTTTCCTAATAAGTATGTTAGCGTGACTGCTGCTTGGTTAGACTTAGGAAGTATTGCTGGGGCTAAGGATCAAACAGGTTGGTATCTTTCTGTAACAGGGTATTGGTAATGATGAAAACACTTTTTACATTTGTATTTACCGTTATGTTAGTTGGTTGTGCAAGTAGCAACAATAGCACCTTGTATCAGCAAATTAATGGCGAACAAGGAGTTGAAAAACTGGTTGATAGTTTTATTAATCAAATAGGCCGTGACGAACAAATTTTAGCTTATTTTAAACAAACGAATGTCGCCCATTTTCGACAAGGCTTTATTACTCATTTGTGTAGCGTCACCGACGGTCCTTGTGAATATAAAGGCGACAATATGGTTGATATCCACACAGGAATGAATATCCCTGAAAAAGACTTTAACCGTGTGGTAGAGCTTTTGATTAATGCTATGGACGAACAACAGATCCCGCAAACAGTACAAAATCAAATCCTTAGCCGCCTAGCCCCCCTTCGCCCTGAGGTAATTAACATTTAGCTAGAACAAACTTTAATTGTGGGCTGAAACAAAAATGTAATTTATGTACAATAGCTCTTGGTTGAAGTTATTAAGTTGTAAATAATGCGGTTATATTTTGATGTTCAGCATCTATATTACATTCCACAGTACTTGCCTGTTTTAAAGGAGTTAAAAGCAAAAGGCTACAAAGTTTCTATGGTTTTCTATGAAGAGCAGGATGAACGAAGCCGTGCTGTATGTCGTGATTTTATAGATAAAAATGCAATAGTTGCAGAGTGGTTAACAAATACAAATGAAACCTTTGACTTTTATCAGAACTCAGATGCAGATTGGGTTGTGTTTGGCAATACATTCGCAGGTGCTGAGGATTTAAATAAAAAGACCGTACTGATGCAGCATGGTATAGGTCCAAAGCAGTGTTATTACGACGTATCGAACAACAAAATGACAGTACGGTTTGTTGAAGGTGAGCACCGGCTTCAACGTCTAAAAACGCTTTACCCCGAAGGTAACTTTATTGATAGTGGCTATGCAAAATTAGACCCTATTTTTAATCAGACTCTAGGTGCTATTAACCTCAAAAACCTAGGCCTAGATCCAACAAAGAAAACCTTGCTGTATGCACCTACTTTTTATCCAAGTTCTTTAGAATGTTTTAGCGATGATTTTCCTGAGCATTTTGATGAATTTAATATTATCGTTAAGCCTCATTTCTTTAGTTTGTTTAAGAAAAAATATAAAAAACAACGCCTAAAGCTTGAGAAGTGGGCTAGCGCTAAGAATGTTTACCTTACTAATGAGTTCGATTTTGACCTTACTCCTTTTTTAGAACTTGCTGATATAATGATTTCTGATGCATCGTCAGCCATATTTGAGTTTGCAGCATTAGAAAAGCCTGTTATCTGGTGTGATTTCTATAAGCTGCGCTGGTCTTACAGAGGTATTTTTTCTTATAGGTTAAAAGCTCGACTTGATGAAGATATCAAATACTTCAATGAGCTATGTACTCGTGCAGGAAGTTATAAAGATTTAAAGCAGTTATTAACTTCAAGTGTTAACGAAACAGCCGAATTTAAAGAAAAAAGAAAAGAAATAGTCTATAAACTGGCAGGTATTACGGATGGTCACTCTGCTAAGAGAATTGTATCTTATTTAGAGGAGCACCAATGAAACGGGTAATTACATTTGGCACGTTCGATATTTTTCATGTGGGACACATCAATATATTAGAACGAGCTAAAGCGTTAGGAGATTATTTAATAGTTGGTGTATCTTCCGATGAACTAAACTTCTCTAAGAAAGGTCGAAAGCCCGTATATAGTGAAGCTGATAGGCTGAAAATTATTAGTTCATTGAAGTGTGTCGACGAAGTATTTGTAGAGCATTCTCTAGAATTAAAAGGTGAGTACATAAAAGATCATCAAGCCCATTTGCTAGTTATGGGGGACGATTGGGCTGGTCGATTTGATCAATTTAGCCAACTTTGTGATGTAACTTATTTAGAGCGTACTCCCTCTATCTCTACAACAGAAATAATAGAAGTTGTGAGGCAACCTTCAAACTGTCATTTATAATTAATAAAATAGCTGTATGCGCTTACGTTCAATCAAAAATAAGATGTGTATATGGCTTTTTTATTTATCTCTCGCAACAATGTGCACGCCCGCTATTACAAAGAACTGACTAGGAAACTGCCTTTAAAGAGTAAAGTGCACTGCATGGGCTTACCTAGATTTACTGCTCTTCAATACTTTAGCAAGGCAATACAAATTGATTTTAGTAAAATAATTTCGGAGCAACTATTACGTAAACAAGCGCGTAATAGTTTATGGAATAACCCGCTAATAATTAAAAGTTACTCTGCTTTGATGCTGCTGGTGGAGCGGTGTCGGTTCGCTAAGTATTATGATTTATTGAAGTCAGAATCGCCACAAGCTTTAGTCATTTGGAATGGTAATAAATTACCGAATGTTACTGTTTGTATGGCTGCTAAGGCATTAGGAGTGACCACCTATTACTATGAAAATGGGTTACTGCCCGGAACAACAAGCTTAGATCCTAAAGGTATTAACTTTGCGGCTTCTGTACCACGAGATAGTCAATTTTATTTAAACTTTGATCCGCAAGGGGAGTTACCATTCTCTGCACCTGATTTAATCCCAAGAGCAAATCATAAAAAGCGCTGCAAGTTTGACGCAATTGAGTTACCCAAAAAATACTTATTTGTGCCATTTCAAGTTCCACACGATACCCAAATAGCATGTTACTCTCCTTGGCTTAAGTCAATGGAAGAGTATTACGAAGCTGTAGTTTCAGCAGTAAATAAGTTAAATGACCCAGAACTTAAAGTCGTTTTTAAAGAGCACCCTTCATGGCATAAGCATTATGAACACTTGTACGATAAAGATAGTGTTGCCGTTTTTGCGAACGGAAATTGTACTCGAGAACTCATCAATGGCGCTGAGGCTGTGATCACTATCAACTCATCCGTTGGTTTAGAGTCCTTACTACTTGATAAAAAAGTGATTACCTTGGGGCTTGCTTGTTACAATATTGATGAGCTTGTACTACACGCAAGTGATCAAGGTACTTTAGTTAAGTGCTTAGAAAAATTGCAGAATGGCTGGCAGTCCAATAGTATTTTAAGGGATAAGTTTTTTACCTATTTAAAGCATGTGTATTGCTTGCCCGGTGTTTGGAAAGAATGTGCGACTGAGCATGTTAAAGCGGTCGAAAAGCGCTTAACTCAGCAAGATACATTTGCACAGCTATCGCAAAAGGAAAATTAATGAAGAACATCGTCTCGCCAGAATGGCTTAACGAGCATTTAAACCAGGATAACTTGGTTATCTTCGATGCAGGAATGGTGCGCCCTGGTCTACCGGGTGAGTATACTCCTAAGGCGATGCTTCCTAATGCACAGCGTTTTGATTTTAAAAAAACGCTGGCAGATAACAGTAATCCTGTACCAAGTATGATGTGCAGTAGCGAGCAGTTCACAGAACATATGCAGCTTGCTGGTGTTAACCAAGACTCTCTGGTTGTGATTTATGAAGACCAAGGCTTATTCAGTTCAGCCCGTGCGTGGTGGATGTTTAAAGCCATGGGCTTTAATAACGTAAAAGTTTTAAGTGGCGGTTTAGCTAAGTGGCAGGCACTTGGCTTTGCTACACAAGCAAGCTATTCAGCTGCTACTGGTCAAGGCAATTTTGTTGCAAGCCCGCGTATTGATTACTTTATTAGTGCTGAGCAAGTACTTAACTCACTTGATGAACAAAGCACACTAACACTCGATGCTCGTCCTTATGAGCGCTTTACCGGTGAACACGCTGAGCCACGCGAAGGTATGCGCAGTGGTCATATTCCAAATAGTCGTAGTTTATCACTTACAACAGTGCTAAATAACGGTGAGCTTAAACCCCTTAGCGAGTTGCAGGCATTATTTGAACAACACATAGCGCCGCATCACACCCAGTTGCAGTTTAGCTGTGGTTCAGGTGTTACTGCTTGTGCAATTGCATTGTGTGCCGATGAATGCGGTTACGCTAACTTACGTGTTTACGATGGCTCATGGAGTGAGTGGGGCGCTCGTCACGACCTACCTATTGAAACAGGCCCACATCAATAAAGTCAGCGTAATTTTGCCAGCTGCCGATACTGTTTTTATTCAGTGGCTGGCGAATTTGCTTTTTACTCGCCGTGGCTGATGCTGCATTGTTTTTATAAAAAGTGAGGCAGTTTTCCTGCCAGCTTAAATCACAAAACGCATAGAGCTTTTGCGTTTGTTGGGTAGGCTCTGCCACCAATTGCTCATAGCTTTGCAAAAAAACATTTTCAGGATACTTGTTAGCAAAATGGCTGACTAATGCCGAGTAATCTTGATGGAACGAGGCAATATCTTCAAGTGTAAAACTGTAGTGATGAAACACACTTTGCGGGCTATACATCTGCCTAAAATTGGCAATGCTGCAATCTTGCCAGCCCCGCTGCATACAAACGATTTTAGCATTAGGAAAAACCGCTAAAATAAAATCAATATAGTAAAAGTTAAATGGCTGTTTATCACAACTTCTTAGGCCGTCACTTAGCAGCTCGGCTCTCTGTTGATAGTTAGCCAGTGCTGTTTTTATTGCCTCTGATTCATATGCCTTATCGAGCATTTCGCTGTCAATCACACGAGCTGATTGCGTGGCGTGTTGTATGAGTTGCGCAATATCATTTAACTCCCCAACCCCTTGCAGTTGTGTACTTTGATTAAGGATTTTTTCAACTAAGGTTGTGCCAGAACGGGGCATACCAACAACAAAAACGGGTGAGAACTCAGAGTCAGTCCTTGCAGGTGCTTGTTGTTTGCTTTGAGTAATGAGCTTTTGACAAAAGTGGTGGTGTTGGCTTGCTTGATAGTTAAGTTTACCGGCTATCGCTTGCTTACTTAGTGCAAAGTATTTAAATGCATTTTTGTAGTCATTAAGGTGCTCATAATTAAGAGCAAGACTATGAAAATACACTTGTTGTTCAACAATGCTTTTTTCTTTATCCGCCAAGGCTTGAAGTTTTTGGATATGTTGCTCTGCATCTATAACAGTATTAAGTTCAGCCAGCGAATAGTGGGCTTGATAAAAGCTAGGTTGCTTTGTGGTTAGTTGCTGCAATAAGCTTTTAGCTTCATCGAACAGTCCGTGAATTTTATAACATACCGCCAAATTATAGCTAATTTGTGGGTTATCTTTATTGCGCTGGTAGGCTGCTTGTTGGAAGCTAAGAGCGTCGTCATAATGCCCTAAACGGGTCGCAATGTTGGCTAATGTATCAAAGTCTGCGCCACTAAAACCAGCTGTTTGTAGAGCGCTTTGATAATGCACAGCTGCATTACTTACTTTGCCTAACAGTACGTATAACTTGGCAAGTGCTAAATGATAAACTGCAAAAGGGGCTAGGCTTAGGGCTTTTTCAAGGAGCTTAATCGCTTTGGTGATATCGCCAGCTGCGGTGTTGACTTCGCTGAGTAAAAAGTAACAAACATGGTCTTCAGGATTTTGTTTTAGGCGCTGCACAAGTAAGTGATGTGCATCGGTTAGTTGTTTGTTGTTTAACAACTGTTGGATATGAGCGCGAAGCGCTTGTTGGGTATCATTTAGCATAAGCGCATAGTATACCAATTAATTATTTTCAGGTATTAAAAAGCCCTGCCTAAAGGTGGCAAGGCTTTTATGGGGATGTTTAATTACAGCTCAAAGTTGTAGCTAAACTTCATACCGATAGTACGAGGTGCTGTGGTGTAGTGACCATAAACACGCTGTAGCTCAGGTAGTTCTTTGTTTAGCTCAGCATATTGTGACATACCTGCCCAAGACTTATCACGACGTACAGAAGTAAATGCATATTTATCGAATAAGTTGTCTACGTAAAGCGTTGCAGACCACATATCACCAGTAATTTTGGCAGATAAGTTACTTAGTGCATAACCTGGTAATACTTCGCCGTCTGCTTTTAAGCCTACTTTGGTGATCACATCGCTTTGCGCTGTAATACCGTAGTTTACGCTTAATAGTTTATCGCCTAGGATATCTTGCTCGTAACGAAGACCAAACGAGAATTGATGCTCAGGAGCGCCCGGTAAACGGTCGCCTTTGGCACCATCATAGTAGCTTTGGTACTGCACTAAGTCATCGCCTAACACGCCAAACAAGTAAGGCGCATCTTCGGTCAATTCAGCCTTTGCATACGCGTATGTCGCATATGCAGCCCAATTATCACCAATCATTGCGCGAGTAGAAAGTTCAACACCTTTTGAATTAGCAGAGCCTGCATTCGAAGTAATTAACTCTTGGCCATTTACTGTACTGCTACCAACTTGCGCATCTTTCCAATCAACATTAAATAGCGCCGCATTGAAATGTAGGCGGTTACGTAACCATGATGACTTAAAGCCTAGCTCGTAGTTGACCGTTGTATCTGGTTTGTAATCTTCTTCGTTTGGCAGGGCACAAACAATTTGTTGTTCAGGCAATACATCAGGGCAAGGAGCAATACCGTTACCACCACCAATACGGAAACCTTCACTCACGGTAAAGTAAGCAAGTACACCATTATCGAATGTATAGTTAGCATTAAACTTAAATAAGTTACCGTTATCGCTAGCGCTCACATTTTCCATAGCTAGATTATCGAGTGAATCAAAATCACCAGAATAAAGCGGTGTAGCAGAGCCTGATGTTGTTGATACATCGTATTCGTAAAAACGAGCACCTAAAGTTATATCAAACTGCTCTGTAATGCTGTAGCCGATTTCACCAAAAAGTGCTTTTTCAGTGGTTTCGCTATCTGAAATTAGAATGTACTCAAGGTCTTGTTCAACATTTGGAATACCACCACCCCAGTACTCAGTCAGACCCGGCGTGTACTCACGGTCATCTGAATGACTTTCTAATTTGTTATAGAAGCCACCTACGATCCAGTTAAAAGCGCTGTTACTATTTGATACTAAACGAAGCTCTTGCGTAAAGGTATCGCGATCTGAGGTATCATGCGTGTAGCCAACAAAAGAAGGGAAGTCGGCATAACCTGACCAAATATCGTAAAGTAGGTCAGTTTGATCGCGCTGACCAGATTGCTCATAGCTAGACCAACCAGATGCAGATACCAGCTCAGCAAAACCAAGATCTGCTTTTACTTCTAAACTTAATAAATCGTTTTCTTCTTCACCTGGTTCAAGCACACGAGCTACGTTTTCGTATTTTCCAGGAATCCCTTGTAGTGCACTACTATCAGCAAGTGAGCCGTATTGCGATGTTGAGTTACCGCCATTTTCTTGCTTTTGATAGAAGTAGTTAAGCGTTGCATCAACATCTTCGGTTGCAAGCCAACGCAGTGATAAACGTGCTGTGGTGATTTGCTCATCATTAACATCGCTTACGCTTTTTAAGTTGGCATTTACATCGCTGCTGTCTGAAAAATCAGGATTTGGGTTTGATACACCCGGTTCTTGAACCACGTGGGTGTAGTCAATGTAACCAGGGTTATCGTAATAATTTAAGCTAGCACGAAGCGCTAGTTTTTCTTCAATTAGCGGGGTATTGAATACAGCGCCAAACTCACCGCCAGTGCCGTCACTTTCGTTAATGCTAAATACATCGCCGGTAACCTTACCTTCGGTGATATCAAGCTCAGGTTGCTTTAGCAAGTAACGAATTGCACCACCTAAAGTACCTGCACCATACAGTGTACCTTGTGGGCCAATAAGCACTTCAACACGGTCAACATCAGTTAAGCGTAAGTCGATGCTAAGTGGAATTTCACCAACATAGGTTGCCACTGTGCCGCTATCAGAAATACGGTCAGACGTATTCGTATTCAAACCACGAACGATAATCGGAGAACCTTCACGGCCACCTTGATCAGAAATTGTTAAGCCAGGTACCCAGCGTGCGACATCTTCTAGATCGCCAATGTTTTGGTCGCTAATTACATCGCCATTGAGCGCTGTGATATTAAGCGGTGCATCTTGCACAGAGCCTGCACGTCGTGTTGCAGTAATTTGAATAGTTTCAATTGATTTATCAACTTCGATAGCATCTTCTGCAGCAAACGCCATATTGCTATTGATTAAAACTGCAGAAATTGCACTTGCAAGTAGAGCAGGCTTAAAAGTGTTCATGATTGATTCCGACTTAGTTACAGTAAATTTATGCTTAAAAAATAGACATTACTAGTAATTTAAGCTTAAAAATTGATGATTTAGTGAATTTATATCCAATTATAATGTATTTTTATTCTTATCGTCCATGCGATATTTGCAATTAAATGCAAAATAATTGAATAAATACTCTGTAAGGGATTAGCTATCGGAATAAGGGCAATGAGTACAGCCATTACTACAGCAATGGCCGCGTTTTAAAAAGAACCAGCGGCTAAATACCATGTAGTTGTTTTGCATAGTGTAATCGAGATTTTCTATTAAATTACCTTGAGTAAAATAAGGCTTAGCAAAGGCAAGCTGCTGTTCAAGAGGCTGTTGGTAAAGTTTAGATAAAAATGAATTTATCTTTTTTATAGTACAGTCTCGGCATAAACACTCTGTTGCTGCCTCATCGAGTGGTAAAATGTTGGGCAGCTCATTACACCAACAGGCATTAATATTGTCGGCTTGGCAGTTAAGCGTTGCTTTGCATTGTGAGCAAGTAAGGGTTGTCATTAAGTAAAAAGATGCTTTGAGATTGAAAAGGTAAGCATAGCAAATGGATAAATTAGACGCATTAGATGAGTTTGCCCGCTTTGGTGATAACCGATTTGAGGCAATCTCAGTAATTACCAGTACTCCAGACACGCAAGGTGGTGTCTACATTCTGACGCAAGATGTTTTCTGCCAGGTTTTACAGCGTGCTATAGATGGCGAAATAGATATTGATGAATTAGAACTTTGGGCAAACGTAGTAGAGTCTAGGCAAGACATAGACGAAAGCGCCGTTGAAGGAGCTATTTATGCGCTAAGTAATAACGAGCAAATGGGTGAGTTGAGTACAAGTACGCTAAAGAAGTTATTAGCAGTGACTTTAGGCTGAAAGAATTTTATACCTTTCAGCCTAAGGCATTTACTGCTGGCTATTTATGGTAGCTTAAGCAGGTTTCCACTTCGTTCTTCGAACCTAAGATCACCGCCACACGTTGGTGAATAGCATCAGGTTGAATGTCCATGATGCGCTCAGTGCCTGTTGAGGCAATACCGCCAGCTTGTTCGATTAACATTGCCATTGGGTTTGCTTCGTATAATAAACGTAATTTGTTAGGTTTATTTGGATCTTTTGTGTCGGTTGGGTAAGTAAAAATACCACCTCGGCATAATACACGGTGCACATCACCCACCATTGCCGCAATCCAGCGCATGTTGAAGTTACGGCTACGTGGGCCTGTATCACCAGCAATTAAGTCATTGATGTAATTTTGCATCGCCGGTTGCCAATGGCGTTGGTTTGAAGCATTGATAGCAAATTCGCTGGTCTCTTCAGGTATGCTTGCAAAATCTTGCGTTAATAAGAAGGTACCGTGTGTTTTATCTAAGGTGAAAAAGCGTGTGCCTTTACCGGTTGTTAACGCCAGCACGGTAGATGGGCCATATAATACATAACCCGCTGCAACTTGGTTTTTACCCGGTTGCATAAAAATACTAGGATCAGCCGGATCAGCCCCTTCAGGCGCCGCCATAATTGAGAAAATCGTACCAACGAGTGAGTTGATATCAGTATTTGATGAGCCATCAAGTGGGTCGAATGCAACAATGTAGTTGGCATCTGGATTACCCGCAACAGTGAAGTCTTCTTCTTCAGAGGCAATGGCTTTTACGTAGCCCGATTCTAATAAAATATCTTTTAAAAGTTGGTTAGTTAGAACATCGAGTTTTTTCTGAGTTTCACCCTGAATGTTTTCGTCTAGGGTTGAGCCTAATACGCCAGATAGGGCGCCTTGACCAACACGAAATGAAATTTCTTTACATGCCGCAAGTACCGTTCTGATCAATGAGATCAGTTCACGAGGGCAACCATCTTCTAACAATACCGGTGGGAGTCTACGCATTCTATTTTCCTGATAACGTTGTAGCCAGACATTTTTAGTGTGAGAGAGAATGTCTTAGCAAGCGCTGAATTTCGTCTTAAATAGCTGATTTTTCTTGGCGGTACTTTATACTGCTTAATACCTATACAGTATTTAAAACGCGAATAACAAAGATAAGATTATGCAAAAAATACCATTACTACGATATCTGCTCTTAGCTGTGCTACTTACTATGATAACTCAAGCACACGCAGCAATTAAGTCTATAAATGATTTTACTGAAAAAATGACTCATTTTTCAGGCTATTTTTCATTTTACTACGACACAGAAAACGGCAAATTGTATCTTGAGGTGGATAAACTCGAGCAACAATTTTTATTACAACAAAGCTTACCTTACGGTGTTGGTTCAAATGATATTGGCTTAGATCGCGGTCAGTTAGGCGATACTCACTTAGTTCAATTTGAGCGTTTTGGCGATAAGGTGATGCTAAGAGCTATTAATACTTATTACCGAGCTAATACTAATAACCTTGCGGAACAACAAAGTATTAAAGAGGCGTTCGCATCAAGTATTTTAGCGGGCTTTAATGTTGTAGCTCAGTCAGACACTGCTGTAATTGTGGATTACACCCCTTATTTATTAAGCGATGTTCATGGTGTAAGCCGTCGTTTATCAGCAACCGGGCAGGGAAGTTTTAATTTAGATAGCAACCGCAGCGCGGTTTATTTAGCACGTTCAAAAGCATTTGAAAAAAATACTGAATTAGAAGCCGTGCTTACTTTTCAAGGTAATAACCCAGGTAAGTATGTACGCCAAGTGAGCGCAGACCCTTATGCACTGACAGTGCATATGCATCACTCATTAATTGAGTTACCGGACGATAACTACACCCCTCGCAAATTCCACCCTCAAGCAGGTTTTTGGAGCATTGAGCACAAAGATTATGCGGCAGCGCTGGGTGAGTCTATGTATGTGCGTTACATTCCACGTCATCGTTTAGCGAAAAAAGATCCGAGCCTGCCAATCAGCGAGCCCGTTGAGCCGATTGTTTATTACTTAGATCCGGGCGTACCAGAGCCAGTTAAAACAGCGTTACTTGATGGTGCTAAATGGTGGAATGATGCCTTTAATGCAGCAGGTTATAAGAACGCATTTATCGTTAAAGTGCTCCCTGATGATGCCGACCCTATGGATATACGCTACAACGTAATTCAATGGGTGCACCGTGCAACACGTGGTTGGTCGTATGGCAGTTCAGTGATTGACCCTCGAACAGGCGAAATTATCAAAGGTCATGTGACACTGGGTTCACTGCGTGTTCGTCAAGACATCCTAATTGCAGAAGCATTAGCAGCTCCCTATTTTGAAGGCAATGAAGTGGCTAAGCGTTTACAAGCCATGGCGCTTGATCGTATTCGTCAATTAAGCGCTCATGAAGTAGGGCATACTTTAGGTATTTCGCATAACTTTGCAGCGTCAGTGGCAGACAGAGCCTCTGTGATGGATTATCCACATCCACTACTGAGCTTTAATGAGCAAGGTAAATTAGATGTAAGTCGTGGCTATGCTGCAGGCATGGGCGTATGGGATACCCAAGTGGTTAAATACGGTTATAGCGACTTCACCAATCAAGATGAAGCACAGCAATTGGCCGCAATTTTAGCTGAAAACAAAAGCAAAGGGCTGGAATTTATTTCAGACAGTGATGCCCGCGCTCAAGGTGGTGCTCATCCAACAGGGCATTTATGGGATAACGGCAGTTCACCAAGTGATGAGCTAATGCGTGTACTTGATGTTCGTAAACAAGCGCTGACGAGCTTTGGTATCGAAAACATCAAAACAGGCACTGCTTTATCGCAATTAGAAGAAATGCTGGTGCCACTTTATTTGTTCCATCGCTATCAAGTAGAAGCTGCGGTTAAACTAATTGCTGGTGTGAATTATGAGTACGAAGTACGTGACGGCTCGCAACCAAAAGGGGCACAGGTTGTGGCAAAGCAAACGCAACAAGCAGCAGTAGATGCACTCCTTGCAACGCTAAAAGCCGAAAACCTTGTTTTACCTGAGTCAATATTAGCGCTTATTCCACCAAAAGCGTATGGTGAATCTAAATCACGCGAAAGTATTGTTGGTCGCACAGGACTAACGCTTGATGCGATGGCGCTGCCTGAGGTTGCTGCAGCACATAGCTTGAGCCTACTTTTTAATAGCCAACGCATTAACCGTTTAGCACAGCAGCAAGCACGAAGCGATGCATTTTATGGTTTAGATGCGCTATTAGCACAAACTTATCAGCAAGTTTTTGAGCAAAAAATTGCTTCAGGGATGGCAGGTAAAATTAGCCAACGTGTGCAGCTTTTAACTGCAAAACAGTTTGCTGACTTAGTGGCAAGCAATGAGGTGGCACCCGAAGTACAAGCACAGCTTCGTTACTACTTAGCTAAACTTGCAAAGAGTTACCAGCAAGAATCAATGCTAGGCAGTGCATCCGTTGGTAATAGTGCATTTAAGCAATACTTAAGCGAGCAAATCAGCTTATTTTTAGAAAACGGTGAATGGCCTGCAAACTTTAAAGTGTTGCCAATGCCACCGGGCTCACCAATTTAATCCATTTTTACTTCAAAGCGCCTAGCATAGCTAGGCGTTTTACTTGCATAAAATTGGATATTTGCTAATCTAGCGGCCTTCCTTTTTTGTCTTTTTGAGGTGTATATGGCGTTCTTTTCTCGCTCGTTGTTAGCAGCGGCCATTACATTCTCTAGCTTTTCCAGTTACGCAACCTTAGAAAAAAAACAATGCGATGTAGAGCTAAGCCATGGCTTAATCATCACTGATGATGTCATTCGTATTGTTGATAAAGGTCAAACTCGTGTACAGATCAACAACGATCACCAATTGTTTATAAGAGGCTACTGGGTTGATTTAAGCCCAGATGAAAGCAAAGTTGTGGAGCAGTTCAGTCGAGGCATTAGGCAAACAGTCCCTGAACTTGTTGACTTGGCGACCGATGGTGTAAACCTTGGCTTAAGTGCCATCGAGCAAGTTGTTGAGGGCATGTCAGACAAAGAGCCAGAAGTGTTAAAAACTCAGCTGCAATATGTTGAGCGTGCGCTGATGGATAAATTTAAGCGTGGTGATGACTTTTTCTTTATTGCCCCGCAATCGCTGTCGAAAATTGATGACTTTTTTACCAAAGAAATCAGCCAAAAAATTCACTCTGCAGTGCATGGCTCACTTGGCGCTATTTTAGTCTCGTTAGGTGATGCTTTTAAATCGCGCGAAGGTAATATCGAAGACCGTATCAATGATATGGGGCAGCGTATGGATATCATCTCAACTGAAATTGATAAATCACTGCAAAAGAAAGCAGAGCAGTTAGAGATGAAAGCGTCAGAGTACTGTGAGTGTTTGAACTCGTTAGATGTCACTGAATCGCGCTTACAACAAATGGTGCCTGGTATGGCCGATTTTGATTTGGTACAAATAAAGTCTTAATGCGAATTTAAAAAGAAAAAGCCCAGCAGTTGCTGGGCTTTTTCGTTTTAAGTTGATTTAAATTAACTGAATTTAGCGGTTTCAGTTTCTAAATTGCTAGTAAGACCTTTGATCAAATCGGTTGCTGTATGGGCCTGATTTGATACATCAGCCGTTTGTGAAGCCGTGTCTGAGATAGTCACGATACGTTTGGCGGTGTCTTCACCGGCATCAAGCTGCTCTTTTGCAGCAATGGCTATCTGATGGCTCATTTGCGCGATTGCGCTGAGTGAACTGGCAACGCGTTTTAGTTCTTCATTGGCTTTAGTCGACTTTTCAACGGTTTGTTCACTGGTACTAATACTAAGCGAAACAGATGACTTGGCATCTTGGGTTGCAGCTTGCAGTTTGCCAATCATATTGCGGATTTCTTCAGTGCTGGTTTGTGTGCGCTGAGCAAGCCCACGAACTTCATCAGCAACCACCGCAAAGCCTCGTCCTTGCTCGCCTGCACGGGCAGCTTCTATCGCCGCATTAAGCGCAAGTAAGTTCGTTTGTTCGGCAATACCTTGAATAACACTCAGCACATTTGCGATGTTATTTACCTCATCATCAAGCACTTGAATGTTATTACCAGCGCTGTCAATTTGCTGCTCTAAAAGCGCGATGGTATCAGCAGCCTCGCTGGTTAAGTGGCTGGCACTTTGACCTTGTTGCTCAGCTTCTTGCACTGAGTAAGCTGCTTGTTCAGCATGTTCTACAACGGTTTGCGCTGAGGCTGTTAACTCGGTAATAGCTGAAGCAACCATTTGAGTTTCTTCGTTTAGGCTACGAGTCAGTTTGTCGAGCTCAACAGAGCGAGATTCGTTATCAACACTTTGATTTTTTAAGCTATCAGTAACCCCTTTAATACCGCCAACAACACCACGTAAGCCTTGCTGCATATAATGCATAGCAGCAATAATGCTCTCAGGTGGGGCATCTTGGCGAATATGTGAGTTTAAGTTGCCACGAGAGACGTTTTTTACAATACCGATTACTTCATCAATTTCGCCGCCTAAGGCATTAGTGAGCGATGAACCAAAGCGGGCAATGGCAAAGGTCAGCGCAATGGCAATAAGCATAGATAAGCCAAGCAACCACTTTGCAGTATTCCAATAACGTTCATCAACTTCTTTGGCGCTAATGCCTGTACCAACATACCAGCCAAACAGCGGTGTTTTTTGTACTACAGAGGTTAAATCAACGGTTTCACCATCTCGCACTGAATCCCAGTGATAGGTAATGATTTTATTGGTCGTGTTGCCCACGAGATTTTCGACCATACGGCCGATACTGTTGCCGCTGGCATCTTTAAAATCGTTAAAGCTGGTGCCGTGTAGTTCTGGGTCGTGCGGAGTGGCGACAAAATCTAAGTTGTTGTCGACGACGTAGACATATTCTGAGTCGTGGTATTTATTTTCTCGAAGTACCTGAATAGCAAGCTTCTTTGCTTGTGCTTCTTCGAGTTGATTGCTTTTAACCATCAACTCAAATTGCTCAACAATATTGGTGGTGCTCTTCATGAGCTGGTTGATACGCGCGATGTTGTCGCTTTCGCTGGCATGGCGTAAAGATTGTAAGCCAAGTAACGCTATCGCAGATAACGCAATAAACATAGCGATAGCAAATAAGGTGATTTTTGTTTTTAAAGCTAGTCCTGATAACACAGTCAGCCTCCTTTATTATTTCCCCTGTTAACTTTTACCACGTTTGTCTGGTTTTATTAAGGAAAAATGACAGCGTTATCATGACTTTTGCTCAAGTACCTATTTAGAGCTTCAGTTCGGCTTCTGTAAGGGCACGATATTCACCGCTAGCAAGGCTTTCATCGAGGGTAATGTCAGCTATTTTTTCACGATGTAATTCAACAACTTTATTACCTACAGCAGCAAGCATTCGCTTAACTTGATGGTATTTACCTTCGCAAATTGAAAGGCGTAAGCTGTAGCTTGCAAGTTTTTCAACAATCGCAGGGCGAGTTAGCTCTTTTTCGTTGTGCAATTGCACCCCTTGCTCTAACGCTGTAATGGCTTCTTCATCAATAGGTTCTTGAGTTTCAACTAAATACGTTTTGAATTTGTTATGCTTTGGTGCAGTAATTTTGTGTGACCAGTCGCCGTCATTAGTGATGATCACTAATCCTGTGGTATCGATATCTAAACGGCCTGCAACATGAAAGTCGCTCATATTTGGTTCATCAAGCAAGTCAAATACAGTCGGGTGAAGGTCATCTTTATTGGCACATACATAGCCAGCAGGCTTGTGGAGCATGAAGTAGCGCTTACCTAAAAACACCAGCGGCTCGCCTTGCCAGCGCACGTCATCATCTTGGCTGATTGAATAATCAAATGAGGTGATCACTTCGCCATTAACAGTGGCGTATTTACGTTTGATACCTGCTTTGGTTTTGCTGCGAGGTAACTCGGCAATATGGCTGATAAATTTATCTAAACGGCATGGAAATTTCATTGGGATCACATTTTTAGTCGGCTACAATGGCGGCGAGTATAGCGGATACTAGTTACCTATGACAGTACAGCAAGGACAAATATTACAGCATTACCAAGCGCAAATAGCCAAAGGTGATTTGCAAGAAGACTGTGCCCAGCGCACAGCGATAAATGCTCTTGATAATCTAGCCACAGAATTGGCTGCACCAAGCCATTGGTGGCAAAGCGCTAAGCCAATAAAAGGGGTTTATTTATATGGCCCAGTAGGGCGTGGTAAATCCATGTTAATGGACGTGTTTTTTCGGCTTGTTAATATTGACGCTAAGCAGCGTTTGCACTTTCATCATTTTATGAAGCAAGTGCATGAGCGCTTAACTCAGCTGCAAGGGCAGAAAAATCCGCTGACGGTGATTGCTAAAGAGTGGGCAGAGCACATTCGCTTGATTTGTTTTGATGAGTTTTTTGTTTCTGATATTGGTGATGCCATGATCTTAGGTGGCTTATTCAAAGCCTTGTTTGAGCAGCAAGTAGTGTTAGTGGCAACGTCAAACTGTCAACCGGAGCAGCTATATCGCAACGGTTTACAGCGAGCACGATTTTTACCCACTATCGATTTATTAAATGAGCATTGCCATGTTTTAAGTGTTGAAGGCGACAAAGATCATCGCTTTCGCTTTGGCAAACAAACCGCACATTATTTTATTAATAACAAAGAGGCGCTAACAGAGCGCTTTTTAAAGCAAGAGCAAGTAATACAAAGGCAAACAACGATAGAGGTTTGCCACCGCGAGCTTAGCTGTATCTTGCTCGCTCAAGACGCCATTATGTTTGATTTTATGACGCTTTGCTCAGGACCTAGAAGCACCGCGGATTATATTTATTTGGCAGAGCGTTTTCAGCGCGTTTATTTACTCAATGTGCCAGTAATGGGGCGCGGAGCAACAGGTAAACAAATTGTGCATGGCATTGAAGATAGTTATCAGCGAGAAAAGCAGGATTTACAAGAACACTTTTTAGATGATGAAGCACGGCGCTTTATTGCTTTGGTTGATGAGTTTTATGATCGCAGCCGATTACTGGTGATTTCGGCCAAGGTGGGTATTAGCGATTTATATCAAGGCCAAAAACTGGCATTTGAGTATACACGTACCGAGTCTCGATTAGTTGAGATGCAAAGCTGGAAAAGATAAAAGGCGCAATAAAAATGCGCCTTTGATGTCAGCATAGCTGGGGATCTTCATATGAAACGGTTAAAAGCTATATTGAGCACCTACATACACGTAGCGACCAGCACCACCGCCGTATGCGCTGTAGTAGTTACCACGGCCATATGGATAAAAATCACCTTTATTATCAAACACGTTATTCACACCACCGAATACGCGCAATTGGCTCTGTTCACCAAGTGACATGGTGTAAGACGCTGAAAGGCTGTGTTTTAAGAACGAACCATAATCTTGGTAGGCAAGTTTTTCTGGATTACTGATACAAGTATCTTCACCAGCGTCACAGCGGGCATCATTTTCGGCAATATACTCTTGATAATCTTCTTCAAGACTCTGGCTTGCTTTAAACGAGCCTAAGTAATTTGTACGCCAGCGAATACGCAAGTTATCGTTACGCCATGTCAGTGACATTGAGGCTTTATCTTTGCTGCTGCCGTAACCTGCGTAGTGACTGGTTACTAAGCTGCCATCAAGGCCTTCATAAGTTTGCGAGTTTTCGATTACATGGTTGTAATCTAGTTTAAACGATAACTGACCTAGGTTATCTAAGTCGAGTTTGTACTGTGCAACCACATCATAACCACGTGCAGTTAGCTCATCGAGGTTATATTGACGCTGTAGAATCTTGATAATGTTACCTTCGCTATTACGGGTAATATCATTACAAAATACGTTGTCTTCACCCCATGCTGCTTCTGAGTCGTAACATTCACGCATGATGTTTTCATTGCTGATCTGCGAAATCGCATCAACAATAGCAATATCGTAGTAATCAACAGCAAGATTAAAGTTTTCTAAAAAGGCAGGAGCCACTGTCACACCAAAGGTATAGGTATCAGCGGTTTCTTCTTTTAGATTTTCGTTACCTGCCCCTGGAGAGTAACTGTTGTTCTCATCGCTAAATTCAAAGTTAGGATCAGCAGCAAGTTGAGCAGCTAACGTCGGCTCTTTGCGGCAGTTGTCGTGACCTGCTTTAGTTGATGTTGCCGTTAAACCGTCACAAATATCATCATAGCTGTCGTAATCGCCACGCGGTGGTGACATAAGCTCTGTGATTGTGGGGGCACGTTGAGCGCGAGCGTAGTTTGCTCTAAATGCATAGCCTTCGATTGGTTCCCAAAATACACCTAGCTTGTAGCTGGCAACGGTGTTGACGTTTTCCATGCTATAGTTAGCCAAACGTAATGAAGTTTCTGCGCTTAAATTCTTTGCTAAAGGAGCATCTTTTAAAAGTGGGATCGCAAGCTCTGCAAAGGCTTCATAGACCTCAACTTCACCATAAAAATTTGGTACATAGTTGAAGGTAATACCGCCTGCTTTCATGTCGTCGCTGGTTGATAGGTCTTGGCTGTCTTTACGGTATTCACCACCAAATACTGCGGATACTGAGCCTGCTGGTAATTCAAATAAATCACCCGCTACGTAGCCAACCACACCGTATTGTTTTATTTCAGTATCAATAATTGGGTTGGTACGGATCCAAGCAGCCATTTCTTCGGTGATAGATCCCTCACCAAATAAGTTAATTGGCACACAGCCTTCAGCGCGAGCTGCTTCATCAATACATTGAATGGTGCCATCCGCTAATTCTTCTGCTTGCAAAGCTTGATTAAGTTTTACAGTATTTAATTCATTGCTACGAATTTGGTGTTGGGTAAATCGACCATAACTTGCAGATAGATCCCAGTCCCACTCGTCGTTAAATAATGTGCCTTGAAGACCAGCCCAACTACGAATGGTTTTACGAGTATTATCGGTGCTGATATTACCCACTTCACTGAAGCGGCGATCCCAATAAATACGATCTTTGTATGGGTTGGCATCGAGGATTTCTTGCGGAACATATGGGTTGTCGATTGGGATGTAACCCGGTGCTACATCAGCAAGGGGCTCGCCAGTGGTAGGGTCATAACGCGGCACATACGCACCTTCGTATTCATCTTCAGGCGACTTATTGTTAAAAGAACCACTTTCACTGTATTGAACTTGCGCGTAGAACATCACATCGTCAGTTAAATCGTAATCAATTTTAACTGCAGCAGATACGTTATCGCTTGGTACATCAAGCATCACGTATTGATTTGAATTGATACCGTAAATTTCTTCGTTGCCTTTCCAGTCATCACGTAGAGTTTGACCGTCATACCAAAACTGTGTGTCGTTACGGCTGTTTTCTAAGAACACACCGCCAGGAATACCATCACTTTTGCTAACCCAATCAGCTTGTGTGATATCACGCATACATTGATCGCCATCTGCTGTTTGCATTACATTACACATGCGATCTGGATCGTAATCGTAACTATCTTCGATTTGTGCGCGTTTACGATCGTAAAAAGTCATACCGAAATCACGGTCCCAGTTGGCACTGAAATAGGCGTAACCGCGATCTTCAGCAAACGAGGTACCGTAGTTTAAATCAAGGGTAAATTCTTTACCGCCGCCATCGGTGGTTTCACCTGTGTTCGCTTTAAAATCAAAGCCTTCTTTTTTGGATTGGGTGATAATATTCACCACACCTGCTACAGCATCGGCACCATAGGTTGCAGATGCACCGCCACTGATTATTTCAACGCGCTCAACCATACCGCTAGGAATGGTATTTAAACTGACATAGTTGCCACTGTAGCTGTTTGAAACAACTCGGCGACCATCAATCAGTGTCAGAGTACGGTTAGCACCTAAATCTCGTAGTTGTACTGTCGATAAGCCAGTCGCTGAAACACTCGATTGGCTGGTGGTGTTACCTATGCTCTCGCTAAGAGCTGGCATGTTATCAACCAAAATGTCTGATAAGTTGGTTAAACCTGTATCGGCAATGGCTTCGCGGTCCATTGTGACCAGCGGTGTTGGAATTGAAAAGCTATCGCGTTTAATACGTGAACCCGTAACAACGATTTTTTCCGGCTCTTCAGTTTGTTCATTAGCTGCTGGAATGGTGTTGGCAGGGCGGGCAATCTCAGCATCATTGGCAAATGCATGTTGGCTAAAACCACTGGCAACAGCAAGTGCAATAGCACAAGGTTTGGTTAGTAGATTTCTCACAGGCGTTCCTAGTTGTTTTATTTTTAGTTTTTAGAACCAGAGTGATGCTCTTTTTAAGGGCAGTTAAAATTTACAGTGAGCAACACTCTGGTTGGTCGGTATTGACGTAAAAATTTTTATAGAAATGTGAACCTAACTACAATCTTAGGTGGCTCGTTTATGTCTCTATTTTATATCTATTGAATATCTATTTATTTAAAATCAGTGGCTTAAGAAATATTTATTGTTAACCGTTTTGCAACGTTAAAGCTGGTGAAAGGGCTGCTTTTACGATAAATTGATAGGGCTTTATACTGCTGTACTTCTAAAATGGGGTTTTATTTAGAGTAAATGGAAACATCTAATCGCGTTTATCAGCTGGGCTCATGTATTGTTAACCCACTCGAAAATAAACTGATCTGCAATGGTAGTGAACAGCTTTTGCAGCCTAAGTTTATTGAGTTGTTAGCTTGCTTAGTGGCGCGTTACCCCGAACCCATCACCCGTGAAGAGCTCATCAATAATGTTTGGGAGGGCAATTTTTACGTGGGTGAAAAAGCCTTAACAAATGCTATTTGGCATCTACGAAAAGCATTCAAAGAACTCGATCCAGAACAAACTTACATAGAGACATTACGTAAAACGGGTTATCGCGTTTTGTTAAAGCCCGAGCCAATAGATACAGCCGATAAAGAAAAACCTGTGGGTTTTAGTATCACAGCTGCGCAAATCCGCCAGCTGTTTGTGGCTTTGTGTGTCATTAGCTTGGTGGTAATGTATTGGCTGTTCTCTTCGCCTGTAAAGCAAACTAACTCAAGCTTTGTGTTACCGCTTAATAGCATCGAAAGCGTGACGGCAAGCCCTGGTCGTGAGATTTATCCTTCAATTTCTGATGATCTGCACTATTTGGTGTATTCATGGCGACAGCTTGGTAAACCAAATAACCTATATTTACGTGATTTACATTTTCCTGAGCACCCAGCAAAGCAATTAACGGACTCACCTTTTACAGAAGGGCGCTCTGTGTTTAGCCCAGATGCAAACACATTATATTATTACCGCATGGCCTCTGATGTTTGTGAAATTGTAAAACTCTCTTTGGTAAATGCCACCAGTGTCGTGCTAGGGGAGTGTAGTAATAACTATGCGCCTGATCTTGATATCAGTAGTGATGGTAAAACCTTGGCCTACATTGCTGATCATACGAGCAAGTCAGGTGACTATGTCACTCGTATCAAACTGCTCGATTTACAGGCAAAACATAGAAAAGAAACAGTTATTCCTTGTAATGATGACTGCGAAACTGTGTATGAGTCAGTGTCGTTTTCGCCAGATGCACAGCGAGTTGTGGTTACGCGTAATGTTAAAAACAACCAAAAAGCGCTGTTTTTAATAGATGTAAAAACAGGGCAAAGCCAACGGCTAACTCATGATTTTGTTGATATTCATGGTGTAGATTGGCATCCGTCTAAAGAGCAATTGGCGTTTAGTGCAGTTGAGGGCGGTAAACGTTATGGGTACTTCTTTGACATTAAGAATCAAACCCTAATCAACACGCAAATTGCGGGCATGAGTTCACCTAATTACAGTAGCGATGGCAGTGTTTATTACCATCAGTGGGATTTAGATAAGGTGATCACGCGCCTGAAAATAGACGAACAAGTGGCCAACTCGCCGTTTTCTATGTTGTCGACCAATTTTAGTTCGCTATTCCCTGAATATAATCAGCAGCAAAATAAACTGCTGTATGTGTCGAATGAATCAGGCAGTTCACAGCTTTGGATTGTTAACCCTGATAGCAGCTCGCGAAAGCAGCTTACTGACTTTGCACATAACACGGGGGAAGTTCGTGATCCAACTTGGTCAGCCGATGGACGCTATATTTTGTTTTCATTGTATGACAATGGCAGTACCCGCTTATATATTTATGATTTCAAAGTAGAGCAAAGTCAGCAAATCAAACTGCCATTTAGTCATGCAATTAAACCTAAGTTTAGCGCTGATAGCCAGCATATTTTAGTCTCTGATGGTGACTACTTATATCGTTATGACTTAACAGGTAAAAGCCTAGGTAAAGCTGTTGAAGTGCCGGCGCAGTATGGCGTTGAAATACAATCGGGCGATATTTTATTTACCAACTCGCGCCATGCTATTTGGATAAAACATCATGATACGGGTGTTGAAGAAATGCTGGTGAACGATGTTAAGTTGGCGCGCAGTTATGCATGGTTGCTAGTGGCAAAGAACGCGTATCATGAGGGGCGTATTTATTATTATAAAGAACGCTTAGGTGATTACCGTATTAGCTACTATGACTTAGCAAGTAAGCAGCATCATGATTTAATTGCTTTACCGGAGCGAGCTTATAGTCGCTCATCGGGCTTGACCTACATACCCAATGAGCGTTGGCTGGTTTATACAGCGTACTTATCGCCTGAGATAGAAATCAAGCGTTTACCCGCAGCCTATTTACCAAAGTAGTTAACACTTACGGTAGATGTCAGCATCCATATCGTAAATATTAACGCTTAAGCTATACGAGCGGCGGCAGTATGTTCTTAAGCAACTTAGTAATTGCTCACTGAGCATTTGCTTTTGCTCTATAGTTCTGCCTGCCATGATTGATGCGCCGATGTGAATAAAGCCATCTTTGCCTTCACCTAATTCGTAATGCTGATAAGCAATTGCACGAGTCTTTATGGTCGAAAGTTCAAATAAGCCTGAGTCAAAAACGGCTTGGTGAACTTTTTCAACTAACACTTGTGGCAGAATTGGCAAGTCTTCTGAGTGTTCTATAACAATGTGCGGCATGGGGTCTTCCTTAAAAGCGGTAACTAAAACCGATGTTTGTCTGAAATTGGTTTAACACATCACCATCAAAGTGCCATAGACATTGGTCGTCTTCTGATGTTGGCAATGTGCACGATACGTTACTTGCATTATTTACAATAGTTGCCAGCCAGCGAGTTTCAACATAAACCCGAGCTTGTTCAGTAAATAAATAATCTGCGCCAGCATATAGGCCAGAGGTAAAAAACGTATCAGAGTCGGCAAAGTCAGTGCTGACGTGGTTTGCGCCAATTTGGGCACCCACAAAACCAACTATACGGTCAGCTAATGGCACTTCTACGGCACTTTGAAATAGCAGGTATTGCATCTCGACTTGCTTGTTAGTTTGGTCTTTCATATCAAGTTCTGTTGCAGAATAAAAGAACCCATAACGAGCATTCTCAATGGTTCTATCTAGGCTGACAGTAAAATGGCTGTCATCCTCAAGCTCAATTTTTAGGTTTTCTTCGGTTTGCACCGAGCTAGTAAAGTTTTTGCCGAAACCAGCGCTAATAGAGTAGTCAGCGTGAGCTGTACTACTTAAGAACATTAAACACAGTAAACCAAGCGATTTTTTCATTGTTTAGGTGCTCGTTGTTGAAGATATTTTGAGATAGTATTGAAACATAGCAAGCAAATCGTTGTAAACGGACAACTATCGCTTTTTAATAAGGAACACTAGGATGAAGTTACTAAAATTAGCTGCACTTACTGCGCCACTGATTTTGTTGAGCGGTTGCTCGGATGATGCTGCTTCGGTGAGTTTGGGGTTATTTACGACCAAAGATATTAAAGTGGTATCACAACAAGATCCGCTTATAAGCGGTGTAACTTGTCACATTAGCCATATTGAAGCGAACCTTGATTTTGCTGATCCATCCGATATGTCTATTGCCTGTCGTCAAACCGGTCCCATTACCGCTGACCAATTACAACAAATTGACCGCAGTAAATCGGGCGAAGTGGTTTTTAAGTCATCGAAAAGTATTTTGTTTAAATCGTTAAAAGTACGTCGTATTTATGATGCGCCAACACGCACTTTATTATATTTGTCTTATTCAACGAAAGAGTCGAGTGGCAGCCATCATCATGCTTTATCAACCGTACCTCTTTACAATACAAATGCATGGCAATGGGCACAATCACAAGAGTAATTTATGTTAGCGTTATTTAAGTCAGCCCCACTTGTTGATGAGCAAGAGCAGCAGTGGTTAATCGATACCTTTTTATGGGCTGTTGAACACTTTGATAGTGAATATTTTTTAAAGCACACGCAAATCATTTTACCTAATGGGCAGTTCTTTCCGGATAGGGTGTCGAGCGTCAGTGAAATGGCTGAAAAGGTATTTAGTCGAGTTGTTGATTATGCGGGGATGCAGGCGTGGCCAATTAACTTAGTTGCGCCATCTGGGCTTACACCTCAGGTGTTTCCGCATTTTGAATTTCAAGATAATTTACGCGGTAGCGAGGCGAGCTTAATTGTGCCGGCAAATCATCCTGTGAATATCTCGTTTAACCCGAACCAAATCAATCAACCGCAAGATTTAGTGGCAAGTTTTGCTGGTACCTTAGCAACCATTTTGATTCACCATGTGGGTGTCTTACCTCCCGGTGGTAAAGAGTACTTACCGCAAGCAAGCGATGCGTTGGCATGCTATTTAGGCTTTGGGGTGATGATGAGTAATACGGTGTATCAATTTAAAGGAGGCTGCGGCTGCGGTTATAACCCTTATGCCAATCGCCAAGCAGCGCTGACTGAGCCACAAACGCTATTTATGCATGCGCTGGTTACGCATTTTAAAGGGGACAATCAGTCGAAGAAGTTTTTAAAACCCCATTTACGCAGCCAATATAAAAAAGCGCAAAAGCAAATTAAAGCATTGGTAAATGACAGTGCAAATCCGTTGTTATTAGCATTAGATGAACAAGCAGTAGGGTAATATTGAGTGCAGTATTTAGATGAGTTTTTATTGATAGCCATAGCTCACTTTTTTGCGGTAGCAAGCCCAGGCCCTGACTTTGCAATTGTACTCAAGCAAAGTATTCAACAAGGTCGTAAAAATGCGCTTTGGACCAGTGCCGGTGTTGGGGCGGCAATTCTGTTGCATATTGCTTATTGTGTATTAGGTGTGGCGTTAATTTTATCCCAGTCACCTAGCTTATTCATGGCTTTAAAATACCTTGCGGGGGCTTATTTGGCATACTTGGGTGTGCAAGCTTTACGAAGCGCAAAACCTAGCGATAGTAAACAGCAAACCCTTGCTTCTGCTGAGCCTGAATCGGTGTATAAAGCATTTCGACGCGGCTTTTTTACCAATGCCCTTAATCCCAAAGCAACACTGTTTTTTATGTCGTTGTTTACTCTTGTAATAAGCCCTGAAACACCTGCTGTAGTGCAGGCTGGTTATGGCGTGTATATGGCAATGGCGACTTGGCTGTGGTTTTCATTTTTATCATTGGTGTTATCAAAAGCATCAGTGCGAGCATTTTTCTTAAAAAGCGGATACTGGTTTGATAGAGGCATTGGCGTGATCTTAATTGCCTTAGCTATTCGCGTTGTTGTGTGAGGTAAGTATGACGCTATATAACTTTTCATTTGGTTCAAATATGTCATCGAGCAGATTGCTGGCAAGGCTGCCTGAAGCAAAGCGGGTAGGTACAGCTATTTTAAAGGGCTATGAGCTGACGTTTGATATGGTAAGTACCGACGGCTCTGCAAAGTGTAGCGTGCGCAAAACAGATCAGGCAGATGCCTTGGTATATGGTGTTGTGTATCAGTTAAACGAAGCTGAAAAGTCGATTCTTGATGATATCGAAGGGCCGCGTTATGACTGTGTAGATATCACCGTTGAGCTACTAGATGGCGAGCAACTTGCTGCCCATTGTTATATCGCTAACACCTTAGATGAGTCTTTACTGCCATTCGACTGGTATCTTCAGCATGTTCATCGCGGAGCGCTTGAAGCAGGTGTACCAAATCATTACAGTGAAGCAATACTCGCAAGACCAAGTTGCGATGATCCAGATAAAACCCGAGCAGCGAAAGAGTTCGCTATTCACAACAATAAAAATCACCAAGGGATATTATGATATTTCGTAAATTAGCCGTTGCAGCGGCGCTTTTATCGAGCTGTTCGTTTTACAGTTATGCCGATATTGATACTAAAAAAATTGAAAAAGTAATCGAAACGTCAATGGCACGTTTTGACGTACCGGGTATGGCTGTAGCGATTGTTGAAAATGACCAGGTCGTGTTAGCAAAAGGTTTTGGCGTATCTCACCTTGATACCGGTAAAAAAGTAAATAAAGACACCTTATTCGGTATCGCGTCAAACACCAAAGCATTTACCGCAGCAGCGTTAGCTAAATTAATTGATGAAGGTAAGCTTAGCTGGGATGACAAAGTAATTGATCATCTTCCTGAGTTTCGTCTGTATGACCCTTACGTAACACGTGAAATGACCATTCGCGATTTATTAAGCCACCGTAGCGGTTTGGGTTTAGGGCAAGGCGATTTAATGATTTGGCCAGATACTGACAAATCGATTGATGAAATTATCGCAGGCCTAAAATACTTAAAACCGGCGAGTAGCTTTCGCAGTAAATACGCCTATAACAACTTAATGTTTGTCACTGCAGGTGAGGTGGTAGCCCGTGTATCTGGCATGAGCTGGAATGATTACATCGAGAAAAATATTCTTCAGCCACTTGATATGAAAAACTCACGCGCAGGTTTTTCACGTATTCCTAGTAGCAATAAAAACTGGGCGACGGGTCATATTCCAATGGATGGCCAACTACACCCATTTTTTGTGAACTACCTTGAAGATTTCCGTGGCGCTGGTGCGATTGCATCTAGCGTAAGCGATATGAGCCAATGGCTACGCACGCAGCTTGCACATGGCAAAATGCCAAATGGCCAGCAGTTATTCACTGAAAAGCAGCAGCAACAAATGTGGCACCCGCACATTACGTCAATGGCATCAAAAGGTGCTTATGAAGCTTACCACCAACAATTTAGAGGTTATGGTTTAGGCTGGAGCATTGAAGATTTCCACGGCATTAAAAAGCTAGGCCATGGTGGTGGTATCTTAGGCATGGTGTCTCAAGTGACATTATTACCAGAGAAAAATCTCGGTATTGTTATTCTGAGTAACCAGCAAGCATTCAGCGCGCTCTCTGCGGTGACTTACGAAGTATTAGAAGATGCATTAGATCTTGAAGATAAAGACTGGATTGAAGACCTTGCTAAAAAGCACTTTGAAGGTAAAAAAGAAGCTTACGCAAACGCAAAACCAGAAACACCTGCTGATTATCAAGCGAAACTACCAAACATCAACTACACAGGCACGCTGCACGATAACTGGTATGGTGATGTGGTAATCGAGGAGTTAAATGGTCAGCTACGTATTGATTTTACTCATACAAAGCGTTTGAAAGGTCAGCTTGAGCATTACACGGGCAATACGTTTATTGTGAAGTGGGATGAAAAGTTACTTGAAGCAGATGCTTACATTGAGTTTCAAATGAGCCCGGATAACCGAGTGAGTAGTGCAAAAATGCGTGCTGTCTCAACGGCGGTCACAGACTTTAGTTTTGACTTTAGGAATTTAGATTTACGCGCTAAAAAGTAAACCAAAGTCGCAAAGCCACCATTAGGTGGCTTTGTTATACTGGGGGAAAATAATTCAAGGAGCGTATTATGAGAACGGCAGTTATCTCACATCCATTTTGTCGTAAACATAAAATGATTGAGGATCACCCCGAATGCCCTGCGCGTTTAGATGTGATCACCGACCGCTTGCTAGCAAGTGGTGTTGATATAGCAATTACTCACTTACAAGCTCCTAAAGCCAGCCGCGACGACTTTTTACGTGCTCATGATGAACCTTTGGTAAGCCATGTAGAGCAAACAATTCCCGCTGAAGGACTTGCTGAATTAGACGGCGACACTTGGTTGTGCCCAGATTCAATGAAAGCAATTGAACGAGCCGTTGGTGCTGGATTACTCGCCGTTGATGAAATCCTTGCTGATAAACTGGATGCCGCATTTTGCTCGGTTAGACCACCAGGGCATCATGCAAACCGCAGCACCTCGGCAGGATTTTGCGTTTTTAATAACCTAGCCATTGCCGTGAAATACGCGCAAAGCAAAGGTGTTAAACGTATCGCTATTTTGGACTTTGATGTACACCACGGTAATGGCACGCAAGATATCTTTTTAGATGATGACAATGTGTTGTTTTGCTCTTTGTTTCAACATCCTTTTTACCCAAATACTGCGGTTGAAAATAACGCGACTTTAGTTAACTCACCGCTGCCAATTGCCAGTGATGGTAATGACTTAAAAGCTGTTTACCTTGAGCAGTGGCTACCAAAACTCAACGAATTTAAACCTGAACTGTTGTTTATTAGTGCAGGTTTTGATGCTCACCTTGAAGATGACATGGCAAGCCTGAAGTTTGTTGAAGACGATTACGCATGGCTAACCACGCAATTAGCTGAGTTTTGTCAGCAGCAAGATTGCAAAGGGATTATCTCATATCTTGAAGGGGGCTATGCTTTATCAGCTCTAGGTCGTAGTGCCGTTGCGCACATTAAAGCGCTGGTGGATGCACCTTAATCTGCCAGCATCGCAAAGGCTTGCGTTGGTGTAAGCCGAGTAACCTTACTTAAACAGCATACTCCCTCTTGTGCTAGGTGCTCAGTCACTCTATTAGCAAGCTCTATATCAGTTAATGCTTTCACGCTTTCTTCCTGCAAGTTGACATAGTGCCCTGTTGCCAAAAGTAGCATCGCTTCTTGCTGCTGCTCTTTGCTTAAGCCATATAAAAAGCTTTCTATATCGGCTTCGTCTTCAACTAATGCTAATTCATGGTCTGAAAAAATAATCTTAGGAAATGATGAGTGCATTTATTGTCCTGTGTCAAAGTTGCATAGGTTGAAATGATTATAATTGCCAATTCATGTAAGAACTAGGAAAGTCGACTTATGAATCAACCAAGACGACATCAAAAGGTGAGTGATGTCTTTTCGCAAAAGCTGGTATCGTGTCCTGCGCATACGCCTTTGGTCGATGCGGTAAGGTTGATGCATGTTCACAATGTGACGGCGATTTTTATCAAGCATGAGCAGTCTGTAGTTGGTATTTGGACTGAGGCTGATTGTTTGAAAATTGACATCAGCAGCCCGCTCTATAAGAACCTTGCCATTCACGAGGTCATGTCGGCGCCTGTTATTACAGTACCAAATCAATGCTCAGTCAGTGATGCAACCTTGCGTTTTCAACAACATGGCATTCGTCATTTATTGGTGATGGATAGCGAGAATCAGCCTGCGGGTATGTTGAACTTATCTGATATTGTGCATAACCAAGGTTTGGACCACTACCTACAATTTCGACCCATTCATGACCAGTATCGCACTGATCTAGAGATAGTTGATGCGCAAACACCGATAGAAGAGGTTGTGCAACTGATGCGCGCTGGCCGCCTTGATAGTGTACTGGTTTATAACCGAGAGCTTGAACTGCACGGTATTATTACTCAGCGTGATATTGTTGAGCTGATCATTCAAACCGAGTGGCTAAATCCTTGTTGGCAATATGCTAGCTACCCGTTAATTGAAATTGATTGTGAAAGCAGTTTATTTGATGCGTATCGCACTATGACAGAGCGTAATGTGCGTCATTTAGTGGTTCGAGATGATGAAATTTGCGGGGTGATATCATTTGCTGATTTGATCACAGAGATTGAGTCAGCTTATTGCTGCGAGCTTGAACGGGCCATAGAGCAGCGTGACATTGCTTTGCAAAAGTCACAACGTAACCTATTTTTAGCAAATAAAATTATTGATGCCTCACTCGATGGCATTATGTTAACCCGTAAAGACGGCACTATTATTCAAGTTAACCCAGCTTTTACTAAACTGACCGGCTTTGCCGAGCATGAAGTAATCGGTAAGCGTCCCAATATTTTAAGCTCGACAAAACATAGCCGTTCGTTTTATCAAAAAATGTGGCATGCCATTGAATACGAAGGGGTCTGGCAAGGGGAGATCTGCAATTGCAAAAAAGATGGTGAAGAATTTGTAGAGTGGCTCACCATTATCCAGATTAAAGATCCTAACTTTGATGAAGTGCTTTATGCGGCAATTTTCAGCGACATTACAGAGCGTAAACGTGCCGAAGAAAAAATTGCCCAGCTTGCCTATTACGACGAATTAACCGGCCTGCCTAATCGACGCTTATTTCATGACAGACTCTCTATTGCGCTGAGTTCTGCCAAACGAAACCATGATCTATTAGCGGTGATGTTTATCGACTTAGACCGCTTCAAAGAGGTTAACGACAGTTTAGGGCATGACGCTGGTGATAACTTATTACAGCAAGTGGCAGAGCGTATTTTATCAATTCTACCTGAAGGGGATACTCTTGCACGTTTAGGTGGCGATGAGTTTGTTTTATTATGCGAAGTAAATCGGGTTGAAACACTGCTCAACTTTGCCGAACAAGTATTGCAGCAAGTGAGTATGCCGCTTGCTATTAACGAGCATGTGGTTGCAATTACAGCTTCTATTGGCGCTGCAGTTTACCCTGATGATGGCGTAGATAGCGCTACACTGCTTAAGCATGCAGATATTGCTATGTACCGTGCTAAAGAAGTGGGGCGTAATTCATTTCAATTATTCAAACCTGCGATGAATGCACGTTCTTTAGAGCGATTGGCAATGATGAGCCGATTACAAAACGCCATCGAAAGCGATGAGTTTGAGCTTTATTTCCAACCTAAGCAGCAATTAAATTCAGGCAAAATTTTAGGAGTAGAGGCACTGTTACGTTGGCATGAGCCAAACCTTGGAGTGATTTCACCTGCTAAGTTTATCCCTCTTGCTGAAGAACTTGGCCTAATTGTGAAACTTGATTTATGGGTTATCGAGCAAGCGTGTAAAGAGTTAGAAAAATGGCAGCAACAAGGCATTGAAGCAGGGCGCTTGGCAATTAATATTTCGGCAAATCACTTACGTCAGGGGCAACTAGCATCGAATGTTGAGCGCTTACTTGAGCGTTACGATGTAGATCCACACAAGCTTGAAGTAGAGCTTACTGAAAGCTGTTTTATCAGCCACTTTAGTGAGGCTAAGCAAGAGCTACTCGCGCTTAAAAAGCTAGGTGTGCATATTACGTTAGATGACTTTGGCACGGGCTATTCGGCTTTAAGTTACTTAACTAAACTGCCAATTGATACGTTAAAAATAGATGCCAGCTTTATCGCAAAAGTGCCCGATGAATACGGTAATAGTGAAATTGTTACGGCGATTATTAGCCTTGCCAAAAGCTTGAGTATTCATGTTGTCGCAGAAGGGGTAGAGAAGGTAGAGCAGTTAAATTACTTACGTTCACTTAACTGCGATACCATTCAAGGCTATTACTTTTGCCGCCCAATAGCGAAGCAGCAATGGTATGATTTTTATCTCAATAGCGAAAAAAGTGCCTAAGCTAGGCTAATTTCGTAAGAAGTGAACTTACGAATATTAATGACGCCAGTATCAAAAATTAAGTACTGGCCTTTAATGCCTTTTAAAATACCAGATACTTCTGGTGCTTTATCAAAATTGAAAGAGCTGATTTTGCTTGGGTATTCACTTACTGGGTAGTCTAGCTCAACTACATCTTCATCGAGCTTTTCAATGGCTGTTGCGCCAAATAGCTCTGCAAGTTCACTCAACTTAGCATCAATCTGTGGGATCAACTCTGCAGCAGCAGCTTTTAAATCAATCGATTCAGATTGGCCTTTTAGCATGTTTCGCCAATTGGTTTTATCAGCAATAAATTCGGCTAAGGCAACCTCAACTAAACCCGATTGAAGACGGGTTTGTACTTTGAAGATAGGTAAAGCTTGCGTCGCACCTTGGTCAATCCAGCGTGTAGGAATTTGAGTATGGCGGGTAATACCTACTTTTAGGCCTGAAGTGTTGGCTAAATATACGTAGTGCGGGATCATGCAGTTTTCTTCACCCCACTGTGGCTCACGACAGGTGCCTTTATCAAAGTGGCACGTTTCAGGTTTCATGATACACATGTCACAGCTAGCCAGTTTGCGCATACACACAAAACAGTGGCCTTGAGAGTAGCTTTTCTTGGTTTTCTTACCACAGTTACAGCAAAAAATATTGCCGGTAAAAGTCAGTGTGAGCGGCTTACCAATATAGTCATTTAATGAAACTAGCTCATCACCGATAGGTAATTGATATTCGACAGGAGAAGTCAGTGTCGACTTTAATTTTCTGATCGTACCTTGCATCTTTACATGGCCCCTAAAGATGTTAAAAAGGGCAGTGTAACACGGCCTATTTGAATTGTGAGGCAATAAAGCTTAGATACTCATTAATTGGCACCGCTTTGCTGTAATAATAGCCTTGCCCTTGATCTGCGCCCATCTTGATCAGCATTTTTTCTGTTTCTTGGTCTTCAATGCCTTCGATGGTGATATTCATATCAAGGTTATGAGCCATATCAATGGCGGTTTTTACCACTACCTGGTTGGTGGTGTTATTCACTAAATCAAGAATAAAGCTCTTATCGACTTTAATCGTGCTAAATGAATAATTTACCAAGTAGTTTAACGACGAGTAACCAGTACCAAAATCATCGAGTACCACCTTGCTACCGAGTTTATTAAGTTCGCTGATAAAGCTAACCATTTCATCATGGTTTTTGATAAGCGCAAACTCAGTTAACTCAAACTTTAACTGATCCGCAGTAATGCCATGCTTTAAAATGGTGTTTTCGACTTTTTCGACAAGCTTTGGGATAGCTAGATTTTTGGCACTTAAATTAACGCTAATGGTATGCTCGCGATAGCCTTGTCGATTAAGCTGGGCAGCTGCTAGGCAAGCCTGATCAATCACCCATAAGCTCAACTCGTTAATTAAACCAGTACGTTCAGCCAATAAAATGAGTTGCTCAATGTCCAGGTATTTACCCGCTGTAGGCCAGCGTAACAATGCCTCTGCGCCACAGATAGTACCATTGCGTAAATTAATAATGGGCTGTAAGTAAATGGCTAAGGTATTGCTTCGCATTGCTTGTTGTAACTCAGCGGCAAGGCTGACATCCATATCGATATGCGGTGTAGTAAAGTCGATGTTGTGCTGCTTTTGTGACAACCCTAAGTAGCCACGTTGTAGCCAAATATCAAAGCCATCATCATTAACCGGTTCGGTAATGCTATAGCGGTAGTAAAGCTGTAGGTCTAAGCCTGCCACTTTATATTGCTTAGGCAGCTGTTTGCATAAGTTGCTAAGTTCTTGGTGTAGCTCTGCTTGTGATTGAATTTTGGTAGAAATAAAAGCCAGCACACCATTGCCTAAGTCAGCCACTTTTGGACTGTTATCTAGCGCTGACTCTAAATTAATAAATTGCCTATTCTTATTAATTTGATGCTCTAAAGATTGAGCCACAGTGATAATTATTTGGCTGCTTTGGCTTGGCTTTAGAATGCTCATTAGGGCATTAAATTGCTCTATTTTCACTAAACAAAGATTAGCGAGTCTATGCTCCGAGGTAATCGCCATATAGGCTTGTTTGAGCATTGCTTGGTTGAGTAGCTCAGTTTGTTGGGTATGGGTTGCATGATACAGCGCTTTTTCACGTTGATAACGCACCCGGTCTGCCAGCGCCATTGCCATAAGCACAATCTCACAGAGAATGGCGACTAAAAATATGTGCCTAACTGCAAAGCTGTAGGGAATAAAGCCAGTTAATTCTAACGGCTGAATGGCTGCGCCTACAATCAATGGCACCCACGACATGACATAAAACTTCGCCCACCGAAAACCGCTCACCAATTTTTTGTAAATCATGCAAATACATAGAATGTATAACGGCACCATGATGGCAAAAAAGATTTTTGAAGAATGGTATTCCAGCATAAAAAAGCTGATAAGACTGAGGCTAAACAGCAGGGCTAAAAAGCTGATACTAAGCTTGTATAGGCGGCAATTGTCTTTATGGTAGCGTAAGAACATGGTGCAAAACGCCACGGTGAAAAATGCAATCGCATAGTTACTGAAGACCACTTGCTCATTAAAAAAGATTTGCCACGATAACGGCCATAAGTAAAAACCAAAGCCGAGCACTGAGCCCATAAGTAACAGTGCTGAGATGATGTAGCCTATATAAATAAGGTAGACGCGATCACGGATCCCTAAAATAATACCAAGTTATACAGGGCAGCCATGATCAGCACACCAATGAAGATCCCCCAAATTCCTGATTGCGAACGTAGTAAATCTTGAAACTCTTTTTCACCATAAATATTAATAGGTGTTTTGCTAATACCAACCGTATCAATTTTTATAATGAGGGATGTTTGCTCATAGCCCTGCATTGTAAGCATGCTGTGCGGTGTACTGTATTGAAACAAACTAAGACCAGATACTTTATCACCCAGCTCGGTTGTATCTATAAGCTGGCCCTTATCATCAACATGATAAACGCTAAGATAATCAACCATAGGGTTATCAAAGTGAATCGCCAGCTCAACAGGCTTTGCTTGGCGGTTTTCTAAATCAAGCTTTAACCAATAATCTTGCGCCGCTAAATCCCACTCAACATCTTTAAAAGGGCGCTGTTTAAGTTTGTCTGGTTCAGCTAAAAACTGCTCGAGAGTCAGCGCTTTACTACTATCAATTCGATAAGCTGTATTACTGTAGATGGGGGCTGTTTTATCTATGGTGTAGCGGGTAGGGCTGGCTAAATGTGCAGCTAGGGTAGCAATGATAAAAAACAAAATTGTCAGAATAAGAAATGAAACAAAGTTATATTTCAGTGCTTTATTATTCAAAATTAGTTCTTTATCTAGGTAAATGTTCTTAACAGTGTAGCATTAAAAAAGCGCAGATAAACTGCGCTTTTTTCAGAATTAGACTGGTTTGACCTTAATTCTGTTCGCGAGCAATTGCACGGTAAGCGATATCAGTACGATATTCCATGCCTTCCCAGCTGATTTGTTCAACCAGTTTATAAGCACGTTGTTGCGCTTCGGTTACTGTGTTGCCAAGTGCAGTAGCACAAAGCACACGACCGCCAGCAGTTACAACGTTTTCGCCATCTTGCTTAGTACCTGCGTGGAATACTTTCTCACCTTCAGGGTAAGTAACTTGCAAGCCGCTGATTGCATCACCTTTCGGGTAGCTATCTGGGTAGCCTTTTGCTGCTAATACAACACCGACTGCTGCACGCGGGTCGAACTCGATTGCTGTTTTATCTAGTTCTTCACGGTTAGCCGCTTCGATAAGCTCAACAAGGTCAGACTTAAGACGAAGCATCATAGGTTGTGTTTCAGGGTCGCCAAAACGACAGTTGTATTCGATTACTTTTGGCGTACCATCAGCGGTGATCATTAAACCAGCGTATAAGAAACCAGTGTATGGGTGGCCTTCTTTTGCCATACCTTCAACCGTTGGGTTGATCACTTCGTTCATAATACGTTGATGAATTTCATCAGTCACCACTGGAGCCGGTGAGTATGCACCCATGCCGCCAGTGTTCGGACCTTGGTCACCGTTGTAAGCGCGTTTGTGGTCTTGGCTAGTTGCGAATGGCAGTACGTTTTTGCCATCAACCATCACGATGAAAGAGGCTTCTTCGCCTTCTAAGAACTCTTCGATAACCACGCGGCTACCCGCTTCACCAAAGCTGTTGCCTGCAAGCATATCGCGGATAGCTTCTTCAGCTTCAAGCTCAGTCATTGCAACGATAACGCCTTTACCTGCTGCTAAGCCATCAGCTTTAATAACAATAGGCGCACCTTTTTCCTTTAGGTAAGCAAGTGCAGGATCGATTTGTTCAAACGTTTGGTAGTCAGCAGTTGGAATGTCGTGACGTGCTAAGAAGTCTTTAGTGAATGACTTAGAGCCTTCTAGCTGTGCAGCACCTGCTGTTGGGCCGAAGATAGCTAAACCGTTTTCACGGAAAGTATCAACGACACCTAAAACAAGCGGTACTTCTGGACCAACAATAGTTAACTCAACGTTGTTTTCTTTAGCAAAAGTAACTAAACCTGCTAGGTCTTCAACGTTGATAGCAACGTTTTCAAGTTTTGGCTCTAGTGCAGTACCTGCGTTACCTGGAGCAACGAAAACGGTGTTTACTTTAGTATTTTGTGCAGCCTTAAACGCAAGAGCGTGTTCGCGGCCGCCACTGCCGATGACAAGTACATTCATGGCGTATAATCCTATTTATAGCGGTTTTTTAAACTTCAGCGTCATACGATCACTCTCACCAATCGCTTTATATTTAGCAGCATCTTTTTCGTCAAGTGCTAAACGTGGTGGTAGTGTCCACACCCCTTTAGGGTGATCCGCTGTATCAAGAGGGTTTGCATTAATGTCACTGCTTGCCACTAGTTCAAAGCCAGCCTGCTTTGCAATTTCAATTACATAGCTTTGCTTCATATAACCTGATGATTTCTGATCTTCGTCGCTGCGCGCTTCAGGTAGGCGGTGTTCAACCACACCTAAAGTGCCGCCTGGTTTAAGTGCTTTATAAAATGCTTTAAACGCACTTAACGCGCCTTCTTTATCTTTACCCATGTACCAGTTGTGTACATTTCTAAATGTTAAGACAAGATCTGCGCTACCCGCTGGTGCAATATCAAGATGTGTTACTGGCGCAAATTCAGTTAGTTTAACTTCACTGAAGCGTGCGTCATCGCTCATCTTTTTCTTAAAACCAGCTAATGAACGTTGGTAATAACCCACCTCAGAATCAGCAGGGAAATGTGCCGCGTAGTAAACACCATGGCCTTTTACAGCTGGCGCAAGAATTTCGCTATACCAGCCACCGCCCGGTGCAATTTCAACAACTGTCATGTTTGGCTTAAAGCCAAAGAACTCAAGTGTCTCAACTGGATGGCGATATTTATCACGTGCGCTATTTTTAGCATCACGTTCGCTTGATTGCACAGCTTGTGTAAGCGCTGATTCATGAGAATGGCTTAAAGCCTGTGCTGATGTCAGTGCAAGGCTGGCAACAAGTAACGATTTTACGGCAAATTTCATCATCTGTTCCTTCATTATATGGGTAATTATTATTATTAATCAGAATACGTGAATTTGTGGCAAACAAAAAGGGTTAAGCTATGTGCTTAACCCTTTATGTGATTAGTGGCGGAAATGGCGCATACCTGTAAATACCATTGCCATACCAGCTTCGTCAGCTGCAGCGATAACTTCTTCATCGCGCATTGAACCACCTGGTTGAATAACAGCGGTGATGCCAGCCTCTGCTGCTGCATCAATACCGTCACGGAATGGGAAGAATGCATCTGATGCCATAACTGAACCTTTTACTTCAAGGTTTTCGTCAGCGGCTTTGATACCAGCAATTTTCGCTGAATAAACACGGCTCATTTGACCTGCGCCTACACCAATCGTCATACCGTCACGTGCGTAAACGATTGCGTTAGACTTAACGAATTTAGCTACTTTCCAGCAGAATAATAAATCTTTTAATTCTTGCTCAGTTGGTTGACGCTTAGATACAACTTTAAGGTCGCCTTGCGTAACCATGCCTAGGTCGCGGTCTTGAACTAGAATACCGCCATTAACACGCTTGATGTCGTGACCTGTTGCATTACCAGACCATTCACCACATTCTAATAAACGTACGTTTTGCTTAGCAGATACGATTTGGGCTGCAGCTTCAGATACTTTAGGTGCAATGATAACTTCAACGAATTGACGAGCAACAATTGCTTCAGCTGTGTCTGCATCAAGTTCTTTGTTGAATGCGATGATGCCACCAAATGCTGATGTAGGGTCAGTTTTGAATGCGCGATCATAGGCTTCAAGAATGTTGTCACCAATTGACACACCACAAGGGTTCGCATGTTTTACGATAACACACGCTGGTACGTCGAATTCTTTTACACACTCTAATGCTGCGTCAGTATCAGCAATGTTGTTGTAAGAAAGTGCTTTACCTTGCAATTGAACCGCAGTCGCAACAGATGCTTCAGTTAAGTCGTTTTCAACATAAAAAGCAGCGTCTTGGTGTGAGTTCTCACCGTAGCGCATATCTTGCTTCTTAGTGAACTGCATGTTGATAGTGCGTGGGAACTTAGTCTCTTCAGCAGCTTCCTCTGTGTAGTCAGGAACCATTTTGCCGAAGTAGTTTGCAATCATGCCATCGTACTGAGCTGTGTGCTCGTAAGCAGCAATAGCTAGATCAAAACGTGTTTTATACGTTGTTGAACCGTTGTTGCTTTGCATTTCGCTGATCACTCGGTCGTAATCTTTTGCATTTACCACGATAGTCACGTCTTTATGGTTTTTCGCCGCAGCGCGAACCATAGTTGGGCCACCGATATCAATGTTTTCAATCGCATCTTCTAGGCTGCAGTCTTCTTTCGCAACAGTGTTTGCGAAGGGGTATAAGTTAACTACAACGATATCGATAGCAGAGATGTTATTCTCGCTCATTACGTCTTCATCTTGACCGCGACGCGCTAGGATGCCGCCGTGAATTTTTGGATGAAGTGTTTTTACGCGACCATCCATGATCTCAGGGTGACCAGTATGGTCAGATACTTCAGTGACTTTGATGCCGTTATCAGCAAGTAATTTGCAAGTACCGCCAGTTGATAAAATATCCACGCCTTGTGCTTCAAGAGCGCGAGCAAATTCAACGATACCGGTTTTATCTGACACACTTAATAGTGCGCGACGAATTGGACGATGTGTATCCATTGTAGTTTTGATTACCTCAATGTTTGAGCTAGCTTAGAAAGGCGGTATTTTAACTGAATCTGCTTTAAAAAACGACGTTTAAAGCGTGAGGATTTTGCATAGTTTTTAACAGCTATAAAAAAAGCACCCTAAGGTGCTTTTTTCAAATAACTTATTACCAGTTACTATGAAGCTGTAAGCAATTATAACGATAGGTCGTTAAACTGATTACGGTTTCAAATATAACGGGTATTAGTTCATGCCGTACTTTTTAAGTTTCTTACGTAAAGTACCACGGTTGATACCTAGTAAGATTGCAGCACGAGTTTGGTTACCACGCGTGTACGTCATTACTTCTTCAAGTAATGGTGCTTCTAGCTCAGAAAGAACAAGGTCGTATACGTCTTGTACGTCTTGACCATTAAGTTGCTTTAAGTAGTGATGAACAGCTTTTTTCACTGCATCACGCAACGGCTGTGGTTTCTCGTGTGACTGTACATGAGGGTTTGTGATAAATGGAGAAGTCACGTTTTGTTCGAACATCGTTATATGTCTCTTTCTTTCTTAGTTAGCTGCTAGTGTTTTAAAGTATTCTTCTAATGCGTCGACTTGTGCCTGTGGGTTATCTAACGCATTAAATACTCGCCTAAACTGACCGTCACTGTCATGGGTTTGCAAATACCAAGATACATGCTTTCGAGCGATACGCGCTCCCATTGGCTCCCCGTAAAACTGATGAAGATTGTCTAAATGCTCCATCAAAATGCTACGCACCTCTGCAATTTCAGGTGCTGGCAAATGTTCTCCAGTTCGCAAATAGTGGTCTATCTCCCTAAAAATCCAAGGGCGACCTTGGGCGGCTCGACCAATCATAATGGCATCTGCACCCGTATAATCCAAAACCTGCTTTGCTTTTTCTGGTGAAGTAATATCACCATTGGCAACGACAGGGATAGACACTGAACGTTTAATATCCCTAATTGTGGCGTACTCTGCTTCACCTTTATACATACATGCGCGCGTTCGCCCGTGTACTGCCAGTGAGGCAATGCCATAACGTTCAGCTATTCTCGCAATCTCGACACCATTACGGTTATCCTGATCCCATCCGGTACGGATTTTTAAAGTGACAGGGACATCGACAGCATTAACAACGGCATCGAGTATCTCTTGTACTAATTCAGGAAACTGTAATAAGGCAGAGCCTGCGAGTTTCTTATTCACTTTTTTAGCTGGGCACCCCATATTGATATCTATGATCTGTGCACCATTGCTGACATTGAATTGTGCTGCCTGTGCCATAAGCTCAGGATCGGCTCCGGCGATTTGCACCGAACGAATTCCCGACTCACCGCTGTGATCCATACGGTTCATCGATTTTTCGGTTTTCCATACTTTCGGGTTTGACGAGAGCATTTCAGAAACAGCAAGGCCCGCACCTAAGCGACGGCAAAGTTGTCTAAATGGTCTGTCTGTAATGCCTGCCATTGGCGCGACAATTACATTGTTCTCAAGTTGGTATGAACCGATACGCACTGTTATTCAATTGGCCTCTTTTCAAGGGGCGCTAAGTTTACGGCTTTTTTAGCAAAAATCAAAGGCTATAAATTGAACAAAAGTGACTTTTTTTTGCTCTTTTCGTATTGACTTTTGATAACAGTTTGACGGGCTGGTTGATTTGTTTGATATTTGAACAGAAAAAATTTTACTCACAAAAAAAGTGAGAAACTACTAACTGTAAAAATAAGGTAAAGCCTGTTAAATACTGGCTTTACCTATTATGTTTGAGTAAATACTCTAGTGCTATTTAGGCTTTCTTGATGCCGCTTACTCGGGTCCATTCACCCTCAACAGCCACGTCATCAAGTGCTAAAAACGGGGCATAAACATCGGCTACAGACTGAGCTTGTTCTTCTAAAATACCTGACATAGCAATTTTACCATTCGGTTTTAAAAGGCCTAAAATCACTTCATGTAGTTCGCGAAGTGGTTGAGCTAAGATGTTTGCAACCACAATATCAGCTGTAAACTCTGGCTGATCTTCAGGTAAATAGACTTCAAGTTTATCTGCAACGCCATTACGTTTTGCATTATCGCGGCTTGCTTCAAGAGCTTGAGGATCTATATCGATACCGATCATACGCTCTGCGCCGAGTTTGATCGCCGCAATTCCTAAAATTCCTGAGCCACAACCAAAGTCGACCACGGTTTTACCTGTTAAATCTTGGCTTTCTAGCCACTTCAAGCAAAGCGCTGTGGTTGCATGGGTGCCTGTACCAAAAGCAAGGCCAGGGTCGAGCAATACATTAACAGCATCAGGATCTGGAATATCGCGCCAACTTGGACAGATCCATAAGCGCTCACCAAATTGAATTGGGTGGAAGTTATCCATCCATTCACGCTCCCAATCTTTATCTTCAAGCTGTTCAATTTTATAAACGAGCTTATCGGCGAGTGTTGCTTCAGCATTTAATGTTGCTACTACGCTGTCCATATCATGGTTAGCGTCATACAGGCCAATCACAGTGGTATCAGCCCATAACTGCACAGTACCAAGTTTTGGCTCATAAATAGGGGTATCTTTGGCATCAACATAGGTGACTGACGCACTGCCAGTGTCCATGAGTAAGTCGCTGATTAATTCTGCGTTGTCTGCATTTGCGTTGATGCGAATTTGGATCCAAGCCATGAATATCTCTCGAATAGAAAAAAGGCCGCAACAGCGGCCTTTTAGTTAATAACGCGATACTAAATTACTTAGCATCTAAGAAGCTTTTCAGTAAGTCAGAGCGAGAAGGGTGACGTAATTTACGTAACGCTTTCGCTTCGATTTGACGGATACGCTCACGTGTAACGTCAAATTGTTTACCTACTTCTTCTAATGTATGGTCAGTGTTCATGTCGATACCGAAACGCATACGTAGTACTTTAGCTTCACGTGCTGTTAAGCCCGCTAGTACATCGTTTGTTGCGCCACGTAGTGATTCCATGGTTGCAGAATCAATAGGTGAGTCGATAGTGGTATCTTCAATGAAGTCACCTAAGTGCGAATCTTCATCATCACCGATTGGTGTTTCCATTGAAATTGGCTCTTTAGCGATCTTAAGTACCTTACGGATCTTGTCTTCAGGCATTAACATACGCTCAGCTAATTCTTCTGGGCTCGGCTCACGACCCATCTCTTGTAGCATTTGACGAGAGATACGGTTTAACTTGTTGATCGTCTCAATCATGTGCACAGGAATACGGATGGTACGTGCTTGGTCAGCAATCGAACGCGTGATTGCTTGACGGATCCACCATGTTGCATAAGTTGAGAACTTATAACCACGGCGGTATTCGAACTTATCAACCGCTTTCATTAGACCAATATTACCTTCTTGGATAAGGTCTAAGAACTGTAAACCACGGTTGGTGTATTTTTTCGCAATTGAAATTACAAGACGTAAGTTCGCTTCAACCATTTCTTTCTTCGCACGGCGAGCTTTTGCTTCACCAATACTCATACGACGGTTGATATCTTTAATTCGTTCGATGCTAAGACCCGTGCTTTCTTCAATTGCACTTAGTTTGCTGATGCAACGAATGATTTCTGGTTTAACTGTTTCAAGTGCTACTGAGTATTTCTCGTTAGCAGCAATCTCAAGGTCAATCCAGCTTGTGTCAGTTTCGTTATTTGCAAAGTGCTTGATAAAGCTCTTTTTCGGTAACTTAGCAATTTGTACAGCTTGTTTCATGATGATACGTTCTTGTACACGAACGCGGTCCATCATTTCACGCATGTTGTTAACCATACGGTCAAACTGTTTTGGCACTAATTTAAAGGTTTTAAATAGTTCGCCTATTTCTGCAATAGCTTCAAGTGAATCAGGGTGCGAGCGACCTTTTTCTTCGAACGTTTCGCGTGCTTTGTTATAAAGCTCACGTAAGTTTTCGAAGTGAATACGAGCTTCTTCAGGATCTGGACCTGTGTCGCCATCGCTATCATCATCGCTATCATCATCACTATCTTCGTCATCATCGTCTTCGTCGTCTTCTTCGTCGAGTTGCTCTTCGTTTAACTCAGAACCGATGTGTGTTGCAGAGATTTGTGATTCTTCTTCATTATTAGGATCAAAGAAACCAGAGATAATGTCGCTTAAGCGCATTTCTTCTGCTTCGAACTTGTCCCATTGCTCTAGTAGATAAGTAATTGCTTCAGGGTATTCAGCAACTGAAATCTGTACTTGGTTAATACCTTCCTCAATACGCTTAGCGATAACGATTTCGCCTTCACGCGTAAGAAGTTCAACAGTACCCATTTCACGCATATACATACGTACAGGGTCAGTTGTTCGACCGATCTCTTTTTCTACAGTCGCAAGTGCAGCTGCCGCGGCTTCTGCTGCGTCTTCGTCTGTCGTTGTTTCTTGCATCATTAATTCATCGGCATCAGGTGCGTTTTCGCTTACCTTGATACCCATATCATTAATCATGCTAATGATATCTTCTACCTGATCTGAGTCGATAATGTCTTGTGGAAGGTGATCATTAACTTCTGCAAAAGTTAAATAACCTTGCTCTTTACCTTTTTGAATCAGAAGCTTTAATTGTGACTGAGGAGTTGGATCCATAGAGATTTATTCTTCCACTCTGAAAGTTGATACAACAGGCGCCAGCTCGCTTACTAATTAAGCGACACGAAAACTAACTAGACGCAGTGAATAGCACAGTATAACAGCATTATTCAATTCTGACTAGCTGTTGCTGCCTTTTAACGCTTGCGTCAGTAAGTGGCATTCTAGCCTTTCTTCGCTGCTTAAGCCTTTGGTCTTGTCTTTTATTAATAGGGTCTCTAGTCGATAATTTAAACACTGGTCTTCAATAAATTTAAAAGTATTTTTAAAAACCGTCTCTAAACGATCGTCATTTATTTGGTGCTGCCAAGTTGCTAGTTTCACTAACGCGTCATATTCAGCGCCATCCCTAAATGACTCTAAAATTTGTGCCGTCGTGATACCTTCACGTTCTAGTGCTAAGTGCTGAATGCGTAAAAATAGCTCAATACCGGCTATTTTCATCTCAGCTAATTCTGGCATATAAGCAATGCTGGTCGCCAAATTTGGGTGTTGCAATAAAATACCAATCGCTTGACGCATCGGCGTTATTTTAAATTTACGCTCAATCGCATGCTGTTGCTTTGGCGACTTAACGCGATTATTTAATTGCTCTCTTGTCCGACCAATTAAGCGGCCAAGATGTTCCAAAATATTTTCTTGGTAAAAGTCACTAGGGATTTTTTCAATTAGCGGCAGGGCATCACTAAGGAGCTTTGCTTTACCTGCGTCTTGAGTAAGGTCTATCTCTTGGCTGAGCTTATTAAACAGCACCTTAGTAAAATCATCCGCTTCGCTTAACCTAGCTTCAAAAGCGTCTTTACCTTCTTGTTGTACCAGTGAATCAGGGTCTTCACCATCTGGTAAAAACACAAACTTTAACGACTTACCATCACCAAGATAAGGCAGTGCATTTTCTAGTGCACGCCAAGCTGCATCGCGACCTGCACGGTCACCGTCGTAGCAGCATATCACTTTATCTGTAGTTCTAAATAAAGTGTGCATATGTTCTGCGGTCGTTGCTGTGCCAAGGGCGGCAACGGCATATTCGATGCCTTGCTCAGCTAAAGCAACAACATCCATATAACCTTCAACAATTAAAATATGTTCAAGTTTCTTATGTGCTTGCTTGGCTTCGTATAAACCATAAAGCTCAAAGCCTTTATGGAAAATACGGGTTTCTGGTGAGTTAAGGTATTTAGGACCTTGATCCGCTTGCATAACACGGCCACCAAAGGCAATCACCCGACCGCGTTTATCGCGTATAGGGAACATGAGTCGATCACGGAAGAAGTCAAATTGACGACCAGGCGATTTTTCAGAGGCTAGTTTTAGTTCTACAAGCTGCTCTTTTTGTTCTTTGTTGCGGCCAAGTTGCTGGCATAGCGCTTCCCATTCACTTGGCGCATAACCAATCATGAATTTTTTCGCTGTTTCACCGCTTAAACCACGACCCTTGATATAGTCGATAACCGTTTTTGAGTTGGCATGATGCTTTAACTGATGCTGATAAAAGCGAGCTGCATGTAACATTAAATCGTAATCAGAGCGCTTTTGTTCTGCAGTGCGTTGCGGGCCTGAGCTTGTGCCTTGTTCGCGAGGTACGTCTAAATTGAGCATACTCGCTAATTCTTCAATAGCATCAACGAACTCTAATTTGTCATATTCCATAACAAACGAAATTGCATTGCCATTGGCACCACAACCAAAGCAGTGGTAAAACTGTTTATCTTGAGAAACGGTAAATGAAGGTGATTTTTCGTTATGGAATGGGCAACAGGCTTGGTAGTCTTTACCTGCTTTTTTAAGGCCAACTCTCGAATCAATTAACTCAACAATATCTGTGCGAGCGAGTAAATCATCAATAAACTGTCGAGGGATTTTTCCGGCCATAGCTGTTGTATTTTCCTGCGCTATCTATGCGTTGTAAAATAAGATTTGAACACAATTACTGTGTTTATGAAAGACTAAAAGCAAGAAACCGAGCACTAGGCTCGGTTTGCTTGAATCATACATCTGTATGTGGGGGTTAGGCAGTTAATCGTTGCTTGATTAAGCCAGAAATCTTACCTAAATCGGCACGACCTTCAGCTTTGCTTTTGATAACTCCCATTACCTTACCCATGTCTTGCATACCCGCTGCGTTTGTATCAGCTATAGCCGAGTCAATAAGAGCAATGATTTCTTCTTCACTCAATTGTTGAGGTAAGAATTCTTCAAGTGCTTTAATCTCACTGGCTTCAATTTCAGCTAAATCTTCACGACCCGCATCAATGTACTGGGTGTAAGAATCGCGACGTTGCTTAACAAGCTTTACTAAAACAGCGGTAATACCGTCGTCGTCAAGCGTAATTTGCTCGTCAATCTCACGTTGCTTGATTGCAGCAAGTACCATGCGGATAGGCTTAAGACGTTCTTTGTCTTTTGCCTTCATCGCATCTTTTTGCGCATCTTTTAGCGTTAATAAAAGGCTCATTTATACAAGACCAAATACTGATTAGTATAATTTAACGCGACGTGCGTTATCGCGAGAAAGCTTCTTCATGTGACGCTTTACTGCAGCAGCTTTTTTACGCTTACGCTCAGCTGTTGGTTTTTCATAGTGCTCGCGACGACGAACTTCTGAAAGGATACCTGCTTTTTCACATGAACGCTTGAAGCGACGAAGTGCTACGTCAAACGGTTCGTTCTCTCTTACTTTAATTACTGGCATTAAAAATTCACCTACCTAAATAATGAGCGTTGCTCAAGTTGATCGAATAACGACCAAGTGGTTCAAAAATGGTGCGGTATTGTAATCCGAAGCAACACCACATGTAAAGAATAATATTAACAGAAACTAGGTTTGCAAAACAGAGTTAATTTGTCTCGCGTTGATATAGTCGACAAATTACTTGTCCGGCAGCTTTTTCTTTTAAAAGCATCCAGTTATCTGGGGTGTCTAGGTCGCTTAGTTCGCTTTCGACCTCAACATATATAAGTGCTTGGGCAGATAACCAGCTATTTTTTTCGAGTAAAAAACAACTTTTTTCAGCCAAGTTTTGTCGAAATGGCGGGTCAACAAAAATTAGATCAAATTGTTCGTTTTGCGTGTTTTGTTCCAATAATGAAAGGCTATTGCCTTGTTTTACGGCGGCATTATCCAATTTAAGGGTGCTAATGTTTTCTTTTAGTTGGCTAGCGGCGCCTTTATCTAGTTCGAAAAACACAGCATGATCAGCAAAGCGCGATAACGCCTCAAAACCTAAACCGCCGGAACCGGCAAAACAATCGAGTACCGCTGCGCCTCGGGTATCTTGCATTAGCCAGTTAAATACAGTTTCTTTTATTCGGTCTGTGGTTGGGCGCAAGCCTTGCACATCTTTTACGGGTAATTTTCTACCGCGAAATTGCCCACTAATAATACGAATAAAACCATTTGCTGATTTATTGTTCGCTGCTTTTGCTTGGCGGTTAGCTGTTGATTTTTTTCTCATTTAACTCACTAATCATTGGTAACTGACCACTAGCTCAGATAATATTGTATGCAATAGCTAGCGTGTCATTTTTCTACTGCGCTAAAAGTGATAGTATTGCGACCTTAGCGATAGATGGTACCTGTTTATGTTTGGCTAAAAAGCTGAACTGTCACCAAACTATTATTCATGTAAGTTTATCAGATTTTTATAAGTGGTTATTAGCAAGTATGGCAAAAAAAAGTAAATTCCTGTCTTGGTTTGGTTTTGGCAAATCAGATAAGCAACAAGCAGAGCAAGCAGCAAAAGAGGCTGATAACCAGAAGCAAATAGAAGAACAACAGCGAATTGAAGCCGAAAAGGCAGAAGCTGAACGTTTAGAACAAGAACGCATTGCTGCAGAAAAGGCAGAAGCGGAGCGTTTAGAGCAAGAACGCATTGCTGCTGAACAAGCAGATGCTGAACGTTTAGAACAAGAACGCATTGCTGCAGAAAAGGCAGAGGCTGAACGTTTAGAGCAAGAACGCATTGCTGCAGAAAAGGCAGAGGCTGAACGCTTAGAGCAAGAGCGAATCGCTGCAGAAAAGGCAGAGGCTGAACGTTTAGAGCAAGAGCGCATTGCTGCAGAAAAGGCAGAAGCTGAACGTTTAGAGCAAGAACGCATTGCGACAGAACAAGCAGAAGCTGAACGTTTAGCTCAAGAACAGCAAGCGGCAGAACAGCAACGTCAAGAACAACAAGCTCGTCTTGCTGAGCAAGAAGCAGCAATGAAATTAGAGCAAGAGCGTGCTGCAGCAGAACAGGCGCAGCGTGAAGCCGAGCAAGTTGCTGCACAGAAGGCCGAGGCAGAACGTCTAGAGCAAGAACGCATTGCTGCAGAAAAGGCAGAGGCTGAACGTTTAGAGCAAGAACGTATCGCGGCAGAAAAGGAAGAAGCTGCTCGCTTAGAGCAAGAACGTATCGCAGCAGAAAAAGCAGAAGCGGATCGTCTAAAGCAAGAACGTATTGCTGCAGAGAAAGCAGAGGCTGCTCGCTTAGAGCAAGAACGCATTGCTGCAGAAAAAGCAGAAGCTGATCGTCTAGAGCAAGAACGAATTGCTGCAGAGAAGGCAGAAGCTGCTCGCTTAGAGCAAGAACGTATCGCAGCAGAAAAGGCCGAGGCAGAACGTCTAGAACAAGAACGCATTGCTGCAGAAAAGGCAGAGGCGGAGCGCTTAGAACAAGAACGTATCGTGGCAGAAAAGGCAGAAGCTGAACGTTTAGAACAAGAACGCATTGCTGCAGAAAAGGCAGAGGCGGAGCGCTTAGAGCAAGAACGTATCGCGGCAGAGAAGGCAGAAGCTGAACGTATAGAACAAGAACGTATCGCTGCAGAAAAGGCTGAGGCTGAACGTTTAGAGCAAGAGAAAGCTGCTCAAGCCGCTGCTGAAAAACCAAAGAAAGAAGGTTTCTTCGCACGCCTTAAAAAAGGTCTATTAAAAACTCGCGTTAATATTGGTTCTGGCTTTGCGTCTATTTTTAGTGGTAAGAAAATTGACGATGAGTTATTTGAAGAACTAGAAACACAATTACTAACAGCCGATTTAGGTGTTGATACAACAATGAAGTTGATTGATAACCTAACCGATGCCGCTGATCGTAAACAGTTAAAAGATGGCGATGCTTTATATGAGTTAATGAAGCAAGAAATGGCTAGTATGCTTAAAACCGCCGAGCAGCCGCTGGTTGTAAGTGGTGACAAAAAGCCATTTGTTATCTTAATGGTGGGTGTAAATGGTGTAGGTAAAACCACCACGATTGGTAAATTAGCTAAGCAGTTCCAAAACGAAGGTAAGTCAGTGATGCTTGCTGCCGGTGATACGTTCCGCGCTGCAGCGGTTGAGCAGCTGCAAGTATGGGGTGAGCGTAATAGCATCCCAGTGATTGCTCAGCATACAGGTGCAGACAGTGCGTCAGTGGTATTTGATGCATTTCAGGCTGCAAAGGCTCGTAATGCTGATGTGTTAATCGCCGATACAGCAGGTCGCTTGCAAAATAAAGATAACCTAATGCAAGAGCTTGAGAAAATTGCCCGTGTAATGAAGAAAATTGACCCAGATGCGCCGCATGAAGTTATGCTAACTATTGATGCAGGTACAGGTCAAAACGCAATTAGCCAAGTTAAATTATTTAATGAATGTGTTGGTTTAACGGGCATTACTTTATCTAAACTAGATGGTACCGCTAAAGGTGGTGTGATTTTCGCCGTTGCAGATAAATTTAATATCCCAATTCGTTACATTGGTGTTGGTGAAGGTATTGATGATTTACGTACCTTTAATAGTAGTGACTTTATTGATGCACTATTTAGCCAAGACGAGGATGACGCATAATTAACTAAAGGGAGCTTGCTCCCTTTTTCGCTGCAAGATGATTGATAACTAAAATGATAAATTTTCAGCAAGTCAGTAAAACATATCCAGGTGGCCATCGTGCCCTTGAAAAAGTCAGCTTTCATATTAAGCCTGGCGAACTGGCCTTTTTAACCGGGCACAGTGGGGCAGGTAAAAGTACACTATTGAAACTTATCAGCTTGATGGAGCGTCCATCAGCCGGGCAGGTGCTTATTAATGGTGTTGATTTAAATGCTGTTAAATCGCGTCAGATCCCTTATGTGCGCCGCGATATTGGTATCATCTTTCAGAATCACCGTTTACTAGAACGTTACTCAGTGTTTGATAATGTTGCCTTACCTTTAATCATTGAAGGTACGCACCATAAGCAAATAGCTAAACGTGTTCACGGTGCGCTTGATAAAGTAGGGTTACTTGATAAAGCTAAGTGTAATCCAGCAACCTTATCAGGTGGTGAGCAGCAGCGTGTTGGTATTGCCCGCGCTATTGTCAATTCTCCGCCTATTTTGCTCGCCGATGAGCCAACCGGTAACTTAGACCCTGAACTTTCGATGGACATTTTACGTTTATTCGAAGACTTTAATAATCATGGTACAACCGTGCTGATTGCAACCCATGATATTGGTTTAATAGCGCGTATGCGTTATCGCAGTTTAACACTGAAAGATGGCCGTATGATTGACGATCCGTTAGCTGAGGGGGCACTATGAGTTTATTGTTTAAAAGCCGCAACAGCCAAAACGAACGTCAGAAGAAGTCATTTTTAGCAGCGCCTTATTTCTTCTTTATTAACCTTATTCGCCAAGGTGTGCACAGCCTCGGTGAAATGTGGCGAACGCCTTTAGCCTCATTGATGACCATTGCGGTATTGGGATTAAGCCTAACACTACCAGCGACGCTTTATTTAGTGGTTAAAAATGTCTCGCAAGTGAGCAGTGGCTTTGAAGATGCCGCAGAGATCTCGTTGTTCGTAAAAGAAACTATGAGCGAACAGCAAACGCAAACCTTGGTTAAGCGTTTAGCACTCTACCCTGAAGTAGATAAAGTGGAGTTTATATCAAAAGGCGATGCCCTCACTGAATTTAAACAAGTATCAGGGTTTGGCCAAGCACTTGAATATTTAGATGCGAACCCGTTACCTGATGTTGTTATTGTTACGCCGACAGCACGATACCGTCAGCCAAATACGGCAAAACAATTACTGCAAAAGCTTGAAGCCGAAAGAGAAGTTGATTTTGGTAAACTCGATATTGCTTGGCTTGAGCGATTAAATGCACTTTTAAGTTTATTAAAAGAAAGCGTGATCACCATTGCTCTACTATTATTAACCTCCGTCACCCTGATCATTGGTAATACTATCCGCTTATCAATCATGGATAAGAAAGACGAAATTCAAGTTATGAAGTTAGTTGGGGCGACAAACACCTTTATTCATGCGCCATTTTTATGGACAGGGATTTGGTACGGTATTATTGGCGGTTTGTTCTCTTTTATTTGTGTTGCGTTAATGATGTGGTGGCTTGGTGCTGCTGTAAGTGATGTTGCGGGTGTTTATGAAACCAGCTTTGACTTGATTGGTTTAACACTCACAGAGTTTGGCATTTTAGTCGCTCTTGCAACAGGCTTAGGATTTGTTGGTTCATACTTATCAGTTAACCGCTACATAAAAGAAATTGAACCCGATAAAGTGTAATACCCGAAAAAGTGTAACAATTCATTGTTACACTGCTCTTTTAGCGATAAATAGTAGTCGCTGTTAATTTATCAAAATATCACTCCAAGCTAGAATTCATCGCTTATTCAGCGTGTTAGCGTAGACTAAAAATAGATACAAAAACCACTTGATTTGAACTTTAAAAAAGTTTTTAATTGAAGTTAGCACTCTCGCTTAAAGAGTGCTAAGATGGTTTCAAATGTTTATCACTGAGGTGAAAAATGAGTAAAGATTTATACGCAATGGCACTTACTGCAGGTCAACAGAGCGCAAGTATGGACGGCTACCTTCAAGCGGTTAGCACTATTCCTATGCTTGATGCAGAGAAAGAAAAGCAGTTGGCGACACGTCTTCAGGAAGAAGGTGATCTTGAAGCTGCGAAGCAACTCATTATGTCGCATCTACGCTTTGTTGCTCATATTGCGAAAAGCTATTCAGGTTATGGCTTACCGCAAGCTGATTTAATTCAGGAAGGTAACATCGGTCTGATGAAAGCGGTAAAACGTTTCGACCCAAGTGTAGGTGTTCGCTTAGTTTCATTCGCAGTACACTGGATCAAAGCTGAGATTCATGAATACGTTCTGAAAAACTGGCGTATCGTGAAAGTTGCAACTACAAAAGCGCAACGTAAATTATTCTTCAACCTACGTAAAAACAAAAAGCGTTTAGGTTGGTTTAACCAAGCTGAGGTTAGCACAGTTGCTAATGAGCTAGGTGTAAGTGAAAAAGAAGTACGTGAGATGGAATCACGTATGAGTGGCCAAGATATGGGCTTTGACTTAACGGGCGACGACAATGACGACGCACCGACAAGCACATACTCGCCAGTACAGTATTTAACAGATGGCAGTGCTGACCTTGCTGATGATATCGAAGAGCAGCAATGGCAAGAGCAGTCTCATGCACGTTTATTCAGCGCGTTAAAAACCCTTGATGAACGTTCTCAAGACATCGTAAGTGCACGTTGGTTAGCTGACGATAAAGCAACATTACAAGAGCTTGCTGAGAAATATAACGTTTCAGCAGAGCGTGTTCGCCAGCTAGAAAAAACAGCGATGAAAAAACTGCAATCAGCGATGAGCTAATAGCAATCGCTATAGCAAACCATCTTTAGTAGACTACAAAGCCTCGCAAATGCGGGGCTTTTTGTTTTAAAGGACGCGGTATGTCACAGATTGATTATCAACATGTATTAGATGAAATCACAAAAGAAGTTCAACCTTTACTGAGCCAAGGTAAGGTTGCTGATTATATTCCTGCGCTTGCAGAGGTTGAGCCAAACCAGTTTGCCATTGCTATTCATACAGTAGATGGGCAAACCTATTGCGCGGGTGATTGTAGTGCGCGTTTTACAATTCAATCTGTTTCGAAAGTAATGACCTTAACTTTAGCACTTCAGCGTTATGGTGATGAGCTGTGGCAACGAGTCGGTAAAGAGCCTTCAGGCACCGCTTTTAACTCACTTACACAGCTTGAGTTTGAACAGGGCATACCACGCAACCCATTTATTAATGCCGGCGCGATTGTCACCTGTGACGCGTTATATAGCCGTTTATCTGCGCCGATGCACTCTATGCTTGAGTCGTTTCGCCAGTTATCAGGAAATGCTCAGGTTGTTATTGATAAGAAAGTGGCAAATTCTGAATATGAGTTTCGTCATCGCAACGCCGCGATGGGGCATCTAATGAAGTCATTCGGCAACTTTAATAATGAAGTTGATGATGTGTTATGGGCTTACTTTAACTTCTGTGCCATAGAGTTAAACTGCGTAGAATTAGCAAAAGCCTACAATTACTTAGCAAACCAAGGTAAAGATGCCAATGGCCAAGAAGTGCTCAGTGCAAGGCAAAATAAGCAGTTAAACTCGTTACTGTTTACCAGTGGTTTATACGATGCTGCTGGGGATTTTGGCTACCGTGTTGGTATGCCGGGTAAGTCAGGGGTATCTGGTGCTATATTAGCTGTATTACCAAATCAATTTACTGTGGCTGTGTGGGCGCCAAGACTTAACTCGTATGGTAACTCAGTAGCTGGGATAGCGGCTCTTGAGCGTTTATCCCAGAAACTGGATATTTCGATTTTTTAGTTGCCGTTACTGATCCCAGTAAACTTGCTCTAAACAATCTTCACGTTCAGGTAAGCCACGAGATAAACGTGGCGAGTGCTGAACAAGTACTTCATAACTTGCACGGTTAGCGTATTTACTAATTTGTGCAAGCGATGAGTAGGTCATAGCAGGTTGCTGATGCTTCGCTGAGTTTGCCACATTAAGTTTGTGGTAAACGTTTGCTGATAAGTCATGCAGTACCGCAGCCAGAGCACAATCGCCTGCGCCATTGGTATTTTTAATACTATCTGGGCCGCCCATAAACGGTGCTGTATGGCTGTACGCACGAATAGGGTTTTGGCAGTCGTCTTTACGCATTGCGCGCGAAAATTCATAACGGTTAAAGTCAGCAATCGCGCCTGGTAATAGTGGGTATTCTGTTTCACGCTTGAATGAGTCGTCTACGTAACCAGCCATAAACAAGCCTTTTTCGCCAGCTGTACAAATAACTAAATCAGTCCAATCAAGCGCTTTGTCGGCAGCTAGAAGCGGATCTTCAAAGCCGGTAATCGCAAGGCCTTCCTCTTCGTTCATAGCAAGAATATCAACATGCTCTTTTACAAAGTCAGCCCACCAAGCAGGGTCTTGTTCAATTAGGAACTTAGTACCAAGGGTTAAAACCACAGGGACACCTGCATCATTGGCATATTTTACTGCCTGCATGGTCGCTTCTGTCATGGTTTCATCACCTTGAGTACGCATTAGGTATGCGCTGATCACTAGTGCTGATGAATTCTCAATAAGTGCCTGATCGATTGATTCAGGGCGAAGGTGATTCATAAGCCCCGCGCTGATTGCGAAGGTACGCTCACCGGTCTCGTCAATTAAGGTAAAACAACGACCAATAGGGCCATCTACAGGCTGAAGGTAGTCAAGGTCAACGCGGCTAGAGGTGTTACATAAAAAACGGTATGCATAGCTGCCGATTTTGATATTTTCACTCATTACCCCTAACAACACTGAACGGTCGTCAGCTAGGGTAGAGTAGTTGTGCATGGTGTTACCTACCGTACCACCGGCAAACTCATAATCGATCATATTGTCGAGTTTTAGTCTGTCGTATAGCGCGTTGGTAATATCGTTATCGATCACTTGCGACATGCCACGGCGCAATTGAAATTCATCTAGGAAAGCTTGATCAACTTTCGCTTCAATATCTACCACAATTTGGTCGATACCCGTAATATAACTACGTTGTAGTCGGTCGGTTGAGTTAAGTTGATTCGTCAGTGGATCTTTGGCTTCCACCGGAAAATAATGTTTATGCCTGCGGCGTCCAGGAAATTTCATTTGCTACCCGTGTTGTAAGCTAAATAAAAAAAGCGCGAGATTATAGCGCAATATGGGTCCATTGAGCCATGAAAAAGCCACTAAATTTTGCGTTAATTTTTAAGTGTAGCAGTATTTAATGCCGACATTTTTCACTAACTAGGTATAATTACTCACAGTTTTACAAGATTTGTGTGATATATGAGCGAACAATTTAGCGACCAATATTGGATGGAAAAAGCATTAAACTACGCTAATGAAGCGGCTGCTATTAATGAAATTCCGGTTGGTGCTGTGCTGGTAAAAGACAATCAACTGATCTCCTATGGTTATAACCGCTCAATTATCGATAACGACCCATCCGCTCATGCTGAAATGATGGCAATCCGCGAAGCAGGTAAAGTACTTAATAACTACCGATTAATCGATTGCACTTTGTATGTAACGTTAGAACCTTGTTCTATGTGCGCAGGCCTGTTGGTACATAGCCGCATTAAGCGATTGGTATTTGGTGCTAAAGATGCCAAAACGGGATCGGCAGGATCAATTATGAATCTGCTGCAAGAACCTAGGCTTAATCATCAAGTTGAAGTAACCGGTGATGTTATGAGTGAGCAGTGTGGGGCGGTAATTTCAGCGTTTTTTAAGCGTCGTAGAGAAGAGAAAAAGGCGGCAAAGCAGGCTGCTCGCAACGCCTAGTTATACAACCGGCGTTGCAGGAACTTGTGCTTCCATTAACTGCATCGCAAATAAGCGGCGACGCCAAATAACTTTTTTGTGTGTATTACGTAGCATGATACGACGGCGGGTCGCCGTTGAGTAAATAACATTACGCTTGAACTTATGTGTCGTGCGTCTTCTTTTTAACATGAGTGCTCCTTAAGTGAGAGTAAAGCATGGCATGGTCCATTCCATTTCTACTAAAAGATAATGATCATTTGATGACAAGTAAACAGATTTCGGTGCTTGAAGTTAGTTGTTTTCTAATTCTTGCTGCTCTGAGTTGGTTTGTTGCGTGTTGTCATTTGGCTCGCTTGCTTGCGCTTCAGGTTTAGCTTCTTCAGTGCTTTGTTCTTCTTCGCTTGGGTTAGCAATCGCATCATTTTCATCAAGCCAAACCAGTGCGTCGTAATAGCGACGGATATTATCAACGTACTTTACTGCAACATCGCCACGGGCATAACCATATTTGGTTTTTCGATAGTAACGCTTTTTAATTAAAAGCGGTAAGCGCTTTTTAACATCAGCCCACTTATCGGGGCTTGCACCTTCTTGCTCGGTAATAATACGTGCGTCGTTGACGTGTCCCCAGCCAACATTGTAAGAGGCTAAGGCAAACCAGGTTCTGTCGGGCTGCGGAATGCGTTCAGGGATCCAAGAAATCACTTTGGCAAGATACTGCGCACCGCCTTTAATATTTTGCTCAGGCTCTAGTCGGTTTGTTACGCCGACCTGTTTTGCTGTTGCTTGGGTTAGCATCATTATGCCACGTACACCGGTTGGTGACTTAGCCCTTGGGTTCCACATTGATTCTTGATAACTCAAAGCTGCCAGTAATCGCCAGTCTATGTTACCTGCGTATTGCTCAAACCAAGGTTGGTATTTAGGTAAGGTGTCTTTTATTGCTTCGATATAAGCAAGGGTATTCACATAGTTAAACTGACGAACATGGCCGAAGTATTTTTCTTCTAACACATAAAGCTGGTTGCTTTTCTTAACGTCACCAAAAAATGGCACCATCAAGGCATATAAAGAGTCGTCACCATCTTTTCTTAGTAACCAAGCGATAGGGTCATTACGGGTAACCGAAAAGCCGATACTCAAATTTGGGTGATAGCGGCGAAACAGCGATAAGGTGTGTGAATCTGCTAGAGTGTAATCAATTTCACCGTCGATAACTGCTTGCAGAAGCTCTTCTTCATCCATGTCTTCTGTTTCGTTCCAGCTAAGTTCAGGATGCAGTTGTTTTAATTGCTGTAGTGCCAACGAGTGGCTGCTTTTGGCTAAAACAGTGAGGTTACCAGTTAAATCCTCAAACTCTCGAGGGCGAGTACGGCCTTGTTTATAAACTAATTTTTGGCTAATTGTGCGATAGGTTGGGCCAAATCGATAATGCTCTGCCCGAATCGTATTATAGGTAAGACCTGAAGCTATAATATCTAAATCGCCACTTTCTAAGCGTGCAAACATATCGGATAGATTAAAAAAAGGCACCATCTCGAGCTCTACACCAACATAGTCAGCAAACTCTTGGGCTAACTCATATTCAAAGCCTTGCACACCTTGTGGAGCCTGATAGTAGTTACTCGCGCCAGCTAATGTGCCGACTCTAATTTTGTTCTGCGCCTTGATATGAGCAAGTTGCGACGGTTGCTGTTGCATATCGCACGCACATAACATGAGCACTAAACTAAAAATAGCGAGTAACTTTTGCATAAATTATAAATGCCCCTTAAACCATTACCTTAGTGTTATAACAAAACTTCTAAGCCACGTCACTTGGCGAATAGTGTTATATATCTATTTAAAAATTAATAACTATAACAAGGCAGCTGGTAGATAAGTCATACAGAACAAGAACCTGCAGAGAAATAAAGACGACTAAGCTAGTTAATTGTTGCAACCTTAAAAGCGGTTATGAAGATTATTTAAATAAAAGCGTAATTTTGAGTTAAATCTAGACGTTATTTGCACTATAATATGCGCCTAAAATATCGTTCAATCCCTAACCCCGGATGAAAATACCTATGTTGATCCTTCGTGGTGCACCAGCACTTTCCGATTTTAGAGTTCAGAAAATTTTAGCGCGTTGCCAACAGGCACAACTTCCAGTCACTGACGTTTATGCTGAGTTCATGCATTTTGCTGATCTTACAGCCGAGCTTTCAGCTGATGAGCAAACCAAGCTGGAAAAATTGCTTACTTATGGTCCAACAATTGCCGAGCATACCCCTGCTGGCACGTTAATTCTTGTAACGCCGCGTCCAGGTACTATCTCGCCTTGGGCATCAAAAGCAACTGACATCGCACATAACTGTGGTTTAAGCCAAGTTCACCGTGTTGAGCGTGGTATTGCATACTACGTAGAAGGTAATTTATCAGCTGAGCAAACAGCTGAAGTTGCAGCGTTATTACATGACCGTATGACTGAAGCAACGCACGCGGATATGGCTGATGCAGCTAAATTATTCCGTCACGATGAGCCGCGTCCAATGTCATCAGTTGACATTTTAGGTGGTGGCCGTGAAGCGCTTGCTAAAGCAAACGTTGAGCAAGGTTTTGCGCTTGCAGATGACGAAATTGATTACTTGGTAGAAAACTTCCAAAAGTTAGGGCGTAACCCGAACGACATCGAATTATTCATGTTCGCGCAAGCAAACTCTGAGCATTGTCGTCACAAAATCTTTAACGCCGATTGGACAATTGATGGCATCGAACAGCCAAAATCATTGTTCAAAATGATCAAAAACACTTACGAGCAAAACCCTGAAAACGTACTATCTGCATATAAAGATAACGCAGCGGTAATGAAGGGTTCGTTAGCAGGTCGTTTCTTCCCTAATGTTGAAGGTGAGTACGCGTACCATCAAGAAAACATCGAAATCTTGATGAAAGTTGAAACTCACAACCACCCAACAGCAATTGCGCCATTCTCAGGTGCATCAACAGGTTCTGGTGGTGAAATCCGTGATGAAGGTGCAACAGGCCGCGGCTCTAAACCTAAAGCTGGTTTAGTTGGCTTCACAGTATCTAACCTACGTATTCCTGGCTACGAGCAGCCATGGGAAACAGACTTTGGTAAGCCTGGTCGTATCGTTAATGCACTTGATATTATGACTGAAGGTCCATTAGGTGGCGCGGCATTCAATAACGAATTTGGTCGTCCTAACTTACTTGGTTACTTCCGTACATACGAAGAGAAAGTATCAAGCCATAACGGTGAAGAAGTACGTGGTTACCACAAGCCAATCATGCTTGCAGGTGGTTTAGGTAACATTCGTTCTGAGCATGTTCAAAAAGGTGAAATCCCTGTAGGTGCTAAGCTAATTGCACTAGGTGGTCCGGCAATGAACATCGGCCTTGGTGGTGGTGCTGCCTCTAGTATGACATCAGGTCAATCAAACGAAGACTTAGACTTTGCATCTGTACAGCGTGAAAACCCAGAAATGGAACGTCGTTGTCAGGAAGTTATCGATAAATGTTGGCAGCTAGGTGATGCAAACCCAATCGCTTTCATCCACGATGTGGGTGCAGGTGGTCTTTCTAACGCATTCCCTGAGCTTGTAGACGACGGTGGTCGTGGTGGTAAATTCCAACTTCGTGACATTCCAAACGATGAGCCGGGTATGGCACCACACGAAATTTGGTGTAACGAATCTCAAGAGCGTTACGTATTAGCTGTTGCAGCAGAAGACTTCGCGCGCTTCGAAGCAATCTGTAAACGTGAGCGTGCAGAATACGCTGTTATTGGTGAAGCAACAGAAGAGCGTCACTTAACGGTTGAAGATAGCCACTTCGGTAACAACCCAGTTGATCTTCCGCTTGATGTTTTACTTGGTAAAGCACCAAAAATGCACCGTGAAGTTGAATCGAAAAAAGCACAATCGCAACCATTAGACGTTGCTAATATTGATGCTGCAGATGCTGCACAGCGTTTATTACGCTTACCAACGATTGCTGAGAAAACATTCTTAATTACCATTGGTGACCGTACGGTAACGGGTTTAGTTGCGCGTGACCAAATGGTAGGTCCTTGGCAGGTGCCAGTAGCAAACTGTGCGGTAACAGCCGCTGCGTTTGATACTTACCACGGTGAAGCAATGTCATTAGGTGAACGTACACCAGCTGCACTTTTAAACTACGGTGCTTCTGCTCGTTTAGCTGTGGCTGAGTCACTAACGAACATCGCGTGTGCTAACATCGGTGGCCTTGAAAATATCAAGCTATCTGCAAACTGGATGGCTGCAGCAGGTCACCCTGGCGAAGATGCAGGTCTTTACGAAGCTGTTAAAGCAGTAGGTGAAGAGCTTTGTCCGGCACTTGGTTTAACTATTCCTGTGGGTAAAGACTCAATGTCGATGAAAACTCAATGGGATGAAAACGGCGAGCAAAAATCGGTTACTGCACCATTATCATTGATCATTACTGCCTTTGGTCGTGTTGAAGATGTGCGTAAAACAGTAACGCCACAGCTACGTACTGATAAAGGTGAGTCATCACTATTATTAGTTGATTTAGGTGCGGGTCAAAACCGTATGGGCGCATCAAGCCTTGCACAGGTTTATAAGCAACTAGGGGATGTAACGCCTGACGTTGATAACCCAGCACTATTAAAAGGCTTCTATGAAGCAATGCAAGCGCTTGTTGCTGATAACAAGTTACTTGCTTACCATGACCGTTCAGATGGTGGTTTATTCACAACTATCGCTGAAATGGCATTTGCTGGCCACACAGGTGTAACAGTTGACCTTGCTGGCTTAACAGGTTCAGACATCGAAGCGCTTTACAATGAAGAGCTAGGTGCGGTTATCCAAGTGGCAAACGCTGACTTAGACGCAGTGAAAGCTGTTCTTGCAGACCACGGCTTAGCAGCTATCAGCCATGAAATTGGTTCACTAAACGATGATGACCGCGTGGTATTCACTCGTGGTGATGATGTGGTTCTTAACCACACGCGCACTGAACTTCGTACGATTTGGGCAGAAACAACTTACCAAATGCAAGCACGTCGTGATAACCCTGAGTGTGCTAAGCAAGAGTTTGATGCTAAGTTTGACGCCAAAGACCCTGGTCTTAATGTAAAACTAAATTTTGACTTAAACGAAGATGTTGCAGCGCCTTACATTGCAACTGGTGCGAAACCGAAAATGGCGATTCTACGTGAGCAAGGTGTTAACTCTCACTTAGAAATGGCGGCGGCATTTAACCGTGCGGGCTTTGCCGCCGTTGACGTGCACATGAGCGACATTCTTGAAGGTCGTTTAACACTTGAGCAATTTAAAGGCTTAGTAGCATGTGGTGGTTTCTCTTACGGTGACGTATTAGGTGCAGGTGAAGGCTGGGCTAAGTCAATCTTATTTAATGAGATGGCGCGTGAGCAGTTCCAAAGCTTCTTCCACCGCGAAGATACATTCAGCTTAGGTGTGTGTAATGGCTGTCAAATGCTTTCAACATTGAAAGAATTGATCCCGGGCACTGAGCACTGGCCACGTTTCGTAACGAATAAGTCAGAGCGTTTTGAAGCTCGCTTTAGCCTTGTAGAAGTACAAGAAAACCCATCGGTATTCTTTAACGGTATGGCAGGTTCACGTATGCCTATCGCTGTTTCTCACGGTGAAGGTCATGCTGAGTTCGCAAACGGTGATGCAGTTAAAGCAGCGCTTGAATCAGGTACTGTGGCAGTGAAGTTTGTTGATAACTACGGTAACCCAACAACGCAATACCCAGCTAACCCGAATGGCTCGCCAGAAGGTATCACAGGTATTACCTCTACTGATGGCCGTGCAACGGTTATGATGCCGCACCCAGAGCGTGTATTCCGTACTGTTGCTAACTCATGGCACCCAGATGAGTGGACTGAGGATAGCCCATGGATGCGTATGTTCCGCAACGCTCGTAAAAACGTTGGCTAGAAGTTAATTGTGTACCTAGCTATACAAGCTAGGTTCATACAAACCGTTTAAACTAAAAAGGCTGCACTATCATGTGTGGCCTTTTTGTTTATAATGATCTGAGAAGCGAGAAGCGAGAAGCGAGAAGCAAGGAGAGTTTTTTGAGTTTTAAGCGGGCGTGTGTTGGGTTACTTGGTATCGTGCTAAGCATGGTGCTGTTGGCGTATCTATTCAGATTACCACTGACATCGTGGTATTTAACGCCTTTGCTCAGTAAAAATGGCGCTGAGCTTCACTGTATTGATTGGTCATTAACTCGCCAGCTTGATTTGAATATCGAGAAATTATGCTTAACCTACCAAGGACAGCAAATAGAGTTAGCAGGCATTATAGCGAATAAGCAACAGGTTAGGGTTTCTCGAGCCAATCTTATAATTAGCAATCAAACTAATAATCAACAACCTGACACTTCACAAACTGAATTTAAAAAGCTTGCCTTGGTATTACCCGAGCAAAGACCGCTAATAAGCATTGAGCAGCTTGACGTAGTCTCACCGTTTACCGACACCCCTGTTAGGCTGGCGATACAAGAAAAACGTCTAAATCATTTTACGATTTCGCGGGATCTCAAAGCTGACGTTGTAATATCTAATTACGAAGTCAAAGCCAACATCACGTTTGATGAGCAAGTGGCAGAGCGGTTCGTAACATTGCCAACAAGCAGCCATTTTACCACTCAGTCACACATTAAGTTTGATGGAATTACGGTTGCAATTGAAAGCTCAATTAATGCAAGTTATCAGCATGCAATAAAGCAGTGCGAATTAGGTTTTGCCAGTGAAGGGCAATTGAGTGCTAAGTATCAATTAAATCAACAGCACTTATACGCGGATTTATCAGCTTTACAAAATCAGCTTAGCGCAAACCGAGATTGCTTAAACACCATAGCAGATCAACAGCATCAATCATTTATTGAAGCGCAGTTACCGCTTACTTGGCAGTTACACATTGAAAAACCAGTTAGTGTAGAAGCCGAGCAGCTATCAGTCCCAATCGTAAAATTGCTAGCAACTGAAGGGCAAAGTGAGGTGACAGTCAGTAATACGAGCCTTTCTTTGCTGGAGCCGCTCGCATCACTTAATAGCCAAGTTAGCATTGATTTTAATAGTAAAGATATAGATAAGCTTAAACTCAATGCGCATTTGCATGAAAGCAGCGTTAGCGCTGATTTTCAACTGTCGGTGGAGTCATTACCAGCATTTTTAGATTTTCAGGCTGATGGCGCTCTGGTTGAGGGGGGTGGGGCTAAAGGAGAGCTAGATATCGATGAGTTATTTACTAGCCCGACAGCTAAACTGAATACCAATATCAGTGTTAAAAATGCCCTAATATCGGGTGCACAGATAGCTGATTTTAGCAGCGCACTTAACGCTGAGTATAATGCCCAGCAGCACCTCGTTGTTAAAGCCAATAGCAAGGTTAAATCATTAACTTATGATGATATTAACGCAGCAAAAATTAGCAATGAGCTTACTCTTAGTACAGATCTCAGTGTGGGGGAGTTATTTGCTGATATTGATGCCAAAACCACTGCCGCTAAATTATCAACAGCAGAGCTTAGCTTAAATAAGCTGTCAGTTGTTTCAAAGGCTCTTCAAAGCCGCGCCTTGCAGGCAACGCATCATGTATTTGCAGATGGATTTGAAGCACTTGTTAGTCATCATATGTCTGAGGTTGCTCACCCATTTGAATTGGTGATACCAGAGCAGGCAGTATCCAAACTAAACCCGATTATTGCTCAGTTTGAGCCGCTTGCTACCGTCACTGATGGGGTCGTTTCAGGCATTATAAAAGGGGATGTAAATCTTCAACAAGCACAAGGGCGCGTGCAAATAAGTAAATTCAGTGCGCTTTATAATGATTATCTAGCGAATGATTTTGCAGTGAATTTGAACGGCACGTTTAATTCAGGGCAGCTTAATATTGCAGCGACTAAATTTACACTCAATGAACTGCGCGCAGGTGCCGTGCTCAAAAATATACAAGGTCAGTTGCAGGTAACGGCTAATCAGCCTTGCGCAGCTAATCTAACTGGTCAGGTTATGGGCGGGGCATTTGTGGTGAATAAGTACTGCCCACTCAGTGATAACCAAACAGCGACTGTTAAATTTGAAAACATTGATGCCAGCAAATTGGTCACCCTTGATGCTGAATCAGGGATTAGCTTAAGTGGGCGCTTAGCAGGCACCTTACCCGTAGTAATAAGTAAACAGGGCATTGAGGTAAAGCAAGGGCAGTTAGTTAATCAGGGTGATGGTAAATTACTGATCACCAATAATGCGGGTTTTGACGCTGTAAAAGCGCAGCAACAGGAACTGAGTACCACGCTGAGTTTACTTGAGAATTTAGATATTAAAAAACTACGTAGCAGTGTTAACCTCAAACCGGATGGGTGGTTACATTTAGGTGTTAATTTAGAGGGTTATAATGAAGCGCAGCAGCAAGCAGTGAACTTTAATTATAATCATGAAGAGAATGTATTTACTTTACTTAGAGCGCTGCGTTTAAGTGATGAAATTACTCAAAGAGTTGAGAAAGAGTATGCAAAAAAAGGAAGCAATGATGGCTAAGTGGTTAGTAATGCTGACGGCAGTAGGCATGCTGAGTGCCTGTACGCACCGTGTTGAGGTGGCAGCAAAAGAGCCGATTACAATCAACTTAAATGTAAAAGTTGACCATGAGATCCGCGTAAAAGTGGATAAAGAACTTGATACCTTATTCAGTGATGACAGCGAATTATTCTAAGGAGCACACATGCGTAAATTACAACTTAAAAAACTAAATGCGATCACCTTGATCAGTGCTGTTTGTTTATCTTTCTCTGCTTGGGCTATCAGCCTTGATGATGCAAAAAGCCAAGGCTTAGTAGGTGAAGACAGCTCAGGCTATTTAGGTTTAGTGGTTAATAATAGCGAAGCAAAAGCGGTCGTTGATGAAATTAATGCAAAGCGTAAAGAGCAATATTTAAAACTTGCGAAAAAGAATAATCTTTCGTTAGCACAAGTTGAAGCCCTTGCTGCGGCAAAAACTATCGAAAAAACTAAGCCGGGTCACTACATTGAAGTGAACGGTGAGTGGGTAAAAAAATAGCTCACTAAATTTAATAGCTATAAAAAATAAAAAGCCAGCATTGCTGGCTTTTTATCTATTAAACGCCGGTAGGTGTTAGCGCTTATCGATGCAGTTTTGCAGCAGCTGCTGCCAAAAGTCGATGCCTTTGCGTCTTGCAAGTTTAATATTGTGCTCTGGGATCGATTCAGGTTCATCGTAGTTATCTAATGCTTCGCTCATGCTGGCTTCACGGATCAGATGCAGTGTTGGGTAAGGTGCACGATTCGTATAGTTTGCAGCATCGCTGTCATCGCTATCAGCAAATACATAGTCAGGATGAAAGTTGGCTATTTGATACTTACCTTCATAGCCTTGTGCAGCTAAAAGCGCATTGGCTAAATCGACTAAATCTAAGAACTCTTCAAAATCCTTAAAGCCTTGCTCAAACATCAACAAAGTGGTTTCGCGCTCTGCAGCTTGGTCTAACGCGCTACACTGCTCAAGCATATCCATTACTGCATCATCAAGCGTAATAGACTGACTGATTTGATAATGAATGCAATTGCTTTCAACTTCTTTACGGGCAAACGGGCAGAAATTGTATTTTACGATTACGCTTGATACCCATTCGCGCATTTGTATTTCTGGGCGATTCATCGCTTGCTTTGAAGTCACATTATTTCTCTATTCTATTTTACTTTTCTATCTTACTTTTCTAAGTAATGCTCAATTAAATTAACCGTTTTACTGATGGCGCCTTGATTGTTAGCAACGCATTTCGCAGCTTGCTGACCGAGCTTAATCGTCTTTTGTACATCAGTACTCAAAGCGATAAGTGTGTCAGCAAGGTGATTTTCATCGGTAACGGTTTTAGCTCCTTGAGCACTAATCAGCTCAGGATAAATATGGTCAAAGTTATAGGTATGAGGACCAGCTAATACGCCAACAGAAAACGCTGCTGACTCTAACGGGTTATGGCCGCCTCGCTCGATTAAACTACCACCAACATAGCTGATGTTTGCCACACCATATAAGCATTGTAACTCACCTAACGTATCAGCTAACACAACTTGTTGGTTGTTATAGTTATCTTCACTGCGACGACTAAAGCTCAAATTTGAACTTTTTAAAACTTCAGCGACTTTATCAAATTGCTCTGGGTGTCGCGGAGCAATTATCAAAAGAGCGCTAGGTAACGCTTTTAATAGCTTCTCATGAGCAGTTAAAATAAGCTCATGTTCAACAGGGTGAGTGGAGCCTGCAACCCAGATAAAGCGCTCGTTGTTATATTGGTTTTTAAGTGCTGCGACTTTATTTAATTGCTCTTCTGTAGGCGTGATATCAAATTTAATTGAGCCAAATACGCGTGCCTTTTCAGGTTTTAAGCCAAGTTCAATAAAACGTTTTGCATCATCTTGATTATGACTAGCAAGATCGCTAATTGACTGCATGATCACCTTAGTTAAAGGCATTACCTTTTGGTAGCCTTGCTGTGATTTAGCTGAAAGTCGGGCATTTAAAACAAGTACTTTTGTGCCGGTGTTGTTGCTTTGCGCCATAAGGTTTGGCCAAAGCTCAGTTTCTAAAATACACAGTACCTTTGGCTGGATACGTTTTAAAAATCGATTCGTAGCGAAGAAAAAATCAATCGGTAAATAACAGCAGCTAACCGCATCTTTAAAGTTATTTTTTATTTGCTCGCGACCCGTTGGGGTATTACAGGTTACTAAAATAGTAAGTGCTGGATTTTCTGATTGAACGGCCTTAATAAGCGGCGTTGCTGCTAACACTTCCCCTACAGAGGCACAATGGAAAACAACATCGTGATGCGACAAATTCGAAAAGCCAAAGCGCTCAGCAAAATGCTCACGGTAACCCTTATTCTTTTTGCCACGTAAAACATACAGGTAAAAAACAACCAGTGGGCTTAGTAGGTATAAAAGTAAAGAGTATAAAATGCGCGCCATTGCTTAGCCTAAATGGGTAAAACGTTATGATAGCGTGGAACATATGCAATCTAAATATAAAATGTTAAAAACGGTTATCAATGAGAGTTTTAAGTGTTTACTATTGGCATATTTGGTAGTATTTCGGTTACTTAACAAATCAACGAAGCAATTATGAAATTTAAAATGATAAAAGCCTCGGTAATAGGTGCCTTATTAAGTTGCTCAATGCCTTTATTTGCAACACCAACCGCTTATTTACCAATGGGTATGGATGCACAGCTTGATCATCAATTAGATACTTTGTTTGCACTAACAATTGGCACTCCTATGGCTAAGCCTTACCGTTTAGCAGAAGTCGAGAAAGCACTTTTGGTGCTTGAAAAGCAAAAGCCAAGGTTAGCTGCTGCGATTCGTTCAAAAATAAAGCCATATCAAAGTGATGATGCAGTAACTCGTGTTGGTGTAAAACTGCAAGTAGACACAGATAATACAAAGAAAATTGCTAATCAACGCGGTCTCAGCTCTGATGAGTGGGGACAAGGCTTTTTCGAAGGTATTTGGCGTGCCAATGATTACACGTTAGTACAAGTTGGTGTTGATTATCGAGCCAAAGCAAATAAGTTTGTAAATTACAATTCGTTTATCAGTTTTGCTGGTGAAGATTTACAGTTGAATCTGGGTTATAAAGAACATTGGTTTTCGCCGTTTAAGCATTCTGCGCAGATCATTTCTACCAACGCTAAAACTGCACCCTCTATTTCGATTGGTATGGTGAAGCCTGCCCATAACTGGTGGAATTTTGATTTTGAATTGTATTATTCAGAATTAGAACATGTTGATAATGGTATTCTTTATCAAGGTGAACTTCATAGTGGTACACCAAAGCTTGCAGGAACGCATTTTAGTATTGAGCCACTTGATGGTTGGAAGCTGGGTCTTAATCGAATGATGCAGTTTGGCGGTGGTCCTCGTAAAGTAGATGCTGGTGATGTGGTGGACGCATTTTTTGATCCGGCAGGTAATGACAACTCAGGCCTTACTGGTAGTAAAGATAATGAGTTAGGTGACCAATACGTAACAATTACCAGCACTGTGAATTTTAATTGGGGAATGCCAGTTGAGCTTTACTTTGAATACGGTGGTGAAGATACAAAAAATCATAAGAACTACCAATTTGGTAATACTGTTAGTAATTTTGGTTTCTTCTTACCAAAGCTGAGTAATGAGGTGTCGCTTAGGTATGAATATACCAATATGCACAGCTTGTGGTACGTCAATGAAATTTACCCTGTATATGGTAATACGGTTGGTGGTTTTGTAACGGGTCACTATGCAGCTGATCAGCGATATACTGACTTACATGCCAATGGCGTTGCGAGAGTTTACGCCGATGCGCCTCCCACACAAGTGCACAGTATGGAGTTAACTTATAGTGAAAGCTACCGTTCATTCTGGCGTAGTAAGCTAACATTGATAGAGAATGAAAGTAACTATTTAAATGAGTGGGGTCAAACGACTGGTGTTTATGAACGTGCCGTTGAACTTCAACTAAGTAACACTCGTCAATTAGACGAGCATACATTAGAGACAACTCTTACCTATGGTGAAGATGTATTTGGAGATAACTATACTTGGTTATCTGTTGCCTATTTTTGGTAAGCAAAGCCGTTAATACTTTTTAAGGAATTTATATGTCTAATCTTGATTCTGTAGCGGCAAGCTACCTCGAAAGTTTAAACCGTCATCAAATGTTATTTGAAACGATGGAAACCTACCATCCTGAAGTAATGCAACTACTCGAAGCTTGCCACAGTGCTTTGCAAGCTGGTGGTAAGGTTATTTGGTTTGGTAATGGTGGTAGCGCGGCTGATGCACAGCATTTAGCGGCAGAGTTTGTTGTGCGTTATAAATTGGAACGTGGCCCGCTTGCTTCTATCGCATTAACAACAGACACCTCAATTTTAACCGCTCACAGTAACGACTATCATTTTGATACTGTATTTGAGCGCCAAGTGCAGGCGTTATGTAAACCTGAAGATTTGGTGATTGGCTTAACCACCTCAGGCACTAGTCCTAACATCAATCTTGCACTGGCAGCGGCAAATGAAATCGGCGCCTTTACTGTGGCATTAACTGGCCGAGATGGTGGCAAGGTAAAAGATATCGCTAAGCTACCTATTATTATTAAAAATGATGAAACCGCGCGTATCCAAGAAGCGCATATGTTCATCGGACATTGGCTATGCGAAGCCATCGATATGGTTGTAGCGGAGCAAAAGTAATGGATTTAGCGTTACTAAAAAACCTTTCAAAGGCACGTATTTTAGTCGTTGGTGATGTCATGCTAGATAGATATTGGCATGGCGATTCAGGACGTATTTCGCCTGAAGCCCCTGTACCTGTTGTTAAAGTCAGTAAATTTGAAGACAAAGCTGGTGGTGCAGCAAACGTCGCAAAAAATATTGCCCGTTTAGATGGTAGAGTGGGCCTACTCGGCTTAGTTGGTGAAGATGAAAGCGGGCAAATCCTCGAAACAATTTTAAGTTCAGAGAAAATTGATTCGCAACTAGTAAGTGTTTGTGATTTACCGACTATTTCTAAAATGCGAGTAATCAGCCGTCATCAGCAAGTTGTTCGATTAGACCTTGAAGAGAGCTTTACTGAGCAACACAGCCAATTGTTATTAAACCGTTTAGAGCTGGTTTTAGATGACTACGATTTTGTGTTGTTTTCTGATTACAACAAAGGCTCACTGAGCTTAATTCAACAAATGGTTCAGGTTGCAAAGAAAGCAGGTAAAACGGTTCTTATTGATCCTAAATCATCTGATTTAAACTTATACCGTGGTGCCGATTACATAACCCCTAACTTAAACGAATTTAAGCTTGCTGGTGGTTTGACGGACTCTGAGCAAAACTTGACTGACAGCGCTCGTAAGTTAATTAGTGAAGCGGGCATCGCTGCGATGCTATTAACGCGCTCAGAGCAGGGGATGTCGTTAATCAGCCAAGCAGAAAAACATGATTTTGCAGCCCAGCAGCTTGAAGTTAGCGATGTTACTGGCGCCGGCGATACCGTAATCGCGACGCTTGCAGTGATGCTTGGTGCGGGAATGGCAGCAAAAGATGCGGTCGAAATTGCCAACCTTGCTGCCGGAATTGCGGTGAGTAAACTGGGTGCCGCAACTGTGTCGCCAGAAGAGTTGAGCCGTAAGCTTGGCCAATATTTGCAGCAAACTGGCGAGCATTACCAAACGCCGTTTGAAGATGTGCTTCAGCATATTGAATTTGCTAAGCAAAATGGTGAAAAAATAGTGTTCACTAATGGCTGTTTTGACATTCTTCATGCAGGCCATGTACGCTACCTTGCTCAGGCTAAAGCGCGTGGCGATAGACTTGTTGTTGGCTTAAATAATGACGAATCAATCTCTCGTTTAAAAGGCCCAGAAAGACCAATTAATCCGCTGGATGAACGTGCCATGGTATTAAGTGCGCTAGCGTCAGTTGATTGGGTTATTCCATTTGGCAGCATTGAAGAAAATGACACGCCAGCTAAGCTTATTGAGCAAATTAGCCCTGATGTACTGGTTAAAGGCGGTGATTACACCGTTGACCAAATTGCTGGTGCCGATCATGTATTACGCCATGGCGGCAAAGTCGAAGTACTTGAGTTTCTTAATGGATGCTCAACATCAAACGTAATTAGCAAAATTAAGTCTTAAGCAACTCTTGGTAGTCACACACCAGTGACTGCCAATCACTTTGTTGCCAATGCATCACTTCATTACGGCCTTGCTCTTTTGCAAACGAACGGGCAAGGCGCTTAATGTTCTCTGTTTGCCAGCTAGCATGTGGCTGTTTGATTTCACCGCGGTCAAAGTCGATGATAAACACCTTACCTGTATCATCGAACAAGATGTTATTGATGTTTAAGTCTGCGTGATAGACGCCATGATTGTGAAACTCGCTGAGAGTCACTGCTATCGCTTTTAGCTCAGACTGGCTAAGTGGGCGCGTGATTAAAATATCTAACACACTTTTTGCGCCTGTCACTGCCTCGGTAATGATATCGCCGCGATAGATTAAGCCACGGGTGGTCACTTTTGCCGCAATGGGTGTTGGCACATTTAGGCCAAGCTCAAGTAAGCGCATCATCAGTGTAAACTCTTTATAGACACGAGTTTGCTTTAAACCAACATATAGGTACTGATCGCTCAGTAACTTACCTACTAACCCACCGCGCCAATAGTGACGCAGAACGCCTGTAAGCTGTTGATGTTTAAAAAACCATGCTGTTGCGCGGCCTTTTTTTGCGCCAACTATTTTATCTTGTTGTTTCCAATAATTGGCATCGAACCACTGTTGCGTGAGCTCATCTTTGTAAGCTGGGTGACACAAAAGGGTGGTGTTTTGCAGATGCTGAGTTTCAAACATAACAACTTCAAGATTAAATAAAATTAGCGCTATCTTACCGTATTTTTAGCTTTTCGCATAAGTGCTTGCATTAGCATCAAGTTAATTTAAGATCGCATATTATTTGCTGTAGCTAAGGGCGCACGTGACTCAATCAACCTCCTATTCAGATATTTGTATTTTAAGGCTTTCGGCTATTGGTGATGTATGTCATGCCGTATCAGCAGTGCAAGCGATTCAAAAGGCACATCCGAAGGCAAAAATTACCTGGGTGATTGGTAAAGTAGAGGCCATGTTACTGGCTGATTTACCAGGTGTTGAGTTTGTTGTATTCGATAAAAAGCAGGGCAAGCAGGCTTATCAGCAACTAAAAGATTCGTTCAAGGGGCGTAAATTTGATGTGCTATTACATATGCAAGTAGCACTAAGAGCAAATCTAGCAGCCCGTTGTATTCCGGCAAAAGTCAAAGTGGGGTTTGATTGGGCGCGCTCAAAAGAGTTACATAGCTTGTTTATTAATAAGCGTATTGCCCCGCAATCAGAGGCGCATGTATTAGAAGGCTTTAAAGGTTTTGCTCAAGCAATAGGGACCCCTGATTACAAACCTCAATGGCAAATGCCAATTACTGCACAGCACCAAAAAGCAGCCGATGCGCTATTAGGCGATGAGCGTTTAGCCGGGCGTATTTTTGTTATCTCGCCTGCGGCAAGTAAAAAAGAGCGTAATTGGTTACCTGAGCGTTATGCTGCACTTGCTGAATATGCTCATCAACAAGGCTTTTCGGTGGTTATTACTGGCGGCCCAACCCCTTTAGAAATTGAACTTGCCGAGCAAATTATCGCGCAGAGTTCGGCACCTGTGCTTAACTTAGTAGGGAAAACTCAACTAAAAGAACTGTTATGTGTTTTGAAACGTGCGGCGTTAGTGTTAACTCCTGATACTGGGCCTGCACATATGGCTGTAACGGTAGGAACGCCTGTTATTGGTTTGTATGCCCACTCAAACCCAAAACGCACAGGGCCTTATTTATATCAAGATTATGTTGTTGAGGTTTATCACCAAAACTTACGTGAGCAAACAGGCAAAACAGCGCAAGAGCTACCTTGGGGAACACGCGTTAAAGGAGCTGATTTAATGGCGCAAATAAGTGTTGAAAAGGTGATTTCGATGTTTGACCTCGTGGTAGATAAAGAGCAATTGTAATGAGCAAAGTTTTATTTTTAGACCGTGATGGTGTGGTCAATATTGATCATGGCTATGTATACAAACCAGAAGAGTTTGAATTTGTACCCGGTGTATTTGAGGCGTGCAAAGCCTTCACTGATGCGGGCTATAAAATTGTGGTGGTAACTAATCAGTCAGGTATTGGCCGTGGTTATTATTCAGAGCAAGATTTTTACAACCTCACTGAGTGGATGAAAGGCGAGTTTTTACGCCATGGCGTTGCTATTCTTGATGTCTATTTTTGTCCGCATCATCCAAGCAAAGCAGAACCTGCCTATTTGCAAGAGTGTAATTGTCGTAAGCCTTCTCCAGGTATGCTTTTACAAGCCATTGATGAGCATCAAATCGATCCATCTCAAAGTATTATGGTTGGTGATAAGCTTGGCGACCTTCTTGCCGCTGAGAGAGCCAATATCGCTACCCGCGTTTTAGTTCGTTCAGGGCAAAGTTATGCCGAGTCAACAGAACAACATGCCGATGTAGTCTGTGAGTCTTTAGCTGAGTTACCTGCTTTAATTTTACAGTCTTAGCAGGTAAGACCAGTTTTATTTCGCAAGCCTTAAGGTCTGCGACGAACTGCAAACAGTGCAATTGTTCGTCTAAGCTTTTACAATAGGCGCAAAATTTAATGTCATGCTAATCATTTCTGGTTAGATACAAGAATATGTGGAGATTACAGATGAGAGCATCTGCGTTTTTTAATCAGTTGCAGCAGCAAATTGATGAAGTGAAAGCTGAAGGCTTATACAAAAGCGAGCGTGTTATCACGTCACAGCAACAGGCTCAAATTGAAGTTGCCTCTGGTGATAAGGTCATTAACTTTTGTGCTAATAACTACCTTGGCTTAGCAAATAGCCCAGAGTTAATTAAAGCAGCTCAACAAGGCCTTGACGATCATGGTTTTGGTGTTGCGTCTGTACGCTTTATTTGTGGTACTCAAGATATTCATAAAACTTTAGAGCAAAAGATCTCTGAGTTCTTAGAAACCGAAGACACTATTCTTTACTCATCATGTTTTGATGCCAACGCAGGTTTATTCGAAACAATCTTGGGCCCAGATGATGCAATCATCTCTGACGCGCTAAACCACGCTTCGATCATTGACGGTGTGCGTCTTTGTAAAGCAAAGCGTTTCCGCTATGCAAATAACGACATGAGCGACCTTGAAAAGCAACTTATTGCTGCTGATGAAGCGGGTGCTAAAACTAAGTTAATCGCCACTGACGGTGTTTTCTCAATGGACGGTGTCATTTGTAATCTTGAAGCGGTTTGTGACCTAGCTGATAAATATGATGCATTAGTGATGGTTGATGACTCTCACGCGGTTGGTTTTGTTGGTGAAAATGGTAAAGGTACGCCAGAGTATTGTGGTGTACTTGACCGTGTTGATATCATCACAGGTACCCTTGGTAAAGCACTTGGTGGTGCATCAGGTGGTTACACTTCAGGTAAAAAAGAAATTGTTGAGTGGTTACGCCAACGCTCTCGCCCATACCTTTTCTCAAACTCACTTGCACCATCAATTGTTACTGCATCAATTAAAGTACTTGAGATGCTAAGCAATGGCGGCGAATTACGCGCTAAGCTTTGGGATAACGCAAAGTATTTCCGTGAACAAATGGAAGCAGCAGGATTTACCTGTGCAGGTAAAGACCACGCTATTATCCCTGTCATGTTAGGCGATGCTAAAGTTGCCTCAGCCATGGCTGACAAATTACTTGCTGAAGGTATTTACGTAACAGGTTTCTCATTCCCTGTAGTACCAAAAGGCCAAGCACGTATTCGTACGCAAATTTCTGCGGCGCATACAAAAGAGCAATTAGATACCGCTATTGCTGCCTTTACCCGTATTGGTAAAGAAATGGGTGTTATCTAATTTTATTTCCTAAACCGAAGCTTTTGCTTCGGTTTTGTTTAATTGAGTGTAAATCATGAAAGCATTATCTAAATTAAAAGCAGAACCAGGGATCTGGATGACTGATGCGCCAAAACCTGAAGTTGGCCATAACGATCTGCTTATTAAAATCCGCAAAACAGCAATTTGTGGAACAGATGTCCATATTTATAAATGGGATGAGTGGGCACAAAATACAATTCCTACGCCAATGGTTGTTGGTCACGAGTATGTAGGTGAAGTGGTTGATATGGGTCAGGAAGTACGTGGTTTCCAAGTGGGTGACCGTGTTTCTGGTGAAGGCCATATTACCTGTGGTCACTGTCGTAACTGTCGCGCTGGTCGAGTGCATTTATGCCGTAATACAACTGGTGTTGGTGTAAACCGCGAAGGTGCATTTGCTGAATACCTTGTGATCCCAGCTTTCAACGCATTTAAAATTCCAGATAACATTCCTGATGAACTAGCATCAATCTTTGACCCATTCGGTAATGCAGTGCACACAGCGTTGTCGTTTGACTTAGTTGGTGAAGACGTATTAATCACAGGTGCTGGCCCAATTGGTATCATGGCAGCTGCTGTTGCCAAACACGTGGGTGCACGTCATGTGGTTATCACTGATGTGAACGAATACCGTCTAGATTTAGCGCGTAAAATGGGCGCGACTCGTGCTGTAAACGTAGCAACTGAAAAGCTTGAAGATGTAATGAAAGAGCTTGGCATGACCGAGGGCTTTGATATTGGTCTTGAAATGTCAGGTGTGCCAGTTGCATTTAACAGCATGCTAAACAACATGAACCACGGTGGTAAAATTGCCATGTTAGGTATTCCACCTTCAGATATGGCGGTTGATTGGAACCAGGTTATTTTCAAAGGTTTAATCATTAAAGGGATTTACGGCCGTGAAATGTTTGAAACTTGGTACAAGATGGCGAGTCTAATTCAGTCAGGCCTTGATCTGAAACCAATTATCACTCACCAGTTCTCTGTGGATGACTTCCAGGCAGGCTTTGATACAATGATTTCAGGCCAATCAGGTAAAGTAATCCTCAACTGGGATTAATACCGAGTAATTTGATAAGGCGGCTTTGGCCGCCTTTTTAGTTTAGAGAGTACTATGTCGTATAAACATATTTCAGTGAGCGAAACATTTGCGCTGTTAGATAAAGAAGAGGTTGTGATTGCTGATATTCGCGATCCTAACTCATTTCAAACGGGTCATATCCCAGGTGCTGAGCATTTATCAAATGCCAACATCAGCGAATTTATGATGCATAAAGAGTTTGATCAGCCAATCATCATCGTTTGTTATCATGGTGTGAGCTCTCAAGGTGCTGCGAGCTATTTAGTAGAGCAGGGGTTTGAAGACGTATACAGCATGGATGGTGGCTTTACAGCTTGGCAGACACAACTTCCGGAGCACATTGAACGATGATTGAGTTGGGTAGCATAAATAATCCTCGCGCCGCACAAGGCTTTATAGATTACATAAAAAGTAAGGGCTTACATGGAGAGCTGCGCTCGCAAGATGGACAAACTGTGATTATTTGTGTTGCTCCAGAGCACTTTCATCAAGCTCAACCACTTTGGCAGGAGTTTGCTGCTAACCCTCATGACGAAAAATACCAACAAGCTTCATGGCAGGTAGGCAGTACACAATCGCCTCTGTCATATCAAGGCCAGTCCCTTAATTTAAAAGCCCGCTTTAAGGCATTAAGTTGGCTAAACCGTACGGTTACTTTAGTCTCGATAGCTATATTTATTGCCTTCTTATTAGGTGGTTTTGAAACTATTTACAGTATGTTGCAGTTCAACCCTGCACAGCCACTAACTTGGTTTACACCTGCCATTGTGCATTTTAGCGCTATTCATCTTATTTTTAATTTGATCTGGTGGATGACGCTGGGTAACGATATAGAAAAACGCAGTGGCAAATTAACCTTAGTCGGTTTATTTTTAGTGACGGCATTCATTAGTAACTGGGCACAGTTTTTAGTAGTTGGGCCTAACTTTGGTGGTCTAAGCGGCGTTGTGTATGGCTTACTGGGTTTTTGTTGGATTTACAGCGTAATGAGGCCAACAGAGCCGCCACTAGTAAGTAATAGCATTGTCGGTTTTATGCTGGTATGGCTTATTCTAGGCTTTGTAGATATGTTGCCTGTGAGTATGGCGAACTGGGCGCATTTAGCGGGGTTATTGGCTGGTATAGCTTATGCTGTGTCAGACAAGCTGCTTTCACGGAAATAATCGCGTAAATAAAAATGGCGGCTTATGCCGCCATCTTACAATTAATGATATAAATACTTAGTAAATAACACTTCTCGGACAATCTCTTGTCCTGTTTCTTGTTTTAGTAGTGCTTTTAGTTTTTCGGTGCAGCGTTTTCTGATTTCTTCGCGACCGGTAAGCGATTTAATGTTTTCTTCAGGCTCTTTTGAGAGTATTTCAACAATCGCATCACGCAATAGTGGAGTGTGATGTTCTACGATTGCGATATCAGATAGATCATTGAGCATGAGATCCACCGTTATACGAACATAGCCAAGTTTTTTATTACCTTGACCTATGTAGTTTGTGATGATGTCAGGCTCAAAACCAAAGTAGCCAACATTTGATTCAGCGCGTACAGACCAACTTGTTGCAGTAACAAGTAGCATGCTTATCAAGTAAATTGATAACAATGATTTTTTCATAGTTAAGAATATTCCACCCTTTCAATGATTTTTAGTCTATACCCAAATTCACTTAAGATACAGGCTGTTCTGCGTTTTTTAACCCTGCTTGAGATTAAATCATGACTTTTTCGAAACGTGCAGCAGTGATATCATTTGCACGGTTTTTAAAAATAATGAGTCGTTGTGATCACATTCCCAGTTTCATTAGCTGCAAGTTGGCAGCCTGCTTCAGCATTTCCAGATTTGACGCAACAACAGCAAAGTTGGTTGCTTGAAGCTGGGTCATTAACAGCCAAGCTTAAAAGTCACTGTCAGGCTTTTTCAGTTGAAGTTTTAAACGAGGCGCCATTTGACCTAACCGCCGAGCAACAAGCGTTACTCAATACCTCTCTAAGTCAGGCATTAAATCGCGAAGTGTTACTTCTATGCGATGGTAAACCAATGGTTTATGCACAAAGCTGGTTGCCGGCAGATGATACATTAAAAAAGCAGCAGTTACTAAGTATGGGAACAAGGCCGCTTGGTGATGTTATTTTTCAAGACCCAAGCTTATCGCGCACAGAAATAGAAGTTGCTAAATTTTCACAGCAGCACGCTATCCAAGCTTTAACAGCTGAAATTGGCTTCTCTTCACAACCATTGTGGGGAAGACGCAGTGTTTTTAGCTTATCTAATGCTCATTTTCTCGTGGCTGAAGTATTCTTACCTGGAGCGTATATTTACCTATGAAGCTAGCTGCACTTAAGGTCGCACATATACCTTACTATAAACAGTTAATGCGTACCGATAAGCCAATTGGCACCTTGTTGCTATTATGGCCAACTTATTGGGCGCTGTGGCTTGCTGAGCTTGGCACACCGAGCTTATTAAATTTTGTGGTTTTCAGTTTGGGCGTCTTTGTGATGCGCAGTGCTGGGTGTGTAATTAATGACTTTGCCGATCGTAAGATAGATGGCTCTGTTAAGCGCACAGCCCAGCGACCGCTGGCAGCAGGTTTGGTATCAAGTGGTGAAGCTCTGAGTTTGTTTGTACTGCTTATTGTGGTGGCCTTTGGTTTAGTGTTAACACTCGGATGGTCAACGATATTACTATCGTTTGGTGCCTTAGCACTGGCGTTTTGTTATCCCTTTATGAAGCGCTACACGCAACTACCGCAAGTTGTGCTTGGTGCTGCATTCAGCTGGGCTATTCCAATGGCCTATATGGCATCGATTGGCTCAGTGCCATTAGAAGCCTGGCTACTATTTACCGCGAATCTTGTTTGGACTGTGGCTTATGACACTATGTATGCCATGGTTGATAGAGATGATGATTTAAAGATTGGCGTTAAATCAACAGCAATCTTGTTTGCCAGCTATGACAGACACATCATTTTTTTACTCAATGCCTTGTTTATTACGATTCTTGCTTACATAGGTATGAGTAATCACCTTGGTTTTCCTTATTGGCTGGGCTTAGCTGCAGCGGTTGGTTTTTTACTTTATCAACAAATGCTTATTCATAAACGAGAGCGAGATCCTTGTTTCAAAGCATTTTTGAATAACCATTATGTAGGGTTAGTGATTTTTATCGGTATAGCAGCATCCTTGCCACTGCCATTTTAATTACCTTGGTGGGTCGATAATGCCGCTGATTGAGGCATTTTTTCTGAACCAGCCCGCAATAGAGTAGCGTACATCGCTTGCGGGTAATACTTCATGCATAAAGCGTTCGCTTTCAAACATAACCAATAAGCCCGCTTGAGGTTTAATAACTATTTCAATGTCTTTACTTTTTGGTTTGTAGATCACCAATTCACCGCCAGACTCTGGCGTATTTAAGTAACAAACCGTTGTAAAAATGCGATTCGAACGGCCTTTGAAGGCATCATAGTGCTTTTTATAAAAGTCACCTTGTTGATACTTTGCATAATGGCATTCATAATCAAATAAGCCTAAATAGAAGCTACGGTTTAACTGTGTCTTTATTGCTTCCATGGTCGCCAGATAAGTAATTTGTGCTTGGCTAGAGCTATCAAACCAAAAGGTTTTATCTTTACGCACAGTTTTATCTATTTGTTGGTCGTTTAATCGGCCAATACCTGCGGTATGAAAATGCGGATTAATGCGATAGCAATCTGCAATTAAATCAGCAATTAAGCTTTCATCAATCGCGTTTTCAACAACAGCATATCCTGTACGTTCAATAGCATCTAAGTATGTGTCGGTAATTAGCGGTGCGGTCATTCATGTGCACAATCAAAAAAAGGTGCGTAAGTGTATATGAAAAATTCTGCGATGCACGCTTTTTATGCAGTAAAAGATGAAGAAATAAAGGGGATTGGCTAGCCTGATTAATTACAGGCTAGCAGTATATATTATAGCTATTAGCTTTGGCTTGATAACGCCGTTTTTTCAATGAGGTCAAGTAAATGACTAACATGAGAATTCTCATTGATTTGTTGATTTGTTTGGATCACAAGCTGCTCGTGTGCGATGCCTTTATTGGTTTTCAATAATAGTAATTCTGGGTCTGAAGAGACAATATTTGTGTGTTCAATACTGGCAATGGCGATGTGATTTGACTTTTTAAGGCCATCCATTACTTGTTCAATGCTACCTACTTTGATACTTGATGTTTTATCAAAAGATTCGATTGCATCGTTTAGCATAGACTGCACTTGTTTTGACTGTGAAAAGCAGCTGTACATTGGGTAGTCTGCAAAGTCGCGTTTGCTAATGTCGCTCTTATTTGCAAGCGGGTGGTTTTTAGCCACGAAAATGATCAGTTGATCAGGTAAATGAATGTCACTGCCAATGCTGTTCATCGCTTGAGAACATACACTGATATCAATTTCACCTAATTGTAGTTTACGTACAAGCTCACTTTGCTCTTGTAACTGCATCTCAATTTTAACGTGTGGATATTGCGCTAAAAACTGACCGCAAGATACTGGTACTACCGTGCTTGCTTTGTTGGTATAGCCAATAACTAGTTTCTCGTTAGCACAGCCATTTAAAGATTCGAATAAACGTTTTTTGGTTTCTTCAAGGTTGTCGAGGGTTTGTTTAGCGTACTCTAGGAAAAGTTCACCTTCTTTGGTTAACTTTACAGAGCGAGTAGAGCGGGTAACGAGTTCATAGCCAATTTCATCTTCAAGCGTTTGGATGCTACGAGTTAACGCTGAAGTGCTAATTTGGGTTTTTTCCGCTGCTTGGCGAAAATGCCTCAGCACGCCTAGTGCTACAAATTGTTCAAGTTGTTCAAATCTCACTTTAATAGTCCCTTGTTATAAGTAAGCCTTTTACGTCCAGGCAATATTATTATACTTCACGGTAGGCATAGTAAATTATTGTACCTTTTTTGGGAAGTGTTTTACAGAAAAGTTACATCTAATCAGGGTAACGGTCTTTAATCTCTAAGAAAAGTGGTAAATTTTCAAGTAGTAAGTCGACTAGAATTGGATCAAAATGTTTCGCGCGCTGATCTTTTATGAGAGTTAACGCCTCTTCTAATGGCCAAGCCTTCTTATAACAACGGTCGCTGCAAAGGGCGTCAAACACATCGGCGAGGGCGGTTATGCGGCCAACTATATTAATATCGTCTGCCATTAAACCTTGCGGATACCCTGAACCGTCCCACTTTTCATGATGCTGGTAAGAAATTAAAGCACCGCATGTCAATATCTCGTTACTTGAGTTTTTTAATATTTCATAGCCGATTTCTGCATGGGTTTTCATTATTTCCCACTCATCATCAGTGAGTTTACCAGGTTTATTCAATATGCTGTCTGGAATGCTGATTTTACCAATGTCATGTAGCGGTGAAGCAAGCTTAATAATTTCACATTGAAATGGGTTAAGCTCTGAAAGCTGAGCAAGTAACTCACTATATAAAGCAACACGTTTAACGTGAGAGCCGGTTTCTTTAGAGCGTTTTTCTACAGCTTCTCCAAGAATGTACGACAGCTCTTTTTGCGATTCTTTTACCATTTCTCTGAGTTTTAAATTATCGTAAGCAAGCGCGATATTGTTGGCATAAAACTCTAACAGTTGATGTTCTGTGGCCTGTAACTTACTGCCTTTATGAACATAAAGCATGGTTTCAAGGCCGGCTTTGGTAGGAAAGTAACCAATATAATCATTACTTGTTTTTAGTGATGATTTTCGCTCATGTGCATCTATAAATAAGTTTTTTACTTCATCAGGAATGGTGTTTTGCTGTGGTGTGGGGCCTACACCTGAGGCTGCAAGTAATTGAAAATCTTTTGCTGGTGACGATTGTAGATTAACGGCCGCAGCACAATAAATTTGCGTGTCATTAATGCCCATCACGTTAGTAACATGGCTTAAAATTGTTGAAGCAAATTCATGAACACTGTCACATTTTAAAAAGTTAGCAGACGCGTTGATGATCTGTTCAAGACCATGCTTGTGGCGGTCAATAATTTGAATATCGCGGTGTGCTCTTAACGCCGAGTAGAGCAAGGTTTTAATTTTAATCGCGGTGAGCTCAGTTTTGTTTTTATAATCGTTAATGTCGTAATCGCGGATAATCGCTTCTTCAGGGGCTTCACCTGGCTGACCTGTGCGCAGAATTAAACGAATATCGTGGTTTTCTATTTCATCGCGAATGTATTGAATAAGCTCAAGACCAGCATGGTTGGTTTCCATTACCACATCAACGAGGGCAACAGAAAAGGGAATATCTTTTTTTAAAAACTCTTTTGCTTCGGCCGCAGAGTAGGCGTCATAAAAGCGCAGACCTTTATTTTCGAAAGTGAAGCCAGCTAATACTAGTTTCGTAACTTGATGGATATCTTCTTCATCATCAACAACAAGAATATGCCAGTATTCAGGCTCTTCAGTTTCTATATTATTTTCTTCTAACTGTTCTTCAGAAAATAAGAAATCATCCACAAAAACACCACTTATTGTTGTATCTCATACAATAAGTATAGAGGCAGAAATTTACTCTGCCTTATCTGAAACTGGTTTTTTTTCGATATTCTTTAATTCGATTTCAATAGCATCACAAGAAATGTGGATCTCATACAAAGAGGTGAGAAGTGATAAGGCTAAGCAAGCGAGGCTGATACCAAATAAAATAATTCCTGTAGTATTAAACTCTATAAATAATGCAAACATTGATAAGGTACACATCAGAAAAGAGGCAACACCATAAACCTGCATCACCCTAATGAGTTTAATGCGTTTTCTTAAATTGGTAATTTGTGCAACAACTAATGGGCGGATACTTTCCCCTTCACGTGCATTGAGTTCTCTAATAAGCTGAGCAAGCACCAAAAAACGGTTGGTGTAAGCAAGTAACAGTAAAGAAATTGCTGGGAATAACAATCCCGGTGTTGTTAAAGTCATGTGGCTACCTTGAAATAAGCATTGCAGCGAAGTTAGTTGCTAGCGTAGTTTAGGATTTAAAGATAGAAAAGTAAAAGGGAAGTGATTTGCAAAACAATAATTTAAATCAACCTGCTAAGCAGGACCCATTCGCTTGGGTGAAAGTGTTTCAGGCTGAAAATGGCTTAGAAGCCAACATTATTAAAGGGCTTTTAAAAAGTAAAGGGATCGAATCGCAACTGCAAGGTGAGCTTTTACAAGGGGCGCTTGGAGAGATCCCATTTGAACAAACAGGGGTCGATATACTCGTTTACGCATTAAAAGAGCGCCAGGTGCAAGAAATATTGCTAAACTACCGGCAATTAAAACAATCGGCTCCTGACTGGGTATGCCCAAAGTGTCATGAGCTTAACGGAGCAACATTTGAAATATGTTGGTCTTGTGGGACTGTAAAGAATGACAAAAGCGAATAATTTTCAACGTATTAGAGAATTAAACTATTTGCAAAAAGCGGTATTAGGTGGCGCATTACTTGAGCGTATGCTGCCTAATTACAGCTTATTTAGTGAAGCAACAGGGTTTGGTGATGCCGCGGTTTTTCGTAGCGCATTAAGTGTCTGCTGGGAAAAAATCTTACTACCAAAAAGTAAAATCAGCCTTGAAAAGCAAATTGAAAAAATAGAGCCGAATGTGCCAGAGCTTACTGACTTTGACATGTTCGGGACTTATCCCGCAATCGATACAGCAACCGCTTTGCTTGGCATGTTGCACGGTTTGATAGCTAAAGATGAACAAGAGTTTTTAAATATTAGTAAAATTTCACAGGCTTCAGTGGCTCGTTTTATTGAATATCAACTAACAGTAGATGGTGAAATTGCTGATAACAAAGCTGTTCGTGAACACCCTTTAATGCAGTATGAAATTGATGTACTTGCTGAGCTTATTGATTTTGTAGAGCAAATGGGCCGAATTACCTCCCAGAACGTAAAAGAGCTTAAGCAACTTGCAGTATCTGACGGCCAAACCAACATCGGTATTGCAATTTAATATTCAGTAATGCGTATTTTCACTGTAAAATACGCGTTTGTTTTTTCTTGGCGGAGTAATTGATGCGAATTTTAGGTATTGAATCATCATGTGATGAAACGGGTATTGCCATTTATGATGATGAACAAGGCTTATTAGCACATCAACTGTATAGCCAAGTAAAAGTGCATGCCGATTACGGCGGTGTGGTACCTGAGCTTGCGTCACGCGATCACGTACGTAAAACCTTACCTTTGATTGATGCTGCTTTTGCACAAGCTGGTTGTGGCCCAGAAGACTTAGATGGCATTGCTTACACCGCAGGCCCTGGACTTGTTGGTGCACTCCTTGTGGGAACCTCTATTGGTCGCTCATTGGCCTATGGTTGGAATATTCCTGCTGTTGCTGTTCATCATATGGAAGGCCACCTACTTGCGCCAATGCTTGAAGAGGACAAACCGGAATTTCCGTTTATCGCACTACTGGTGTCTGGCGGTCATACTATGATGGTTAAAGTATCTGGCATTGGTGAATACGAAGTGCTGGGAGAGTCAGTTGATGACGCTGCCGGTGAAGCATTCGATAAAACCGCGAAGTTATTAGGTCTTGATTACCCTGGTGGTCCACGTTTAGCAAAACTTGCGGAGCAAGGTACGCCTGAGCGTTTTGTATTTCCACGTCCGATGACTGATAAACCAGGCTTAGATTTTAGCTTCAGTGGCTTAAAAACAGCGGCATCCCTTGCGATTCGTGATAGCGATGATGACGAGCAAACCAAAGCTGATATTGCTCATGCATTCCAAACAGCGGTAATAGATACCCTAATCATTAAATGTAAGCGTGCATTAAAGCAAACAGGTATCAAACGTTTAGTGATTGCCGGTGGTGTAAGTGCAAACGTGCAATTGCGTGCGCAACTTGAACGAGTAATGCAAGGCATGAAAGGGCGCGTTTATTACCCGCGCACAGAGTTTTGTACAGATAACGGCGCTATGATTGCTTATGCTGGTATGCAGCGTTTGAAAGCAGGTCAGTTTGCTAGCCTTGATATGAAAACAAAGCCGCGCTGGCCTATTGATTCACTCGAAGCACTTTAATTTATAACACTATTCCTGTTCTGGGGCTTTTTTCTTAGCCCCTACTTTAGGCTCTTCCCCTGCCATCAAGCGAGTAATATTTGCTCTGTGACGGAAAATTATCAACACGGTTAAAAAGGTAACTGGCAAGGTATACAAAGGTTTTATCCACCAAGTATAAAGAGGTGCTAAAGAAACCGTAACCAGTGCCGCAAGCGATGAATATCGTGTGATAGCAACAATTATGAGCCAGGTTACGATCAGCATCCCACCTAGCGATAAACCAATGGGTAATAACGTGCCAAAAGCGGTCGCGACAGCCTTACCACCTTTAAAGCTAAAAAACAGCGGATACATATGCCCTAAACAGGCTGCCACACCAATTAAACCTAGCATTAGCGGGTCTATTTTTAAAAAGTAGGCACCCCAGACAGGGATGGTTCCTTTTAAAATATCAAAGACAAGAACTAAAACAGCGGGGACTTTTCCACCAAGGCGATAAACATTTGTAGCACCAGGGTTATTCGATCCATGACTGCGTGGGTCTGGTAGTTTAAACAGCCGTGATACAAGGATAGCGGAAGAGACCGATCCCAGTATGTAAGCTAAAACTAACATTAAAACTTCTAACACGCGCTTCCTTATTTTTTAATCTGCACTTTTGGGCTATCATTGGCGGCAAAACCATCTGCCGCTCTCATCGAGTAGAATGTAAGCACCTTATTGCAATGCATCTATCCGTTATTGTAGGGGTAATTTTTATATATTAAAACAGTATGACAGCTTATATAGCGCATTATTGTTATCAATAAGCGTTTAGTATGAGGAGTTGTTTTAATATTCATGTCACTTGGAGTATCAATGGACAAGGTATATATATCACAACTACATGTAGACACCATTATTGGCGTGTATGATTTTGAAAAAGAAAGTAAACAAAGCCTGTATTTTGATATCGAAATGTTATGTGATATTTCTGCCGCAGCGGCAACTGATGATATAAATTTAGCGCTTGATTACGCCAAAGTGAGTGAGCGAGTGGTTGAGCATACAACGGCAAAACCAGTTGAGTTACTTGAAACTTTAGTTGAGCAATTAGCTGCCATTATTTTAGCTGAGTTTGCGACTAGCCAAGTCACTATACGTGTTAGTAAACCAGCCGCAGTGCCACAAGCGCAAACTGTGGGAGTTGAGATCACCCGTCGTAAGGCAAACTAACATGGCGCAAATATTTATAAGCTTAGGCTCTAATGTCAATAAAGAGCATTATCTTCGACAAGCGCTTATTGCCTTAAAGCCTCACTTTCCAGGCTTTATACATTCGTCTGTTTATGAAAGTGAAGCGGTGGGGTTTGCAGGTAGTAATTTTTATAATTCAGTGGTCGCAGCAAAAACAGATATGCCATTAGCTGAACTATGTAAACTACTGAAAAAAATTGAGCTTGATAATGGCCGCACTCGTGAGGATAAAAAGTTTAGTCCTCGCACATTAGATCTCGATCTATTGTTTTATGATGACATTATCTGTGATTCGCCTGCGCAATTACCGCGGGATGAAATAACCAAAAATGCGTTTGTATTGCAGCCTCTAGCTGAAATTGCTCCCGATTTTTATCACCCCGTAGCTAAGCTAACTTTGGCTGAGTTATGGAGTAATTATAACAACCCACAACAAAAACTATGGAAGGTGGAGTTTTCTAACCCATGAGTATTATTGAGATAATTGTTTTAGCCTTAATTCAAGGATTGACTGAGTTTTTACCTATTTCGAGCTCAGCACATTTAATTTTACCCTCACAAGTTTTGGGTTGGCACGACCAAGGCCTGGCATTTGATGTTGCGGTACACGTAGGTACGCTAGGTGCTGTGGTACTGTATTTTCGTAAAGAAGTGGTGGATATTCTCGGTGCGTGGTTTAAATCGTTTGGTTCACAAGGCGCAACCGACGATAGTCGTTTAGGTTGGTGGATTATTGTTGCGACTATACCTGCATTATTAATTGGTTACCTATTCAAAGATTTTGTTGAAAGCTACTCGCGTAATGCCTGGGTTATTGCTACTTCAACCATCGTATTTGGTTTGTTACTTTGGTATGCCGATGTAAAAGCAAAGCAAGTTAAGAATATTTACCAAGTAAACTTTTTCAGTGCGCTTTTATTAGGCTTTTCACAAGTTCTCGCTATGGTATTTCCTGGCACATCCCGTTCAGGTATTACCATTACTGTGGGTTTAATGCTGGGCTTAAACAAGCAAAGCGCTGCCCGTTTTTCGTTTTTAATGTCAATTCCAGTAATTGCAGCAGCAGGTTCATATTATGTGTATCAGTTGGCTACAGCGGGTGAGGCGATTGATTGGCATGCAATTCTATTAGGCGCAGGTTTATCATTTGTGTCGGCTTATGCCTGTATTTTCTTTTTCTTAAAAGTGATTGAGCGCATGGGCATGATGCCATTTGTTATCTATCGCTTACTTTTAGGTGTAGGTTTGTTTGCATTCTTAATGCTGTAAAATAGGCTTTAAACTTAATTAAAAAACACCTCAAGTTGAGGTGTTTTTTATGTTGGCTATTTGGCAATACTCTAATGCCGTGTAGTAATGGTAAGTAAAGCTTATATTTGGCATTATAACGCCTTACTTATCTCTTATTCATTTTGCTCAGGACAGTAGATGCATATTCATATTCTTGGAATTTGTGGCACCTTTATGGGTGGTATTGCCGCAATCGCTAAATCGTTAGGTCATACAGTGACAGGCTCTGATCAAAATGTGTACCCGCCGATGAGCACGCAATTAGAAGAGCTAGGAATTACGCTCACCCAAGGTTATGACGTTGCCCAACTAGAACCCGCGCCAGATATGGTGGTGATTGGTAATGCTATGAGCCGAGGCAACCCTTGTGTTGAATACGTTCTTGATAAAGGCTTGCCTTATACTTCTGGTCCAGAATGGTTAAAGCATAATTTACTGCAAAACTCTTGGGTGTTGGCTGTGGCCGGAACACACGGCAAAACGACTACAGCCAGTATGCTGGCATGGTTACTAGAATACGCAGGAATGAAACCGGGCTTTTTAATTGGTGGTATAGTACAAAACTTTGGTGTGTCTGCTCGTGTTGGCGAAACGCCATTTTTTGTTATTGAAGCCGACGAATACGACACGGCGTTTTTCGATAAACGCAGTAAATTTGTACATTACTTACCACGGACCTTAATTCTAAATAATCTTGAATTTGATCATGCTGATATTTTTGAAGATTTAAACGCGATAAAGAAACAATTTCACCACTTGATGCGTACATTACCCTGTAGTGGCAAAGTGATTTGGCCAAGCCAAGACGAAGCACTACAAGATGTGATTGAACGCGGCCTTTGGAGCGAGAGCGAAACACTGGCGGGTGATTGGGATTACCGCTTACTTAAAGCTGATGGTAGTGAGTTTGAAGTGCTACTAAATTCACAAGTGCAAGGTGTTGTCAGTTGGCAAGCTATGGGCGAGCACAATGTCAAAAATGCCATTATGGCCATTGCAGCAGCCAGACACGTAGGCATCGCGGTATCAGTCAGTATTGCAGGCTTAACTGAGTTTATCTCTCCGAAGCGCCGTATGGAGCTTAAAGCCGACGTTAACTCAATAAAAGTGTATGACGATTTTGCTCATCATCCAACGGCAATTAAAACGACCTTAGCAGGGCTACGTGCAAAAGTAGGCACTGATAAGATAATTGCTATTTTAGAGCCTCGTTCAAACACAATGAAAATGGGCGTGCATCAACAAACCCTGATTGATTCACTCGATGCAGCAGATGATGTGTATTTATTTGAGCCAGAAAATTTAAGCTGGTCACTTAAAGAGTACGCAGACAAAGCAGGTATGCATTGCATGAAAAGCACAGAGGAAATCATTACTCAGGTTGTTGGCAACAGTGCGCCGTCACAGCATATTTTAATTATGAGTAATGGTGGTTTTGAAGGTATTCATCAGCGTTTAATCACAGCCCTTGAACAAAACTAACCAGTATACGGAGCTTAACTGTATGCAATTTAAAGATAAAATAACGTTAGCTTTTAGCGGTGCCTCTGGGGCTCCTTATGGCTTAAGGTTATTAGAAGTATTACTTGAACAGCAGTTTCAGGTGTATGTATTGATCTCAAGTGCGGCAAGAGTGGTCTTTGATACAGAATCGAATATCAAACTTTCGGGTAATGAAGACAAAGCGACAGAGCAGCTTAGTACACTTTTTAATGCCGCTCCTGAGCAACTCAAAGTATTTGGTAAAGACAACTGGTTTAGCCCTGTTGCATCTGGCTCTGCTGCGCCGAAAAAAATGGTGGTATGCCCATGTAGTGCAGGTTCAGTATCTGCAATTGCGGTCGGGGCATCAGATAACTTACTCGAACGCGCCGCTGACGTGGTTATTAAAGAGCGTGGGCAGCTGATTTTAGTCCCGCGTGAAACGCCATTTAGCGAAATCCATCTTGAAAACATGCTGAAGCTAGCAAGGCTAGGCGTAACTATTATGCCTGCGGCACCGGGGTTTTATCATCAGCCAGAGCAGATTTCAGATTTGGTTGATTTTATGGTGGCGCGAATTTTAGATCATTTAAACATTGAACATACTTTGACGAAACGTTGGGGTTATGGAGAGGGCAAACAGTGAGCGAAAAAACGATCGCATTAAATATTGAAGGCCTAAAAAAGGTTTATAAAAATGGTGTTGAAGCCGTAAAAGGCATTGATTTACAAGTTCAGCAAGGCGACTTCTTTGCCTTACTTGGACCAAACGGGGCAGGTAAATCAACCACTATTGGTGTTATTTCATCGTTAGTGAATAAAAGTGCCGGTCGTGTCCAGGTATTTGGTCACGATATTGATACAGACCTTGAAGCTGCTAAGTCTGAACTTGGCTTAGTACCGCAAGAATTTAATTTCAGTCAGTTTGAAACACTAAATCAAATCTTAGTTAACCAAGCAGGCTATTACGGTGTACCAAGAAAGCTGGCACATGAGCGTGCTGAAAAATACTTAAAGCAGCTAGGTTTATTTGAGAAAAAAGATAAACAAGCGCGCACCCTTTCAGGTGGTATGAAACGCCGTTTAATGATTGCTCGTGCACTGATGCATGAACCTAAATTACTCATTTTAGATGAACCAACAGCGGGTGTTGATATTGAGCTACGCCGCTCTATGTGGGATTTTCTTCGCGAGATTAATAAGCAAGGTGTGACCATCATCTTGACCACCCATTATCTAGAAGAAGCCGAGCTGCTATGTAAAAACATCGCGATTATCGACAGTGGTGTGATTGTTGAAAACACCACCATTAAAGCGTTACTTGCCAAGCTTGATAAAGAAACTTTCGTACTTGATTTAAAGCAACCAGTGCAGCCAATTAGCATTGAAGGTTATAAATACACACTGACCGATGATCACACTTTAGAAGTTGAAGTGGCGAAGTCTCAGGGCTTAAACCAGGTGTTTAGTGCACTGACTGAACAAGGTAATACTGTGCTGAGTATGCGAAATAAAGCAAACCGTTTAGAAGAGCTGTTTGTAGGGTTATTAGAACAAGGGCGAGGCGAATAATGTTTAAATATGGAGTAGCGCTAAAAAGTATTTGGATCAAAGAGTGTATTCGCTTTTTACGTATTTGGGTGCAAACCTTAGTTCCGCCGGCAATCACGATGAGCCTGTATTTTGTGATTTTTGGTAATCTGATTGGTTCTCGTATCGGTGATATGGGTGGCTTTAGTTATATGGAGTTTATTGTCCCGGGTCTGATTATGATGTCGGTGATCACCAACTCTTACTCGAATGTTGCCTCGAGTTTTTATTCCACTAAATTTCAAAAAAGCATTGAAGAGCTCTTAGTTGCACCAGTGCCAAACTACATCATTGTACTTGGCTACATGGGCGGTGGTATGACACGAGGTATGCTGGTTGGTTTAATTGTTACCTGTGTCTCTTTGCTATTTGTTGATATTCAAATTCATAATATTTTTGTGATTATGGCTACGGTTATTTTAACGTCGGCTGTATTTGCATTAGGCGGACTTATCAATGCAATTTATGCTAATAGCTTTGATGATATTAGTATTATCCCGACCTTTATTTTAACGCCGCTGACTTATCTCGGTGGGGTGTTTTACTCTATCACCTTGTTGCCAGAATTTTGGCAAGGCGTATCGCAAGTAAACCCAATTATTTATATGGTGAATGCATTTAGATATGGGTTCTTAGGTGTGTCTGATGTCGACTTATCGGTAGCATTTGGTGTACTTGGTTTATTTATTGTGGGTTTATTTACGTTAGCGTTAACCCTTATTAGACGTGGTGTGGGGCTTAGACACTAATGACGGATGCAAATTCGAGAAGTATTGTATCGAATCAACCTGGCTTACATGAAAAGCTAGACGAAATAGTTTTAAAGCACTTAAGTGCTGAATTTAAAAAGCCGATTGCAGAGCATACGCAAGCAGCTTTTGATCAGGTAAACGAAAAGGTGCAGGCATTTAACGGGCCTATTATTCTTGATTCGTGTTGTGGTGTGGGTGAAAGTACTGCTAACTTAGCTAAACGTCACCCTGATGCATTAGTGATTGGTATTGATAAGTCATCACATCGTTTAGATAAGCATGATATTGAATACAAGCAAACAGATGCAGGGCAGTACATTTTAGTACAAGCTGATTTAAACGATTTTTGGCGCTTAGCAGTGGCTGCAAACTGGCAACCTAGTCATCATTACCTGTTGTATCCAAATCCTTGGCCAAAAGCAAAGCACTTGCAAAGACGCTGGCACGGCGCTGCAATTTTTCCGTATATCGTTAAATTAGGCGGCCGCTTAGAGCTGAGAAGCAACTGGGATATATACGTAAAAGAGTTTGCCCGCTCATTAGAGCTTGCAGGGCATAAGTGCGATGTTGAGCTATATGAAAGCGATATTGCAATTACCCCATTCGAACGTAAATATTGGGCCAGTGGTCAACAAAGTCACCGTTTGGTGATCAACCTTTAATGAATATAGGGGGTCGGTGGTGCAAAATGACTCCCTTGCATTAAAGTCACCCCCGCACGAGCAAGCGCATCTGCTATCTGTTCGTTATCAACTTGCTCAGCAATTACATCTAACTTTAGTTGCTGAGCATATTTCACCAAGTTTTCAATAAACAGATAGTTATCTGTATTGGTATGAATTTGGCTCACCAACCCTTTATCTAGCTTCAAGCCATCAATTTCTAGCTTCCTAATGTGGGGTAAGTTTGAAAAGCCCGCGCCGAATTCATTGATAATAACTTGAGCACCTTTATTTTTTAGGGTGTTAATAAAGGTTTTTACTTCACTAAAGTAAGCGATAGCATCACGCTCATAAAACTGAAAAATAATATTATGAGGCTGCGGATAGCGCCTAAGTTGTAACTCTAAAAACTCGCTTAAGCTTGGGTCGAGAATATCTTGTGCGGTAATGTTGATACTCCAGCGCACATTGGTTTTTCTAAACTGCTCAATGCATCGAGTGAACATGGTGCGTCTTAAAAGACCGTCCATACGTGAGCGCTTTAGCACCATCATAAAGTAATCTGGCGCATGAATACGACCTGTAGCACTAGCCATTCTGGCTAGGCATTGATAATGGTCAATGTGTTTGCTTTGGTTATTATAGACTGCTTGAAAGTAAGGTACGATACGGTTGTTATCGAAGGCTTCTTTTACTTCTTTGGCAAGCGTAACATTGCTTCTAAATTTCTCTTCAACCTGCTTGAACACATTTTCATAACGTACAATACGCTGATTATTAAGCTTTGCTTGTTGCAGCGCAACATGGGCGTTTTCAATCAACATTGACTTATTACTCGTGGCGATACCTGCGTACAAGCTCACGTAGATATAAGGCTCTTTCAACGCAGGAATAGCATAGTTAAAAGCATTAATTACATCATCGATATTACGCTCATCACTATGCGTTCGTAATAGCGCAATTTTATTAGTTGCTAACCGATAGACAAACCCTTCGCTAGGCATCCTTGATTGAAAATAGCTAAGCAAGTTAGCCATTACTTTGTCGCTCACTTCAGTGCCATAAAAACTGCTAATATCTTCTAGCTCATTAATGGCAATAACTGCCAGCTCCATACGGTGTTTGGTGGTTTTCTTTATGTAGTATTCCAGCGCGACATGGTTCGCAAAGCCGGTGCGGGCATCTGTTGAGAGAGAGCGTTTTAGTTGTAAAAAATACAGCCCAGCAATTAGCGCTGCAATAAAGAAAAAGAAACAGCCTGTGATCATTGCACGGGTCACACTGTGCTGCAGTTGCTGATTTAAGTCACTAATGGTTATGTCGGCACCAGTTATATAGGTGTGACCATTATCATCGACAAAAGTGACAAAGATGCTTTTAAAATAGCCCCATTGATCTTTTGATACCTCAAATACCGGCTCTGTTGAAAAAAAAGCTTCTTTGTTAAGTTCTGTCGCTTCGGGGTAGGCATCTAGAAACTGTGTTACGCGGCCATTGTTTTGATCTTTTTGCGTGTAACTCGACGCACTAAAGTAGACTTTGCCGTCGCGCAGTACCATTGCGTACACATAGGCAAGCTGCATTTGTTTTGCATACTCAGATAGGGCTCGGCTTTTGTCTTTATATAGTGCCGAAGAGATTGGTAAGCCCGCATTAACTATATTGTGATAGTCATCACCTAGGATATGTTTGACACTGACCGCAGCATTAAGCAGTTTGGTATCGATATTCTCCATGATCTCACTACGCGTGGTTTCATAGGTGTAATAGATATAGCCAAATAAGCTAATAAAAAATGCGGCGAAGCCATATAGCAGCCAGCTGGTTTTTTGCATTCCTTTGGGCATAGAGGTTCCCTTTGCAGTTATCGTTTGATTATACTCAAAAAAAGCGTATCTGATAGTATAAAATGACTGCAAATTTCATTAACTGATCACTTTTTTGTCATCGAAATTAGCGCTTTTTTGCTTTATGCGAGACATTTTCGTGATATTCCAGTAAAGTTAGCCAATTTCGTAGAAACAGTGCCGCAAAAGTGCTTACCTAGATGTCCCATCATCGGGTGCATTTTTAGCTGCTAATTATGGGTATTAGGATGGATCAAAAGCGTTGTGCCGTCGCCTCTAAAGAAAGCTTGATTCGTATTTTTACGGTGCCAGAAGCACCAGACTCGACATTAAGTAAAATCGAATCTGAAATTTCTAGCAATTTAGCTGGGTTCTTAAATGAGAACATAGCTGCTATCGAAAAGCCTTTGCACGAAATTGAAAAAGACTTTCAAACGGCTACTATTCCAGAAGAGCCGACCTTTGTTTCTGACTATGCCCAAGACATTATGGAGCAGTTAGTTGCTCATTCTGTGCATACCGCTGCGCCGAGCTTTATTGGCCATATGACCTCAGCATTACCGCATTTTGTGTTACCGCTGTCTAAGTTAATGGTCGGTCTTAACCAAAACCTAGTAAAAATTGAAACTTCAAAGGCATTTACGCCTCTAGAAAGACAAGTTTTGGGTATGATGCATCACCTTGCTTATGGTGAAGACGACAGTTTTTATAGTAAATGGATGCACAGTGCGAAAACGTCATTAGGCGCATTTTGTTCAGGTGGCACTGTAGCTAACATTACTGCACTATGGATTGCCCGCAACCGTTTATTAAAAGCGGATGGTGACTATAAAGGTATTGCTGCACAGGGTTTAATCGCTGGAATGCTGCATTATGGTTATAAAGGCTTAGCTGTGCTTGTTTCTGAGCGAGGCCATTACTCATTAGGCAAAACCGTTGATTTACTGGGTATTGGTCGCGATAACATTGTCGCAATTGCAACCGGCGAAAATAATAAAGTCGATGTTGATGCGATGCGTAAAAAGGCTCATGAGCTTGAAGCGTCTGGCATTAAGGTAATGGCACTCGTGGGTGTTGCTGGGACGACTGAAACAGGCAGCATAGATCCACTAAATGAAATGGCTGATTTGAGCGAAGAACTTGGCTGTCATTTTCATGTCGATGCTGCATGGGGTGGTTCAACCTTATTATCTTCAAATTACCGCCACCTATTGAGCGGTATCGAACGCGCTGATTCAATAACCATTGATGCACACAAACAAATGTATGTACCAATGGGGGCTGGTCTGGTGTTATTTAAAGACCCAGCTGCGACGGATGCTATTGAGCATCATGCGGAATATATTCTTCGTAAAGGCTCAAAAGATTTAGGCAGTCATACCCTTGAGGGCAGCCGCCCTGGTATGGCAATGTTAGTGCATGCTTGCTTACGTGTTATTGGCCGTAAAGGCTACGAGATGCTAATTGATCGCAGTATCGTGAAAGCCCGCACTTTTGCCGACATGATTAAGCAGGATGAAGACTTTGAATTAATCTCAGAGCCTGAGCTTTGCTTATTAACCTATCGTTACGTACCAAAAGAAATCCAAGCGAAGCTTAAAGATGCTGACGAAGAAACGAAATTAGATATTTACGCTTCGTTGAATCGCTTTACTGCAAGCATGCAAAAACGTCAGCGTGAAGCGGGTCGTTCTTTTGTATCGCGTACTCGTTTAACTCCTGCAAAATATGACCATCAACCCACCGTGGTATTTCGCGTTGTACTAGCCAACCCGTTAACCTCTAAAGCAATTCTAAAAGATATTTTAGCGGAGCAAAAAGAGCTGGCGAAAACTGATCCGGTATTTAAAAAGTACTTGAGTAAGTACATGAATTAGAAAAGGGAGCGTGATGCTCCCTTTTTATTATACCCAAGCCACCTCAAGATGCAGAATTCAGCGTTTCACAGGTGCTTAATATCAAGGCGTTACTTTGCAAGAATGGTAGTCCCTTTTAAGAAGTAACAACGATGAGAGTAAGTGCCTGTGAAGCGCCCGAAGGGTTGGTTTAAAAGCGATTTATACTGCGTTATTGATCTTAACAATAGAACCACTATTACTTGCAATCAATGCCTTGTCTAAATCGCTTTTAATTCCAACTGAAACTCGCATCTTTAGGTGGTTTGGGTATATTCACTAAAGCAGCTTGCTTTAATCATGTTACTGATAATCGCTTGCGAAGGTTTAATTTTTTCCATCGCCAAAAACTCATCTGGCTGGTGGGCTTGGTTAATTGAGCCGGGCCCCATGACGATGGTTTCACAGCCAAGCTGTTGAATAAAAGGGGCTTCTGTACAATAGTTTACAGCGACAGCTGGTTGACCTGAGACTTTTTCGGCCAGCTTTACAAGTGCTGTATCAGTGCTACCACTAAATGCTGGGATAGGTTCATGCATGTCGATAACGCTCACTGCATTTGGGTATTGGGCATTAATTTCTTCAGCTGCAGTTAGCAAAATCGCTTGTAGTTCTTGCACACTTAAACCAGGTAAAGGCCGCATATCAATGTGCATTTCACAGCAACCACAAATGCGGTTGGCATTATCGCCACCATGGATATGGCCAAGGTTCAAAGTAGGGTACGGAATTTCAAAGTGCTCAACTGAATATTTATTCTTTAATTCTTCTTTGATGATTAACAATTTTGTAATCATTTTATGCATGACTTCGATGGCGTTTAAACCACGTTCAGGATCAGAGCTATGGCCTGAGCGACCAATTACTCTAATGGCTGTACTCATATGGCCTTTATGAGTAAATACTGGTGTCATATCAGTTGGCTCACCAATAATACAGCGCGCTGGTTTTAAGTCTGGGTGGCGGCAAATTTGTTGTGCACCCGCCATTGTGGTTTCTTCATCGGCTGTGGCTAATATTAATAGTGGCTCTGTTTGTTTAGTTTCATCGAGCTCACTAATTGCTTGCAATACAAAGGCAAAAAAGCCCTTCATATCAATACTACCTAAACCGTAAAGTTTATTGTCATGTTCGCTGAGTTTAAACGGATCGTAATTCCAGCGGCTATCATCAAATGGCACTGTGTCAGTATGACCTGCAAGCATTAAACCGCCATCTCCTTCACCACGTTTCGCTAATAAGTTGTAACGGCCTTTACCATTTTCAAGCTCTGTGATTTCACATGTAAAACCAAGGCTTTCGCACCAGTCTGCGAGCAAGGTAATAACCCCTTTATTGCTCATGCACAAAGAATCTTCAATCGCACTAATTGAAGGGGCAGCAATCAGCTGCTGATACATAGATATAAAAGAGGGTAGCGACATAAAAAAATCCAAAAATAATTATTCAATCTAATTGCATAACAATATAAAAGTATTTATGATGAATATCAATTCACTTTTTAAGCATAAATATTAGTAAAGCTGTACGATGAACACGAAACGACGATAACCTGATTTCATTACTTTAGACAGTGTTTTTATTCGCAATTGAGCGAGTAATTTTAGGCGTATCGATAAATAGATTTAATAGGTAAAAGTAAGCAATGAATGTAGTGATTATTGGCGCAAGTGGTTATAGCGGCGCAGAGCTGGCAAGTTTAGTTGCTAAGCATCCAAAACTGACCCTACAAGCATGTTATGTGTCTGAAGGGAGTTTAGATAAAGGTAAATTATTAAGCGATTTATACCCTGAGCACCTTGGATTGTTAGAGTACCCACTACAACCTCTAACTGCTGGAGCGTACAAAGATATCGAAAGCAATGCTGACTATGTATGCCTGTGTACAGATCACAAGGTCAGTGTTGATCTTGCTCCGCAATTTTTAGCCATGGGTAAAAAAGTATTCGACCTATCTGGTGGTTTCCGTTTAGCTGGGAATGAGGATTACCTGACTTATTACGGTTTCGCACATGAACACCCTGATCTTTTAGAGCAAGCAGCATATGGTTTAGCTGAATGGAATGGCGATGCGATTAGTAAAGCGAACCTTGTAGCTGTAGCGGGTTGTTACCCAACCGCGGCTCTTAATTCTTTAAAACCACTTAAAGAAGCAGGTTTATTAGCTGATCAAGCCATTATTGTTAATGCGGTGTCAGGTGTTACAGGCGCTGGCAGAAAAGCCAGTGTTAATACGCACTTCTGCGAAGTGTCACTTGCTCCTTATGGCTTGTTTAATCACAGACATACACCTGAGATTGAGCAGCACCTTGGTCACCCTGTGTTATTCACCCCACATTTAGGTAATTTTCCTCGCGGAATTTTAGAAACTATTTATGTGCAATTAAAACCGGGTGTAACAGCAGAGCAAGTGAGCGCGGCATATCAAGTGTTAGCAAACGAGCCGTTAATTCGCTTACTTGGCAATAAAATTCCAAGCATCAAAGGTGTCGCTAAACAACCATTTGTTGATATTGCATGGCAACAAAAAGGTGAGCAACTCATCGTTATGTCAGCGATTGATAACCTTCTAAAAGGCGCAGCTGGGCAAGCATTACAGTGCATTAATTTAGCCATGGGTGAACCTCACCACACTGGTTTAGTAGGAGCGCTGTAATGAAAACTTGGATCATTAAAGTCGGTGGTGCTGTGTTAAATAGCGCAGATGCCGCAAAAGCGCTTTTTGATGTTTTAGCTTCTGAGCAACAAGATAACTTTGTCATTGTTCATGGTGGTGGTGCCTTGGTGGATGCTTGGCTTAAAGACGCCGGCTTTGTAACTGCAAAACATCAAGGTTTACGTATCAGCCCAAATGAGCAAATGCCATATATTGTTGGTGCTCTTGCCGGTTGTGCCAATAAACAATTGATTAGCCAAGCAATTAGCGCTGGCCACAAACCTGTGGGTTTAAGCCTTTATGAAGCGGGTGTACTGGTATCTGAAAAACTTAAAGTATTGGCGCAAGTAGGTCAGTGCTCAGGTAGTTGTGACAGCGTGCTACCTAGCATGCTTGAACAAGGTCGTTTACCTCTTGTGAGCTCTATTGGCTTTGGAGAAGATGGCCAATGGTACAACGTCAATGCAGATGAAGCTGCAGCGGCTATCGCTAAAGAGCTTAATGCAGAACTTATTTTTATGACAGACGTAGAAGCTGTGCTTGATGCCAATAAGCAGCCACTACATCAACTTAATACGCAGCAAATCGAAACACTTATCCTTGAAGGAGTTATTCAGGGCGGGATGGAGGTCAAAGTAAAGACCAGCCTTCTTGCTGCCCAACATTTACGACGTGGTGTGTATATCTCAAGCTGGCTTAAGCCAGAGAATTTAGTCGCTTTATTAAAAGGCGAACATGTAGGAACGAAAATTACACCATAGGTATTTCATGTTAAAGAATTTCTTAAATGGTCTTGAGTTAGACCAAAAAGGCGCACTTAAATTACTAAACTTAGCGCAAAAAATTAAAGCAAACCCTGCAGACTTTACCCAAGCATTAGCGGGCAAATCAGTGGTTACATTGTTTGAAAAGCCAAGTTTACGTACTCGTTTATCATTTGATATTGGTATTAATAAACTAGGTGGTCACGCAGTTTATTTAGATTCACAAAATGGTGCTATGGGCGCTCGTGAATCAGTTAAAGACTTTGCTCTTAATATCTCAACTTGGGCAGATGGCATTGTTGCTCGCGTGAATGCACACAAAACACTGACCACACTTGCTGAATATTCATCGGTGCCTGTTGTTAATAGCTTATGTGACTTATATCACCCGTGCCAAGCGCTTGCTGACTTTTTAACGCTGCAAGAAGTCCATGGCGATGTTAGCAAACTAAAGCTTGCTTACTTAGGTGAAGGTAACAACGTAACACACTCTCTAATGTTATTAGCAGCCACTTTAGGTACTGATTTTGTTGCAGTTTGTCCTAAAGGCAGTTCGCCAGATTCGCAAATTCTTAAGCAAGCAGAGCAAATTGCAGCAATGAATGGTGCGTCTGTTATGGTGAGTGACAGAATTGAGGCGGCAGTTGGCGCAAATGCAGTCTATGCTGATACCTGGGTTTCAATGGGTGATAAAACACCGCTTGAGCAGGTTAAAGCTAAATATATGCCATATCAGCTTAACCAAGCCCTACTAGAGAAAACCGGTGCGCAAACTGTACTGCATTGTCAGCCAGCGCATCGTGAGTTTGAAATTACCTCTGAGGTAATGGATGGCCCAGCATCAAAAATTATTCAACAAGCAGAGAATCGTATGCATGCGCAAAATGCTCTACTTGTCACATTATTAAATCCAAATTTTGTTTAAGGAACACCAATGAGTTCAATTAAAAAAGTCGTATTAGCCTATTCTGGTGGTCTTGATACATCGGCAATCGTGCCATGGTTAAAAGAAAACTACGGCTGTGAAGTAATCGCGTTTGTTGCTGATGTTGGCCAAGGCGCAGAAGAGCTTGAAGGCGTTGAAGAAAAAGCCATAGCTTCAGGTGCGTCGGAATGTCATATCGTTGACTTAAAAGACGAAATGGTCAGTGACTATATTTACCCAACTTTAAAAACGGGTTCTATTTACGAAGGCACTTATTTATTAGGTACGTCTATGGCGCGTCCAATCATTGCTAAAGCGCAGGTTGAAATTGCCCGTAAAGTAGGTGCTGATGCGCTTTCGCATGGTTGTACTGGTAAAGGTAACGACCAGGTGCGTTTTGAGTCATGTTTCGCAGCCCTTGCACCTGATCTAAAAGTGATTGCACCGTGGCGTGAGTGGGACTTATCAAGCCGTGAATCATTACTTGATTACTTAGCTGAGCGTAATATCCCGTGTTCTGCATCAGCAACAAAAATTTATAGCCGTGATGCTAATGCTTGGCACATTTCTCACGAAGGTGGTGAGCTTGAAGATCCATGGTGCCAACCAAGTGATCAAGTATGGACTTGGACTAACTCGCCAGAGCAAGCGCCAAATGAAGCAGAATATGTAACATTAAACGTTGTTGAAGGTGAAGTAGTTGCTGTTAATGGTGAATCACTAAAACCATATGACTGCTTAGTTAAATTAAATGACATTGCTGCGCCGCATGGTGTGGGTCGTGTTGATATCGTAGAAAACCGCTTGGTGGGTATGAAGTCGCGTGGCTGTTATGAAACACCAGGGGGCACAGTGATCATGGCTGCTCTTCAAGCGATTGACGAGCTAGTACTAGATAAATCAAGCCGTAAATGGAAAGAAGTACTTGGTGGCGAGTTCTCTCACTTAGTCTATGACGGTCGTTGGTTTACGCCATTAAAAGACTCGATTCTTGCAGGTGCTGAATCACTGTCTAAGTTAGCAACGGGTGAAGTAGTGCTTAAGCTTTATAAAGGCCAAGTCACGGCGGTACAGAAAAAATCACCGAATAGCTTATACAGCGAAGATTTCGCAACCTTCGGCGAAGATGATGTATATGACCAATCACATGCAGAAGGCTTCATTCGTTTATTCTCGCTTTCAAGCAGAATCTCAGCACTAACGAAAAAGTAATTTAATTATTGCCCTGCATTGCAGGGCAATAGCCGAATTTGGAGACAGTTCAATGGCACTATGGGGCGGACGTTTTTCTACGGGTCCAGATGAAGCGTTTAAACAATTCAACGATTCACTTCCTTTTGATTATCAACTTGCAGAGCAAGACATTATTGGTTCAGTTGCCTGGGCTGGGGCGTTAAAACAAGTCAACGTTCTAAACCAGCAAGAATACGATGACCTCGTTGCAGCACTTAATAAGCTGTTAGATGAAGTTAAAGCGAACCCACAAGCAGTGGCTGTAGCAGGGCATGAAGATATTCATTCTTATGTTGAATCAGCACTGATTGATAAAGTGGGTGACCTTGCTAAAAAGTTACACACTGGTCGTAGTCGTAATGACCAAGTTGCAACAGATTTCCGCTTGTGGTGTCGTGATACAGCTGAGCATATTCTTGAAGCAATCGCAGAGCTTAAAGGTGAATTTATTGCCTTAGCTGAGCGTGAGCTTGGCACTATTTTACCGGGTTACACACACTTACAACGTGCACAACCTGTGTTATTTAGTCATTGGTGTATGGCCTATGTTGAAATGCTTGAACGTGATGAAAGCCGTTTAAGTGATGCCAAAAACCGTATGAATTATTGCCCACTTGGTAGCGGTGCATTAGCCGGGACTGCGTACCCAATTGATAGGCAAACTCTTGCCGAAAGGTTAGGTTTTACCGGTGCCACACGCAATAGCCTTGATGCTGTATCAGATCGTGATTTTGTAGTTGAGCTATTAAGCTGTGCATCGATTTCGATGATCCACTTGTCGCGCATGGCTGAAGATTTAATTTTCTATAACTCGGGTGAAGCGGGCTTTATTGAGCTTTCTGATGGGGTAACATCAGGCTCTTCACTAATGCCGCAAAAGAAAAACCCAGATGCACTAGAGTTAATTCGTGGTAAAACTGGCCGCGTTTTTGGCGCATTCAGTGCCATGATGATGACACTTAAAGCGCTACCACTTGCTTACAATAAAGATATGCAAGAGGACAAAGAGGGCTTATTTGATGCGATGCCAACTTGGCTGGCATGTATTCATATGGCGCAAGCGTGTATCAAAGGCATTAAAGTTAATGCAGATAAAACATTAGCAGCTGCAAAAGGTGGCCACTCAAATGCGACTGAACTTGCTGACTATTTAGTGGCTAAAGGTATTCCATTTAGAGAAGGTCATCACATTGTTGGTACGCTCGTGCAAATGGCTATTGCACAAGGGAATAACTTAGAAGATTTAAGTTTAGAGCAATTTAAGTCAGTGCATAGCATTTTCGAATCAGATGTATATCCTGTATTAGAAATAGACGCCTGTATTAAAGCAAGACAAGCGCAGGGTGGCACCTCTCTTGAGCAAGTAACTAGTGCCATCAAATACGCAAAAAAAAACAGCAAATAGCGGTACGTGACGCAACCTTAAATGATGTTGAGTCTATTGCTAAGCTAATTCAGCATTGGGCTACGGTAGGTGAAAACCTACCACGAGCTAAAAGCGACATGATTCACTCAATTAATGAGTTTGCTGTCACTGAAGTTGAAAACCAAGTTGCAGGCTGTGCCTCGCTGTATATTTACGACACTGGTCTTGCTGAAATTCGCTCGCTCGGGGTGGACCCCGAATCACGAATTGCCGGGCAGGGGCGTCAACTTGTTGAACATTTGCTAAAAAAAGCCAAAAGCTTGGCGCTTAGTCGGGTAATTGTCCTGACAAGAGTGCCAGAGTTTTTTGCAAGCCAAGGTTTCAGCTTTTGTAGCAAAGACAGTTTGCCAGAAAAAGTGATCAAAGATTGTGAGCTTTGCCTTCGCAAAGAGAACTGCGATGAAGTGGCAATGGAATATATTTTAAAGCCAAGTAATAGCGCGGTGATCCCGTGTAAACACGTGGCTTAAATTCCCTGGATGAGAAAAACGCACGGTTACCCCTGTGCGTTTTTTTATGCCTGAAATTTAGATTTGCTGACTTTTATGATCAAAAAGATCAAAATTTATAAAAGTTGGATCGTTAATTGCTTTTATTATCAGCGCGGTGGCAACGTCGCGATGAAGTACAAAAAAGCGTCAAAAAAATGAGAACGCTTAACTCAGCTTGCAAGCTATTGTAAGCTGTACTGAAAAAACAATTAACTTAAAGGAATTAACTTATGCAAATTTCAAACAATAGCCAATTGCAAATGCAAGCATACAGCCAAATGCAACAAACAAAGCCTGCTTTGGAACAAACTACTAGTAATAAAACCCTGCAATCTGATACAGTAACTTTATCAAGTGAAGCGCTGTCTTTATCAGGTGGTGCAGAGATTCAACGTGGCGGTGGTATCATCATTGATCCAGATAAGAGACCACAATAAAAATGGATAGTCGATGTTTTTGACAGATCATTTCGGTTTATCATTAGGAGCCCTAGTGGTTTGGGGCTTCATGATGGCTTTTTTCTTTAATATCTTTTTATATACAGCTACTCCGAAGAAAAATCTCATTTTATTATTTTCTTCTTTCATAATGTTTGTATCTTACTTTTCAAGTGATTCTTTCTTTTCTTGGTTCTCGACAACTGAAACATACCTCCACTGGGCTGTTTGGGATTTAGTCACCCTCTCTTTGATTCTCTTTTTTGCTAAGTTTGTAAAAGATCATAAACCAACTGCATTTTATTATGTTTCTGCAGGGCTGTTGGTCAATACAGTATTGTTTCTTGCTATCTACTATGACATCTATATCAAATACACAAAAGAGCCTTGGCTTCTTTGGGATATATACTCTTTTGGTGTAAACATCGCAGATTTTGTGATGATAGTAGCACTAATTGTCGATAGAGACTTCTTAGGTTTAGTCAAACTTAAGTCATACCTTTCAAGCTTATTTAAACAGAAAGTTGCCCACCCTCAAGCTTAAATTATGTATATAGATGCTTTTTTGGGGGACTTATTAGGGGCCTTCATAGAGTGGGGCTTTTTGATGGCCTTCTTATTTAACTTAGCTATTAATATCAATAAAACAGATAGTCGAGTTCTTGTTTTATCTTTTATTATGATGGTTTCATACTTCATTAGTGGCTTTGTTAAGCTTTCCATCTATAGCTATTTGAATTGGTTGTATTTTGACTTATTAACGATTTTTGTAATCTTGGCTTGGATGTATTTTGCTAAGGTAGCTAACTTTTATGGAACAACATATATCCTCTTCGGACTCACTCTCAATTCCATTCTAATGTTATCGATATACATCGATATTTTTATATACGAAAACAAGTCAGAGTGGTTTCTTTGGACGTTGTACTCATTTGGCGTAAATACCATTGATGTAATTATGATTCTCGTACTGCTTTTTAATAAGGATTATCTAAAGCTTCATCGTTTAGTAAGTATGGATTTTTCAAAAGAAAAGGTAAAAAGTTTTGGCTGAGTTTCATAAGTATGTAAGTGCTTATCTAGCAACATTTATTATGTGGGGTTTTCTGATGGCTTTCCTATATAACATGGTTAGTAAGTCAATAGTTCCCAATGGTGATAAAACTTTAATGTGGATTTCGCTAACAATGTTTTTGTCTTATTTAGCCTCAGATCCACTAACCTCCGCTACTTTTCAGATTGAGTCGATGAGCTATGCAACAGCATATGTAGTTTGGACCACCCTAGATCTAACTTGTATAGCTGCAATATTTTTGATTACTAAGGGTAAATCGATCAATAGTTATCCTGCAAAACTCTATGTAATATTAGGTTTATTAATTAACAGTTCTCTTTTTATCAGTATGTATATAGATATTAATATACTCGAGAATACAGAAGAGTGGTGGTTATGGGGATTTTATACGGTTACTGTCAATATTGTGGATGCAATGATGCTCATCGCACTTTTCAGTAATAAAGACTTTTTAGGGCTTGTGAAACTATACAGGAAAGTTCGAGGTCAAGCTGAACTAGCTTGACCCCAATTGGTTAGAAACGATATTCCCAGCTAGTTCTAAGGGCTGTGTTTGTTTCTGACTCATCACCTATTTCATCTTTTGAAACAAGTCCTGTCACTTTCCACAGGCCGTTAAACACAGATTGCTGATAACCGAGTTCTAACTGCAGCTGACTCATATCTGATGCGAGCTCAGCGTGTGTGGTTGCGCTTTCAATCCAACGAAGCTTAGCATGGCCACCATAACCATTTAGAGTGTGGTAATAGGCGCCAAGGATAGCAGATTTACTTTGTTGCGGTGTTGAGCTGCCAATTAAGCGCGAGCGTTGTGTATAGCTACCAGAGCCATATACGCAATCGCTAATTTGCTCACAAGTTTGCTCTGTATTTGAGTATTCAAAGTAACTTTTTAGTAGGCTCTCTTTCGAGCCAAAATAGCTTTCAACACCCAGCGTATAAAATGGATCGCTTGGTGCTAAGCCACTTTCATTTCGACCCATCACTTCAGCATAAAATGCCATTGGTTGCGCCGCTAAAGTGGTTGAGTACTTAACATCTAAACTAGTTAAACGATGTGTTGATTCATTGCTTTCAAGTGTAACTGGGTCAATTTCTAGGTTAGTTAAATAATCAGAACCTGCACTGTTAATTGCTATTTCAAGGCCTGTTAATGGGGTGCTTGCAAATCGGAGCGCCCAAAAGTCACCGTCATCTGAGCTATTTAGATATGGTTTTTGTTTGGCGTAAATACCTGTTAACTGCCAGTTACCGATAAACGACAACCAACTTGGGCCTACATATTGTGTATTTGCTCTGGTAAAGCGCACGCCCTTCATTGGCGACGCATTATTTGATAGTAGTAGGGCGTTATCGTTACTTGGCCCCCACCAATGGCTAACTTGCTCTGCACTGATTGACCAATTACCCAGGAGTACGGCTAAATAGCTATCTTGGTAAGTAACATGCTGCTTATCAAGGGCGTCATCGGCGTAATTTACACTGACTTTAGCGCTAACACGTTTCCCTGTGATTGAACCATAACTATTTACACCGCTTTCTTGCTGGTGGCGTTTACCAAACCCTTGCTGAGTGAGTGGTTCGTTGTTGTAGTTTAGGCGAATACCTGAGCTGGTTCTTTGTTTAGCATTATCAAGGGCATGCTTAACATGCTGGTAGGCAAATAAGCCTCGTTCATCTAGTTGGCTGGTATTGGCAACGTCTAGGTCGCGTGCGATACCTTGCCACATTAATGGGTAGCTATTAATAGGCTGTTTAATAATGCCTTGGTTAAATAGCATTTCGATTGAAGCGCGAAGTAAAGGGTCGTCACTTTCTATCCATGGCCCAGCAACACTTGGTGCAGATATCATTAGTAATGCAGTTAAGCTAATGAACTTTTTTAATTTCATCCGTGAATTTTATCCTGTAAGGCTTTAGCTACAATAGGGTCAACAAACTCGCTCACATCGCCATTGTGGCGTGCGACTTCTTTGACGAGAGTCGATGAAATAAATGAATTTTTTTCTGCTGGTGTTAAAAATACACTTTCTAAATCTGGATTCAGGCGACGATTCATATTCGCTAACTGAAATTCATAGTCGAAGTCAGATACCGCACGAATACCACGAATAAGCACTTCGGCATTATGGTCGCGAGCTAAATCAGCTAATAAGCCTGAAAAACCAATTACATTCACGTTATCAAGATGCGCCAAAATTTTATTAGCAAGCTCAACGCGCTCATCAAGGGTAAAGCAGGGTTGTTTACTTGGGTTATGCGCAATGGCAACAATTACTTTATCGAACATTTTTGCCGCGCGATGAATTAAGTCTGTATGGCCATTTGTAAGTGGGTCGAAAGTGCCCGGATAGATTGCAGTAACGTTCATAACTATCAGCGATTTATAAATTTGCCTGCTATATTAACAGTGTTTTCTCGACGATGCAGCTTAGAAAATACGCGTATTGGATTAGGAGCCTTCACCTATATAAGGTACTAAGCCGATTGAGGTTAATATTTTTCAAGGTAGTATTTAATTGTCGCGCATTTGTTTATACTGCTCGGCTGGGGACCGTAATAATCATAAAAAACAGAGTAAATAGTCTATGAGCACAAAGGACAAGATCATACACACCAGCATCGAGTTATTTAATCGCCATGGTGAGCGTGCCATAACAACCAACCATATTGCTTCGCACATGGGGATAAGTCCAGGTAACTTGTATTATCACTTTAAAAATAAAGAAGATATTATTCGCCACATATTTGCTTTGTATAGTGAACATTTACACACTCACTTTAAGCCACTGGCTCCTGACGATGATGCGTTAGAAAACCTGGCGGGTTATCTAGATTCACTGTTTGAATTAATGTGGCGTTTTCAGTTTTTCTACGACAATTTAGGCGATATTTTATCTCGTGATGAAGAGCTGAAAAAAGGTTACATTGCGTTTCAAGCTGAGCTTTTAGAGCAAGTAAAAGATGTACTGTTTGCATTGCGTGAAAGCGGTGTTATTTGCATTGAAGATGAAGATGTCACAGAACTTGCGCATATGCTTAAAATGACCGTAAGCTTTTGGACGCCTTACATCAAAGCTCGCCGCTTAAGTCGTGAACTTGCCAGAGCTGATATTTACAATGGTATTTTAAAAGTATTACTACTATTAAAAGCTCATTGCACTGAGCAACACCTAGAGCAAGTTAACCAATTAAGAGCTAAGTATTTAGCCCTTGCTGAAACAGAGCAAAGCGAACAATAATCCCGCAAAGCAGTTTATTTCCTAGACGCTATAATTTTTGTTATAATCGCGCGCCCTTGAGGTTGCTATACCTTAGGGCGTGTGAAATCCACAGTCTAAGAGTGAACTATGCTTAAATTTATCGTCAAATTACACCCTGAAATCGCGATCAAGAGTAAATCTGTTCGTAAGCGTTTTACCAAGTTATTAGAAAATAACATTAAGATCGTTTTGCGTCGTGTTGACGAAAAAGTTCAGGTAAGAAACAACTGGGATAATATCTCTGTTGTTAGCTTGCTAGAATCTGAGCAAGTTCGCTTAGATATTATCGATGGCTTAAAACGCATTCCAGGTATCGTACAGTTTATTGAAGTAACAGAAACAGACTTCGACTCAATCGACGATATTTATCAAAAAGCACTTGAGCTAATTGGCCATACGATTGCGGGCAAAACCTTCTGTGTACGTTGTAAGCGTTCTGGTAAGCATGATTTCACATCGAGCGATGTAGAGCGCTACGTAGGTGGTGGTTTAAACCAGCATGTTGAAGGTGCGCGCGTTAAATTATCTCACCCTGAAGTAACTGTTCGCTTAGAAGTGCGTGATGATAAAGCATACATCGTTACTCAAACTCACTTAGGTATGGCGGGCTTCCCGCTGCCTACACAAGAAGATGTATTGTCGCTTATGTCGGGTGGCTTCGACTCTGGTGTTGCCAGCTATCAAATGATCCGTAAAGGTGCGCGTACTCACTTCTTGTTCTTTAACTTAGGTGGTGCTGCGCACGAAATTGGTGTTAAGCAGGCGAGTTATTATATCTGGAAACAGTTTAGCTCTACTCATAAAGTGAAGTTTGTTACTGTTGATTTTGAACCTGTTGTAGCAGAAATCTTAGAGAACGTTGAAAACAGCCAAATGGGTGTTGTGCTTAAGCGAATGATGATGCGTGCCGGTAGCCAAGTTGCAGAAAAACTAGGTGTACAAGCACTGGTAACAGGTGAAAGTATTGGCCAGGTATCAAGCCAAACACTGGCTAATCTGAGTGTGATTGACCGTGTGACGGAAACTTTAATCATTCGCCCGTTAATCCAACACGACAAGCAAGATATTATCAATATTGCGCGTCAAATCGGCACGGCTGAGATGGCAGAAAGCATGCCTGAATACTGTGGCGTAATTTCTAAAAAGCCAACGGTTAAAGCGAAAATCAAAACTATTCTTGCCGAAGAAGCTAAGTTTGACTTCGACGTGCTAAATACAGTTGTTGAAAATGCGCGTGTGATGGATATTCGCGATATCGACACCGAAGCAAAAGAAGAAGTGAAAGAGGCTGAGTCTGTATCTGATTTACCTGAAGGGTCGGTTGTTGTTGATATTCGCTCACCTGAAGAAGAAGATGCAAACCCATTAGAGCTTGAAGGTATTGAAGTTGTACATTTACCTTTCTTCCGCTTAGCGACTAAATTTGGCGACTTACCAAAAGATAAAGAATATTACTTATATTGTGCTAAAGGTGTGATGAGCCAATTACAAGCGCTGATCTTGCACGAAGAAGGCTTTAGCAACGTAAAAGTGTATCGCCCGTAAGGGATAGTGAGAAAAGCGCGACATGTTCGCGCTTTTTTAATGCCTGAAATAATTACGAGAAACTTTACTCTTTCCCCTAGTAACTAGCAGCTAATTAACTTTTTATTTTTACCATGCTCAGCATGGCCTGATTATAGGGAGTTTTTACCCCTAACTTAGCACCTTGCTCGCACACATAACCACAAATTGCATCAATTTCAGATTCTCGATTATGGCTGATGTCTTGCTGCATAGAAGAAAAGTTTTCAGCGGTGGCTGTCATCACAGAATAGGCTTGATCCAGCGCCTCGCTGAGTTTTACTTTAACCCCTTGTTTATTGGCTACCAGGCACGCTTCACTAAGTAAATTGATTATGCGCGTGCTAAATTGCGGTGCACGTAGCTGGCCATTTTTTACATTATGAATCGCTGTTAACGGGTTAATTGCAATATTCACTAACAGTTTTTGCCATCGCAATGAGTGAATATCATCGCTCACAGAAAAGTGTGGTAAGTAACTAAACTGCTGCTTAAGCTCACCGAGGTTTTCGCTTGCAGCCGCATTACATGCACCTAGCACACTTTCGCCATTACCTGTATGGCTCACACTATAAGGTGTTGTTTTAAAACCAGCTAAACGCGTTGTTAAAAACGCTAACCCTTGCGTGTTTAAAAGCTGGGCATTGAGCTCATCGACATTCCCCATGCCGTTGTGAGAAAGAACGATTTGGCATGTTTTACTGAGGTAAGGTTTTACTTGTCCAAAGGAAGTTTGCACCTGAAATGCTTTTACTGTTATTAACACCAAGTCAAAGGGGGCGGATTGGCTTAGCTCTTTGTGGTGAATAAGGCGAGCTTTAATTGGGTGTGATTTACCATTACTCGCTTGATAAAAACGCGTGGTCTGGGTCGGTTTACGGGTCAGCAATGTAATGTCATGCTGTGCAGATAAAAAATGGCTAAACAACAAGCCAATTGCACCGTCGCCAACAATTAAAATGTTAGCCATTACGTTGTTTACTACCTAAATGAAATCCAAGTTTTATGATAAAGTAGCTAACTGCACCGATAAAATCAGCGACAAAATCCCCAACCGAAGCTTGACGGTAAGGCAGCATATCTTGCATAAACTCTATGGCTGCACCATATCCGGCTAACAGTAAAATTTGCACCATAAGTGGCAATTTAAAGGCTTTGTCCATCACCATGGCCAGTACAAAGAAAATACCAAAATGCGCCACTTTATCTACGTGTGGAAAGAGGTTGCTCACCCCTTTAATTTCTTTGGCAAATAAAATTGTAAAGCCAATAATGCTGGCTAAAAAGATAACTTGGTAAACACGCCTTGTCACAATAAACCCTAAAAATGCCGAAATTGAATGGCCAGTATATCAAACAATTTTTGCATCGCACCTGAACAAGTTGGATAAAAATAGAAAGAATCGACAAATAAGCGTTATAATTGCCAACCATAAATGAATTTAAAAAAGACTATGTTAGGAGAACCCCATGCCTTCATTTGATATTGTTTCTGAAGTAGAAATGAACGAAGCGCAGAATGCAGTAGATAATGCGAAGCGTGAACTAGAGACGCGTTTTGATTTTCGTGGTGTTGATGCATCAATCGAACTAAGTGATAAAGTAATTAAGTTAAAAGCAGAAGCACCACAACAAGTTATGCAACTTTTTGACATTCTTGCTGCGAAAATTTCAAAGCGTGGCTTAGATGTATCTAGCCTTGAGCTTAAAGATGAGTCGCGTAGCGGTAAATACGTAATGCGTGACGTTGCTCTTAAGCAAGGTATCGAAAAAGACGTAGCGAAGAAAATCGTTAAGCTAATCAAAGACTCAAAGATCAAAGTACAAGCTGCTATTCAAGGTGAAGAATTACGTGTAACTGGTAAAAAGCGTGATGATTTACAAGAAGCAATGCAAGTTGTTCGTACTGCTGATTTAGGTCAACCTTTCCAGTTCAAAAACTTCCGCGATTAATACTCTATGTTTTTAGCTTTAAGCTGTAAGTTTTAAGCTATAAGCCTACAAGTTTCTGAACTTTACAAGGAGCGTATTTTGAGACAAATATTAGGTTACAGAGAAAAAGATATCTTCTAGCTATTTTCAGCTAGAGGATATTTATGTCAGTAAAAAACAAAGCAATAGACCGTAATAAACACGGTAAAATAAACAGAAAATACACAGGCCCACACAGTACTTATTTTTACCAACAAACACCAAGTTGGTGGGTGAAAATGACGATGACCAAGCCAAGAAGACGTTTAAATAAAGCTCTTTGTAAGCTTGTGCTGAATGGTGCTGACCCAGAAGGAATTGTTTTTCCGTTAGGAAACTCGAAACCTCATGAGTATTTCTGGTAATCATTGTTTTAAAAAAGCCAATCAGCCATGCTGATTGGCTTTTTTACTTTCGGCTTACAGCTTAAAGCTTAAAATTTCATTTTAGCAGTATAGCCGTCCATTGATTTTCTTCCCCAAAATCATCACAATAACGGCCTATTTTCGAGGTGCTTGCTGTATCTTCTGATACGTTTTATTTCAAAGGGTGAAATAGTCGCAAGATAATCGGGAAGTCGGTGCGTTTTCAGGGAGAAAACAATGCCAACACTGCCCCCGCAACGGTAATGTATATGCCATGCATGTACAGAGTCCGGAGACCGGCCTTGAAGTAACTTACTATTCGCGTGTGCGGTGGGCACAGGCTAGGGGATATCATGCTAAATAAATCTGCGTTAGGCGTAGCGGTTGCTGCTGCGTTGTCTTTTTCTGTATCTGCTGACGAGCAATCGATCGAGCATATCACAGTTACTGCCAATAAATTCGAACAATCAATTAATGATGTATTAGCCAGCGTTACTGTTATAGACCGTGCTGATATTGAAGCAAGCTATGTTCGTGACTTACCAAGCTTACTGGCCACCCAAGCAGGCTTTCAAATTAATGCCAATGGTGGTTTTGGGCAAAGCTCAGGAGTTTCATTACGTGGTGCAAGTTCTCGTCATACGCTAATTTTAATTGATGGTGTACGCACCGGCTCTGCAACACTTGGCTATAAAAGTATTAGCAATATTCCTTTAAACAGTATTGAGCGTGTTGAAGTAATTAAAGGCTCACGTGCTGCTGTATATGGTTCTGATGCGCTAGCTGGTGTGATTAATATCATTACCCGTAAAGCACAAAACACGACCCTAGATGTTACTTTTGGCTCAGACTCTTACCAAGAGTACCAAGTAGCGACAGGTGGTCAGTTTGCGGGTGTTGATGTTGCCGTTAATGCCGGTTATGAAAAAACAGATGGATTTGATGTTCTGCAAGGCTTAGCGCCAGATGAAGACGGCTACGAGAACAGAAACCTTGGCTTTAACCTAGGTTATCAAAATGAGCAGTTAGGTGAGTTTTTAGCGCAAGCACAATACTCAGAAGGCGAAGCAAAATACGATAGCGCTTATAGCCCTGCAGACAGCACTGTAGAAAAAGGCGAGTTCGAAAACTACCAAGCTTCACTAGGTTGGAAAAAAGCTTTCGAAAAACACAGTCATGCCATTGATATTGCCATATCAAGTGATAGTTCAGATGACTCACGTATTGATTACACAGGCGCAACGGTGGTCGATAAGTTTGAAACTGAGCGTGAGCAAATCGATTACAATGGCCAATACTTTTTCAATCAAGCTCTGACTCTTAGTGGCGGTTTGAATTGGTATAAAGATGAAGTGAACACTAACTCAGGTACTTACTTAAAAGACAGCCGTGAAGTATTCGCTGCGTTTGTTGGTGCTTATTATGACGACGAGCAAGTGCTGGCAAACCTAACCGTTCGCCAAGATGATGATCAACAGTTTGGTGATGAAACAACTTACACCGCAGCTATTGGCTATCACTTAAATGACATTGCTACATTCCGCGTAAGTCAAAGTACGGGTTTTAAATCTCCAACATTTAATGACTTATACTACCCAGGCTCAGGTAACCCAGAGTTAAACCCTGAAACATCAGATAACCAAGAGCTTGGCTTATCACTCAATGTGAATGATATCAGCCTTGATATTGCGATTTTCCGCAGTGAAATCGACAACAAAATCGCTTGGGCACCAAATGCATCAGGGCAGTGGATCCCAACCAATATAAACGAAGCTCGCCACGAAGGTGTTGAGTTTAGCTTTAAAAACCAAGTGTTTGGCTTTGATCACAGCTTTAACTTTACCTACCTTTCAGCGGAAGATACTGAGACAGGTCAGTCACTAACCTATGTGTCAAATCACAGTGTGAATTGGTCATTAAACAAAGCATGGGGTGATTTTGATGTCGGTATCGATATGCAATACCGTGGTGATCGTGATGGCAAGTTAACGCACTTACCTTCGTATACATTATGGAATTTAGTTGGTCACTACCAAGCGACTGACAACTTAACTGTGTCACTACGTGTAGAAAACCTATTCGATAAAGAGTATAACGCCGTTGATGCCTATGGTACAGACCTAGATGGTGATTACATCAACGACGAATTTTATTACTACAACACGGCTGAGCGTCGCCTGTTTGTAGGTGCCCGTTATCAGTTCTAATAACCACTAAGGTCAGTTGAGCTGTTTGCTTAAAGCGAGTAATTGACATTAATTTGCCCGTTGATGTCATTAGTCTTAAGTTAAAACAAGCTCAGCGTTATTATTAGTTCTGCGTCTAAAAGCTCGCTACCTACTTAGCGGGCTTTTTTCATTTTAGTTTATCTGCGTAATACTGTTCGAACTTTGCAAGCTTAGGGGCAATCAGAATACTGCAATAACCTTGGTTTGGGTTTTCATTGTAATAGTCTTGATGGTACTGCTCTGCAGGGTAAAAGTTTGTAAGCGGGCTAAGCTCGGTGACTATCGGCTCACGAATTTGCTTTTGTAAAGCATCAATCATGGCTTGAGATTCTGCTTTTTGCTTTTCATCATGATAGTAAATAACACTTCGATACTGGGTGCCGACATCATTACCTTGGCGGTTTAACTGTGTGGCATCGTGTAAAGTGAAGAACATTTCAAGTAGGGTGTTATAGCTTACAATACTGCTGTCAAAATCGAGCTGAACAACTTCAGCGTGACCCGTTAAGCCAGTACAAATTTGCTGATAACTTGGGTTTTCAATCTCACCGCCGGCATAGCCAGAGCTGACATTAAGCACGCCTTTTACGCGTCTAAATGCGGCATCAATACACCAAAAGCAGCCGCCGCCAAAAGTGGCTATTAGTATGTTGTTATCCATATTTCACTCCCTTACCGTTTTGCTGACTATAGCCGAAAAAACAAAACGCCGTAAAGACGGCGTTTTGTTAAAGCTCAAGCTTGTTTAAATTTCTTCTAACGGCTTGTCTTTTGCTTGTTGTTCTAACTTGCTCTGCAAGTACTCAGGCGACTGGGTATTTCGGGCAAGTGCGCTGTATGCTGCAGGTACTACGAACAAGGTTAGTAAGGTTGCAACAATAACACCTGTAAATACCACCACACCAATTACCATGCGACTTTCTGCACCTGGGCCACTTGCAAGAACTAGTGGTACCGAGCTCATCACTGTGGTTAGTGAGGTCATAATAATTGGGCGTAAACGTTGTGTCGCAGCTTGGCTAATCGCTTCGTTAAACTCAACGCCTTTATCGCGCAGCTGGTTTGCAAACTCAACAATCAAGATACCGTTTTTCGCACTTAAACCTATCAGCATTACGATACCAATTTGGCTGTAAATATTCAGAGTAAGCCCGGTGTACCACAAGCCAAATAACGCACCCACTAAACCAAGTGGTACAGTAAGCATGATCACAAATGGGTGAATAAAGCTTTCAAACTGGGCTGCAAGTACTAAGAAGGTCACAGTCAGTGCTAGTATGAATACATAGGTCATTGCCGATGCACCTTCATAGAACAGCTGCGATTCACCCTTGTAGTCGATTGCACCGTCGATGTCGTTTTCTTCCGCTGCCACTTGATTTAAAAAGTTAAGCGCTTCTTCTAGGGTATAACCATCTGCTAAGTTCGCACTTAACGTAATTGCGCGCATACGGTTATAACGGTTTAAACGCGATGCAGTGGCTTCTTCTTTTAAGCTAATTAAGCTATCAAGCGGTACTAATTCGCCACTACGTGATTTTAAATAGATATTTGAGATATCAGTTGGGTTAGCAAAGTCTTCTTTGGTGCCTTTTAAAATCACATCGTATTCTTCACCACGATCGATAAAGGTTGTTACGCGGCGTTGCCCTAACATGGTTTCGAGTGTGCGGCCCACATCCGATACAGAAACCCCTAAATCAGCGGCTTTGTTTTTATCAATGTTGATTAAAAACTGCGGGAATGTTTCTTTATAATCATGATCGATTCTTACCAAGCCCGGGTTTTTCTCAGCACGTTTGATAATACGGTCTCGCCAATCGGCTAGCTGGTCGTAATCGTTACCTTGCAGTACAAATTCAATCGGGCGAGATGAACCACCGCCACCAATACCACGGCGCATAATGGCAAACGCACGCACATCGGTCACTTCAGTCATTTTACCGCTGATTTCATCCATTACTTCCCAGGTCGAGCGCTTACGCTTATCCCAGTCGGCCATACCGATGATAGCAACACCACCTTGGCCGCCCCATCCAGGTACACGAACAAGCACTCGGCTCAATTCACCAGACTCAGAGTAAGGCATTAAACGTTCTTCAATTTTAGCCATGTTTGCAGCGTTATTTTCATAACTTGCGCCCTCTGGGCCACTCATCATGATAAAGAAAGTACCGCGGTCTTCTTTTGGAGTAAGCTCTGAAGGCACTTTTTGAAACAGCATAAAGCTGGCAACACCGGCCAAAATCATAGTCAGTAGTAAGCTCCACTTACGGCCCATATTTGAAGCCAGAGAGTTACGATAGGCGTTTTCGATTTTGTTAAAGGTTCTATCCATCCACTGGCTAAATTTACTCTCTTTTTCTGAAGCTTTTAATACTTTAGAACAAAGCGCCGGAGAAAGGGTTAATGCAGTAATACTCGAGAAGAACACCGCGGCACTTACTGCCATCGCAAATTCTGTGAATAGAGCACCAATACGGCCATCCATAAACACTAGTGGCACGAACACCGCAATCAATACGAGGGTAGTGGCAATAATCGCAAAGCCAACTTCACGGGCACCACGGAACGCAGCAAGTAGTGGCGGCTCACCCAACTCTATACGACGATGAATATTCTCAAGCATTACAATCGCATCATCTACCACTAAACCGATAGCAAGCACGAGTGCCAGAAGAGTTAACAAGTTGATTGAGTAACCCATAGCGAGCAAGAACATAAAGCTGCCTACTAACGCCACTGGTACGGTTACAGCAGGTACTAGGGTTGCGCGGATATTGCCTAAAAATAGGTAAATAACCAAGACAACTAGCGCCATTGAAATCCCAAGGGTTCTATACACTTCATCAATAGACTCTTTGATGAAAATTGATGAGTCATAGCTGTCTTGAATGGTGGTGCCTTCTGGCAGGTTACGCTTAATTTTTTCAAGCTCTGCGCGGGCATTATCAACCACGGTTAGGGTATTGGCTTTGGCTTGTTTGACGATACCTAAACCAATCATATTACGGCCATTGCCACGGAATAAGCTTTCGTCGTCAGCAGCTTCTAAGTGAACATCAGCCACTTCACCTAAACGTACTAAATAGCCATCATCGCCACGTTTGATTACTAGGTTTCGAAAGTCTCGCTGATCTTTATAACTACGCGCGGTACGTACTGTAAAATCACGGTCGATAGATTCGATTTCACCGGCAGGTAATTCAACGTTTTCAGTGCGTAAGGTGTTTTCAATATCGCTACTGGTAATACCGCGTGCTGCCATCGCTTTACGGTTTAACCAGATTTTCATTGCGTATTTACGCTCGCCACCAACGCGTACATTAGAGACACCATCAACAACCGCTAATCGGTCAACAATAAAGCGCTGTGCGTAATCAGATAACTGCAATGAATCCATAGTGGTACTGTTTAGTACGAACCAGGCAATTGGGCTTTCATCACTGTTTGATTTAGAGACCTCTGGTGGGCGAACTTGCTCTGGCAAGCTATCAAGGGCACGGGCTACACGTTCACGTACATCGTTTGATGCAGCATCAATATCGCGGCTGATATTAAACTCAATGGTTATATTTGAGCGGCCATTTCGGCTTGATGAGTTAATACTTTTAATGCCTTCGATACCCGAAATGCGGTTTTCGAGTACTTGGGTGATTTTAGTTTCAATAATCTCTGCGCTGGCACCAGTGTAATCGGTGCTAACGCTGACAATCGGTGTTTCAATATCTGGGTATTCACGCAGGGGTAGCATAGAAAAAGCCACCAAACCAAAGGTGAGTAACAACAGGTTTATTACGATCGCAAAGACCGGGCGTTTAACGCTAGTATCAGTAATTTTCATGGTTTAGCCCTTGATACTTACTTTGCTGCCAGTACGGATCTTAATGATGCCTTCAGTCACAACTTGCTGACCATTTTCAAGGCCTTTATCAATTGCTACCCAGCCATTGTGACGACCAGCCACATGTACTTCAACTTTGTTAGCAACGCCATCTTCAATTTGGAACACGTAGTGTTTGTCTTGCTGAGGAATGACGGCTTTCTCTGGTACCATAAGCGCTTGGTTTGAGCTTAACTCTAATGCGGTATTTAACAGCATACCTGGGCGTAACAGGCCTTTTTCATTGATAAAGCTTGCAGTCACTTCAACGCTACGAGTGACTGAATCGATACGCGAGCTAATATGCGTCACTTTACCGTTAAAGGTTCTATCTGGGTAAGCATCGTTTTGTGTCATTACTTTCATTCCTAGCTGTAACTGCGCTAGGTATTTTTCTGGTACTTTAAAGTCGACTTTAATGATGCTGATATCATCAAGGGTGGTGATGTTTGTAGTATTGCTAACATAAGTACCAATTGAAATTTCGCGCTTACCAAGTAAGCCAGAAAACGGTGCTTTAATCGTCATTTCGGCAAGTTTTGTTTTAGCGCTTTCAAGTTGTGCTTCGGTTGCGTCAACGCGAGATAGCTGCTCTTCTAGTAACGATTTAGCCGTAGCCTGTGAGCGAGATAGCTCAGTAAGGCGTTCAAGTTGACGGCGTTCTTCACGTAAATTAATGCTTAGCTCTTTAACAGCTAACTCTTCTTCTTGAGATTGCAATTGAACCAGTTTTTGACCTTTACTAACTAAGTCGCCATCATTGAAAAAGATATCGGTAACATAATCGTTTTGTGCACTGCGAATATAAATAGCTTGGTTAGCACGAGCACTACCAATTGCTTCTATTAGCACAGCATTTTCTTCGGCTGTAACAGTGTGTGCAGTCACCTGCGTTGCTCTGTCGCCAAAGTTGCTTTGCTCACCTTGGCTTGAAGGTAAATACAAATAAATACATAACCCTAGCAAAAGGGTAATAATAAAAGGAAAAAGTGCTTTACCAGATTGTGTAGAATACATCATCGTGTTACCAGAAAATTAGTTGAGTGTAGTGTACAAAATTAGTACGTGCCCCGTATGTCAGGTATCTCATAAATTTGTGCATTTGGCGTAAAAGTTAAAAGTTCGGCTAATTTGTTCCTTTATTGTGACTAAAAGAGAGGTTTTAGTATGGGTAAAGAGCCAAAATGTAATTATTGTTTAACGCTTAGAAAGATAGTTTTGGTCACAATTGTGATGTTTATTTTTTACTTTTCTGTTTATGGATAAGAAACCACCTGCACTTAGAGTGCGCGCACAAGCATCCCGCCATGGCAGTGAGTTTTTAATTGTTGGTGGTATTGGGCTAATCATTATTATGCTAGTTAACTTATTGAGACCCGGTGAAATTAGCATTGTTGAGATTTTTTTAGCCACAACCTGCATAGCGGCAATTTTTATTGGCTTTTTAAAAACTCAAGAACCATACTTTAGCCTAACATTTACTCAGAATTTACTTATTTATCATCACAAGGTTGGGAATTGGCAGCTAAATCGTGCTAATTTTCATCATAGTGGTATACCAAAAGTGGAACAGGGCTTAGAATACCTTGAGTTAAACGCAGTTGGTATTAAACTCAATAACATAGATGAATTTTTAACTCAGATTTCCCCGAGAATTGCCGGACGATTACTAATAGAGCAACGTCATTTATTTATGCAAGTCATTCAAAAGTATTGCAAAAATGGTGATTGCCCATCAGAATGGTTAATAGAAGAGACGGACTACACTGCCCCTAGTGGTCAGGTTTACAAAGGATTGATTGCCATGTTTGCTAATCGTACGCAACATTTAAGGCAATTAACAGGATACGATTTATTATTGCCAGCCAATGTTCTTGATGTTGATATTTGGCAATTTAGTACAAATTTAAATCGTTGGAAACTGAACCCTAATGAGTTTATTAAGACTCGCTTACAGAAAAAGTAAGCAGTTAGGTGCAGTAAGTAGCAGGATAAGACTATGAGTCAAGAACGTTCTTTTATTAAAAGCGGTCGAAACACAATTATACATAAAGATAAAAAACTCGACTTAGTGGTTGTGAATGGTGAGAACCACCCACGCATTAAAGTTACTCAAAATGGTTTAGAGCCGTTTAAAGAAGACCTGCCAAAAAACCGTCGTGAAGCCAAAGAGCGCTACTTAGAAATGGTGTATGTATCAAGCCCAGATGTATTTGCAGAAGAAAAACGTTTGTTGTTTATCCAAGCCTTAGATGGCAGAGAGTACAAAGTAGATTACAGTAAGATAGGCACTAAGCTCTTCGTACGTATTCATCAAGAAAGTTATTTATAACCTCGAGTCTGGCACTTTAATTGCTTGTTATTAGCTTATTTGGCAGTCGGCCATGACCGACTTTGCATTTTAAGGTGGTAAACATGAGATTAGTGCCTCTTACCCTAGTTGCATTAACGACATTAACAGCCTGTGGCGGCGGTGGCGGTTCGAGTGATTCGAATCCAGTGGCAGCGACAGTTAATGCAGGCTCAGATCAGCAAATTATTGAAAAAAGTGAATTTACTGTCTCTGCCAAGGGCTCTCCTGCTGATGGCACTTTTACTTGGGAGCGAGTCAGTGGCCCCGCACTAGAAGGGTTCCCTGCAGAGGGTGCTGAACAAACCATTACCGCTCCAGACATTAAACTCGACTCTGAACTTGTTTTAAAAGTGAATTATCAAACCGATGGGCAACTTGTTTCCGATCAGGTTAGCATTTTTATTACTTCCAATAACCAACTGCCTGTTGCAGTGATCACGCAAACTGCGCCAGAAGAGTTACCATCACAATATAATGATGTGATCACATTAAGTGGCGAAGAGTCTGCTGATATCGATGAAAATGGCTCGGTTGACAGTTACTTGTGGACTCAACTTGATGGCCCTGATTTAACGGCTGACAGCTACAACAATCAAACCATTAGCTTTACTCACCCACTACTTGAATCAAATACAGCGATGACATGGCGTTTAACTGTGACGGATGATGAGGGTGGCTCAGCAAGCACTGAAGCATCGTTTACTTTAAACAAAACCGTTGAAGTAATTATTGCGGATGCGGGCGAAGATCAACAGGTTATCGAGTTTGATACCGTTACCCTTGATGCCAGCAATAGTGAAATTGTGACGGCAACAAAGTCATGTTTTTGGGAGCAATTAACAGGCGAAACCGTGACCTTGGCAAACCAGAACCAGTGTATCACGACGTTTGTAGCCCCTGATGTTGATACCGATTCAGAGCTGAGTTTTGAAGTTACCGTGACCGACAGTAAATCACGCAGCGACACAGATACTGTGATTATCGATATTAGCCCAAAACCGCTGGGTTTAATTAACGATACAGGTATGAGTGATTGCTATAACAACTCACAAAAAATTAATTGTGACAGCGAAGACTTCCCAAGCCAAGACGCCGATGTAGGTCGTGATAGTGTCGCAAACCAACTAGATAAAGTAGGTCAGGGCGACTTAGCGTTTGATTTTACTAAAATGAACGAATATGCCGACGAACTCCCAGATGATGCGACCAGCTTTAGTTGTGTTCGCGATAACGTGACAGGCCTGATTTGGGAAGTAAAAGAAGCCAGTTCAACATTACCACCGTCGACAACTAATCGTGCAGCAACAAACCATTATACCTGGTATTTAAATGGTTCAAGTGGTGTGCAAACAGGCAGTGTGCAAGGGGCTGCGAGCTCTACTTGTCCAAGCACCAGTGACTGTGGCCTGCAAACTTACATTAATGATGTGAATAGCAACGATTTTTGTGGTGGTACAAATTGGCGTGTGCCAACTTACACCGAATTATTAGGGTTATTAGATTATGCCAAGCAAGGTGAGTCTACGTTACTTAATAGTGATTTCTTCCCTAATCAACCAAGTGATACTCAGCTAAGCAGCGGTAGCAGCTCATTCATGCCTTATTGGACTTCGCAAACAGCGGCAGATGGTACGAGTTTATCGCAAGCTTATATTATCGATATGAGTAGTGCTAATGACTTAGCATATCCAAAAAGTAATACCGCCTTTGTACGCTTAGTTAGAACGCCGGGAGAGTAATATGCGAAAGTTACCTTTAATTACAGTACTTACAGTTATTGCTCTGCAATCGGGTTTTGCTGCTGCGCAAGTATGTTATAGCGCAGTCAATGAGACGACTCCTGATAGCCGTTTTGTAATTAACGAAGATGGCACTGTAAGTGACAGTGAAACGGGTCTTATGTGGCAACGTTGCACCTTTGGTCAAAGCTATGATAGTGACACAGATACTTGCGAGGGCACGAGCCAGCAGCTTACGTGGGGCGAAGCTTTACGCGGGGCTGAAAATGCAACCTTTGCTGATTACAGCGATTGGCATGTGCCAAATGTTAAAGAGTTAGCAAGTATTTTAGAGCATAGTTGCGTGCAGCCTAGTATCAATGAAAACGCATTTTTATCGACTAAGCTGCAAAACTATTGGAGTAGCACTTCAGGGATCAGTCGCACTGATCTAGCTTGGGTGTATCAATTTGATAAAGGCATCAACAGCCTTCACGCAAAAACGTCCGATGTTTATTTGCGTTTAGTGCGCTACGAGAAATAGCCTTTAATAATCTCTAACCGCGCTTGCTCAAGCGCGGTTTTTATTTCTGCGCCTTTAATACCTTGTGCAATAAACTGTTGCGGGTTGACTGCTCGTGCTTGTGTGGCTGCATTTACTAAAGAGTCATAGCGGGTTACTGGCTGTTGCTGGCTTATCTCTAACACCTTTAATACTTGCTCATAACGTTCAGGACGACGCCATAAATCAAGTTGGTTAAAGCAGGCAAAAACGGCCTCGCTAGATGGTTTTTCTGCACTTAACGTTGTTTGATGTGTTTGGCTAAATAGCGCTAAATCGCGCACTTCATTAGGTAAGCGTATATTACTAGCTATCGCTTTTATCTCGTCGCTTGAAAGCGCTAAGGTAACTTGGCTAAATAATAACGCAGTGTCACTAACTTGCAGTTTATTCGCATAGGCAAAGCGAGCTTGTAAGGTATGGTAAAGCTCATCACACCATTTACTTTCAAGCTCAGGGCTAATTACATGCAGGCCGCCAATGCTAGCAAGCACATTTAAAAACTCGCAAAATGCGCCATCACTGAGGGATTTTTCGCATTCTAACCAAACGCGTTCAGCAGTTAGTGTGTTTAGCTCTTTGGCTTTGACCATATCAATTAAAAGGGCCTTGGTTTCTGGGGCGATAGTAAAGCCTAGGTAATGATAACGAGCAGCAAAACGGGCTACTCGCAATATGCGCAAAGGGTCTTCACTAAAGGCATCGGAGACATGACGTAAGACACGATTTTCAAGATCTTGTTGGCCAGAAAAAGGGTCAATTAAGCTACCATCTTGAGCTTGAGCAATGGCATTTACGGTGAGATCTCGACGAATTAAGTCTTGCTCTAAAGTGACATCTGGCGCGAAATCACAAATGAAGCCGGTATAGCCTTGGCCTTGTTTTCGCTCAGTGCGTGCTAGCGCATATTCTTCTTTACTTTGTGGGTGTAAAAATACCGGAAAATCTTTACCAACTTGTTGATAGCCTTGGTTGATAAGTTGTTCAGGCGTTGCACCAACTACCACATAGTCGCGCTCTTTAACGTCACGACCAAGTAGGGCGTCTCTGACTGCGCCACCGACTAAATAAACCTGCATAAAACACCTATAATTTTGCCTTTTCGCTATTTTACGTTATTTAGCCAATAAAATGTAAACAAGGTTTTAAGTAGCGATGTTTTTTGCCATTATAGACCGTGATTTTAAACGCAAGGAATAACACGGTGTATTTAAGCTATTTTGGCTTGTCAGAAAAACCCTTTTCGATTGCCCCAAATCCTGAGTATTTATTTCTTAGTGAACGCCATAAAGAGGCATTAGCGCACCTTACCTATGGATTAGGTGAAGCGGGTGGCTTCGTTTTGTTAACAGGCGAAGTGGGTACAGGTAAAACAACACTAACAAGAAGCTTGCAAGAGCAGTTACCTGAAAACACCCAAGTGGCACAAATTCATAATCCGGCTTTGTCACAGCTTGAACTGCTTGCCAGTATTTGTGACGAATTAAAGATTGAGTATGATAGTACTAATGCGACTTTGAAGACCCTTACTGATGTGATTAAAAAGCACCTTGAGGCAAACAATCAAGCAGGCGGTCATACCATCTTAATTATTGATGAAGCACAATTACTCGCACCTGATGTGCTAGAGCAGCTGCGCCTGTTAACCAATATCGAAACAGATCATAAAAAGCTGCTGCAAATTGTATTAGTAGGGCAACCTGAGCTTCAAGAACTACTAAAACGCACTGAATTAAGACAACTTGCCCAGCGTATTACTGCGCGTTATCACTTATTACCACTCACTGAAGGACAAGTGTTTGCCTATGTTAAGCACCGTTTATTTAAAGCGGGCACAGAGCAAGCATTGTTCTCAGGGGATGCGTTAAAAGCGATTTATCAGGTTACTCAAGGCGTACCAAGATTGATCAATTTATTATGTGAGCGCTGTTTAGTGGGAGCTTTTTCACAGCAAAAATTGAGTATCGACAGCGAACTTGTGATGCGCTCAGCCGCAGAAGCACTGCCGCCAACCAGCACTCCTGTTGCTGTAGCAAATAAAGAGCCGAGTTATGTTTGGCTTTACCCAGTTTCATTTTTAGCCGTATTAGGAATGGGTATTGGTTTATCCTACCTAATATAACGAGTGTTCATTTATGTCATTATTACTAGATGCAATTAAACAATCTGATCAGCACGCACAAACTGCCGTTGATCATGACCAAGCCGCACTTGCGCTCAAACAACAGCAAGAATTAACACGCTATCGACGCTTAGCTTTTTCATTTGGGCTATTACTGGCGGCAATATTGACGCTTATGGCAGGATTTTCGATTGGTAAATGGTTACAGCAAACTAAACCTGCTGCTGAGCAGCCAAAGCTTGTTAATAACAGCAATGAAACCACAGAAAGCGTTGCCACTGAGGCTCAGGCAAGTCCTGAAACACAGCAACCCGCTAAGCAACAGCAAGTAGCGCAAAGCCAAACCCCGCAAGCGACCAATAACCCAGCCCAAGTAACAACGATGCAACAAGGGCAAGTGCAACAATCTGTACCGCAACAAATGATGCAGCAGGTTCCAGTGCAAGGTCAGCAATATCAGTGGGTGCAAGTTCCGGTTAACTCAGCCCCTGTGTATGCTAATCAGGGTTATCAAGTACAACCTCAGTACCAGCAGCAAGCTGTGTATCAAAATCAACCAGTGTATCAGTCACAGCCACAGTTTTCGCAGCCAATGCAACAAATCAATCCGCAGCAAATGAGCAGTAATGGCATTGATTTAAGTAAATACAAAGTGCTCGGCAAGCCACTTAATGGTCAGTCAACTCAACCTGCTTCTCAATCATCAACAAATGATGAGCTCAAAGATGTACCAGATACATTGAAAGATGCTTTTGCTAAAGCGGTTGAAGATGTTGATAACAAACACAGTGTTGATATTACCCGTAGCACTAAAAATACGTCTTATGCAGAGCCAATTGAGCTCTTGCCTGATGCATTACAAAGCCTTATTCCTACCATTAAATACCAAGCGCATATTTATGCTTCAGAAACATCGAAGCGCTGGATCAAGTTAAATGGGCGTGAGTTATACGAAGGAGATAACATCGGCGTGTTATCAGTCATTGAAATCACACCAGAGCAGAGCTTATTAAGCTACGATGGCTATGAGTTTACGTTAAAAGCATTACAAGACTGGCCTGAGTAGCCAGTCTTTAGTTTAAGGGCTAAGGTAGAATTGCACTTTTAAAAAAGCGGATCAGGTCGATGTTAAAGTCTCTCGGCCTGACTGCTGATTCTAAGCTATCGTGACAACGGCTGTTAGCCAAATCAATATCTTGCACTTCGGTATAGCGTGCATGTTTAGCGTTATAAAACACTTTAACTTGAGGTTTTAAAGGACTTGTAGGGTTACTGTGAGTGACCACACCTAATTTTTGGCTTTCAAGTTTCACTAAGGTGCCGACTGGGTGAACACCGATGCACTGAATAAACTTAGTGACTAGGTCTCCGTCAAAGCTATCTGGGCAGCCATCTTTAAGTATTTTAAAGGCCTTAATTGGCTCCATGCCTGCTTTGTAGACCCGCTCAGCGGTTAATGCATCATACACATCAACAATCGAGGCCATACGTACGTACAAGCTTATCTCTTCACCACTTTTACCAAATGGGTAGCCACTGCCGTCTAAGCGTTCGTGATGGAAGCCAGCTATATCAACAGCAATCCCGCTCAAGCCTGCTTGTTCTAAAATTTCTTTACTAAAACGAGCATGATCTTGAATAGCTTGGTACTCTTCGTCAGTTAACTTGCCAGGCTTATTGAGTATCTCATCGGGAATATTGATCTTGCCAATATCGTGAAGTAAAGCACCGGTCGCAAGCTCTTCAATAATGGCTTTTTCAATACCTAAGTGCTTAGCAAAAATACTCATCAAAATTGATACATTGATAGAATGCTCAAGTAGGTAAGCATCTTTTTCACGCATACGAGTGATACAGGCAAGCGCATCTTGATTACGAAAAACCGATTCAATAAAGCCACTTGCGAGTTCTTTAAAAGGGGCTATATCAATTTTGTTGCCATCGCGGATATCGTCAAAGGCTTTGCTTTGTAATGACCTTGCTTCGTTATATAAGCTGTTTGCTTTGCCCATTTCTGCCGACACACTGTGAGTGGTGTGCCAAGGATCGAATGCGGTCGTCTCGCCAACAGGTTGCGGATTATTTTGCTGCTCAACCACTTTATTCTCACTGTCTAAGGTCAGTGTTTTGTCTGGGTCTATTGCTATTTCTAATATGCCAGCCTTGATCAGCTTGTCTATGCTTCCCTGTGTTTTTACCCAACCTTGGTTTTTTATACGGATCTTGCCTGTTTGTTTTGTCACACTTTGGACAAACATGCCGGGCTTAAGTTGATTGATAGGGAGTGTTTTCAAAGCCTTTACTTCTAGTCGAATACATTACTATAAAACTAGCAGAAAATTTGTAGCTCGGTAAACAAGAATAATAAAAAGGTATCTGTAAAATCAAAAGCCCCCGCAAATGCGAGGGCTTTTAAGTAGCTCAGGAAAGTTTAATTTCCTTTAACTTATACGATTACTCGTCGTCTTCAACTAAGGTCATTAGTGATGTGTTACCACCTGAAGCGGTTGTATCAACACTGATTGTTTTCTCAGTTAGTAAGCGCTTGATTAGCGTGTCGTAGTACTCAGAGCTGATCACTGGCAGGATTGCACCTTTACGTTGTGCTAGCTGCTGGCTGAAGTAGCCTAAGCGTGATGAACGAGCTGCAACAACCGCACCTGCAAGGTGAGGGTGCGCCAAGATAGCTTGTAACTGATTAGGTTTAGCTACTTGGAATACACCTTCAGCGATACCTGTTGAGATAAACTTGTCTCTGAATGCAACTGCTTCGTCAAAGAATAACTCAGAAGCAACCGTGATTACTGTGTTACCAGCAGCAAGTGCTGTGATAATCGAAATTGCCCAGAAGTTAAATGACGTACTCTTATCAGCATAACAAACCACACAGCCACGAGGCTCTAAGTGAAGTGTGTTTGACTCACCCGTTGGTCCAGGTAACACAGTGTGCTTACGCATGTGTTTTTCAAGACGGTTAAGTTGCGCACGGGCATCAGCTAGCGTTAATGCTAAATCATCTGCAAGCTCGTCGATAATTTCTACAGTCGCTACTTTTGCAAGTAATTGACGTACAGCAGAAACTCGGTCGTTCAGTGGTGTTGCACGCCAGATTTTCTCGTCGCGTAATGAGTTATCCATTAGCGTAGCAACCTGCTCAGCTGCACCTGAATAGTGGTGAGTATCTAACTCATCAGGTGTTAGGTTTGTCATTTGTACGTTATCTGGTGATGCTTTTTCTTTCACTAGACGTTGTAGGTAGTTAGGGCCACCCGCTTTAGGACCAGTACCAGATAAACCACGGCCACCGAAAGGTTGTACGCCAACAATCGCACCGATCATATTACGGTTGATGTAAACGTTACCTGCACGTGACATTTTCGCTAGGTATTCACAGCGCTCTTCGATACGCGAATGCACACCCATTGTTAAGCCAAAGCCTGTGCCATTGATTTGGTCAATCACGTTATCAAGCTCTGTGCCTTTAAAGCGGATGATATGTACACATGGGCCAAATACTTCGCGCTTAAGTACAGATAAATCTTTGATTTCGTATAAACGAGGTGCAAAGAAGTAAGCACCATTTTCATTGTTATCAGGAATAGCACACTCATAGTGAAGTGTCGCATTACCTTTTAAGTATTCAACATGGTCATTTAAATTTTTCAGTGCTTTTTCGTCGATAACAGGACCGATATCCGTTGAAAGCAATGACGGGTCGCCAACGTGAAGCTCTTTTAAAGCACCTTTGATCATCTCAATGATGCCATCAGCAACGTCTTCTTGTAAGAATAATACACGCAGTGCAGAACAGCGTTGACCAGCACTTTGGAAGCCTGAACTGATCACATCGTCAACAACTTGCTCTGGTAGAGCGGTTGAGTCAACGATCATACAGTTTTGACCACCAGTTTCAGCGATAAGCGGTACTTGAATATCATTACGCGCAGCAAGTGTTTGCGAAATAACAGTACCTGTTTCTGTAGAACCTGTGAACATAACAGCTTGAATGCGCTCGTCAGGAACGATAGTTTTACCTACTTCGCTACCACGAGCAATAACAGGTTGTACAACGTGCTCTGGTAAACCTACAGATAGCATCAGTTCAATGGTACGAAGTGCGATTAAGCTTGTTTGCTCAGCAGGTTTAGCAATAACTGTGTTACCAGTCACGATTGCTGCAGCTACTTGACCTAAGAATATTGCAAGTGGGAAGTTCCATGGGCTGATACATAAGATCACCCCACGTGCTTCAAAGCGCTCATCTTCAGAAAGTTCTTCAGCGCGTGCTGCGTAGTAGCGGCAGAAATCCACTGCTTCACGAACTTCATCGATACCATCTTGCGTTACTTTACCTGCTTCTTTGATACATAGTGCCACTAACTCATCGTGATGACGCTCTAAGATGTCAGCAACACGACGTAGTAAGTTTGCGCGCTCTTTTACTGGCGTTTGTGACCATGACTCAAATGCTTTTTCTGCATTTTCTAAAAGAGCAGTCATTTCGTCAGAAGATTGTAGTTTCACATGACCAATGATTTCTTTGTGATTTGCAGGGTTCTTCACAGGAAGAGAGCCTTCTGGCACATCGCTTAATTCAATGCGGTGCTCAGCAAACCAGGTATCAAGGTTTCCTTTAAATGGTGTGATTACATTGATATCAGTTAAGTCCATGCCTTTTGAGTTAGCACGTTCTTCGCCATATAAATCAATAGGCATCTTAATTTGCGTGTTGTACTTGTTACGTAAACCTTGCAGTGTTTCTACAGGGTCAGGTAATAGTGACTCAACAGGCTTTGTGGTATCAACAATCGCATTTACGAATGATGAGTTAGCACCGTTTTCTAATAAACGACGTACTAAGTAGGCAAGTAGATCTTCGTGTTGACCCACTGGTGCGTAAACACGACATTGAATTTTCTCTTGGGTTACGATTTGGTCGAATAACGACTCACCCATACCGTGTAGGCGTTGGAATTCAAAACCTTCGTTATCACCTTTTGCAACTTCTAAGATTGTTGCTGCAGTGTAGGCATTGTGTGTAGCAAATTGCGGGTACAGTACATCACGTGCTTCAAGTAATTTGATAGCACAGGCTTTATAAGAAACGTCAGTGGTCGCTTTACGTGTAAATACTGGGTAATGATCTAAACCATCTTGTTGAGTGGTTTTGATTTCTGTATCCCAGTATGCACCTTTTACAAGGCGAACCATTAGTTTACGACCAACGCGACGAGCTAGCTCTGCAACCCACTCAACGACAAAAATAGCACGCTTTTGGTATGCTTGAACTGCTAAACCAAAGCCGTTCCAGTTACCTAAATCGTCATCACTGAATACCGCTTCAATAACATCTAAAGAGATATCTAAACGATCAGCTTCTTCAGCATCAACAGTAAAGCCGATATCGTAGCTTTTCGCTGCAAGCGCAAGTTCTTTTAACTTAGGTACGATTTCAGCAATAACACGTTCACGATGTGTGAATTCATAACGTGGGTGAATCGCAGAAATTTTAACTGAGATACCAGGGCTCTTGATTGGACCACGGCCATTTGCTGCTTTACCAATCGCGTGGATAGCTGTCATGTAGCTGTTGAAGTAACGCTCTGCATCTTTCATTGTGCGTGCGCCTTCACCTAGCATATCGTATGAGTATACGTAGCCTTTTTGCTCTTTATCGGCTGCACGTTCAATTGCTTCGTCGATAGTACGACCCATAACGAATTGCTTACCCATGATCTTCATCGCGAAGTTCACAGATTTACGAATAACAGGCTCACCTAAACGACCAATTGTTTTCTTAAGAACACCGAATTGCTGCTCTTTTGACTTGTCGCTGTAGTTAACCATTTTACCGGTTACTAACAGACCCCAAGAAGAGGCGTTTACAAATAAAGAATCGCTGCTACCTAAATGCGAGCTCCAGTCACCTTTAGCAAGTTTGTCACGAATTAGTGACTCTTGCGTTGCTTTATCTGGAACACGTAATAGTGCTTCTGCAAGACACATTAATACAACGCCTTCCTCACTTGAAAGTGAGAATTCATTTAATAGTGCATCTACACCGCTTTGACCATCCTGATCGCGACGGATATTTAAAACCATTTGACGAGCACGTTCCCACGCTCGGCTACGCGCTTTCACGCCTACTTCAGCCAAAGGCAAAATATGATCAATAACCGCATTTTCGTCAATACGGTAGAAATCACGGATCTTTTGTCTAATTGGACATTCAGTTGTCAAATCGCCATTAAATAGCATATGTAACCCTCTGGTATGTGGAGTCTAGAAATGAACTTATTGCATTTCTTACCATTGATATAATTCGTGCATTCTAATTAAAATCCAGCAGAATATGCTGGTTAAATTTTTCGATTTACGATAATTTACAGGGCATACCGTTAACTTAGCCGCATAAAATTCTGTTATGACCAGTCCGAATAGATTACGAATGTTAGATCGCATCGATTTAGCAATTTTAGACGCTCTGCAAAAAAATGGCAGAATATCGAACGTAAACCTCGCAAAACAGGTAAATCTGAGCCCAAGCCCGTGTCTAGATCGTGTAAAACGTTTAGAGCAAGAAGGCTACATCGAAGGCTATTACGCAAAGCTTAGCGAAGCAAAGCTTAACCAGAGCTTGTTAGCACATGTGCAGGTATCGTTAGTGACCTCGAATACATCGGTATTTAAAGTCTTTCGTGAATATATTTTAAATATTCCACAAGTGGTTGAATGCGACATGGTTGCTGGTGGCTATGACTACTTATTAAAAGTACGAGTCTCAGATATGGATGAATACCGCCAAGTGCTGGGGGATTTAGTTGATATCCCAGGGGTAGGTACGCATCACACCTATATGGTGATCGAAAAAATTAAACAAGATACCGGACTAAGGTTCGATATATAGATACAAAAAAAGCACCATCAGGTGCTTTTTTATTGACTAATTAGTGGCTTATGCCCAGCCGTCGTAACGTTTACGGCGAGATAACACCACGGTTAAGATAATACCTAACAGTAAGCCGATAAATGCAATTGCGCCGCCATATGTAAGTAGCTGACGCTTCTCTTTAGCACTGGCTGTTTGCTTTGCATTGCGCTCAGACTCAATGGTGTTCTTAAGTGTTTCGATTTGCTTGCTAAGAGCTAGGTTTTGCTCTGTTAGTGATTTGTTCTGCTCTTGTAGTTGTGGCAACTCAATTTCAGCTTGGCGAAGCTGCTCTTGCATTACCGTCATGTCGTTATTCAGCGCTTGAAACTGTTGTTGAATACCCGCGTTTTCAGTAACAAATTTTGACTCTACCCAACCTTCACGATCTTTATCATCACGAATTTTAAAGTAGCCATTATCTTCACCTGACAACAACACAACTTGCGTACCTGCATCGACTGAGCCCAAAATGCGGTAGTTTTTGCTTGGGCCTGAGTGCATAAAGGTATACAGGTTATCGACTATGTAGGCGGTGTTTTGGCTGTCGCTGCTTGGCGCTTCTTCTGCGTAGCTAATAAAAGAGGTGGCCGCAAGGAGCAACCCAAAAATACACTGTTTTAACATCAATCTACCTTGTTAATGTGATCTTGCCTAGAAGTGGCTAAATTTATAATTTCTTTATGTATAGAGATAGTAGGGATTTCAACTATTAATAGCAAGGCTGATATTGTAATCCGTGCGTGGGCTTAACCGCAAAAAACAGGAAAAAATTTGCATTAACAGTCTGCTTTGTTTATTTTGAGCACTTATTTATTTTAAATGTACTCCGCAAAGCGAATGGATACTGAGATAGAACTGAAGTTTTTGGTGTCAGATGCCGTTGTTCCACTGATCCCCGCATTAATTACCCAATTTGCAAAAACCGTTACCAATAAACCGTCACGCAATTTACAAAATGCTTATTACGATACGCCAAGCCGAGAACTACGTGCTTTAGATATTGGCCTTCGTACTCGCTGTTGCGATGGTGAGTGTGAGCAAACCATCAAGCTTGCCGGCGAAGTGGTTGGCGGCTTACATCAGCGCCCAGAATACAATTTACCACTGTCAGGTAACCGCCCCGATTTACTCGCATTTGATGCTGCTATTTGGCCGCATGGTATGCAAGTGACTGGTATTGCAGAAAACCTATACCCAATTTTTAGCACTAACTTTATACGCCGTACTTGGTTACTCGAAACCGAAAATGGCGCAAAAATTGAAGTGGTATTAGATAAAGGTGAAGTTGCTGCGTCGGGTCAGGTTGAGCCAATCTCTGAACTTGAAATCGAACTGATTGAAGGTAGTCGCAATGAGTTGTTTGCTTTGGCAGATAAACTGGTAAGTGAAAGCAACGTTCGCTTAGGGCTCTATTCTAAAGCTGCTCGAGGTTATCGTCTTGCAGATGACAAACCATTAAAAGCAAGTAAATCAATTGGCTTTGTGCCACTAAAACGTGGTGCAACCCAAGAACAAGCTTTAGTAGAAAGCATTAACTACGCGATTCGCTTTGTACAAAAACATGAAGCCTGCTACTTCATAAAACCAAGCTTAAAAACCCTTAAGCGTGTCACAGACGGTATTCGTTTAATTCGCCATACATTTTGGCTGTTTGACGATATTGTTAGTAAAGACGATACCGACTCATTGCGTACAGAGTTAAAGTGGTTATTGAGCGAATTAGCGTGGGTTGAAAATGCTATTCAGCTAAAAACCTACACATCTAAGCGCCACGCATACTACAAAAAAATCAACAGTGCGCCTGAGCTCACACAAGTTATTAATGACTTAAAAGAGTTACAGCCAAGCATTGATGATATTGAAACTCTTTTTCATAGCACCCGATACAACCGCTTATTATTACAATTAACAACCTGGTTAATTGAAAAACAATGGCGAAAATCATGGGGGCAGGCTGAGTTTCAGGCTGCAGAAAAACCAGTTGCCGATATTGCTAAGCGTTTATTTGCTAAAGATTGGCACGACATGCACGAGCTTATTCCTGAGCAGCAAGTGTTTACAGATAAAGACTATTTGGCACTACGCACCCGCCTTGAAAACTCATTACTCAGCGGCAACTGCTTAGGTGCCTTGTTCGATAAAGAAGACAGAAATGAGTTCCGTATGCCGTGGGTTGATATCTCCCATGGTATTTATGAGTTAAGCACCCTTGAGTACTTAAAGCAGTTATGCGCAGGGCAAGACGACTTAGAGCTGACAAAAATTCAATCATGGCTTGATCAAAAGTCAGAGTTTTTGGTCAGTGCGATGGAGCAAAGTCGCCACGCGTCATTTAATACAGACCCTTATTGGTTTTAAATAAATGCGCTTGTGCCTATGGATAGGGTTAGCATGTTTGAGTCTCTCGGCAGTCGCTAACCCTATTGAATGGCAAACCTATAAACAGCAAGACGGCATAAAGGTTAGCTATAAAAAGCACGAAACTGGCATTATCGAAATTAATGCTTCTGTGCTGGTAAAAAACGCCAAGGCCAGTGACTTTATGGCATTGCTCAGTGATACCGACAACGCCGAAAACTGGCTCGAAAATGTCAAAAGCGTGACGCTAATGGAGCGCTTAAGCCCTTCAGAAACCCTTGTTTATACCCACTTTAATTCGCCTTGGCCGGTATCAGATAGAGATTTAGTCAGTTACTCTTGTTATCACGCTTTAGATGAGCACAAATCCGAGTTACAAATCAAAAGCCAACCTTATGCAAAAGCCGAAGTCTCTGGCGTTGTGCGAATTAAAGACCTCACCGCCTATTGGCGTTTAGAGCAGCAACAAAGTAATTTGTTGGTCAGCCATCAAGCCTACGCAGACCCAGGTGGTTCCATTCCGCATTGGTTAAGTAACAAGGTATCGCTAAAAAGCGTTTATAAAACGCTACAAGCACTGAGAGAACAATTAACTAATAATCAGTTTTCCCGCGCAAACACCAGCAGTATTCCAGGTGATTGCTAGTTTTTAATCAAGCGTATTTGGGTGACAGAGTAAGAATTTATCATTATGATCAGGCTAATTCTGAGCGGGTAGGTAAAAAATGAAAGAACCAAAAATTCCCCTAGTTAATAAGCCAAATGGTATTGGCTTTGGGCGTATTTTAAAAGCAACCAAGTGTTCTATTAAAGGCTTTAAAGCGGCATTTAAAGAAGAGTCTGCATTTCGTTCTGAAATCTATCTAGGGGTGTGTTTATTACCCTTGTCAGTGGTTCTTGCGCAGTCATTAAATCATTGGTTAGTGTTGTTTATTCCTTACTTGTTATTATTAATTGTTGAGTTACTGAACTCGTCGATAGAAGCGCTCACTGACCGAGTAGGGATTGAGTATCATGTATTATCGGGACGAGCTAAAGATATGGCTTCTGCGGCAGTGACATTGAGCTTGCTAATTCTAGCCTTAGTTTGGGGTGTCGCAGTTTACGAAAAGATAGTTACCTACCTTTAAATCAGACACAAAAAAAGCGCCAAAAGGCGCTTTTTTCATTTTATCTAACCTATTACAGGCCAGCAGCTGCGCGAAGTGCGTCTGCTTTGTCTGTACGCTCCCAAGGGAACTCATCACGACCGAAGTGACCGTATGCCGCAGTCGGTTGATAGATAGGACGCTCAAGATCAAGCATTTGGATTAAGCCGTAAGGGCGTAGGTCGAAGTGCTCACGTACTAATTCGATTAGACGCGCTTCTTCTAATTTACCTGTACCAAATGTCTCGATGCTGATAGATGTTGGCTCTGCAACACCGATAGCGTAAGAAACTTGTAGCTCACATTTGTCAGCAAGGCCTGCAGCAACCACGTTTTTAGCAACGTAACGAGCAGCATATGCAGCTGAACGGTCAACTTTTGATGGATCTTTACCAGAGAAAGCACCACCACCGTGACGAGCCATACCACCGTATGTATCAACGATGATTTTACGACCTGTAAGACCACAGTCACCCATTGGGCCACCGATTACGAAACGGCCAGTTGGGTTGATGAAAAACTTAGTTGCGCTTGAGATTAGCTCTGCAGGAAGAACCGGCTTAATGATCGTTTCCATTACCGCTTCAACTAAGTCGTTTTGTGAGATTGAATCACAGTGTTGAGTTGAAAGAACAACGGCATCAATACCAACAGGCTTGCCATTTTCGTATGCAAACGTTACTTGAGATTTTGCATCTGGGCGTAACCAGTTAAGCTCACCGCTTTTACGAACTTCAGCTTGACGCTGAACTAGACGGTGTGAGTAAGTGATTGGTGCAGGCATTAAAACGTCAGTTTCATTACATGCGTAACCAAACATTAGACCTTGGTCACCAGCACCTTGCTCTTCAGGGCGAGCACGGTCAACACCTTGGTTGATGTCTGGAGATTGTTTACCGATAGTGTTTAAGATCGCACAAGAGTCAGCATCGAAACCCATGTCTGAGTGCGTGTAACCGATTTCACGTACTGTTTTACGTGTGATTTCTTCGATATCAACCCAAGCGCTAGTTGTGATTTCACCACCAACCATCACCATACCGGTTTTAACGTAAGTCTCACATGCAACACGGGCATGAGAATCTTGTTCAAGGATAGCATCTAGAACCGCGTCAGAGATTTGGTCCGCGATTTTATCCGGATGACCTTCAGAAACAGATTCAGAAGTAAATAAATGTTTTGCCATTGTATTTCTGCTCACAAATATTGCGCTTCACAAACGTCGGTAATAGCGCTAAAAAATTAAGGGGCGTATTTTATCTAAAACAAATATGTTTGCATAGTAATTTTACGCCTAGACGTCTATTTAAAATTACTAATAACGTATTGTTCTTAACAAACGCCCATAATTGGTGCATTTAATGCGGATTTTTAATTGCACTGTACCCTTACAATAAGTAAGAATGGGGCTTCATAAACAACCAGCGCAAATACATAAAGGTAGGAGAATTCATGCCATCACGCAAAGAACTTGCAAATGCTATTCGCGTCTTATCAATGGACGCAGTACAACAGGCCAAATCTGGTCACCCTGGCGCCCCTATGGGCATGGCAGATATCGCAGAAGTACTATGGCGCGATTATCTAAAGCACAATCCAACGAATCCAGAGTGGGCAGACCGAGATCGATTTATTCTTTCGAATGGCCACGGTTCAATGCTGATCTATTCTCTACTGCACTTAAGTGGCTATGACTTACCACTAGAGGAAATTAAAAACTTCCGTCAAATGCACTCAAAAACACCAGGTCACCCAGAGTATGGATATGCACCAGGTATTGAGACTACTACGGGTCCATTAGGTCAAGGGATCACAAATGCAGTGGGCATGGCAATTGCCGAAAAAGCGCTAGCTGCACAGTTTAACCGTGAAGGCCACGATATTGTTGATCACTTCACGTATGCATTCATGGGCGATGGCTGTTTAATGGAAGGTATTTCACACGAAGCCTGTTCATTAGCCGGTACATTAGGCCTAGGTAAACTAGTTGCATTTTGGGATGACAACGGCATCTCAATTGATGGTGAAGTAGAAGGTTGGTTCAGCGATGACACACCAGCGCGCTTCAAAGCATATGGCTGGCACGTAGTAAGCGATGTTGATGGTCATAACCCTGATGCAATTCGCGCCGCTATCGAAGAAGCGCGTAGCATCACTGATAAGCCATCATTAATCTGTTGTAAAACAGTGATTGGTTACGGTTCACCTAATAAATCAGGTAGCCATGATTGTCACGGTGCGCCACTAGGTGAAGACGAAATCAAAGCATCTCGTGAGTTCCTAGGTTGGACTGGCGATGCATTTGAAATCCCAGCTGATATCTACAGCGAGTGGGATGGCAAAGAAAAAGGTAAGCAACTAGAAGCAAGCTGGGACGAAAAGTTTGCAGCTTATGAAAGTGCACACCCAGAACTTGCTGCTGAGTTTAAACGCCGTACAAATGGTGAGTTACCAGCTGACTGGGCTGAAAAGTCACAAGCCTACATTGAAGAGCTACAAGCAAACCCAGCAAACCCAGCAACACGTAAAGCATCACAAAATGCATTAAACGCGTTTGGTCCGTTACTACCAGAATTCATGGGTGGCTCTGCTGACCTTGCAGGTTCTAACTTAACACTTTGGGATGGCTCAAAAGGCCTAGAAGCAAACGATGCAAGCGGTAACTACATTTTCTACGGTGTACGTGAATTTGGTATGTCAGCGATTATGAATGGTATTGCATTGCACAAAGGCTTTATTCCTTACGGTGCTACCTTCTTAATGTTCATGGAATACGCACGTAACGCAGTACGTATGGCGGCATTAATGAAGCAGCCAAGCATCTTCGTTTACACGCACGATTCAATTGGTCTAGGTGAAGATGGTCCGACGCACCAACCAGTAGAGCAAATCGCAAGCATGCGTTTGACGCCTAACCTAGTGAACTGGCGCCCATGTGACCAAGTTGAGTCAGCGATTGCATGGCAACAAGCAATTGAGCGTAAAGATGGCCCAACATCACTGATTTTCACTCGCCAAGGCCTTGAGCAACAAACGCGTACTGCACAGCAGTTAGCTGATGTGAAAAAAGGTGGTTACGTACTTAGCTGTGACGGTGAGCCAGAGCTTATCCTTATTGCAACAGGTTCTGAAGTACAGCTTGCACAAGATGCCGCTGCAGAACTTCGTTCACAAGGTAAAAAAGTACGCGTGGTATCTATGCCTTCAACTGATTTATTTGATGAACAAGACGCTGCGTATAAAGAAAGCGTATTACCAGCAAGCGTTACACGCCGCGTAGCAATCGAAGCGGGTATCGCAGACTACTGGTACAAATATGTAGGTCTAAACGGCGCAGTAGTTGGCATGACGACCTTCGGTGAGTCAGCACCTGCAGGCGAGTTATTCAAGCACTTTGGTTTCACTGTTGAAAACATCGTAAACAAAGCAAACGCCTTGTTTTAAGCTTTAGCTACTAAAATTTAAAAGCCCGCCCTGTATAACCACAGCGCGGGCTTTTTTATGCCCCGTAGGTTGGGTAGAACGGAGTGAAACCCAACACATTTGCAGCTGTCAATTTTAGCTGCAAGCCTTAAGTTTTAAGCTATAAGTTGAAAAGCCCCTCACCGTAGGCGTGAAATTTATTTCGCGCGGAAAGTTATGCTTTTTGGTTGAATACCAAAAATCAGATTTTGCCTTGTTAGTTAATTGAAATTGCTTAATTTTCTTTCTTTGTTATCTAACTCATTGATAAACAAATCAAGGTCATAATCCGCAACTCCACTATTTTCACCTTCAACAAGTCATTGGTGTAAAGTGTTCATTTTCGTTTCTTGGCTTTCAAGTAAACGTAAAGCGGAGCGTATGGCTTCACTCGCTGATCCATAGCGACCACTTTGAATTTGATTTGCTATAAAACTGTCAAAATGGTCACCCAAAGTAATGCTAGTGTTTTTAGCCATGATATAACCCTTAATACCAATAGATACCTAATTGTGGTATCTATTGAACTTGGATGCGAGGTGTGTAACAAAGCGTTCAAGCCATATTTTTGAACTCAAACTAAAGCAATAATATTGAGATTCTCGCGCTAAAGCACGACCTACCACAATTGCTCCTTCGGCTTAAAACTGACAGCTTACAGCTAGCCCGACTTGATTATTTCTCACTCAGCTCCCCTTGAATGCTAAACCGACAACTGGCACTGTCTGTAACTTAATAACAAAACAACAGGAGTGAGGATGTCTCAGTTTGATAATGTAAGTGTGCTGAAAAAAGCCAATGTGTATTTTGACGGTAAAGTGTCTAGCCGTACTCTGGTATTTGCTGATGGCAGCACGAAGACGTTAGGCTTTATGCAACCGGGTGAGTTCGAGTTTGCTACGAGCAAAAAAGAGTTGATGGAGCTTAACGGTGGCAGTTGGCAAGTGCTATTACCCGGTGAGAGCGAATGGCAAACAATGCAAGCTGGAGAGTCATTTACCGTTGATGCAAATGTTACCTTTCTAGTAAAGGTCAGCGAATTTGCTGATTACTGTTGTTCGTATAGTTAATGAGCAGTTGTTAACCTCTCTGAAAAGCCCGTGTGATGCGGGCTTTTGCATATTTTATCCGCAACGCATGATCTAAATCATTTGTGGTTACAATCAATTACTAATTATCTGCAATTTTCGCTTGTGTTAATTCAATTCGCCCCCAATACTAACTGTGAGGTAACAAGAAAAAAGGATACCCTATGAAGATTAATATTTCTGGTCATCATGTTGACGTTACTGAGGCTGTTAGAGCTCATATCAACGAGAAGTTCTCGAAAATTGCTAGCCATTTTCCATCATTAATATCACTCGATATTATTCTTTCAAAAGAACACAATAAGTATCAGGCTGAGATTAGTACAACCTATGAAGGCGCACGTTTATCAGTAAAAGCTGAAGATGATGTGATGTACCCAGCTATCGCAGGTGCTGCAAAAAAACTAGATGCATCACTTAAACATCGTAAAGGGCAAATGAAAGCCAAACTACACGAAAAGCCGGTCAGTACTACACCGGAAATTGCCCACGAAATCATTCAGGAAATGAACCTGAGCTAATTACAGAGCACTAGCCTAAGCGGCTAGACTTAAAACTAAATCTGAAAAAGCCAACCGTTGCGAAACGCTTGGCTTTTTTGGTTTTAATATTCAGCCGTCAGATTTAAATTCAAAAGTTAACGAGTTACTAGGGGAAAGAGTAAAGTTAGTGAGTTACTTGACACAGATTGTAAGTTGTCTAACTTGCTAACTTGCTAACTTGCTAACTTGCTAACTTGCTAACTTGCTAACTTGCTAACTTGCTAACTTGCTAACTTGCTAACTTGCTCTGCTTCCAATCTCACACAAAACGCTGTAAGTTGCTTGTTACTAAGAACAAAACACACAAAGCATATGCAATCAGCAGTATCAAATTGGCAATCTAAATTAAATGCTTTAGGGCCGGGGATTTTAATGGCGACAGCCGCCATTGGTGGCTCACATCTAGTAGCATCAACACAAGCAGGATCGTTATTCGGCTGGCAGCTATTTTGGCTAATCATTGTAGTAAACGTATTAAAGTACCCATTCTTTCGATTTGGCATGGAGTACACCCTTGCGACCAAACAAAGTTTAGTTGAGGGCTACAAGCAAAAAGGGCCGGGGTATTTCTATAGTTTTATTGCGCTTAATATTGTCGCTGCGGTAGTAAATACTGCAGGGGTTTTATTATTAACGGCCAGTCTGCTGCACTATGCATTACCTGTCACTGTTTCTGTAACCTTATTATGCTGGCTGATCTTAGCTGTGTGTTTGCTTATTTTGTTGTTGGGGCACTTTAAGGCGCTCGATAATGTCTCAAAGCTCATTATGGGGCTGTTAACGGTTACAACCGTGGCTGCGCTAGTTGTCGCTATTAATAATGGTGCTATGGCCCCAGTTGACTATGTGGGCCCGTCGCCGTATGAGCTTGCCATGCTTGGCTTTATGGTCGCGCTCATGGGCTGGATGCCTGCTCCTATCGAAATATCAGCAATCAGCTCACTGTGGCTAAAAGAAAAGCAGCATCAACAAGCCGTGACAAAGCAACAAGGCTTGTTTGACTTTAATTTGGGCTACTGGCTTACCGCAGCACTTGCGTTAGTGTTTTTTTCATTAGGTGTGTTAGTGCAATATGGCCAAGCACAAGCTGTGCAATTAGGTGGAGTCGCTTTTGCAAAGCAGCTAATTGATATGTATGCCCTCACTATGGGCGAGTGGGCAAGGCCACTGGTTTCAGGTATCGCTTTTTTATGTATGTTTGGCACCACGCTAACAGTGCTTGATGGCTACGCCAGAACATTAAATGAGTCACATAAACTGCTACCTATTAAACAATCTAAACACAGTTTAAATATGTGGTTATTACTACAAGCATTTGCAGGTATGGCAGTGATTTTATTCTTTAAATCAGCCCTTGGCCCAATGCTTACTTTTGCTATGACCCTCGCTTTTGTAACCACTCCTGTCTTTGCATGGCTGAACTTTAGCTTAGTACGCTCAGAACCCAGCATTCATCACTCACCTTTATTACGCACCTTAAGCTGGCTAGGCTTAGCTTATTTGGTGGGCTTTGCGCTAGTGTTTTTGGTTTGGAAACTCGCTTAGTTAGCGAGTTACAAGGGGAAAGAGTAAAGTTTTCGAGCTGCTTGACTTAGATAGTGGCCAGTTTAGGGTTTCTAACTTTCTAACTTTCTAACTTTCTAACTTTCTAACTTTCTAACTTTCTAACTTTCTAACTTTCTAACTTTCTAACTTTAACTCAACTCCCTAATCGCATTACTAATCCCATCTAGCGTGAGTGGGTACATGCGGTTGTCCATTAACTGCTTTATAAAATCTATCGATTGATAATAGCGCCAATGTTCAACGGGTTGTGGGTTGAGCCAAGCGACTTTATCAAAGTGATTGGTTATGCGGTTTAACCAAGCGCTGCCGGGTTCTTCATTCCAATGCTCAACGCTGCCTCCAGGGTAGGCGATTTCGTAAGGACCCATGGTGGCATCGCCAACAAAAATCACCTTGTAGTCGCTGGTGAACTTGTTAATCAAGGTCATGGTATCAATGACGTTAGAGTGACGACGTTCGTTGTCTTGCCAAACATGCTCATACAAACAGTTATGAAAATAGTAAAACTCAAGGTGCTTAAATTCGCTGTGAGCAGCGCTAAATAGCTCTTCGCAGGTATGAATGTAATCATCCATTGAACCGCCGATATCAAAAAGCATCAATACTTTTACTGCATTGTGGCGCTCAGGTGCCATTTTTACATCGAGCATGCCGCCTTGCTTTGCAGTTGCGCGGATGGTCTCGGTTAAATCGAGGGTATCGCTGGCGCCAGTACGGGCAAATTTACGCAGTTTTTTTAGAGCGAGTTTAATGGTGCGCGAGCCGATTTCACGGTCACTATCAAGGTTTCGGTAGCTGCGCTTATCCCACACTTTTACCGCACGGCGATGTCGGTTACCGTCTTGACCAATACGCACACCTTCAGGGTTATAACCATAGGCGCCAAATGGCGAAGTGCCACCGGTACCTACCCACTTATTACCTCCAGCATGGCGCTTTTGCTGCTCTTCAAGGCGTTGCTTGAGGGTTTCCATGAGTTTATCAAGGCCGCCCATGGCTTGTAATTGCGCCTTTTCTTCTTCGCTTAAATGCTTTTCAAACTCTTTGCGTAGCCAATCATCAGGCAAGGCATGTTGCTGTTTTAAGCTTTCGAGCAGATCAAGGTCGGCCACACCACTAAAATAATCTGCAAAGGCTTTATCAAAACGGTCAAAGTGGGTTTCGTCTTTTACCATGATGGTACGCGCCAAATAATAAAACGCGTCAACGTCGGCAAAAATAACCCCTTGCTTGAGCGCATTGATCAAATCAAGTAGCTCTCGCAAACTAACAGGTAAGCGGTATTCGCGAAGCTTGAAGAAAAACGCAATTAACATATTAACGGCGGCTCATAAACGCAAGTTTTTCGACTAGGCTAATGTCTTGCTCGTTCTTTAATAGTGCGCCAAACATTGGCATTAAGCCGCCTTTTTGGCTTTTATCATGCAGTGTTTTAGCGTCTATATCTTCGGCCATCAGTAGCTTTAACCAATCAAGCAATTCGCTGGTTGATGGTTTTTTCTTAATGCCGTTTACTTCACGTAGATTAAAGAACACCTCAAGTGCTTGGCGAACTAGGTCTTGTTTAACATGCGGGTGATGCACATCGATAATTTGTGCCATTTCTTCACTACTTGGAAAATCAATGTAATGGAAAAAACAACGACGTAAAAAGGCATCTGGCAGCTCTTTTTCGTTATTCGACGTAATGATCACAATCGGACGTTGCTTAGCAACCACGCGCTCGCCGGTTTCATAAACATGAAACTCCATTTTATCGAGCTCTAATAGCAAGTCGTTGGGAAATTCAATGTCGGCTTTGTCGATTTCATCAATCAATAGCACAGGGCGCTTGTTATGTTGCTCACCATAGGTAAAGGCTTGCCATAATTTCCCCTTTACAATGTAGTTGCTGATATCGTGCACACGCTCATCACCTAATTGGCTGTCGCGAAGGCGCGATACCGCATCATATTCATACAGGCCTTGCTGCGCCTTAGTGGTTGATTTGATGTGCCATTGAATTAGCGTGGTGTCTAAACTTTTTGCAAGCTCCTCGGCCAGCATGGTTTTACCTGTGCCGGGCTCACCTTTTATTAGCAGCGGCTTTTCGAGCAAGATCGCTGCGTTAACCGCTTGTTTTAATGAGTTACTGGCAATGTAGTTGTCGGTTGAATTAAAAAGCACGGTGTCACCTTATCTGGTCTGAGCAGTGATTAATAGCGTCATGATGCCACAGTTAGTCGGCGTCTGAAAGGTATGCAAAACGCGGTATCGTTTTACCCTCGACAGTGACGGTTTCTGTAAACATACTAAGCGGGCGTGCCCACATGCCAAATTCGCCGTATAGCGCTTGATAAATTACCAGTGGCTCATTCGTTTCGCTATGAGTAGCAACATATTCAACTTTGTATTTTGGACCTTTGTAATGTTGGTAAATACCGGGTTTGATTGTCATGTGTTTATCTCGCATCTTGGAGTCATTTGGGTATAATTGCAGTTTGCACATTTTACGCTGAAACAAACTGCCTAAACTATGAATTATATTTCGTTAGATGAATACAAAAAAGCCTGGGTTTTTCGTCATAAAGATATGCCGATAAGCAGCGAAGACGCAGCACAAATTAAACCAATGAGCGCTGAACGCGCTGCGGTTTTATGGACTACTATGGTGAGCCGCGAGCATGATCACCCTGACTTTTTTGATAAAACAGATTGGTGCGGCAAAGACGACAGCTTTTCAGAGACCATTAACTGGGAAAGTGCATGGGAAGCGGGCGATGAGCAGTTGCCAGAAGAAATCCTTAACCACTTAGAGTGGGAAGCAAACACCACTGTTTATTTTTGCATGGCTCGCGACAATATTATTGAAACCAGCTTTGCCGTTTTTAAACGTTGTTGGCAAAACTTTATGTTTTTAGCTGATGGTAGTTTGTTATTAGGTAAAAAGCGTGATGCAGTGGTGCAGTTTTTAGAAACTGGTAACGCAAAATTGGGTAAAAAAGGCGCAGTAAAGTAGCGCTCAATAAACGCTCTATGCTATAAAACAGTCAAGCAATTGTTTTATAAGAGCGCGCATTGTCTAAACCAACTTCACAGAGCGAACACTCGCAACAAGCCGAAATTTGGCAAACTGATGCCGAGCGAGCTTTGTATGCGCAGTTATGTAATGCATTTTATGCTCGTGAGATCCCGCGTTTAGTTGATGAACCTGATACAGCAAGGCTAAAACGTTTATTAGCAAGCCTGCCTTACTATATTGAGCGTTTAGCTATGCGTATTGTCAGTGGTGATGCGCCACTACAGCTCGATTCACAAAATGGCAGTTGGCTTGAAAAACAAAAAACAACGCCGCCTGTTTATAATAAAAAAGACTCAAAAGACTTTTATAGTCAACATGCTAAGCGCGGGTTAATTGTTCCCGTGCTAATTAATGACGAGCAATGTACAACCGTGCGCATAGACAGCTTAGATCAAGTAAGCGACAATAAGGTACATTGCAACGAGCTTGGTTGGTTTGATACTTCCGGTGAATCGCTAGAAAACACGCATATTCAATTGCTTAAGCCTGCAAAGGCGGTGATGGCAGCTGCGTGTTGCGGTCATCAATGGCAATTTAATAAACGCATCACACCTAAGCGTTTGTCATTAAGAGAAATGCTGCTAGCAAGCAATATAAATTGGCGTAATTTAAAACGCCCTTTGACTTAATTTAACCGCGAAGGAGTGTTCAATGCGGGTTTTTCAATTCGCCTTGTTGTGTTTGGCTTTATTTATTCAGTACCGCTTATGGTTTGGCCATAATGGGGTGCAAGATTACACTCGTTTAAAACAAGCGGTTACCTCTCATCAAGACACCAATGCGAAATTATTAAAGCGCAATAAAGTGCTCAAAGCCGATATTGAAGACTTAAAACTCGGTCAAGAGGGCATCGAAGAGCGGGCGCGTAATGAATTAGGAATGATTAAACCTGGCGAAACCTTTATTCGCGTATTACCAGGTCAACAGCAAAATGAACACTAAGCAAACTATCACCGCCATTGTTCCCGCTGCGGGAGTAGGGAGTCGAATGCAGCATTCGGCGCCAAAGCAGTATATTGAACTTGCGGGTAAAACTATTTTAGAACATACCTTAAGTAAACTTGCAGAACTTAACGAATTAAACACCATCAAAGTAGCAATTAGCGATGATGACGGCTACTTTGGTGATTTACCACACATAGATAAGCGTATTGAGCGTGTGAGTGGTGGTAAAGAGCGCGCTGATTCTGTGCTTAACGCCTTGCTATCACTTGCTGACAACCCACCTGATTGGGTACTTGTTCACGATGCGGCAAGGCCGTTAGTGTGTCTGGCAGATATTCAGCGTTTAATGACTGAATGTATTGCTGCCAATGAAGGCGGTATTTTAGCGTCAAAAGTAAAAGACACCATTAAGCGCGGTCATACACACAGTGAGCAAACGGTGCCACGTGATGATTTATGGCAGGCACTCACCCCTCAGTTTTTCCCTTATCAAGCGCTGACTAATGCGCTATCAAGTGCCCTTAAAAATGGTGTGACTATCACTGATGAGGCATCGGCAATTGAATGGGCTAAGCAGCCTGTTAAGCTGGTTGCAGGTCGCAGTGACAACATTAAAATCACCACCCCAGAAGATTTAGATTTAGCAGCATTTTTACTGCAAAAACAACAAAACGAGAGTACCTCATGATTCGAATTGGCCATGGCTTTGATGTACACAAATTTGGCGGCGAAGGCCCGTTGGTAATTTGTGGTGAAAAAATAGATTACCCACAAGGCTTTTTAGCTCATTCAGATGGTGATGTTGCTATTCACGCATTGTGTGATGCCATTTTAGGCGCATTGGCAATGGGTGATATTGGCAAGCATTTCCCTGATACTGCTAGCGAATACGAAAATATTGATAGCCGAATTTTACTACGCCACGTGGTTGGGCTTGCTAAAGAGCAAGGTTATGTACTTGGCAATGCCGATGTGACGATTGTTGCGCAAGCACCAAAAATGTTGCCGCATATTCAAGCTATGCGTGAAAACTTATGCCAAGACCTTGAAGCTGATATTTCACAAGTTAATGTGAAAGCAACAACCACTGAGAAGCTTGGGTTTGAAGGCCGCAAAGAAGGTATCTCAAGCCACGCAGTGGTGATTATGAGCAAACAAAGCGCATGAGTGAGTTAAACTACCTTTACGGTAAACCTCTTTCTAAGGCTGACTTTAAAACTCATGCCGAAGACTTCATGGTTGATGAAGACTTAGGTATTGAGTTTACCGGTTCTGGTGAACATGTTTGCTTGCAGGTTGTAAAAAAAGGCGAAAATACTCAGTTTATTGCGAAACGCATTGCCGAAAAAGCAGGCGTATCTCCACGTGATGTGAGTTATGCAGGCTTAAAAGACCGCCATGGCGTGTGTACTCAATGGTTTAGCGTGCCAGTTCCAATTAAAAAGCATATAGAATTTAGTGAACTGAATAACGAGCAATTTTTTGTAATATCGCAACAGCGCCATAATCGTAAGCTCAGAACTGGCTGCCATAAAGGCAACCGCTTTACCATTACATTACGTAATGTCACTGAGCCGCTGGATATTTTGTGCCGTATCAACGCGGTGCGTGCTGGTGTGCCTAATTACTTTGGCGAGCAGCGCTTTGGCCATGGTGGTCACAACCTTGAAATGGCAAAGCGCATGTTTGCTGGAGAGCGTATCCGCGATAAAAAATTGCGTGGCTTAGTTATTTCAGCTGCACGCTCTTATGTGTTTAATGAAATCGTGAGCATGCGAGTTGCCGAGCATGGCCTTGCGAAAACAATGCACCGCGAAGTGTTTATGCTCAGCGGCAGTAATGCATTTTTTGAAGACAATATTAGTGATGACAATATTGCGCGCTTAGCGTCTGGCGATATTGTGATGTCGGCACCTATGGTTGGTAAAGGCGAAAAAGGCCTGACCGAAACCGAAAAAGTCTGGCTCGAACCTTATCAGTCTTGGATAGAGGGCCTTAGCGAACTTGGCCTTAAGAATGAGCGTAGAATGTTACGACTTATTCCTGATTTATTAGCTGTTGAAACGATTGATGAAACTACTTTAAAGTTAAGTTTTGGTTTACCAAAAGGCTGTTTTGCTACCGCCCTGCTGCGTGAGCTGGTGGACTATCAAGATGCAAGCCCCAGAGAACAAAAACAAAAGGATGCGTAAATGAAAATCTTATTGAGCAATGATGATGGCGTACATGCTAAAGGGATTGCGGTTTTGTATCATGCATTGACGCAAATAGCAGATGTGACCTTAGTAGCGCCAGATCGTAATTGTAGTGGCGCAAGTAATTCATTAACGCTCATGAACCCATTGCGTGCAACCACCCTTGATAATGGCTTTATTTCGATTAATGGCACGCCGACTGACTGTGTGCATTTGGGAGTTAATGAATTAGTCGAGCAGCAGCCAGATCTAGTGGTTGCAGGAATAAACCACGGCGCCAACCTAGGTGATGATACCTTGTATTCAGGTACAGTAGCAGCGGCCACTGAAGGGCGCCACTTAGGACTGCCGGCGATTGCTGTGTCGTTATGCTCTAAAGAAGGAAATCACTTTGAAACTGCAGCTGCGGTTGCGGTGAGTATTATCAAAGAGTTGGCATCGCACCCATTACCGAAAGATCAAATCATCAACTTAAACGTGCCAGATATTCCGCTTACAGAGCTTAAAGGAGTTAAGGTAACCCGTTTAGGTTCGCGTCATAAAGCTGAAACCATGACGAAACAACAAGACCCATGGGGCCGTGACATTTATTGGTATGGTACCCTTGGTGCTGAAAGTGATGCAGGTGAAGGCACTGATTTTTATGCCATTAATAATGGTTATGCATCAGTGACCCCGCTTAGTGTTGATATGACGGCGAAAGAGAGCTTACAAGCCGTCGATAGCTGGTTAGCAAATATGGAGATTAATAGTGCTGACTAATTATAATCGCAGTGCACTGGCATTAGCTGAACTATTAAAACGCGAGGGTGTAGAAGATAGTACTGTGCTTGAAGCGATTGCCTCAACACCCAGACACATTTTTATCGATGATGTTTTGCAGCACAAAGCTTATCAAAATACCGCACTGCCAATCGGCCAAGGGCAAACGATTTCGCAGCCATATATTGTCGCACGCATGACAGAGCTACTTCGCTTAGCAGGCGTACGTGATAAAGTGCTCGAAATTGGCACAGGCTCTGGCTACCAAACGGCAATACTGGCAAAAACCTTCACTAAAGTGTGCTCGGTAGAGCGTATAAAAGCATTGCAATGGCAAGCAAAACGCCGTTTGCACAAGCTTGATTTATATAATGTCACCATGAAACACGGTGACGGCTGGCAAGGTTGGCAGTCGCAAGCTCCATTTGAGGGGATTATTGTTACTGCCGCTGCGGCCACTATGCCACAAGGACTTCTGGCACAACTTGCTGATGGGGGCGTTATGATTGCACCTATTGGTGAGCAAGATCAGCAATTAATGATGGTCGTTAGAAATGGCGACACTTTTACAGAACATAAAGTTGCACCAGTACGATTTGTACCTTTGGTACCTGGTGATATTGAATAGGACGTTAAACTTTGAAGTTGTTTACTAAGTTATATGATATGGCGCTGGTATGGGCCAAACATCGCCATGCAGAGCGTTATTTAGCAGGGATGAGTTTTGCTGAATCTGTTTTTTTTCCGGTGCCACCGGATGTCATGCTAGCACCTATGTCGCTTGCTCAGCCAGATAAAGCATGGCGCTTTGCCAGCTTTACGACTATTGCTTCAGTGATTGGCGGTATTTTAGGTTACTTACTTGGCTTTTGGTTATTCGAACCAGTAGTCGAACCGCTGATTGCGCAAATGGGTTGGCAAGCCAAATTTGACACAGCGCTAAGTTGGTTTGAAAACTATGGTGTATGGGTTGTGTTTTTAGCGGGCTTCTCTCCTATACCTTATAAGGTTTTCACCATAGGTGCAGGTTTGATGCAAATGGCATTCTTGCCATTTTTAATTGCCTCGGCAATAGGTCGTGGCGCGCGTTTCTTCTTAGTGTCGGCTTTAATGAAGTGGGGCGGCGTTAAAATGGAGCAAAAATTACGTCAATATGTTGAAGCGCTTGGCTGGGGATTAGTTGTTTTAGTTGTGGTTGCGTACTTTTTACTACGATAACCCGCAAAACCATTAAACTAGTACGATAAGGAGCATTTTACGATGAGCAGGCAGTTAACAGTCTATGTTACTTTGTTTCTTAGTATTTTGCTCTTTGGTTGTACTTCTCGCGAAGCACCGGCACCGGTTAGTAGTTTAGATAATAAAGTTAAACCCGCCACACGCAAAGTAAATATCTCTGGCTCAAAATATGTAGTCAAAAAGGGCGATACTTTGTATTCAATTGCTTTTAGCGCTCAGCAAGATTTTCGAACGCTCGCAAAAATAAACGATATTCCAGTACCTTATACCATCTTCCCTGGGCAGAGTATTTCGCTCACAAAATCGGCACAAAAATTAAAAAAGACGAAAAAATATACGAATTCGAGTAAAAAGTCTACTGTTTCTATACAAAAAAATAACAAAAAATTAAAGAAAGGGCTTGATCAGCCAAAACAACGAGAGTATGTTCAGAAACAAGCCAACAAAATAATTAGTGAAAAAAGCAGTAATTCTAATGCCAAAGTTGTATGGGGCTGGCCTGCAAAAGGTAAAGTCACAAAACGCTTCTCTAATAAAGAGAACGGCTTTAAAGGATTACAGATCACTAATAAACAAGGGGCTTCTGTTTTAGCTGCTGCACATGGAACTGTGGTATACGCGGGCAACGCATTGAGGGGTTACGGTAATTTAATCATATTGAAACACAATGATGATTACCTAAGCGCTTACGCGCACAATTCAAAGTTGCTTGTAAAGGAAAAACAGGAAGTAAAGGCAGGGCAGAAAATAGCAGAAATGGGCAGTTCAGACTCTTCGGTTACGGCTTTGAGATTTGAAATTCGTTATCGGGGTCAAGCAGTCAATCCTGCTAAGTATCTACCTTAGCCATTTAGGGTATTGATAAAGTGATTTAGCTCAATCACATATTTGCTCGGGAGGACGCTTATGGGTCACACAGCAAAACTTGAGAAAAAAACTGACGCGATTGACGATAAATTTGATGACACGGTAGTCGAAGAAGAGTCTTCTGAATTACTTGAAGAAGTCGACAACGAAGATGAAATTTTTGCAAAAGAAGAAGTTGCCAAGAATTTAGATGCTACACAGCTGTATCTTGGTGAGATTGGTTTTTCTCCGCTGCTAAGCGCAGAAGAAGAAGTTTATTTTGCTCGAAAAGCACTGAAAGGCTGCGAAGCCTCTCGCAAGCGAATGATTGAAAGTAATTTACGTTTAGTGGTGAAAATTGCCCGCCGCTACAACAACCGTGGCCTCGCGCTACTAGACCTTATTGAAGAAGGTAATTTAGGCCTTATCAGAGCCGTTGAGAAATTTGACCCAGAACGAGGTTTTCGTTTTTCAACTTATGCAACTTGGTGGATACGTCAAACCATTGAACGTGCCATCATGAACCAAACACGTACGATTCGTTTACCTATTCATGTGGTCAAAGAGCTTAATGTTTATTTAAGAACAGCCCGTGAATTAACGCAGAAACTTGACCATGAACCAACCGCAGAAGAAATTGCAGAATGCTTAGATAAGCCGGTTGAAGATGTCACTAAGATGCTGCGTTTAAACGAAAAAATCACCTCAGTGGATACACCTATCGGCGGTGAAAATGACAAAGCGTTATTAGATATTATCGCCGATGAAAAAGACTATGGTCCAGAAGGCGAAGTACAAAATAATGACATCAACAAGCACATTGTTGATTGGCTTGGAGAATTAAACCCGAAACAGCGTGAAGTACTTGCTCGTCGTTTTGGTTTACTAGGCTATGAGCCATCAACCCTTGAAGATGTTGGTCGTGAAATTGGCTTAACACGTGAACGTGTAAGACAAATTCAAGTGGAAGCATTACGTCGCTTAAAAGACATTTTGCAACACGAAGGGTTAAGTACAGATAGCCTATTCGACCAATTCACCTGATTTGACAACAATACATAGGCCTTCGGGTCTAGAACACACAAAAAAGCTGACGTTTACGTCAGCTTTTTTTATATCTACTCAAAATTTAAAGTAAATCTTTTAATTGATACAGTAGTTGATGTGCTTGTCTTGGCGTTAAGCTATCTGGATCAAGCTGTTTTAAGGTTAATTCAAGCTCAGAAGGCTCATCATCAAAACTTAATGTTTGCTGTTGTTGCTCAATAGGGGCAGTAACAGGTTGATGGTTCTCAAGCATTTTAAGCTTTTGTTTTGCTTGTTGGATCACCGCTTTTGGTACACCAGCCAAGGCAGCAACTTGTAAACCAAAGCTCTTGCTTGCTGCGCCTTCAAGCACGGTATGCATAAAGGCAATGGTGTCGTTGTGTTCAATGGCATCTAGGTGCACATTAACCAATCCCGTTTTTTGTTCGGCCAGTTCGGTTAACTCAAAATAGTGAGTTGCAAATAAGGTTTTAGCGGCAATTTTTGATGCTAAATAATCAGCCGTTGCATAGGCAAGCGATAAGCCATCATAAGTCGAAGTACCGCGACCAATTTCATCCATCAGTACCAGTGATTGTGCTGTGGCGTTATTTAAAATAGTTGCTGTTTCGGTCATTTCAACCATGAAGGTTGAGCGTCCTGATGCTAGGTCATCACTTGCGCCAATACGCGTAAAGATACGGTCAATATTACCAATTTCTGCACTATCAGCAGGAACGTAACAACCAATGTGAGCCATTAGAACAATAAGTGCAGTTTGGCGCATATAGGTCGATTTACCACCCATATTTGGACCTGTGATAATCAGCATTTTACGGTCGTTATTAAGCTCCACAGGGTTGGCAATAAACGGGTCTTTCATTACCTGCTCTACTACCGGGTGGCGACCTTGCTTAATGCTGATGTTATCGTTATCGCACAGAGTTGGCTTAGCATAATTAAGCGCTTGCGCACGTTCGGCTAAATTGTTCAGTACATCTAAATCTGCTAGAACAGCTGCCATTGTTTGTAGCTGCTCAATGTGCGGAGCAATAAACTCAAATAGTTGCTCGTAAAGCTGTTTTTCAAGCGCTAGCGCTTTTGACTGGCTACCAAGTACTTTATCTTCGTGCTCTTTAAGCTCAGGGATAATATAGCGCTCATTATTTTTTAGCGTTTGGCGGCGAATATAATCCGCAGGAACTAAATGTGAGTTAGCGCGGCTTACTTCAATAAAAAAGCCATGCACTTTGTTATAACCAATTTTTAAGGTGCTAATGCCAGTGCGCTCACGCTCACGCTCTTCAAGCTTTTCAAGAATATCGGTAGCACCTTGGCTTAGCGCTCGCCATTCATCAAGTTCGCTGTTGTAACCTGGTGCAATCACCCCTCCATCACGAATAAGCACCGGTGGGGTTTCGATTACAGCACGCTCTAGTAAGTCTTGTAGTTCAGGTAACTGTTGCGACTTAGCAATAATTTGACTAATACGCGGATCATTAGCATCTAGTAATAGTTCGTGAAGTGGCGCGAGAGCTTGCAGCGCGCTACGCAGGCGCGTTAAATCTCGCGGCCTAGCAGTGCAAAGCGCTAGGCGTGCAATAACACGTTCAATATCGCCAATTTGCTTTAATGACTCTTGTAGCTCACCACATAATTGCGCATCGATAATTGCGCTAATTGCGTTTAGTCGAGAGTTGAGCTCTGTTTTGCTGCGCACAGGGGTATGAATACGACGCTTTAATAAGCGTGAACCCATAGCTGTGGCTGTTTTATCAAGTACTTGCGCAAGCGTGTTTTCGTAACCACCCGATAAATTAACCGTTAGTTCAAGGTTTTTACGAGTTGCTGCATCTAAGATCACCGCGTGTTCGTTTTGTTCAAGGGTGATTGCACGGATATGCGGTAGGGCAATACGCTGAGTGTCTTTTACGTATTGCATTAAGCAGCCTGCAGCCACTAAAGCTGCGTGTGCTTTGTCTACTCCAAAACCAACTAAATCTTTGGTGCCAAATTGGTCGCAAAGTAAATGCTGCGCAGTATCTAGATCAAATTCCCATTCCGGGCGACGACGCGCGCCTTTGATATGTTCAATTAAGTGCACATTTGCAAATGTTTCACTATAAAGTAGCTCAGCAGGGGCTAAACGCTGTAATGTTGAGCTAAATGCTTCGTCGGTATTAACTTCTAACACATTGAACCGGCCAGAGTTAATATCTAAATAAGCAATACCATATAGGCCTTGTTTGTTTTGCCATACACTGGTTAGCAGGTTGTCTTGGCGTTCTTGTAATAATGCTTCGTCAGAAATTGTGCCCGGTGTAACAATACGTACAACTTTACGCTCAACAGGGCCTTTGCTAGTCGCTGGGTCACCAACTTGTTCACAAATAGCTACTGACTCACCCATTTGTACAAGGCGAGCTAAATAGTTTTCGACTGCGTGATAGGGTACGCCCGCCATTGGAATGGGGTCGCCACCGGCTTTACCTCGATGGGTTTGAGAAATATCAAGAAGTTGCGCTGCACGCTTGGCATCATCAAAGAAAAGTTCGTAAAAGTCGCCCATACGATAAAACAATAAAATATCCCGATGCTCGGCTTTTATTTTTAGATACTGCTGCATCATAGGGGTTTGTTGTTTTATAGTGTGCGGTGCATAAAGATCAAACGACATGTATTTACCCAAAGGCTGAATATGGAATTACACCAAGAGATTAAAACACTTGCTGCGAAATTAGGAGCTATTTTAACGGATAAACGCTTATGGATCACTACCGCAGAATCATGCACTGGTGGTGGAGTGAGTTATGCACTAACCGATACCCCTGGCAGCTCTAATTATATTGACCGAGCGTTTGTTACTTATAGTAACCAAGCAAAACATGAGCTCATTGGCGTTAGCGAGCAAACCTTAAACAGCTTTGGTGCGGTGAGTGAGCAAACCGTTGTTGAAATGGCATCGGGGGCGGCAAAAGCTGCAAACGCAGATATCGCAATAGCTATTTCGGGGATAGCAGGCCCCGGTGGTGGAACACTGGATAAACCTGTGGGATTAGTATGGTTTTGCATTCATTTTGCTGGTCAAAACTACCCAAGTCAGCAAGTTTTCTCTGGCGATCGAGCTGAAGTTAGACTGCAAGCTATTGTTTACTCATTAAAAAATATAATTGAATTGATAAAATCTGAAAATTAGCTTGATACTGTGATTTCATACAGTATACTGTCTGCATTAGCCGGATTTGGAGAACAGAATGAACGATAACAAACAAAAAGCCTTAGACGCTGCTTTATCACAAATTGAGCGTCAATTTGGTAAAGGCTCAATTATGAAACTGGGCGACAATAAAGCCCTAGATATTGAAGCAATCTCAACAGGTTCACTAGGTATCGATATCGCACTAGGTATTGGTGGTTTACCTACGGGTCGTATTGTTGAAGTGTATGGTCCTGAATCATCAGGTAAAACAACGCTTACTTTACAAGTTATCGCTGAAGCTCAAAAGCAAGGTAAAACGTGTGCATTCGTAGATGCTGAGCACGCTCTAGATCCTGTATACGCACAAAAATTGGGTGTAAACATTGATGACTTACTTGTTTCTCAACCAGATACTGGTGAGCAAGCATTAGAAATCTGTGACATGTTAGTTCGTTCAAGTGCCGTTGATGTTGTGATTGTTGACTCGGTAGCAGCTTTAACACCTAAAGCTGAAATCGAAGGTGACATGGGTGACTCACACATGGGTCTACAAGCTCGTTTAATGTCACAAGCTTTACGTAAGCTTACAGGTAACATCAAGCGTTCAAACACACTATGTATTTTCATCAACCAAATCCGTATGAAAATTGGTGTTATGTTTGGTAACCCTGAAACAACAACAGGTGGTAACGCACTTAAATTCTACTCTTCAGTACGTATCGATATTCGTCGTATTGGTTCTGTGAAAGAAGGCGACGAGGTTGTAGGTAACGAAACCCGCGTTAAAGTTGTTAAGAACAAGGTTGCTCCGCCGTTTAAACAAGCTGAGTTCATCATCATGTATGGTGAAGGTATTTCTAAACAAGGCGAGTTAATTGACCTAGGTGTTAAGCATAAGATTGTTGAAAAATCAGGTGCTTGGTACAGCTACAATGGCAGCAAAGTTGGTCAAGGTAAAGCAAACTCAATTAAGTTCTTAAAAGACAACCCAGAGATCGCAGATGAGATCGAAGGTAAGTTACGTGAGATGCTATTACTTCAGGCAACAGAACAACCAGAAGATGGTGAAGATGCTGGCCTATTAGCTGAAGACGAGCTATAAACACCGCAAAAGAGTACAGTTAAGCGTGACTTGACCCGCACTTAACACAAAAAAGACCGCTACACAGTTAGCGGTTTTTTTATGGGTGAAAGTTAGCGAGAGTAAAGTCAGAAAGGGTAAAGTTAGCAAAGGTAAACTTTACTCTTGCAACTCTTTCATGAAAAAGCCGCATATGATGCGGCTTTTCATGTACTTAAAGCTTAAAACTTTCAGCTTCTAGCTCAAAGCTTACAGCTGCCAGTTGAAAGACACTGAGTAGTTACGCGGTGCGCCGTAATAACCTTGAGCCCAGAAAAGACTGTGGATGTACTTTTCGTTGGTCACGTTATTAACGTTCAAGTTAACGCTCATATTGTCGTTAATATCGTACGTTGCCATTAGGTTTAATAGGCCGTACGCATCTTGCGTTGTGGTGATAAGTGCAGTATTCGTAGCCGCATCACGCACTTGTACGCGCTTTGTATCGTCTTGCCAACGATAGTTTAGGCCAAAGGTTAAACCATCAATCTCAGGCACTTTATGAGTTACAGCAAGTTTGAACTGGTTTTCAGGTGTGTAGTCTTTTACTAACTCATCACCATCAATGTTTAGGTTGCTGTAGCTGAAGCTTGCACTTAGTGTTTCGTTGATTTGACCACTAAGTTCTACTTCAATACCATCGCTGTTAATACCATCTGCGCCATAGTAGCGAGTGTCATCAGGTAATGAATCAGGGATAGCAACAGCAAGGCCAACTTGTTTAGCGTCAAAGTAAGCAACTGTTACAAATAAGTCGTCATCAAGTAGCTGAGCTTTCACACCAATTTCGCTGCTTTTACCAGTGATTGGATCTAAGTAATCACCATTGATGTCACGCTCTGTTTGCGGTACGAAGGTTTCTGTGTAACTTGCATAAGTTGAGAAGCTTTCGTTGATATCATATACAGCACCGAAGTAAGGCACCGTTTGGTCGCTATCTTTGTCTTTTGCAACGCCGTAAGAGGCACCTTCAGTTTCCCAATTTACTTGGCTCACACCTGCTAAAATGCTGAATGCGTCAGTTGCACGAATGCGTGTTGAAACATATGCAGAGCGTTGACGGCTAGTGATATCAGCACCTGTTAAACCATCAGTAAGTGTTGGTACTGGCGCAACACCGTCCCAACCACCTAGCTCAGGCATTGCAGGAAAACCATTGCCTGTGGTGTTGTCATACAATGATTTATCTTTGTTATCCATATCTGCTTGGTTTACACCAAACGACAGATCATGTTCCATACCAAATAAATCAAATTTACCTGTTGCGTAGATATCTAAAATGTCGTGCTTATCTTTGTGGTCATATTCACTGGCATAACCAGTTAGGCCAAGACCTGTTTCTCTGTCTGGTGTGCCGTAAACATAGAAAAGCTCAGAATCTTGCTCATTTTCTAAGTGCGCGTAGCTTGCTTTTAAGAACCAAGTATTGGTGATTGCTTGCTCAATTGATAAGAACAGCTGCTCAGTTGTGTTATTCCAGTATGACCAATCAGACGCTGTGCTAGTTGAAGCGTCAAAGTTTGTTGCCGAACCATCACTGTAATAGAGCGGTAATGCACCCCAAAGTGGGCTGTCGGCATCTTTCTTTTGATTTACATAGTTTGCAGTGACAACTGTGCTATCAGTTAGCTGGCCTTCGTAGGCTAGGTAATAAATTGTTTTATCTTGCTCGTAACGGTCAAGGTATGACTCAGTTTTGTGCTTTGTGAATACAGCACGTACAGCGTGGTTTTCGTTGATAGCAGTTGAAGCGTCAAGCTCTAAACGCTTGTTGTCCCAAGAACCATACGATACAGACGCATTGACTTGCGTTTGATAAGTAGGGCGCTTTAGTACCATGTTGACTGTTGCAGATGGGTTACCAGCACCTGTCATTAAACCATTGGCACCACGTACAATTTCAACACTATCGAAAATAGACGTATCAAGAGTACCTTGGATTGAACCGTTGTCTTGCGGCATACCCATGCCATTAACTTGGAAGTTGGTGATCTCAAAACCACGAGCTTTAAAATAAGTACGGTCAGTTTCGATTTGCTCAACAGTCACACCCGGTGTGCTTTCAAGTACAGCGTTTAAATTATCGAGTGAGAAGTCATCCATTAGCGCACGTGATACAACAGAGATTGACTGTGGTGTTTCTTTAATTGTTAGCCCTAATTTGGTTGCTGACTGTGCTTCTTCAGTGATGTAGTTTTTATGATGCTGGCCATACACGGCAATTTTTTCAATTGCTTGTTCTTCTTTTTGTTGTTCTGCAAAAGCGTGGCCACTTAAAAGTGCTGAGGTCACTAGGCTTAATTGAGATAAGCGCAAAAATGTTGATGACATGCAAAGTTCCAATTAGTTCAATGAATAGTGAAATTAATGCGTAATTTAATCTAAACGAAAATAATTTGCAATTAGCGTTTCTATTTTAGTGAATTATGGTTTGCAAAAAGCTAAAAGGGGATCACTGTAAATAAAAAGCAGAAATAAAAAAAGCGGCCGAAGCCGCTTCAGGAAGTAAAATAATTTTAAATCTTAAAATACGTATTTTGCAGAGAACTGTAGACGATCCATATCGCCGTCAGCACCGCTTTCTAGTTCACGCTCAGCATGTTTAAACTCAACACCAAATGTAAGCTTTTTAACAGGCGAATATAAAAGGTTGGCACTATAACTTTGACTCATTTCTGTAGGGTCGCCAGTCACAGCAAGTAAATCTGTGTTGTTATCTGCTGAAAAGAATGAATAAAGGAAAGTTGAGCGCCATTGGCTGTTCCAGTGTTGTTGATAGGCAATGAAACCTGATGTTGAATCAATTGCATCTAAATCATCACCATCAAGCACCGCACCATTTGCTACGTTTAAACCAATGTAGCGGCCTAAACCTGAGCCTTGAGTTAGCATAAATTTAAGGTTATTTTGACCAAAATTTACTTTACCAGATGCACTGATACCGAACGATGATGTATCTGCATCAATGCCATTTTGTTTATAAGTTAACTGACGAGCAAGACCGGTAAATACTAATTCACCCCAGTCAGCTTTATGTGCGTAACGTGCTGTAAAGTCAGGCATTGATGCATCATCAGTAGCTACACGTGCGCCGCCAACTGTAACTGTGCTCTCTGGGTTTTCGATAGAGAATGACCAATTACCGGTAGTGTAACGTGCCTGTGCTTGACGTACGAACACAGTACCTTCTGCAGGACCGACGAAGTCGAGTGTTTCTGGTAATGCACCTACGTTTTGAAAGTTTGACCAAGCTTGACCAAATAACCAACCATCATAAGTCACAAATGCTTGACGAATACGAGGCGCGTAAGAGTTACTAACACGTTCGTTACCGCCTGGCGCTGAAGCAATAAAGTCTATTTCAATTTTAGTTTTGATGGTTTTACCATCGTCTAATTTTGTTGCTGTACCTAGGTTAAAGCGAGATTGGCGTGCATGCATGTCAAATACTGCATCGCTGTCGCTGTCTGCGCCTACCGGTGTTGTACCTGGTACATAGAAGTCACGGCCAATGCTGCCGCCAGCTGGTACGCCTGCAGAGTAATCACTCCACATAGCATCAAGTTTTACATAGCCACCATAAGAGACGTCTGTGTTACCAATGGTTGCGGCGTTAGCGGTACCTGCAAGTGCACATAAAACAGCCGAAGCTGTGAGTGTTTTTAATGCGGTTACTTTTGTTGTTGTCATAATGTGTATTCCTGTCGAAGCTACTTGTTGATTGCATTAATGTTGTTGTATCACTGTTGTTTAAGAAATGACTTCTCTCAATTATCTATTGGTCTATTAGACTAAGGTGGAATGGGTAGTTAAATCGCATCCAACCTAACATTGGACTAGATTATAGAAGGCAATTTTAAAGTTTTTTGTTAAATGACAAGATATACAACTAAGGTCTAATACTTTCAGGGGCTTTGCTGAGTGATCCTTGAAGCAGGCCGTAGGCAAGTAATTAAAATGGAGACGACAACAATGTCAGAAAGTATCTATCCAGTACCAGCGCATATCAAGAATGCAGCACTAGTTGATAACGATAAATATAATACACTGTACAAGCAATCTATTGATGACCCTGAAGGATTTTGGCGAGAGCACGGTAAACGCCTTGATTGGTCAACTCCTTATAACAAAGTAAAGAACACCTCATTCGACAAAGGCCACATCAGCATTCGCTGGTATGAAGACGGCCAACTTAACGCATCTTACAACTGTATTGATCGCCACCTTGCCACTAAAGCCGATAAAACAGCTCTTATTTGGGAAGGCGATAACCCTGAACACAACGAAAATATTAGCTACCAACAGCTTCACGACGAAGTAGCTAAGCTAGCCAACGGCCTTAAAAAATTAGGTGTATCAAAAGGTGACCGTGTTGCTATTTATATGCCAATGACACCGCAGGCTATTTACGCTATGCAAGCGTGTGCGCGTATTGGTGCTATTCACTCTGTAGTATTTGGTGGTTTCTCTCCATCAGCGATTGCTGACCGAATTAATGACTCAGGCGCTAAAGTGGTAATTACTTCAGACGAAGGTCGCCGTGCTGGCAACTGCGTACCACTTAAAGCAAATGTTGATGAAGCGGTATCACAAGACTCAGTAACCACAGTTGAGCACGTTATTGTTCATCAGCTAACGGGTGGTGAAGTTGAGTGGAATAGTCATGATGTTTGGTGGCATGAGCTTGTCGCTGACTTACCAGCCGAGTGCGAACCAGAGCCAATGAATGCAGAAGATCCGCTTTTTATTCTTTATACTTCAGGCTCAACGGGTCAACCAAAAGGTGTGGTTCATACTACCGGTGGTTACCTTGTTTATGCATCAATGACACATGAATATGTGTTTGATCTTAAAGAAGACGATATTTTCTGGTGTAGTGCCGATGTGGGCTGGATCACTGGTCACAGCTACATTGCTTATGGCCCATTAGTGAATGGCTGCACGCAAGTCGTATTTGAAGGTGTACCAACTTACCCAACAGCGGGCCGTATGGGTGAAGTAATTGATAAGCACAACGTGACTATTCTTTACACAGCACCAACTGCTATTCGTGCTCTAATGGCGAAAGGCGATGAGCCAACAGCGACTTCAACTCGTAAAAGTCTTCGTGTTATGGGTTCTGTAGGTGAGCCAATTAACCCAGAAGCGTGGGCATGGTATTACGAACATATTGGTAACGAAAACTGCCCAATCGTAGATACTTGGTGGCAAACAGAGACCGGCGGCATCATGATCACACCATTACCAGGTGCGACAGATATGAAGCCAGGCTCAGCAACACGTCCATTCTTTGGTATTGCACCAGCACTATTTGATGCTGAGGGTAATACACTAGAAGGTGCGGTTGATGGTAACCTTGTTATTTTAGATAGCTGGCCATCACAAGCACGAACAGTTTATGGCGACCATGAACGCTTTGAACAAACCTATTTCTCAGCATACCCAGGCGTGTACTTCACAGGTGATGGTTGTCGTCGTGATGAAGATGGCTACTACTGGATCACAGGCCGTGTAGATGACGTACTTAACGTATCAGGTCACCGCCTAGGTACTGCAGAAATCGAAAGTGCATTGGTTGCTCACGAAGCAGTAGCAGAAGCTGCAGTCGTAGGTTACCCACATGATATTAAAGGTCAGGGCATCTATGTTTACATCACTCCAAATGAGGGGATTGTAGTAAGCGATGAACTAACAAAAGAGGTACGTAACTGGGTTCGTAAAGAATTAAGCCCAATTGCTTCACCAGATATGATCCAATGGTCTCCAGGTTTACCGAAAACTCGTTCTGGTAAGATCATGCGTCGAATTTTACGTAAAATTGCGGCAAATGAGCACCAACAGCTTGGAGATACTTCTACACTAGCCGATCCGAGCGTTGTTGATGAGCTAATCGAAAACCGATTAAATCGTTAAAATCGCGTTAAAAACTTGATTAGAAGTTGATTCTAAACGTAGTATATCGGCTGTCACTTAGAAATAGGTGTCAGCCGAATTTATTAGGAGTGAACCATGAGTCAGTTTTTAATAGCGGACGATCATCCGTTATTTCGTGAAGCGCTGAAAGGGGCATTGAGTGCTAAGTTCGCTGATTTAGAAGTGTTTGAATCGGAAAACTTTGATACCACCTTGCAGGTGCTGAGCGAACAAGAAGATCTTGATATCTTACTACTAGACCTTCACATGCCAGGCAATGGCGATTTATACGGCCTTATTCGCATTCGCGAAGACTATCCAAGCTTACCAATAGCTGTTGTTTCTGGCAGCGAAGACATCAATGTAGTTTCTAAAGTAATGGGTTATGGTGCGATGGGATTTATTCCTAAATCATCTTCATCAGATGATATTGCGCTGGCAATTAACCACATTCTTGAAGGCGATGTTTGGCTTCCACTTGAGCTTAAAGATAAAGTGGCTGCCGTAGATGGCGAAGACAAGGAAATTGCAGCGCAAGTGGCTTCACTGACGCCGCAGCAATACAAGGTGTTGCAATACTTGCACGAAGGCTTGCTAAACAAACAGATTGCTTACGAGTTACATATTTCTGAAGCAACAGTCAAAGCACACATTACAGCAATTTTTAGAAAGCTAGGTGTGTATAACCGTACTCAAGCGGTATTAATTGCCTCTAAGTTACAATTAGAGCCTATTGAGTCGGCATAACAAACGATAATAAAAACAATAAAGAGGCCACTCAGCCTCTTCATTTTATTGCCTAAGCGAACACCACGGTTCGATTTCCATTGATAAACAGTTTATGTTCAGATGCGAGTTGCAACGCTTTGCAGAACACTGTTTTCTCTACATCTTTACCCATTTTTGCCATCATCTCTGCGGTATCAGCATGACTGACATGCGTCACATCTTGTAAAATAATTGGCCCTTCATCGAGCTCATTATTAACAAAGTGAGCGGTCGCGCCAATAATTTTTACACCGCGCTCAAATGCCTGATGGTAAGGCTTTGCGCCAATAAAGGCTGGCAAAAATGAATGGTGAATATTAATAATCTTACCTTCAAAGCGCGCCACAAATTCAGGGCTTAAAATACGCATGTATTTAGCAAGGCCGATGATATCAGGCTGATAGCTGGCAATTAAATCACCGACTTGTTGATCATGCTCCGCACGGCTTAAGCCTTCGTGCGATACCACATGAAATGGTACACCAAAGCCTGCCGCCAGTGGCGCTAAGTCGGCGTAGTTGGCAATCACAGCTAGTACTTCGATGTTTAATGCTTTTTCGAATTGCTTTAGTAATACACCACCTAAACAGTGCGCTTCTTTAGTGGCAAGCAATACCACTTTAGTTTTTTCGCTGCTGTGCAGGGCAAGCTCTGCGCCATCAGGAAGTAGCTCAGCAAGGCTTGGTAAAAAGTCATCTGAAATAACGCCGCTTAACTCTGTACGCATAAAAAAGCGTTTAGCGTCTTTATCTACAAATTCGTTATTACGTGTAATGTTTAAGTTATGCTGATGACAAAGGCCGGTGATCTTGGCAATTAGACCAACATCATCATCGCATTGTGTGGTTAAAATCGTGTTCATAGTCCTCATTCTAATCCCGTTTGTGTGAACACCATTATTTGCTAATTTTTTTGTGCTGCATAGCGCAAATTTAACTATCTAATAATTTATCTGATTTGATTGCATAAGCGCCTAAAATGTAATCATTATTTACTTTTCGTGTAAAAGTAAGCTGCTTTCACTATAAATGTGATTTTCTGTCTATAATTATGATTAATTAAGTGCTTCTCTACATCATTTTCTACACTTTTTAACCTTATCGTAAGTAACTGTAAGTGAAGGTAATAGTTTGTAAAACATAGAATTTTTTCGCACTATTCGAGTCAGAATGGGGTATTACAAACAATAAGGAAAAAATTCCATGAAAAGCACTCTGCTTAAAAAAATTGTTGCCTCAAGTTTGCTTTCGGTACTGGCTGCCTGTTCAAGCGACGACAGCAGCAGTAACAACAGTGGTTATGTGCAACTGTACAATGGCTCTTACAACAGCCCATACACACGTTTATTTGTTGATGACACTGAACGTTCGGGCGCAGATTTTGGTGATGTATCAACTCGTCATAACTACAGTTCGGGGGAGTATGATTTAACTTTTGAATATGTTGATGCCAACGATAGCTATATCACCATCGATGAAGAAACCATCAAAATTAAAAATGATCAAACTCAGTTGCTAGTAATGAACGGCGACTTTGCTGAACCAACGTTTACAGAGCTCAGTGTGCCGACGTCAAGCGATGAAGATGAATTCAATGTTGGCTTTTTTAATATCGTTGGTGAAGATAACCTTTACGATGTATACGTTGCTACTGACGACGGGTTATTTGATACCGCTGAGTTATTAATGACTTCGCAATACCTCGTTGAACCAGAATTAGCGACGCTTGAGCAAGGTTATTACACTATATATATTACCGCTAGCGGTAGCACAGATGTGATTTTTGAATCACCAACCGTGTACTTTAATGATGAAGCAACGTACATGGCGATGATCCGTCCAAGTTATGCAACAGAAGAAGATGGCATTACGCTTGATGTCGTGACGGCAAGTAGCTCAGTAACACAACTAAACCACCAAGACGCGCAAGGTCAGCTGCGTTTTATCAATACTATTGATGATTACACACAAACCCAGTTTAAAGTAACCCGAGGCACAACGGCGACTAACACCGAGGTTGTTAGCAACGATAGTTACTCTGAATACATGAGCATGTCGCCAAATAGTTACAGCGTCGCCATGTTAGATGAAGCAGGTGACACGATTGTAGATAACTTCTTAATGACATTAGAACGTGAGCAAAGTGCGGTTGGTCTTTTCTACAATGACAAAGATTACGGGCCTCGTATGATGACCATTGAAGAAAACCTAACTCCAAGCAGCTACAGCCATGCAGTTACTGTGGTTAACTTAATTGATAGCTATGCAGGGCAAGAAATTGATGAGGTTGATGTGTACTTCACCCTCAATGGTGAAACGGTTGAAGATACTAGCAATGTTGTAGAAGGGTTAGATCAATATGACCAACAAGAGCAGGTGGTTGATAACGAAGTTTATACAACTTATGTGGTGTTTGAAGATAACGGTCAACAGATTGTGCTATTACAACAAAGCGATATGGATTTTACTGAAGAAGGTAACTATATCTTGGTGATTGAACACGATGAAACCACTGATTCAGGTTTTAAAATGACCTTAGAGCGTACGGTGACTGAACAGTCTTAACCGGCTAAAACGCAATATCGTTGTTTATTTACTCTTGCTAAGTGTTTATTGTATAAACAATTAAGGCTTTTTGCTTTTTTGTTTAAAGCGTACACAAGGAGAGGATATGGACGGCGGTATTGCGTTAATAATATTACTAGCACTAGTTGTTGTAGGTGGCTCAATTGCTGGTTTTTTTGCCTTTTTTCAACTCTCTAGTTTAAAGCGAGAGGTAGCTGCTCTTCGAGTCAAACTTAACGCGACATATAGTCATCATCCACAAACAAATACTGCAAACCAGTTTGATAATTCAAACGCCGATCTGACTGACACAGCAAAATTTGAACCAGAGCCTGTAGTCATTAGTAAGCCGATTGAGGCTACTAATAAAAAGCCAGAGCAAACAAAACCCAAGCCTGCGACTTTAAATCCGCTAGTAAGCCAACTCGTTACACAAATCAAAGCCAATTGGTTAACTTGGGTAGGAGCGGTTGCACTTGCCTTTGGCGGTATCTTTTTAGCCCGCTATTCACTGGAGGCAGGCTTATTATCCGAAACTATGCGACTTACGCTTGGCGCTATTTTTGGTTTGAGCTTAATTGTTGCGGCGGAGGTTTTACATCGTAAAGGTATTATCTTTGATGGGTTTAGCAACTATATTCCCGCGGCGCTGGCAAGTGGCGGCTTTATTAGTTGTTTTGCATTGACCTTGCTGGCCTACAGCCATTATGGCTTACTGCAAGCTTTACCTGCATTTAGCATTTTAACCTTAGTTTCTGTAGCAGCCAGCTGGATGGCTCTACGTTTTGGTCCTGTGCTAGCAGTCATTGGCATTATTGGCGCCTACAGCGTGCCGGTTTGGGTTAATACCGGGAGCAATGACTTTATAGCACTGCTAACTTATGTTGCTTTTGTTAGTGTATCGGCTTCGCTAGTTGCTCATTACGTAAAACGGCATTGGTTGTGGTATCTGTTATGGGTAGGTCATTTAGGCTGGTATTACCTAGTTGCAATGAGTGCAGCTAAAAACCTGCATTGGTTTATTAATCTTTATGCTCTATTTAGCATCGTATTGTTAATTGCGATTCCACGCCTAGGGCTGAGTATTAAACAAATAGAATACCGTCCACATCGCTTTAAAACACTACTTAAGCAACTGCCTGACAACCCTCTGTTGATAGCTGTTGTCGTGCCACTTTATCTTTTACTCATGAGCAGTAACCAACTGCTTACTTGGCAGCTTAGTATGTTGTCGTTAGTGGCTTTACTGCTTCTTTTGGTATTAAAAAACAGTGCATGGGATCACTGGCTGATACTAGCTGTTGTGAGTGTAATGTGTTTGCTTACAGGGCAACACAATGCTGTTGATTACTCTGAGCAGCTTTTTGTATTTCGGCAAAATTACGGAGCAGGGCTGTTTTTTATTGCTTTGTTTGCGGGTTATGGGTTTTTGTTTGGTCGTAAATACCCCAAACGCTTAGGTTTTGCTTTACTTGCTTCACTTTCAAGTTTTGTGATTATTAGTTGCTTATATGTCATCACTCCCGAACATGCCTTGATGACGGCGTATCCGGTTTGGTGCTTTGTATTACTGGCACTGTCTGCTGGGTTATTTAAGTTATCACTTAATAGCACAAATCCAATGCGGGTATTTAGTTACTGGCTTGGCGGTAATGCCAATATTAGCTTAGCGTTAACCATGCTCCTTGAAGGCAGCAGCTTGACCTTAGCGCTTGCTGCGCAGGTGTTGTTGATCAGTTTTTATGTCAATAAACAGTCACTCAGCATTCCTACTTGGCCGCTTAAGGGTTTAGTTGGCGCTTTACTTGTTAGGTTAAGCTTTGCACCTTGGTCAGCTGATTACAGTGGTGTGTTGCTGCTCGGTGTGCACTGGAGTTTGGTTGTATACCCAGTATGCGCTTGCTTATTTTACTTTGCAGCGAGGCACTGGCAGCAGCAATCTGTTCAGGTGTGGCTAGAAGGTGCAACGCTTCATTGTATTGCTTTATTTCTTACCACAGAGACGAGCTATCAGTTGGTGGGGCACTACCCAGACTTTGAGAACTTGTCTGTGTATGAGCATATTTTATTAACCTGTAATTGGGGCATCTTGGGTTGTGTTTATTTACTGCGTTCACGCTTTACTGCGCAATTAGCTAAGCTCTATCAAGTAGCAGGTTTTGCGTTATTAACATTGAGTGGCTTGTTAGTGCTGAAAAGCTTTACCGCAGTAAATCCGTTTTTTGAGCCGATAAATATAGGCAGTTGGCCGATTATTAACTGGCTATTATTACTTTGGTTAGTCCCTGCCTGTATTGCAATTTGGGCAAGCCGACTAACTCAATCTCAGCACTCTTTACAAAAGCTGTTTACAGCTCTTGCGGGTGTGATGAGTGTTTTATATATCAATGCGGAAATTCGCCATAACTGGCAAGGCGAGTTTATAAATATTGCTTTGCCAACCTCAGATGCCGAGCTTTACAGTTATTCTTTAATTTGGCTTGTTATCGGTGCCTTGGTGGTTGTGGTGGGGCAGTTAAGAGCCATTACGGTATTACAAAAGCTCGGCCTTGGCTTATTGGCGCTGGTGGTGTTAAAAGTGTTTTTGATTGATATGGCAAACTTAACTGGATTACTTCGAGCTATTTCGTTTATCGGCTTAGGCTTGTCGTTAGTGGCACTTAGCTGGTTATTCCAAAAACTTAAGGCAAAGCCTGCAGCTTTGCCTTAAGTGGTATTGTTAAGTACTGTGATTAAGCAGTGCTTTGAGTTTTGCGGGCTTAACGGGTTTACTAAGGTAATGAATTTGTTCTTCTTTGGTTTGCTGTTTTAGGGCTTCATCACGCACCGCTGTGATTAAAATAGCAGGCACAGGGCTTTGCCAAATTTCTCTTAGGGTTTTAATAAGGGTTATGCCATCGCAATCATGACCCAGCTGGTAATCCATTAAGATCACATCGGGCGCTCGATGCTCTTTGGCATAGGCCATCACGGTTTCAACTTGATCAAAGAGCTGATAATTTGCCTGCCACTTTTGCAATAGGCTTGCCATGGCATTAAGGTTTTCTGGGTCATCATCCACCGCAATAATATTCATTGCACTGCGGTTCTCAACCCCTTTTTTAGGCGCCTCTTTTTGTTGAATAAATTGGCTTTCACCATAAGGTACTTCAATACTAAAGCGGCTACCTTTGCCAGGCGTTGAGCTTACATCTAAACGTAAAGAGAGTAAGTCGGCCATTCGTTTTACAACTCCTAAGCCAAGACCCACCCCTTTGTTATCACCGGCTTCAATACGATAAAAATCATTAAAGATTTTCGCTTGCTCTACTTCTGTAATGCCGGGGCCTGTGTCCCATACTTCAATCCGTAAATGATGTTTGCGTTTGCGACAAGCAATTAAAACTCGGCCACTATCGGTGTATTTAACCGCATTTGACACCAAGTTTTGAATAATTCGTCGTAAATAAGTGATATCACTGTGAACGATAACTCCCTTTGAACGTACCGTCAGTTTTAAGCCTTTTTCGCTCGACATAATGGCGTATTCATTTTTCAGCGGGGCAAGTATGTCATCAATACTAAAGTGACGCGGAGTAGGGGTCATTGCTCCTTGTTCGAGCTTGGCAATTTCTAACAGCGCCGACATCAAATGCACCGTTGAATCTAAGCTTGCACCCAGCTTTTCAAAGTTATTTAAGTTGTTGCTCGAAAGGGTTTTATCATCAATAGCTGCAAGATATAGGCGCGCCGCATTCAGCGGTTGTAAAATATCGTGGCTAGCCAAGGCTAAAAATCGCGTTTTACTGTCATTAGCTTGCTCAGCCTCTTTTTTGGCTAAAGTAAGTGCTTGCTCAGTTTGTACTCGGCTATCGATTTGTGCTTGTAAATCTTTATTGATAGTACGGATTTCTTGAGTACGCGCTTCAATACGGTTTTCAAGATCCATGTTTACTTCTTCAAGCGCATTTTGCGTTTCGATATGCGTGGTAATATCAGAGAAACTTGTCACAAAGCCGCCATCAGGCAGTGGGTTACCAATCATTTCGAACACTTGGCCATTACGGCGGTGACGAATAAAGTGATGGGGCGTGCCGTTTTTAAGATGCTGCACGCGCTTTTCTACATGGCGTTCAACTTCACCGGGGCCACATTCACCGCGCTCGGCATTGTATCTAAGCACATCTTCAATTGGTTGGCCTACTTCGAGAAAATCATCTGGGTAGGCAAACATCTCTGCGTAGCGCTTATTCCATGCCACTAAATTAAGTTCTTTATCAACAACCGAAATACCATGGCTGAGGTTTTCGAGAGAGGTAAATAATAAGTTTTGATTAAATTGCAGGGCCTGTGTGGTTTCATCAAAAAAGTTAACCACTTCTTCAAAGGCCATGCGTTTACCAGAAGCAACCGTGTGGATCAGCGCTTGTGCTGAAGATGCGCCAAGTACACCGGTTAAGGCACGTTCACAATAAGCAATAAACTCGGGCTCAGGGTGCGCGTTGTTATCATCTAAGTTATGTGATAACGCAAAATGAGCCAGCACTTGCTGCGAGCGCTGCACGCCTAAGAAGGTTTGCAGCAGCACTTTAAAGTCGTAAACAGTGGCTTTTACGTTTTTATTTAAACGTCTGGCGAATACCGCTTGCTCTTTGGGATTAACAAAAGCAGCTGCTTGAATTTTATCAATTAAACGTTCATCTGCACCGAGCGAAAAACTTATGTAGCAGCCAATATTGGCAAATAAGGCGATTAGAGTACCACGAGTAATAAGTGTTTGTTGCAGCTCTGCATTTAAGGTATTGCCTGCATCTAAAATAGGCAGCATTAAAAATAAGACCCAGCAAATAAAGCCTGCTAATAACCCGGCATAAACCCCATAAGCATGGCCTTTTCGCCAATAAAGACCACCTACAATAGCTGGGAGTAATTGCGATACCAAAGAAAAGGCCACTAAACCCATACTAGCCAGTGCTTTACCATGGCCAAACCATTGCTGGTAGAAATACGACAAAATCAAAATGCCAGCAATTGTGAAGCGTCTCACTAACAGGATTTGCGACTTATAGCTGCTAGTAATCAGGTTACGTTTAAACTTACGACGCAGCATTAACGGCAGCACTACATCGTTTGAAATCATGGTACTGAGCGTGAGTGTGGCTACAACAATCATCGCTGTAGCCGCTGATAGACCGCCGATAAATACAAAGGTCGTTAAAAAGGCGTTTTCGTGCATCAGTGGTAGGGCTAATACAAAGCTATCTGGTGAGAAGCCACTGCCAATGCCAGGGTGTATAGCTGCCGTTGCAATAGGGAAAATCATTGCTGCAGTTAGTAACAAATACAGGGGGAATGCCCAGCGGGCTGTATAAAGGTGGCGTTTATCTTGGTTATCGACCACAGTTACGTGGAATTGCCTTGGCAAACAGATAATCGCCGCTGCGGCCATTAATGACTGGCCGATAAAGTTAAAGCTAAAAAAGTCGAAGTTCTGCCAATGTTGCCAAATTGAGCCCGTTAGCTGCTCGGTCTGCACCGTAGTTAAATTAAATAATGTGTATAAAGCAAGCCCAGCAACGGCCACCAAAGCTAATAACTTAATCATAGACTCAAAGGCGACAGCGAGCATTAGCCCTGAGCGATATTCGGTTACATCGACTTTGCGCGTACCAAAGAATATCGCAAACATCGCCATAATGAGTGTTGCCGAAAGGGCCAGCACAGAGCCAGAAATACGATCGTCGTTTTGCAGCAGTAAGAAGCTGCTACTCAGTGCTTTTAATTGCAGAGCGATATACGGAATCGTCGCCAATAAAGCGATAATTGTCACCATAATGGCGGTGGTTTGCCGTTTACCATAGCGAGCTGAAATAAAGTCGGCGATGGTCGTAATATTTTGTTTTTTACTGACCAGTACTAATTTGCGTAAAAACCCTTGGCCAAAGAAAAAAAGCAACGCAGGGCCGATTAAAATAGGTAAGTAATTCCAACTGCTGGTGGCTGCTGTACCAACTGAACCGTAGTAGGTCCAAGACGTACAGTAAATCCCTAATGAAAAAGAATAAACAAATGGGTGGTGACTAATTCTTTTAGCAAGAGGAGTGGTTTTGTCTCCCCAATTTGCCAACCAAAACAACACGCCAATATAGGCGAGTGCAACAAATAAAAGCGCAGCTGTCATGTTTAAATTCAGTAATTATTGTAATAACACTACCTTACCAGAATTATGCGCGATTTCGATGGCAAGATTTTTTGCAATAATAATTAATGAAATGCAAGTTATTGAAAATTAATGAATAGTACTGTTTTATGTATCTTTATTAGACTAATGTCGCAGATCATTCGTTTTTACTATTTTCGCTATTTCGCAAATTTATCTTTATAGGTTAAGTTGTTGTTAATTATTGTTTTTTACCATCCATTAACAAATGGTGTTTTGCAGTTTACGTAAACGTAAACTAGCTGTTACGACTATGGTCTCAATTCCATAAATCAGAACCCTTGCTAACTTAGTTAATGACAACTAATACCACTCATTACTTTCTTGTAATGCATAAGGGGATAAAAAATGGCTTTTAAAGATGAAGAACAAGCAAAAGCTTATTGGGCGGAAAACCTCGCACTGCTATTTAAATTATTAGCAATTTGGTTTGTCGTGTCATTTGGCTTCGGCATTTTACTAGTAGACGTACTTAACGAGATACGTTTCTTTGGGTTTAAACTCGGCTTCTGGTTCTCCCAGCAAGGCGCTATTTACACCTTTGTTGCTTTGATTTTTGTTTACGTTTTCAAAATGAATACGTTAGATAAAAAATATGGCGTAGACGAATAGGAGCTAAGCAATGGATGTTCAAACACTCACATTTATTATCGTCGGTTTAAGCTTCGCGCTTTATATCGGCATCGCAATCTGGGCTCGTGCTGGGTCAACAAATGAGTTCTACGTTGCAGGGGGCGGTGTACCGCCGCTAGCAAATGGTATGGCAACTGCTGCTGACTGGATGAGTGCGGCATCGTTTATCTCAATGGCGGGTATTATCTCGTTTGCGGGCTATGACGGTGGTGTATATCTAATGGGTTGGACAGGTGGTTATGTACTACTTGCACTTTGTTTAGCTCCTTATCTACGTAAGTTTGGTAAGTTCACGGTGCCAGATTTCATCGGTGACCGTTATTACTCACAAGCTGCACGTGTTGTTGCAATTTTATGTGCCATCTTTATCTGTTTCACATACATCGCAGGTCAAATGCGTGGTGTGGGCGTAGTTTTCTCTCGCTTCTTAGAAGTAGATATTGAGACCGGTGTTTACATTGGTATGGTGATTGTATTCTTCTACGCTGTATTAGGCGGTATGAAGGGGATTACATATACGCAAGTAGCTCAGTACTGTGTACTGGTATTTGCTTACCTTGTTCCAGCAATCTTCATTTCAATGATGATGACAGGTCACTTCTTCCCACAAACAGGTTTTGGTGCAACGCTTAGCGATGGCTCAGGACAGTTTGTCCTCGATAAACTAGATGGGCTCAGTACCGAGCTTGGCTTTGCGCAGTACACCGAAGGCTCGAAGAGCATGATTGATGTATTCGCAATCACAGGCGCACTAATGGTTGGTACTGCAGGTTTACCGCACGTAATCGTTCGTTTCTTCACTGTTCCACGTGTTAAAGACACGCGTATCTCAGCTGCATGGACACTTGTTTTCATTGCAGTTGTTTATACAACAGCACCTGCTGTAGCGTCATTCGCTCGTGTAAACATGATTGATACAATTAACGGTAAAGATGGTAGCGGTACAGAGTACGCAGAAGCACCAGCTTGGGTTAAAAACTGGGAAAGAACAGGCCTAATCACCTTTAACGATAAAAATGGTGACGGCAAAATGTTCTACTCAGCAGGTAAGATTGATGATCCAAACAGCGCAAACGAAGTTAAAGTTGACCGCGACATCATGGTACTTGCAAACCCTGAGATTGCAGACTTACCAGCATGGGTGATTGCATTAGTAGCAGCAGGTGGTATCGCAGCAGCGCTATCAACAACAGCAGGCTTACTATTGGTGATCTCGACCTCGGTATCGCATGACTTATTAAAACGCACCTTAAAACCAGATATAAGTGACAAACAAGAGCTACTAGCAGCGCGCCTAGCTGCGATGATAGCGATTGTAATTTCAGCTTACTTTGGTATTAACCCGCCAGGGTTCGTGGCCTCGGTTGTTGCCTTTGCCTTCGGCTTAGCAGCGGCGAGCTTCTTCCCAGCCATCATTATGGGTATCTTCTCTAAGAAGATGAATAAAGAAGGTGCGATTGCGGGTATGGTGACAGGTATTACATTCACAGCGGCTTATATTATCTACTTCAAGTTCGTAAGCCCTGAATTGAATACACCTGCAAACTGGTTATTTGGTATTTCACCTGAGGGTATTGGTCTGGTTGGTATGATTGTTAACTTTGTGGTTGCAGCTATCGTACTTAAACTAACGGCTGAAACACCAGTTGAAATCCAAGAAATGGTTGAAGGTATCCGTAATCCTAAAGGTTCGAGCGCAGCACACGCGCACTAATAAAACCATTTTATAAGAACACACTCTTGAAGTTCAAAAGCCCGACTTAAGTCGGGCTTTTTATTTATTTCAAACAGGGGTAGTGTAGATATTGTCTCTATTTTATAGCGAGAATGACCATGAATACCGAGCAACAGGAAGTCGCCCAATTTGTCATGCAACAAACGCCATTTAATCAGCTTGATGGCGCTGCCAGTGAGTATTTTGTAAACCATCTCGATATTATTTATCTGACCCGTGAGAATCAAAATCAGTGGTTAAGTTCAGATAATCTCAGATTATTTTTAATTCGCTCTGGCGATTATGATTTAGTCGACCCAAAAGGCGATGTGATTACTAAGTTATCGAGTGGCGATTACTTTGGTTTTCCTTCACTGTTAACTGGCGAAGCGATTCAAAATAGCATTTCAGTGCAAAAGGAAGGCATTGTTTACATGCTAAACCAAGCGGCATTTGATTACTTACGCCGTGAGTATAAAGTGTTTGAGCAATACTTTGTTCGCGCCCACAAAAACCGTTTATTGTCTTCTCATTATAAAAGTCAAAACGACAGTTGGTCGGAGAAGAAAATTTGCGAATTGATGAATCGCAAAGCCGTCACCTTGGCGCCAGATGCAAGTATTCGTCAAACCGCTAAAAAAATGAAACAACAGGGTGTTTCGTCGATTATGCTAACTGAACATGATCGCCTCGTTGGGGTTGTCACCGACAGAGACTTGCGCAATCGCGTATTGGCCGATGAGGTTGACCCTCAAGAGTCAGTAAGCAGCATCATGACGTGTAAACCCAAGTTTATTTTTGAAAATAACCGCGTGTTTTCGGCGCTGCACTTAATGCTTAAGCACAATATTCACCATTTACCAGTGCTTGATGAACATCACAAACCCCTTGGTATGCTCACCAGTACTGATTTACTGCGTCAGCAAAAAAGCGACCCAGTACAATTAATTGGACGAATTTATAAAGCGCATAGCGTGGTTGACTTAAAACGTTATTCGCAAGAGATACCCGGTTTATTAAAAGGTTTTTCAAACAATATTGATGATATCTCCTTGATTGGTAAATTATTAAGTGGTTTAACCGATGCACTGACTTCGCGTTTGATCCGTTTGTTTCAAGAAGATAATGGCGCGGCACCAACCAGCTTTAGTTTTATTTGTTTTGGTTCACAAGCAAGGGAAGAACAAACGCTGCATTCAGACCAAGATAATGGCCTGTTGCTACCTGATGATTTAACAGAAGAACAACAAGATTACTTTAAACGCATGGGCGAGTATGTCTGTGAGCATTTAATTGAGTGCGGTATAAAACGTTGCCCTGGCAATATTATGGCGAGCAATGCAGCGTGTCGAATGGGCATTAACGATTGGACAGAAAAGTTTCATAAGTGGATCACCTCACCGACACCAGAGGCGATGCTCAATTGTAAGATATTTTTTGATCTACGCTTCATTGAAGGCTCAACCACCTTATATGCGCGCTTTTGTGAGCAGCTAAAACGCATTTCTAAAAATGACTTATTCTATGCAGCTATGGCGAGCGACATTAAAAATACCCCAGTGCCCATTGGTTTGTTTAATCAATTTAAATTAGAAACTGACGAAAAACAGCATAAGTACCTCGACTTAAAAAAACGCGGTGTGGTGATCATCAACGACATAGTACGTTTATATTCGCTTAAAGCGGGTATTCAGCGTGCTAATACGCAAGAGCGTATTGATGCGTTAATGAAATTTTCGCTACTCAATAAAGATGACTTATATAACCTAAAAGACTGTTGGCGCTTTTTAACCCAGCTTCGTTTAGGCACGCAAATTAACGAAGAGGGATTGCCTAGCAACTGTATTAACCCAAATGCGTTGAATTCATTAGAGCGACATCAATTAAAAGAAGCATTTTATTTGGTTAAACAGGCACAGCAAGCGGCCGCCTTTAAGTTTGCTCGTGGTAGTTTATAGGAGGCGTTATGGTTAAACGCTGGTTAAGTCGGTATTTAGCGCGCAAGCAACTTTTGGCAGCCGATGCCTATAAAGAGCGCTACGTAGTGATAGATATGGAATTAACGGGCCTTGACCCTCGCCAGCACGAAATTGTCTCAGTGGCGTGGGTAATGATAGAAGATCAGTGCATTAAGCTCAGCGGTGCGCAGCACTTAATAAATAAGGACGTGCAAAGCTTAGAACAAAGCCCGATTTACCACGGTATTGCAAAACAAGACATAGATACAGGTGAAAGCCTCGAAACCATTCTTGGCAAGCTGCATCAGCATTTTGGTGAGTGCATTTTAGTGTTTCATAATGCGGCACTTGATTGGGGGTTTTTAAAACAGGCCTGCAGAACGCTTGGCTTAGATGCAAAAGCGCGTTTAATTCTTGATACCTTTGTTATTGAAAAAAAACGCCTGCACCAGCAAGGCCACGAAATTGGCCACGATGATTTAACACTTAGCGAATGCCGTAAACGCTACAACTTACCGAATTACAGCTCGCACCATGCCCTTACTGATGCCATGGCAACGGCCGAATTATTCTTAGCACAGTGTCATCAAATTAGTCGTGGTAAGGCATTGAAAGTAGGGGAGCTAGTGTGAATCAGTTAGAATTAAAAGTGCCCCCAGTTTTGCTGCTGCTGATCATTGCGTTGATGATGTGGGGCATAGCAGACTTGTTTACGAGTTTTAGCTTCTTGTTTTTTGCATCATCTTTTGTAGCACTACTCATAGCATTTTCAGGTGTGATGTTTGCTTTATTAGGAGTTTATCAATTTCGCAAGCAAGGCACGACCGTTGACCCTCGAATTCCAGAAAAGTCGGCGAGTCTTGTTACAAGTGGTATTTATCAATTTAGCCGTAACCCAATGTATGTTGGTATGTTACTAATACTAGTTGGTTGGGGTATTTATCTTGGTAATATTGCGAGTTTTATTATGTTGCCGGTATTTATTCTCTATATGAATCGATTTCAAATTATGCCAGAAGAAACGTTTATGGCAGAGAAGTTTGGGTCAGCATACCAGCAATACAAAAAATCTGTTCGTCGTTGGCTTTAAAGGAATACAGAAAGCTATATAAGGTCGCTAACGCAGTTTTACTTACCTTGCCCTCTTATAAAAACTTCAAAGGTCGATTACCAAAACTGCGCCATCTAAAACATGCTAAGCAATTTTTATTTCACCTGACCTCTTATAATAATGTGTAAGGTCGATTACAATACCGCCATCTAAAAGGCAGCTGCCTTTATCTGCAAGCAAATAGAGTGGATTTTCTTCTTCATGGCAATCAAACTTGCAATTAATGGTTTTGGTCGAATCGGGCGTAACATCGTCCGTGCTCTGTATGAATCAGGGCTTGAAGATCAAATCAAAATTGTCGCTATTAACGAATTAGCCGACCCTAAGGGCATTGCCCATCTCCTTAAATACGATACATCTCACGGCCGCTTTTCATTCCCAGTTAATCTTGGCGAAGATACTTTAACGGTTGCTAACGACTCTATAGCCTTATTTGCAGAAGAAAACCCTGCAGAACTGCCTTGGCAAACTCTTGATGTTGATGTGGTTCTTGAATGTACGGGGGTGTATCACTCTCGTGAACATGCAGAACTACACTTAGCTGCTGGTGCAAAAAAAGTATTGTTTTCACAGCCTGCAGATGCTGATGTTGATGCCACAATTGTGTATGGTATTAACGATGATGAGCTAAAAGCTGAACATACGATTGTTTCAAACGGTTCATGTACCACAAACTGTATTGTGCCAGTAATTAAAGTGCTGGATGACGCATTTTCGATTGAATCTGGGGCTATTACAACGATTCATGCCTCGATGCATGATCAGCAAGTGATTGATGCGTATCATCATGATTTACGTCGTACTCGCGCTGCAAGCCAGTCTATTATTCCGGTGGATACAAAGCTTGCTCGTGGTATTGAGCGTATTTTGCCTAAGTTTCATAGTCGCTTTGAAGCCATTGCTGTTAGGGTACCAACTATCAATGTGACGGCGATGGATTTAAGTGTAACAGTGAATACAGATGTGAATTTAGCGACTGTCAATCAAGCACTTAAGTTAGCTGCAAAAGACCGCCTTGACGGTATTTTAAGCTATACAGAAGAGCCATTGGTATCGGTAGATTTTAATCATGACCCACATTCTTGTATCATAGATGGCACTCAGACACGTGTTAGTCATAAACGACTGATAAAGTTGTTAGTGTGGTGCGATAATGAGTGGGGCTTTGCGAATCGTATGCTCGACACTGCGCGTGCGATGATGGCTGTAAGCCAATAATTTATAAATATAATATTAGTATCGTTAACTAAGGAGAAGTCCATGTCGGTCATTAAAATGGCAGATTTAGATTTAAACGGCAAACGCGTGTTAATTCGTGAAGATTTAAATGTGCCTGTAAAAGAAGGTAAAGTGACCTCTGATGCACGTATTCGTGCAGCATTACCAACTATCAAATTAGCGTTAGAAAAAGGCGCTAAAGTAATGGTGATGTCACACCTTGGCCGCCCTACGGAAGGGGAATATGATGAAGCGTTTTCGCTTGCCCCTGTGGTTAATTATTTAAATGATGCCCTTGAGCAAACAGTTCGTCTTGAAAAAGACTACCTAGAAGGCGTAGACGTTGCTGATAACGAAGTTGTTGTTTTCGAAAACGTGCGTTTTAACGCTGGCGAAAAGAAAAACGACGAAGCACTGTCTAAAAAACTTGCTGCATTATGTGATGTTTACGTAATGGACGCATTTGGTACGGCTCACCGTGCACAAGCATCGACTCACGGTGTGGGTTTATTTGCTGATGTTGCATGTGCAGGTCCACTACTTGCGGCAGAGCTAGACGCATTAGGTAAAGCGCTTGATAACCCCGCTCGTCCTTTAGTTGCTATCGTTGGTGGCTCTAAAGTATCAACTAAGTTAACTGTACTTGATTCACTTTCTAAAGTGGTTGACCAACTTGTAACAGGTGGTGGTATCGCGAATACCTTCATCGCAGCAGCAGGTTACCCAGTAGGTAAATCTTTATTTGAAGCTGATTTAATTGATGAAGCAAACAAATTAAGTGCTGCGGCAAAAGCTAATAACGGTGAAATACCGGTACCAACTGATGTTGTTGTAGGTAATGAGTTCTCAGAATCTGCAGTGGCAACATTAAAAGATGTGAATGAAGTAACAGACGAAGACATGATCTTCGATATTGGTCCTGATACAGCAAACCAATTAGCAAAAATCATTGCTAATGCGGGTACCGTTGTATGGAATGGCCCAGTAGGTGTATTTGAATTTGACCAATTTGGTAACGGCACACGTGCTATTGCTGATGCGATTGCTAATTCAAGTGCATTCTCGATTGCTGGTGGCGGTGATACGCTTGCAGCGATTGATAAATACGGCATTGCCGATAAAGTTTCTTACATTTCAACAGGTGGTGGTGCTTTCCTTGAGTTTTTAGAAGGGAAAAAATTACCAGCAGTTGCTATGCTTGAAGAGCGCGCTAAGTAATTAGTGCGTATACCAGCGTAGTTATTAAGTAATTACGCTGGTTCAGCTGTTAATAAAATACCTCTCACCCTCGTTTTATTTACAGCTGTTACGGTAGGCGCGAGCTTTTCGTGATGCAGTGATGCATCAAAAAATAACTTATCCGTTCAAACTAGATAGTAGGGAACTACTGTCGATACAATTTGGAGAATACCAAATGGCTTTAATCAGTATGCGACAACTTCTTGATCATGCAGCTGAAAATGGTTACGGCGTACCTGCGTTTAACGTTAATAACCAAGAGCAAATGCGTGCAATTATGGAAGCGGCTGACAAAACAAACAGCCCGGTAATTGTACAAGGTTCAGCAGGCGCACGTGCCTATGCTGGTGCCCCTTTTATTCGTCATATGATTTTAGCAGCCGTTGAAGAATGGCCTCATATCCCAGTTGTAATGCACCAAGACCACGGAACTTCACCAGGTGTATGTCAGCGCTCAATCCAGTTAGGCTTTTCATCAGTTATGATGGATGGCTCATTAATGTCTGATGGTAAAACTCCTTCAAGCTACGAATATAATGTTGATGTAACTCGTCAAACCGTTGAAATGGCACATGCTTGTGGTGTGTCTGTTGAAGGCGAGTTAGGTGTTTTAGGTTCACTGGAAACAGGTGAAGCAGGTGAAGAAGACGGCGTTGGTGCAGAAGGTAAATTGTCTACTGATCAAATGCTAACAGATCCTGAAGAAGCCGCTGATTTCGTTAGTAAAACTAAGGTTGATGCACTTGCTATTGCTTGTGGTACATCACATGGTGCGTACAAGTTCACTCGTCCACCAACAGACGATATCTTAGCGATTGATCGCATTAAAGAAATCCACGCGCGTATTCCTAACACACACTTAGTAATGCATGGTTCTTCTTCTGTTCCACAAGAGTGGTTAGAAGTGATTAACCAATACGGTGGCGAAATCCCTGAAACATATGGCGTGCCAGTAGAGCAGATCATCGAAGGTATTAAATATGGTGTTCGTAAAGTTAATATCGATACCGATCTTCGTTTAGCATCAACAGGTGCAATTCGTCGTCACTTAGCTTTAAACCCAGCTAACTTTGATCCACGTAAATACCTAGCTGAAGCAACGAAAGCAATGACTGAGATCTGTGTTGCTCGCTACGAATCGTTTGGTACGGCAGGTCAAGCTGGTAAGATCAAGCCTATCTCTTTAGATGATATGCATCTTAAATACTTATCAGGTGAACTTGATCCACAAATTAAGTAATTGATAGTAATTTGAAAAAGCCGGCTTTATGCCGGTTTTTTTATGATTCGATCAAGGCGGATCAGCGATATACTTACTCGTGTTTTTCAGGATCACTGTTTTACTAACCTTCGCTTTCACGGATCATTATTTTACTAGTTGTATACTGATCACAGGCTTTTCTTTGCTCATCTTTTAAACGAAATGCTGAGCCTCTTAACATTAAATCAACAAGCTATCTTATTCTCTAAGTAAAAAACTGATCTGAAGTTGATCTTCTTAGTAAAAATCTGATCCTGATCTGATTAAGTTGGTAGATCAGTGATCCGTGATTTTTATGTGAAATATCTCCTCCTCGCCTTGACCAAAAGCCCTTTATGTTCGATTTTTAAGTTATTGCTTAAATTGAGGATCGCTACCATGAATAAACCTGCCATGATGTTGTCGAGCTTTGCAATGTGCATTATTTCTTTTCATAGTGCTGCCGAAGCTGTAGATGTGTATGGTCGGGCCCATTTAGGGGTTGCTAATAGCGACACTGGCGATGGCAGCGAAACGTCTATTGAGAGCTATAACTCTCGTATGGGGATCAAAGGCAGCGGTGAAATAAGCGATGGGTTGAAAGCCGTATATAAGTTTGAATTTGCAGTAAATGCGGCTGATCAAGATAGCGATGGTAAAACTGAAGAGAATATTACCGCGCGTAATCAATATGTTGGTCTACAAGGCAGCTATGGGCAGGTAGTGCTTGGTCGTCACGATACGGCGTTAAAAGTATCGCAGGGTAAAATTGATTTAATGAACGACTTTAATGGTGATGTTAAAGCCTTATTTAATGGTGAAAATCGCCTTGGCGATGTGGTTCATTATAGTTCGCCAATTGTCGGCAATATGCAATTTGTGGTCACTTACATTGCTGAAGATAACTCCAAACAAGATGAAGAAACCGGTGTTTCTGCGGCATTTATGTATGGTGATAGTAAATTTAAGAAAACGCCTTACTTTGTTAGTGTTGCCCACGACAGTAAAGTAGCCGGTTATGATACAACGCGGTTTACGGCGCAAGGTAAATTAGGCGATTTAACCTTAGGCGGTATGTATCAACAAAGCGAAAAAGTCACCGGTTCTGACAAAGAAGATGGCTTTTTAGTGAGCGCATCTTACAAAATCGATAAATATAAGTTATTGGCGCAATATCAAGATACTGATGGCAGCTTTGGTAAGTTGAAAGATTCGGGTAGTGGTACTTCTATTGGGGTTGAACGAAGCCTGTCAAAACAAGCACGTATGTACATGTGGTATACGCAATTTTCACTAGATAATAATGCTGATGAAGATCATCTTGCAGTCACTTTAAGGTATGACTTTTAATCCGAAATTTACTATTTAAGCGTAAAAAATGGCTATTTTTGCGTTGATTTTTTTGCGCTTTTTCAATTACTCGTTAGACTTTCATAAAAATGTCATACTTAGTCATAATAATGAAACCAGTTCGCTAACGAAAGAGATAAATTGGAATGTCACGTAAAGTACTAGTCGTCGATGACGAAGCGCCTATCAGAGAGATGCTGGTTTTTGTTTTAGAGCAAAATGGTTTTCAAGCAATTGAAGCAGAAGATTATGACTCTGCGATTGAAGCTATGGTTGAACCATACCCAGATATGGTTTTATTAGATTGGATGTTACCTGGTGGTAGCGGTATTCAAATTGCTAAGAAATTTAAGCAAAACGAATATACTCGTCAGATCCCTATCATTATGCTGACTGCTCGCGGTGAAGAAGAAGACAAAGTACGCGGCCTTGAAGTAGGTGCAGATGATTACGTAACCAAACCATTTTCTCCTAAAGAATTAATGGCGCGCATTAAAGCGGTTATTCGCCGTGTTTCACCAACCTCATTAGAAGAAGCCATTGAAGTTCATGGCTTACGCCTTGACCCAATCTCACACCGTGTAACATCAGAAGGTAGTGAATTAGATATGGGGCCTACTGAATTTAGATTACTACATTTCTTCATGACGCATCCTGAACGTGTTTACAGCCGTGAACAATTACTTGATCATGTATGGGGAACAAATGTATATGTAGAAGACCGTACTGTTGATGTACATATTCGTCGTCTACGTAAAGCGATTGCACCATTAGGGCATGACCGTTTAGTGCAAACCGTTCGCGGTGCAGGCTATCGTTTTTCAAGTAAATTATAAGTGTCATGGCAATGACCTTAACAAGCTAATTTACATACTTAAGGTAAAGTGAGTGTATGTATCGAGTAGTGAATAAACAGGCGTTAGCAAAACGCCTGTTTATGTATTTCTTACCCTTGTTATTAGTTGGCGTACTTGTAGGTGCGCCTTTTTTGCTTTTATTTTTAGGCTCTTTTGCACTTTTAATTTGGCATTATCATCAATTATATCGCCTCAGCGATTGGCTTCTTAATCAACGTAGTTTTAACCCACCCGAAGGGGAGGGAGCATGGGAGCAAGTCTTTGAAGGGATCTATCATTTACAACACCGCAACCGTAAAAAACGCAATGAATTGGCAGACTTAATACGCCGCTTTCGTGACGGCGCCGAGGCTGTGCCTGATGCGGTGGTTGTATTACAAAAAGATCTTAGCATCATTTGGTGTAACCAATTGGCTTTAAAAGTTTTAGGGTTACAGTGGCCTACTGATCATGGGCAACGCTTAGATAATCTTATTCGCGATCCTAAGTTTGCAAAGTACATGCATAAAGCCTGTTTCGATGAACCGCTCGAGCTTGATGGTGGCCACAGCTACGATCAAACCTTAGAGTTTCGTGTTATGCCCTATGCAAGTTCACAGTTGATGATGGTGGTGCGTGATGTTACTCGCTTAAAGCAACTTGAGCAGATGCGTAAAGACTTTGTGGCCAATGTTTCTCATGAGCTGAGAACACCACTTACGGTGGTAACCGGTTACTTAGAGATGCTTGATTCAGATAGCTTACCACCTCCTGCTATGTGGCACAAAGCGCAAACGACTATGCTCGAGCAATGTAAGCGTATGGATAGCTTGGTCAATCAACTACTATCTTTGTCGCGTATTGAAGGGGCACGTCGTCAAGATAACGATAAACCTGTCAATGTGCCGCAGCTTCTTACCTATATTCAAACCGAAGCACAGTCATTGAACCAAGACAAAGGCCATGAGCTTATCTTTAATGTTGATGCGAGCTTAGACATTAAAGGGGCCGAAGACGAATTACGTAGTGCCTTTTCTAACCTTGTTTTTAATGCCATTCATTACACCAAGCCAGGTGGCAAGATTGTGGTTGATTGGCAGCTTAAAGATAACCAAGCCGCATTTAGTGTGACCGATAATGGTGATGGTATTGCCGCAGAGCATATTAACCGTTTAACCGAGCGTTTTTATCGTGTCGATAAAGCTCGTAGCCGTACGACAGGTGGATCTGGGCTAGGTTTAGCAATTACAAAACATGTACTTACAAGGCATGATAGTCGTTTAGATATCAGCAGTAAATTAGGACAAGGCTCGACCTTTGCGTTTGCATTTGGTAGCGAAAAAGTCGTGCGTATTGCAGGTAATACCAAAAAAACTGCAAAGTCATAAAAATGTCATTAAAGGGTAATCTAACTGTCATCTAGTGTCATTAGAGTAGACCGCAGTTAGGAAATGGGACGAACAAATCGGAGTAACCCCTATGAAATTCAAAAATCTCGTTGCCGCAATGGGTGTGGCTGTAACAACATTTGTATCAGCACAAGCAGCTGCAGTTGATAAAGATATGCCTGAGTACACTAAAACAAGTGGCATCTCTGGTAACTTCTCATCTGTTGGTTCTGACACTCTTGCAAACATGATGACGTTCTGGGCAGAAGAGTACAAACGCTTCTATCCAAACGTAAATATTCAAATCCAAGCAGCGGGTTCTTCAACTGCTCCTCCAGCATTAACTGAAGGTACAGCAAACTTCGGCCCAATGAGCCGTCGTATGAAGTCAAAAGAAATCGAAGCATTCGAAAAGCGTTATGGCTACAAGCCAACTGAAGTTCGCGTTGCAATCGATGCTCTAGCTGTATTCGTACACAAAGATAACCCAATCAAAGGTTTACGTATTGACCAAGTTGATGCGATTTTCTCTTCTACACGTAAATGTGGTGCAAGTGAACAAGTTAATCGTTGGAGCGAAGTAGGTCTTGAGGGTGATTGGGCTGCAAAAGATATCCAGCTTTACGGTCGTAACTCAGTATCAGGTACTTACGGTTACTTCAAGAAGAAAGCACTTTGTAAAGGTGACTTCCGTAACAACGTAAACGAACAACCTGGTTCTGCATCTGTAGTACAGTCAATCTCTTCTTCAGTGAACGCGATTGGTTACTCAGGTATCGGTTATAAAACATCAGGTGTACGCACAGTTCCACTTTCTAAGAAAGGCGACAACTTTGTTGATGCAACATTAGAAAACGTAGCAACAGGTAAATACCCACTGTCTCGTTTCTTATACGTTTATGTGAACAAGCACCCTAATAAGCCGCTTTCACCAATCGATGCAGAGTTCTTAAAAATGGTTCTTTCTGTAGACGGTCAAAAAATTGTAGAGAAAGATGGTTATGTGCCACTTTCAGGCAAAATGGCAATGGCTGAACTTAAAAAGCTAGGCCTTCTGTAACAACCATACAGACATAGATGAAAAAACCGCTCATTGAGCGGTTTTTTTTCGTTTAGCTTTTGGCAAAGAGCTTGGCTTTAATACGTTGCTGAGCAATACGTACTTGCTTGCGCTTTTTACCCGAGGGTGCCTTAAAGCTTTGAATAGGCATTACCGTTGGGTATTCATTAGGTAGTGCAGGCACACTAAAGTCAGCGAGTTCATCTTTTGGCAAGCCAATTTCTTGTTGATGTACACGAAGTGCCGCTAAGGTATCATCGTTTTCAACTTCACTTGGGCATAAAAATAAACCCATTTTACGCATTTTCACACCTAAGCCGATGCTGCTTGAGTAGCGTACAATTGGCGCTGCTAAAATAAGGCCTACTAAAATAGGTGATAACCACCAAAAGAAAGTCGGTGTGTAATAGTAGGCAACTGAGCCCCAGATAATCGCAGTAATAGTCGAAAATAACGTATAACCAATCGCTTCTTTCCACGGTACCATTCTGCCTTCGCGAGGTTGTGCATCCCAGCTAACTTTTTTGCCTAAAAATACGCACACGACAAAGTAGCTATGAAACACCATCATTAAAGGGGCAATCACAATCGCAAAAATAGTTTCGATGAGTGAACCGGCAATTAACTTCATCGTACCGCCAAAGGCTTTATTACGGTGCACTAAAGTCACAATTACGCCCATTAATTTAGGCAGTAACAACAATACAGCTGTAATAAATAACAACGAATCAATTAAATCCGTTTTAGCAATTTGCCAGGTTGGGAAAAGTTGATAAGCATGGTTAAAGTACACGTCGCTATTAAGTGCACGAGTTACTGCATCTAAGGTACTTAATGCCAGCATAGATAACCAAATTAACGATGAAATATATGCTGTGGCACCAAATAAAAAATGCATTTTACTCATTAGCTTAAGACCTGATTTAGGCAGTAAACCTAAATGCTGGATATTACCTTGCACCCAGCGTCTATCACGAATCGCGTAATCGAGAATGTTACTTGGTACTTCTTCGTAACTGCCTTCAACATCGCTAAGCAGTAACACATCCCAACCACTGCGGTGTAGCAGAGAAGCTTCTACAAAGTCATGACTTAAGATCTCACCACCAAATGGGGCATTACCTTTTAGAACAGGTAGGCCGCAGCACTTTGTGAATGCTTCAACGCGAATAATCGCATTGTGGCCCCAGTAGTTTGCTTGGTTTGTTTGCCAAAAAGCAGAACCAGTTGCCAGCATTGGGCTATATAAAATTGATGCAAACTGTAAAAAACGACCAAAAAACGTGTCTTGGCGAACTGGAATCGGGATCGTTTGGATCAAGCCTGATTTTGGATTGCTGATCATGCTAGAAGTCAGTTCAAGCATACATTGACCCGTCATAATGCTATCGGCATCAAGCACAATCATGTGGTCGTATTGGCTGCCCCAACGTTCACAAAAATCAGTTAAGTTACCCACTTTACGGTGTTTATTATCTTCACGGCGACGATAAAAAGTATGCTTTGCTAAATCACCTAAGCGCTCAGTAAGTGCATTCCACGCTTTAAGTTCATTACGTGCAATTTCAGGGTCTTGCGTATCACTTAGCAAGTAAAAGTCGTAATGCGGCATTTGCCCTGTTTTAGCCAGCGAGCGTAAACTTACTTCAAAACCGGCGATGACACGCTCTGTATCTTCGTTGTAGATAGGCATAACAATGGCTGTTTTAGTTTGGCTCAAGGCATGCTGATTAATCTCGATTGGCTTTTGACGTTTTAAGGTCAACGGGTCAATACGAAATAATTGCAAGATGAAGCCCATACAGCCACTACAAAAGGCTGTAACAATCCACGCGAAGGTAACTGTAAATAATGCCAGTAAAGCGTACTCAAGCGGGGTCATGCCGTTAGAATTTAAAATATCGAACATGATCCACACGCCATAGGCGGTAATGGTAAGCGCTAGGCTCGAAAAAAGCCAAGCGCGGGTCTTCTTAAATGGCATTGCTGTTGCCTTTAATGCTTTACTATTGGACGTCGTTTGGATACCAGACATAGCTCCATACCTCGCTGATTTCTTTATCACGTAGTTTTAACGATAAGCGCATATCAACAGGCTTATCTCCCTCTGGCGCCACTTTAAATGCTACGCGCCATCCTTGATTGTTTGGTAACTGCTGTACCGTTTTATCGCTTATTTGCCCAGCAGAGAGTGTAAGATCCGCCTGCATGGCAAAATTAGCTGATAGTTGATTAATGGTTTCGCCACTAAAATCAACGGTAAATTGGCGGTGGCTTTTTGGTGGTGGATTGTCTTCACCAGGTAATGCTGCACTACCAATTCGGGTTCTTAACACACTCGCTTTATCTTGAGTTGCAAGCGTGGCATTGAAAGTCGACAGCTTGTAACTAAAGCTTAAGCTGTCACCAGCTTTCATAGACTGCTCTGGCACCCAATAGCTAACAATATTGTCGTTAGTTTCGGTATCTGTAGGGATTTCTACTAACTCAACACGCCCTTTACCCCAATTACCCACTGGCTCAATCCACATGCTCGGACGGTTGTGATAATGCGCTTCGGTATCAAGGTAGTTATTAAAGTCTCGGTCTCGCTGTGCAAGGCCAAAGCCTTTAGGGTTCTCGTAGCTAAACGAAGTGACACTTAATTTTTTTGGGTTATTCAGTGCACGCCAAATCCATTGACCTTGTTCTGATTGCATTAATAGGCCATCAGAATCATGTACTTCAGGGCGGTAATCATCAAAAAACTTAGTACTATTTTCACCGTGGTAAAACATACTTGTTAGCGGGGCTATGCCGAGCTTTTTAATGTCTTTACGGGCAAAAATTTGCATCTCGGTTTTTACTTCAGTGTTAGTAGAAGGTGTTAGTTCAAAACGATAGGCTCCCGACACTGAAGGGCTATCTAATAATGCATAAAGCACGATGGTAGTATCTTCGGGTGCAGGTTTTACTAACCAGAACTCTTTGAAAACAGGAAATTCTTCGCCTGAGCTCAGTGCTGTATCAACTGCAAGACCTCGAGCTGACAGACCATATACTTGATGCGGGCCAACTAAACGAAAGTACGAAGCACCTTGGAAAACAGCCACTTCGTCTTTGTACTCATTGTTATTTAGTGGGAAATGCAAACGAAAACCTGCATGGCCAAGTTGTGTATTGGCAATCGCGGTACTGATCTCTTGCTCTAACGGGGCAGCAGTTGCATCGTAACGATAGTAATCTGTTTTAAAAGGTAAACTTTTTACTTCGGCATTTTGCTCAAGAGTATTAATTGCAACCGGTGAGCGATATAAAAAGCCTGGGTGGAATAGCTGCATTTCATAAAGGCTTTGATCTTTCCAAATTGCTTGCTCAGTACGAAAACGGATTGCACGATAGTCTTGGTAATTGATGCTTGTGAGCGCCTCAAGTTCAAGATCTTTCGGAGCTACATAAGGCTCAGAGGCTAATTTTTTCGCACGTGCAGTGATAACTTCAAATAGCTTTTCTTCTGGAATCGTGATCATTGCAGGCTTAAGCTCAACAGCAGCAGCACTATCCTCTACTTGCTGTTTTTCATTTTCGGTTGCTTGAACCTCAGCGGCTGTTTGTTCTGTTTCAGTTGCTTTTGGCTGCTCTGGGTCTTCAACTGCGTAACTATGACCTGCGCTGATGGCTAATAATACGCCCAAGAAGGTCTTCTTTTTAATAGCGCTGAAGAGCTTAGTTCGGGTTTCTGGTTTCATTCAATTTTCCTTTAGCCGTAAATCACGTTAATTCTTTCATATCTCATAGCAATTGCTGGGCCCAAAATAAAAACTAATAATCTCAATGGCTTTGAGTTGGTGCAGCTAAATGCGAAGAGTAAAATTTTGAAATTAGTGAGAAACAATTACACAGTTGCAGTTGTTTATTCGTCACCAATATGGAGAAGTTTAATGAACGAAAGCTTGCCCTAATATGAATAGCTTAAAGGGTAAACAAAAATATGAACAAAATTACCAGAGGCTTAATTGTGAAAGCGAAATTGTTATCAGGAGGGGGAGTGCAGGCACCGAATAGGTTATCAGTGCCTTAAAAAGCGAGCTGTTGTTATTTAACTTCGCCTAACTTTTCTGCATTAGCTTTACATTGGTTGTAAGCTTCAATGCACTTGTTGCTACAGACTTTATGAACTAAGCCATCAGCAGTGCTTTGTTGCTCACAGCTTGCTTCGCATTGATAGTTTTGCTGAGCACATTGCTGCATTTCTGGGTTGTCAATTTTGCTTGAGCAGGCAGACAGTAATGTCATAGCAAACAATGTTGCTGCAATTGCTGGTAGTTTTTTCATGCTTATCCCTAGTTTATGTCTTTTCTTTGCAATCCATCTTACCCAGATTGTTGCTATTTAATCCAGCTCAACTTGTAAATTGTCAATTAATCGTACTGAGCCCAAATAAGCAGCAGCTAAAATAACAAGTTGTTTATCAGCCGCGGTGGCTGGTTTTAGTGTTGAGCGCTCTGCAATCGAATAATAGTCAGGTTTTAGTCCAGCCTTTTCAAGCTGTACTTTTGCATCTGCCTCAAGTGCTGCAATGTCTGCGCTGCCTTGTTTAAGTGCCGTTGCAGTATTATTTAGTGTGGCAAACAGTACTTTTGCGGTGTCTTTTTGCTCATCAGATAAATAGCCATTACGAGAGCTCATTGCTAAACCAGAGATTTCGCGGCAAGTAGGTACGCCAACAATTTCAACTGGAATAGATAAGTCACGCGTCATGGTTTTAATAACCTGTAGCTGCTGAAAGTCTTTTTCGCCAAAACAAGCAAAGTCAGGTTGTACCAAATTAAATAGCTTAGTGACAACGGTTGCAACGCCTTTGAAGTGACCAGGGCGCGAGCCTCCACAGTAACCCATAGAAACACCCGGTACATCGACAAAGCTTTGCTCGCCTAAACCATTTGGGTAAATCGTTTCAACGGATGGGGTAAACACGATATCAGTACCAAGATCTGCTAAACCTTGTTTATCTTCGTTTAGTGTGCGCGGGTAACTATCAAGGTCTTCATTGGCACCAAATTGCATCGGATTTACAAAGATACTCACAACCACTTTATCAGCCAATGTTTTGGCTTTTTCAACAAGTGAAAAGTGACCTTGGTGTAAATTGCCCATGGTAGGCACTAGCGCAATGCTCAGGCCCGCTTGACGCCAAGCTTTGATTTGGCTGCGTAACGATTTAATTTCAGTGATTGATTGCATTTATTTAAACTCGTGTTCGGTACTTGGGAAAGCACCACTTTTTACATCTTCACAATACTTTTGCACTGCTGCTGGCATATTGCCGGTTTCTAATAAAAAATTCTTTGAAAACTTAGGGATATAACCTGCCGAAATACCAACTAGGTCGTGCATTACTAAGATTTGCCCATCAGTTTGATTACCTGCACCAATACCAATGGTAGGAATGTTTAGCTCATCAGTAATACGTTTAGCAAGCTCACTTGGAATACATTCTAAAACAAGTAACTGTGCACCTGCCGCTTCAAGTGCTTTCGCATCGCTGACCATTTTATCGGCTTGAGATTGCTCACGACCTTGAATTTTAAAACCGCCAAAAACATGCACTGACTGAGGTGTTAAGCCTAGGTGGCCACATACTGGAATACCTTGTTGGGTCATCGCACGAATGCTGTCGTGCAGCCATTCGCCACCTTCAAGCTTAACCATGTTTGCCCCAGCACGCATCAGCTCTGCTGCATTTTTACAGGCATCAGTTGGGTTGGCATAGGTCATAAAAGGTAAGTCAGCAATCACAAATAATTCGCGGCTACCGGCACGCACACAGCGAGTATGGTATGCAATATCTGTGTTGGTTACAGCAAGGGTGTCATCAGCACCTTGCAATACCATGCCTAGTGAGTCACCAACTAAAATCACCTCGACGCCATTATCATGAAACAATTTAGCAAAGCTGGCGTCGTAAGCCGTTAATGCGGTGATTTTTTGTTGTTCTTGTTTCATTTTATTGAGAGTTGAAACGGTGATTTTAGACATAATTTCCTCTAAGGCTTAGCCTTGGTTGATTACTGCTGAGGGAGTTGTTGTAAATCGTTTAAAGGCAACGTTTTTGTTATATCAGCAAGTGATTGATTATTCGGTAATACAAGTGTTGGTGCAATTTCTAACAAGGGATAAACAACAAATTCTCGCTCTGTTAAGCCGTAATGAGGCACAGTTAAGCGAGGGGTGTTTATCACGTCATTACCGAACAATAAAATATCTATATCAAGGGTACGCGGACCCCAGCGTTCTTCTTTTCTAACACGGCCATGCTCAAGCTCAATGGCTTGAGTTAAATCAAGCAACTGCTCTGGCTTAAGTGCAGTTTTAACACACGCGACTGCATTTACATAATCGGGTTGATCTTGTGGCCCCATTGGTTTGCTTGCGTAATCATGGGATACACAAACAAACTCAACATCTTTTAATGCTTTTAGGGCAGTGACAGCAGCATGAATTTGTTTACGTGGTGTGTTTAAGTTGGCACCTAAACCTAAATAAACGGTATGCATACTTAGTCTACTTTTTTCTTGCGTGGGCGACGACGGCGCTTAGGGCCACCTTGATGTCCTAAACTTTTAACCATCTCTTTTTGGCCATTGATGTCTTGGCTTAGGTAGGTTGTCCACCAATCAGCAAGCTCTTTTTGTTGCTCTTCGCCAGCTTGCACACGCAGTAATAAGAAATCATAAGCGGCTTTGAAGCGAGGCTGTTGAGTGAGCCTATAAGCGCGCTGACCACCTCGTTTATCAAGGCGTTGCTGAATATGCCAAATATCGCGTGCACCCAAGGTGAAGCGTTTTGGTACTGCTACCTGTTGCGCGTTTTCACTCAGTACTTTGTTCATTGCTTGTGCAAATGCATCGTACTCTGAAAGTTGATCGCGTTGTTGTAACTTTTTAGTAATGCTCAGTAATGGGAACCACAATAAGGCTGCAAAAATAAAGGCTGGAGTGACTTTTTTATCAGCATTAATACGTTTATCGGTGTTTTTAAACATTTGCAGGATAAACGTATGTTCAAAGCCTTCAGGGTTGGCATCTAAGATTTTATCAAGCGCAGGAAATAATGCTTTGAATAAACCATACTGGCGGAGCATTAAGTAGTTTTCTTCTGCTTTGCCGTTTAAGAACAATTTGAGTGATTCTTCAAATAAACGAGCTGGCGGAATATGATCAAGCAAGTTAGCAAGGCTTTTAATTGGCTTTTCGGTGCCAGGTGCAATGCTCATTCCTAGTTTGGTGGCAAAACGCACTGCACGTAACATGCGCACAGGGTCTTCACGGTAACGTGTTTCTGGGTCGCCAATTAGCTCAATTTGTTTTGCTTTTATCGCGCTAATGCCATTGGCATAGTCATAAATACAAAAGTCATTAATTGAGTAATAAAGTGCATTAATCGAAAAGTCGCGGCGCTCAGCATCTTCTTCAATACTGCCATAAACATTGTCGCGCAGGAGTTGGCCGTGTTCACTTGATTGGCTAATTTGATTTTTGCTTTCTTCAGCTTCGTGATGGCCACGCATGGTCGCCACTTCAATAATTTCTCGACCAAATACAATATGCGCTAAACGAAAGCGACGACCAATTAAGCGACAGTTACGAAATAGCTTTTTGATTTGCTCTGGGGTTGCGTTTGTTACAACGTCGAAGTCTTTGGGTTGTTGGCCTAACAATATATCTCGAATACAACCACCTACAAGGTAGGCATCAAAACCACCTTCTTTAAGGCGGTACAATACTTTGATTGCATTTGGGCTAAATTGTTTGCGCGAAATACCATGTTCACTGCGTTCGATCACCAAAGGTAACTCGCTCGTTGGCAAAGCATCACTTGATGTCGTGGCATTTGGGCCAATAATCTGCCGACAAAATTGAAAAAGCTTAGAAATAATAATCTGTCTCCTACGACGCGGACTTTGCGACTCATCAAGTATAGCGTTTGTTTGATACTTCGCCGATGTGAGATTGACGTGTAATCAGTGTGTTTTAAATGGCGCTAAATTAAGGTGTTGATGATTCGCACACTTTGGGTCGCTATCATATACCAGCAGGGCTGAAAAATTAAGTTACTCGGCCTTTAAAATTGGCAATTTATTTTTCAATAGTAACAAAGTTACAAAAAGGAGAGTTTGGATCCTCGCTAACTTGTATTTCTTGCACCTTTGGTATGTGTTCAAGGCGGTAAGTTTCAATAGCCCAAGCTAACATCTGATCGATATTTAACGATAAAAGTGAGCTTTCTGGCTTTAAGCCTAAAAAGCGCAAGGCATCGAACAACGCGGGCTTTGGGTCTGATTTTGCTATTGCCGGAGCGTAATTTTGTTTTGATAGCTTAAAACCGGGTTTAGCTACTGCTAAAGGTAGGTGGGCGTATTCTGGGGCCGGTTTATTTAGCTGCTTAAACAAACTGAGTTGTCGTGCGGTCGGTTCGAGTAAATCAGCTCCGCGAACGACTCTTGTAATACCTTGTGTAATATCATCGGCGACTACGACCAGTTGGTAAGCAAATAAACCATCGCTGCGCTTTATTAAGTAATCTTCTTTGGCAAGTTGGCTATCAACATACACTTCACCTTGAATTAAATCATGGTAGTGACTGGTTGCAAATTGCTGGGTTAAACGTAGCGCTGAATCAGTTAAAGCGTGGTTTTTATACCGGCAGTGGCCTTGGTATATTCCACCGATTGCTTTAATTTCTTTGCGCGTGCAATGGCATGCATAAACAAGGTTTTGCGAAATTAACTCGTCAACAATGGCTTGGTATTGCTCATGACGCTGGGTTTGGTATATGACTGGCTCGTCCCAGTAAAGGCCGTAAGCCTCTAAGGTATGTAATATATCGTCGCTAGCACCGCTTACAACACGCGTTGTGTCGATATCTTCAATGCGTACTAACCATTTTCCTTGATTGGCTCTTGCATCAAGGAAGCTACCCACAGCCGCTATAAGTGAGCCAAAATGTAATGGCCCTGAAGGGGATGGCGCAAAGCGGCCACGATATTCACGCATTGGCGTGTTAACGGCTGTGGTAGACATGGGCTAATTAAAGGATGTAATTAACCGCGTCCAGATTGCTTTTCTTTAATTTCCGCAAGCGTTTTACAGTCTACACATAAATCAGCTGTAGGACGCGCTTCTAGGCGGCGGATACCAATTTCGATACCACATGATTCACAGAAACCAAAGTCATCTTCTTTGATTAATTGAATCGTTTTTTCAATTTTCTTGATCAGTTTACGCTCACGGTCACGAGTACGAAGTTCTAATGAGAATTCTTCTTCCTGTGCTGCACGGTCTACTGGATCCGGAAAGTTAGCTGCTTCGTCTTGCATATGCGATTTAGTACGGTCTACTTCGTTACGTAAATCGTTACGCCAAGCTTCTAAAATTTTTTTGAAATGAGCACGTTGTGCTTCATTCATATACTCTTCACCTGGTTGTTCTTGGTATGGTTCCAACCCGGCCTGAGCCAATAACCCTAGTCTTTTTTGGTCTGGCATAACTTTCTCCTAAATCCTTAATATTTTGCCCAGCGTTAGCCGGCGGCTATAAATAGCAGAATCATTAGATTGAGGCAAATTTATTTTAGCTTAATTTATATGCCTCGACCCCTGATTGCATAAATTGCCATGAGTAGAGCCACTACCCATAATTTTGATAAATTTGCTAAGTTATATAGGCAAAAAAAAATAATACAACTTAAATCGTGTTTTTTATTGTCTTTTTAGTAAAAGAGTTGCTTAGCTAATAAAATCACATTTTTCTTGCAGTTTAATTTCTTCTGCAGAAATTTTTGCTTTGTAAGCAATGACTTCGACACCGTTTTCTATAGCTTCAGTTAATAGTTGGGCATATTTTGGGTCGATATGTTCTGCCGCACGTACGTGATTGATACCTTCATGTAAAACGGCAAAAAATAGCACTGCACGATGCCCTTGCTGCACCATTTCTATTAACTCTCGAAGATGTTTTTGGCCTCGCTCAGTTTTTGCATCTGGAAAATAACCTTGCCCAGAGTGTGGGTCTGTTTGTGAAAGTAATGTCACAGATTTTACTTCTACATAGCAATGGGATTTATGTTCATCTGTTAATAAAAAGTCGATTCGGCTATTTTCTTGGCCGTATTTTACTTCTGCAGCAATGGTTTGATAGTCAACAAATTCAGCAATCGTGCCTGCATTTAAGGCTTCTTGCACAACCTTGTTTGCAATCGCGGTATTAACACATATTAAGTGATCGAATTGGTTCTGAGTTAATTGCAAGGATTGAGGGTACTTGCGTTTGGCGTTATCACTGGTTGAATAAAAAGCCTTAAACCCTGGCTCTGCACAGCCCGTCATTTTGCCAGTATTGGCACAGTGAGCTGTAAACTCTGCGCCATCGGCAGGTTTTAAGTCGGCTAAAAAACGTTTGTAGCGTTTAATCAAGGTGGCTGATTGTAATGCAGGAGTAAACTTCATGGCTTTTATAAATTCGTTTTTCTTTATTGTATGTGATTCATTACGAGGATTGAACCATGCTGCATAATGCTATTTATCGCAAGCTGTTGGGAACTGACGTTGGCTGTAGTAAACTCAAGTAACATTTTTAGCGCAAAGAGTATTCTAACATGTCAGAAAAATTTCTAGTTCAACTTAGCGAGCAGGGCGCTGCCGCACATTGGGGCGAAAAAGCCGCTCTTTCTTTTACTGAACAAGGCGCAACTGTTCATTTAACTGAGCAAGATACACTTAAAAACGTACAAAAAGCAGCACGTACGTTAGCTAATCAAGGCTTAAAAAACATTGCCTTAGTGGGCGATGTTTGGTGTACAGAAACACAGTGGGCTTTTTACCAAGGCTTTGTTTCACCAAAGAATTTAGATGCTATTGAGTTTGTTGAAAATGCAAAAACAGACGGCAAAGAACTGGCTTCTTTAAAACAAGCTGCGACGTGGGCTCGTCAAATGATCAATGGCACTGCGGATGACATTTTCCCTGAGAGTCTAGCTGGTAAAGCGGCAGAATTTATTCAGTCATTAGCGCCAGAGCACGTAAGTTACCAAATTATTAAAGGTGATGCTTTATTAGAGCAACAATGGATTGGTATCCATGCGGTAGGCCGTGGTAGTGAGCGTCCACCGGTATTATTAGCATTAGATTACAACCCAACGGGCGACGAAAATGCCCCTGTTGCGGCCGCTTTAGTTGGTAAAGGCATTACGTTTGATTCAGGTGGTTACTCAATCAAAGCAAGTGAAGGCATGTTAGGCATGAAGTGCGACATGGGCGGTGCTGCTACAGTAACTGCAGGTTTAGCACTTGCTATTAGTCGTGGTATCAACAAACGTATTAAATTGTTTTTATGTTGTGCTGAAAACTTAATTTCAGGTCATGCCTACAAACTTGGTGATATCTTAACGTATAAAAATGGCACCACAGTTGAAATCGTTAATACCGACGCTGAAGGTCGTTTAGTGCTAGCTGATGGCTTAATGGCTGCAGGTGAGTCTGGCGCGCCATTAATCATTGATGCAGCAACGCTAACAGGCGCTGCGCTTGTTGCTGTTGGTCAAGAATACAATGCATTGTTCGGTCTTGATAAAGAGCTTGTACGTGACGTACAAGACTTTGCAGAGCAAGAAATGGAAGCTGCATGGCCATTACCTCTTGAAAAGTGGCATCAACAAAACTGCCCGTCGCCATATGCAGATACCGCAAATAGTCGTCCACAAAAAGGTGGTGGTTACGGTGGCGCTTCTAATGCGGCTGGTTTCTTATCACGCTTTGTGCCAAATGAAGGTAAAGGTTGGGTTCACATTGACCTTGCTGCTGCATTTAACATGGGTAGCACAAGCGAGTGGGCTGCAGGCGCAACAACTCAAGGTATGCGTACCGTTGCAAGAACTTTACTAGAAAAAGCATAAGCAAATATCTATAGGGCGTGTTGACCTTTTATGATTAACTTTGCAGCAGTGTGTTTGGTATTTAGGCAAGGCAGAGCCTATGTAGTGTGGTTGTTCCACATAAATAGGCGATAACGCAGCATTAATGCCAAACACGTGCTGCCCTTCGGGTTCTTCCTAGGGGCGATTAACTCTTTGTTGCTCGATTTTTACTTAGCCCACTAGGTTACAAATCTCGCGCCGTGATTAAATCGCCCCTAGAGTGAACAAATTTAATCCACAAAGGTCAACACGCCCTTATTAAGCCCCTTAACTTTATCTAAGTTAAGGGGCTTTTTTGATCTAAAGGGTAATTTTACAAACTGATACAAGCTTTTTTGAGTAAATTAGTATAAAATCCCGCCCCACATTTTCTCATCCTGTGGTTAGTTTTTATTAAATTAGCTACACTTGAATGATCAATTCACACTGGGGTCTCTATTTATGTCAGATAAGTGCTATATCACTGCGCAGCAGCTTCTTGAAGATTCATTTCGTGTTGCGGCACAAGTTTATGAAGATGGTTTCCGTCCTGATTTCATCATTGGTATTTGGCGTGGTGGTGCTCCAATTGGTATCGCAGTTCAAGAATATTACGATTACAAAGGTATCGAAACTGACCATATCGCAGTGCGTACCTCTTCGTATTACGGTATTAACCAGCAATCTAAAGAGATCAAAGTTCACGGATTGCATTACATCATTGAAAATGCCAATGCAGATAACTCATTACTAATCGTTGATGATGTTTTTGATTCTGGCCGCAGTATTTTTGCATTAAAAGAAAAGCTATCGGAGTTAATGCGTTTAAACCTACCACGTGATATTCGCGTTGCTTGCCCATACTATAAGCCAAAAAACTCAAAAGTAGACATGGTGCCAGATTACTTCATTCATGAGTCTGAAGAGTGGTTAGTGTTTCCTCATGAGCTTTCAGGCCTAACGCCAGACGAAATTATCGAAGGTAAGTCTGATTTAGCCAATATTCATGACATACTTTTAGAAAAGTAAGTTTTAATATTTTTGCAGTTATGAGTGTGTTCTACACTTATAACTGCGCAAAACTTTCGACGTAGTCGCTAAGCTTGTCGATATCTACTACTTGTAAACCTTGATTACTTCTTTGTACTAAGCCTTTTTCAACCAATTCTGTAACTACGCGTCTATACGCTCTTTCTGTGGTAGCAAAGCGTTCTGCTTCGGCATTTACGGTAGGGTAGGCACGCAGTAGTGTTGGGTTGCTGTTTTCAGCTCTTAATAAGCAATCTTTAGCTATATTGTAGCTAAGTGGTAATAGCAGTTTATCTAAGTTTATTTTTTGGTTTTCTTGGAATTTAGCGGCAATTGTTTGTGCTGTGTATAAGCTTAATTCTGGCTTTTCTAATAGTAGTGCGCGCCAATGTTTAAGCTCAATTAGGTTATAACTTACATCGCTAAAGCACGTAACTGTGTAAATACACGGGTAGTTATTTAGTGCTTCAATCTCACCAATCAGTGTGTTGTTACAATCAAGCTGGCCCAAAAGAAGGCGTCGGCCATTACCCACGTCATAGCTGAACGACACCGTGCCGCTTCTTACTAATACGAGTTTTGACAAAGGTTGATCTTGGTGGATCAGCACTTCTTTTTTAGCTTGTTGAAAACTACTGCCAGCAAATGTCAGTAATTGGTCAACAAGATAGCTTGAAAAATGATATTGAAACATTAACGCCGCTCTTCGGACAATTGTCCTATTTATTACATCTTAATGACGTTAGCATTAAGATTCTAAGAATTTACGCTAACTTGCTAGTAAGGTGATTCACGTTACTGATACCTTCATTTCCCGTGTAATGATTTTAAAGCCAAGATTATTCTTAAGCTTTACAAGGTTTTTAGTAAGTTAGCTTTTTTATTTTATTGTCAAAGTAGCACTGAGTGCGTCAAAAAAAATGACAAGCTCCAATGCTAACCTAAAGCCTAGGAGAGAACAATTGAGTTGGGAATATTTAGGCTATTTAGCGTCAGCACTGTTGGTTGCTTCTTTGACAATGAGCGATGTAGTAAAACTACGCTGGCTCAACCTAGCAGGGTGTATTGCATTTACCTTCTACGGGCTGGCAATTGGTGCCGTTCCGGTGGCCTTCACCAATGGTTTACTGGCGTTTGTGAATATTTACCACATCATTAAATTAAAGCGTCAGCAAAAAGCTGACGCCGAGTAATATTATTATTCCTCTTTTTTATATTTTAGTTCGCCCGCAATCCAAGTTTGTGTCACGTTTATATCGTGAATTTCAGAAATAGGGGCTTTGTAATAGTCTTTATCAATCAAAATAAAGTCAGCCCACTTTCCTTGCTCTAAACTACCTACTTTAAACTCTTGATGTGCAGCATAAGCACCACCTAAAGTAAACGCACGCAAAGCTTCATCACGCGATAGCAGCTCTTGTGGTCGCCAGCCGCCTTCAGGAAGTTGATTATGATCCATCCGTGTAATGGCTGAATATAAGCCATCAAACGGATCAGCAAGCTCTACAGGAAAGTCAGAACCTGCTGCAATTACTGAGCCTTGCGCTAAAAAGGTTTTCCAAGCATACGCCCCTTCAAGTTGTTTTTCAGTTAGACGCTGCTCTGCCATATGCATATCAGAGGTTGCATGAACAGGCTGCATTGATGGAATAATTTTTAACGTTTTAAAACGAGGGATATCTTCAGGAGTCACAATTTGTGCATGTTCAATTCGGTTACGAAGTAAAATGCCACCGGTTTTTTTAAACACATTTTCATAGGCATCTAGCACAACATGATTGGCTTTATCACCAATGGCATGGGTGTTCGCACTAAAACCATGAGCAAAGCTTAAGTTGAATAGTTGCTCAAGTTTTTCTTGGGTTTCAAGCATTAAGCCGTGGTGATTTTTACGATCTGCGTATTCCTCGATGAGGGCTGCGCCTCGACTGCCTAAAGCACCATCTGCATACACTTTGACACTTCGAATCGACAGCATGTCATTCATGTCTTTATATTTGCCTGCTTTGAGCATGGTTTCTAGTTGAGGATCGGCAGCACTTAGCATGGCTACGATTCTGACAGGAAGGGACTTTTGCTCAGAGCGCTGCTTGTACACTTGCCACGTGTCGTAATCGATACCGGCATCATGGGTTGATGTAATACCCAAACTTAGTAGATGTTTACCTGCATTATCTAATGCCGTATTAATGCTGGCATGGCTTGCTTTTGGTACATGTTGGGTAACAAGCGTTTCGGCTTTATCAATGAATACCCCAGAAGGTAACCCTGAATCCAGCTTTAAAATTTCACCGCCGGCAGGAGAGGGAGTTTGTTTATCAATACCTGCAAGTTCCATGGCTTTTGAGTTAACCCATACAGCATGGCCATCAACGCGAGAAAGCACTACAGGTTTGTCTTTTACATATTTGTCTAAATCAGCTGCAGTTGGAAACTCACCGCCAGGCCATTGCTCTTGATTCCAACCGCGACCAATGATCCAACCTTGTTTATCTTTGGCAAACTCAGCCAGCATTTTGCCAACCTCATCTGCCGAGTGCGTATTTCTGACATCAAGTTGTGAAAGGTTATTACCTAAACCAATTACATGGCCGTGAGCATCGACTAAGCCAGGTAACAACGTGGCTTGCTTGCCGTCAATTGCGGTGGCGTCAGGGAAGCTATTTTTAATTGAGTCATTGCCTGTTTTTACGACTTTACCGTCTTTAAAAACCAGTGCAGAAAAGTGTTGGGTTTCGCCTTTGTAGGTAGGCGTGTAGCCATTTATATTATAAATAACAGTGGTGTTGGCAAAGCAGCTAAGTGAAGCTGTTGCTAGTAAGCTGATGATGAGTTTCATAATCTTCTAATAGTTTTTATTGATTTATGAAAACAGTATCAGAGTTGCAGTAAACTGCAACTCAGCAGCAAGTAAATAATTAATTGTAACGCTTTATTTGCTTGCGTAGACCTTAAATTCACTAAGCGATAATTTATTATCTTTATCGCTGTCATAGTTTTTGAAACGTGACCACAGAGCAGGGTCTCTCGCAGACTCTGAGCGAGTCAGGTAACCATCGTCATTACGATCAAGTTGTTTAAATTTTTCACCAATACTATCTGCAGCAAAACTCACTGTGCTAGTTACACAACATAAAATTAGGCTGGCAAAGGTTAATTTTGACATTACTTTAACTCTTGTTTGTTAAATAGTGTTTAAATTCAAGGAGCGAGATTTGTTGATCTTTATCTGTATCCCACTGCGCCATGCGTTTTTGCAAGTGCGGTTGCGATGACAGTTCCTGCACAGATAAAAAGCCATTTTTATCTTTATCAAGGTGATCAAATCGTTGTTTTACATCCAATGCTAAGCTATTGAAGCTTATAGTAATTAAGGTACATGAAGCAAGCCAGAAAATTCTCATAATTACTCTCCAAATAAAAGTGCTTGCCATAATTTAACTCCCAAAATTTAAATCCGTTTACACATTCCCTCTGGGATTATGGCAAGCACTTTAAGCCGTTAAGGTTTGAATTTTTCAAACTCTTGTTCAGACAGAACCTGATCGCCGTTTTCATCCAGATCGGCAAATTGCTTAAGTAGGTTATCGTGTTTGGTTGCTTCAGTTAATGAAATCTCGCCGTCGGCGTTTGTATCAAATTTAGCGAATCGAACATCCATTTGTGATGCTAAAACGGTAGCGCTGATAACTAAAAACATCAGCGAGAATGCAGCTAATAGTTGTTTCATTACAATCTCCTATTGAATAAACGACTGAAACTCAGAAAATGAAATTTGGCCATCTTGGTTACTATCAATTTGAGTAAAGTTGCCATGTAATAATGCATCTTCAGATGCTTCTGCTTCACTCAAAAAGCCATTACTGTCTTTATCAAGCTCGTTAAACGTTGTTTGCAAATCTAGTGCATAACTACTTACCGAGATGAGACTTATAAGCAGGGTGGCTACCAGGGCCTTTATTTTCATTTTGTGTCCTAAATAACTAATTTGCTTAGTACCAATCAAAATCAGTGCCAATATTAAAAGGTCCTAATTATCAATAGCTTATGGTTTTAATGTGGTTTTGAATGCGAAATAGTTACAGGGTGTTGTGTCTTTTTTGCAACGATTTTCAGGTGTTAAAACTTTATCCATTTTATTTCAATGAGTTAGCCTGTTGCCAAATAGCAACTTTGTATCGGTTTTTGGGTAAAAATCAGTACTTTTTAAGTTCGGATTCAGCGAGTGTCTAAGTTTGTTCACTAATAATCAGCATCTGAAATTATGTTGAGAGTGAATATGCAAAATACAGTAGCGATAAAAATAAAACAGTTACTCAATTGGCGACCGAGTCTTATTGGCCAGTTCGTCTGTAGCATTTTGCTGTCTTTACTACCGTTATCTTTGGTGGTGATTTTATTTTTAAATGCGCTTAATAAGCAGCTAGCGGTGACTCAAGAAATCGTCGGTGACAATTACGAAATCACTAAAGCATTTAATAACCTCAAACAAGACTTAAATAGCTTAGAAAGGGCAACTCGACAAAATTGGGTGCTTAAAAGTGAATCCCTCGATAGCTTGATTGCCAATAAGTGGCAATCTTCACTGCAAAGTATTGATGAGCTTATATTTTTAAGCCCAACCGCTGATTATGTCTCACAGTGGCGGCAACTGGCTGAGGTATTACGATTTGCACAACAGCACTTGTTGATAGAGCAAAAGCAAGACGGTGAGTTATTTGCTCCTGCCAGCAAGCTTATCAGTGAGCAAACAAATTGGCTCAAAGAGCAAAATGAATTACGCATCACAAAAAATCAGCAGCAATTAAAAGCACTTCAAACTTCATTCATTAATTGGTTAGTTGCGTTAATTCCACTCACGTTATTGGTCGGGGGCGGGTTTCTTTGGCGGATCAGCGGACGGCTCAGGGAGCTCACACATGTAATTGATAAACTTGGACAAGGCCATTGGCAGCAAAAAATTCAAGTTCGAGGTTCGTCAGAGCTAGTTGAATTAGGTAACAAACTAGAGTGGGTTCAAGCACAGCTACATATGCTTGAGCAGCAAAAAGATACATTTTTACGCCATGTGACACATGAATTAAAAACCCCCCTTGCTTCGATGGTTGAAGGCACAGACTTACTTGCAGATGAAATTGTTGGTCCAATCAATAGCGAGCAACAAGCCGTCCTTGAGCTAATAACGCAAAGTATGGTGCGGCTCAGAGCCATGATTGAAAGCTTATTGAGTTACAACGCTATTCGCACGAGTAAGCAAAGCCTAAGCGAGCTTAACTTTAACTTGATGATGAATAAAATTGAGCGTCATTTTGAGCACCGATTATCAGCGCGTGATTTATCCATTGTGTGGGTAAATGAATTACCAAATAAAGCCTTGTTTATCTCAATTGAGCTACTTGAAATGGTGCTCATTCAGTTGACTTCAAATGCGTTAAAGTTTTCGCCGGAACACGAGTCAGTGACAATAAAAGCAAGCTTAAAACAGGGGCAGTTAATTTTGAGTGTCAGCGACTTAGGATTGGGGATAGAAGATACTGAAAAAGCCGCTGTGTTTGGGGCTTTTTATCAAGGCAAGAATGCAAAACAACATACTGAAATGGGCAGCGGACTTGGTTTAACTATCGTTAAAGAAACAGTTGAACAATTAAACGGTAAGCTCTCTATTACAGATAATGAGCCACAAGGGTGTGTATTTACAGCCATTTTACCAATTCAATTAACCCAAGGAGTTAACTGATATGGGCTTAGCGAATAAAGCCAGTTTTATGCTTGTTATAGGCACGCTTTTTATAACAGGGTGCACGATCACGCAAAAGCATGTTGAGCCAAAGCAAGTAGAGCCGACAACAGGTGTGAAACCTCAAGGGCAACCTAATCCAAAGCCTCGGCCGAAAAGTGAGCCGCTATACCCGCCTGCAAGTACAGTCATTGCTTGGCATGCTGCTAAGTGTGGTGGCTTTAAAGCAAGCTCTGATAAAGCAAATTATGTTGGTGAAAATGAGCTAAAACGTCTGTTTGAGTCGATTTGTTTACTCGGTGCTTCTGAGCCAGAAAAAGCCCTTAATCAGCTTGAAAAAAGTGACCATGCTTTTTATTGGCCAGATGATATTAAGCAGTATCTTTGGTTACAAAAGCAATATTTACAACAGAATTTAGCGGCAAAACAAGCTAAGCAAGCGCTAAGTGATGAAATGGAAAAAACCTTATCGTCGCTTGCGACTATCGAACAACAACTTCTGCTACGTGAAGAAACCAAGGAGCAGTAACCATGAATGAAGTAACAAAACCACGGGTTTTATTAGTAGATGATGATGCGAGTTTATTAAAGTTACTAGCGATTAGAATTGAGTCTAAAGGCTATTTGGTTAGTACCGTTGAAAGTGGCATTGAGGCACTACAAACGCTAAAAAACCAAACCTATGATGCGGTGATCACCGACTTAAGGATGGATGAAATGGACGGCATGGCTCTACATCGCCAGTTACAAAGTCGTTATCCTTCAATGCCGGTGATTATGATGACAGCCCATGGTTCGATACCTGATGCCGTGGAAGCGACGAAGCAAGGTATATTTGCATTTATTACCAAACCGGTTGATAAAGATGAGCTGTTCGACAGCCTTGCTAAAGCTATCGAGATCCATGGTGTACACGGTGATGAAACACCTACACAAACGAATATTGTCACCCGTAGCGGTGCGATGTTGCATCTACTTGAGCAAGTTAAATTGCTTGGTCCAACGCAAGTGAATGTATTGATCTCCGGTGCCAGCGGCACAGGTAAAGAGCTGCTTGCACAAGCAATACATCAACACAGCCATGTTAGTGATGGGCCATTTGTGGCAATTAACTGCGGCGCAGTGCCGGGAGAGCTTTTAGAGTCTGAATTATTTGGGCATAAAAAAGGCGCATTTACAGGTGCAGTCAAAGACCATCAAGGTTTGTTTCAACAAGCACAAGGTGGTACCCTTTTTCTAGACGAAATTGGTGATATGCCGCTAAATTTACAAGTAAAACTGCTGAGGGTTTTACAAGAGAAAACCATTCGCCCTGTGGGCTTTCAAGAAGAGATCCCAATTGATGTGCGGGTGGTGTCGGCGACTCATAAGAATCTTCCTGAGGCAATCAATAATCAGCAGTTCCGTGAAGATTTATATTACCGATTAAACGTGGTGAACTTAAAATTGCCTCCGCTTTGTGAACGCCGAGAAGATATTAGTTTGCTAGCACAGCATTTTGCAGGTCTAATTGCTAAACGTATGGGGCAAGATCAAAAGCAGTTTGCCAATGATGCAATGCATGCTTTGGTTCGCTATGACTGGCCGGGTAATATCCGTCAATTACAAAATGTGATAGAGCAGGTAGTAGCCCTTACACCTGGTAAAGTGATTGCTGCTCAGTTAGTTGAGAGTGCATTAAATAGTAATGTTAGTATTGCTGAGCCACTTTCGTTAAATGATGCAAAAAAAGAATTTGAGCGAGATTATTTAATTAATACGCTGAAAATGTCAGCGGGTAATGTTGCCGAAGCCGCAAAGCTTGCGAAACGTAATCGCTCAGATTTTTATAAATTAATCAAAAAGCACAACATTAATGTTGAAAGCTTAATATAAGGAAAAACATGGCGCTTTTTTTAGTCTATCTGGGCGGTCGTATTCAAGGTTGCCACATTGAAATGCACGACGTTCGATTTGTCGTAGGTGATAACATTGAACAAACCTATTCAAAATTAAAAGCACAATGGGTGGGTGATAAAAGCAATGTGCACATGGATAGCTACATGCAAATTCAGCACATCGATGGCTATCAGGTCGAAGTGGTTGATACTGCGCATCACCAAGCCGAAAAACTATACTTTGTAAATTTAGGTGCTTACCGAGCTGATAGTCTTGCAGAGCAACATGATTTTGCATTGTACGTTGCGCGTAGCAGTGAAGAAGCAAAGCAACGCGCTAAAGAGTCTTTATTGGCGGGAATGACTCATCTTCATAAAGATGACTTACACGATGTAGACGATTGTTTTGCGATTGATTTGTTAGATAGCAACTTATCAATAAAATTAACGCCAAGCGGGCAAGCTCAAGCAATGAAGCCCGATTGGTTTGGCTATCACATTCTTTGATCTATTCTTGGTTATCGTTTTTACTGGCAACTTTAAAGGCGATGATCACTAATCCAAATAAGGCAAATGGCAGTGCAGCAAGTAAATACTCAACGGTATGGCTGTCTTGGTAGTTGGGCTGGAGTAGGAAGTGACCTGCAACACAAAGTAAAATAGCCACGAATAAAACGGGCAGTAAAATCAGTTCTTTTTTAGGTGAGTGTTTTTTCATTACAAGGCGTTATATTCCAAAGGTGCGCCATTGTAATGATCTCAGCTTACTCAGGTCAAATAAGTTGCTTTGTAGTTTGCTTTATATTGCGCTGTATCAACTTTTTTAGTGTCAGCTTTTACAGGCTGCTTTTTTGGAGCCGCTGGTTTATCGGTTGCTTCATTATAGCTAAACAGCCCCATAATGAACTCAATCTCTTCACGTTGTAATCCAGATCGCATGATGCCCTCCAAAGAATAATTTGCCTTTTGTATTACAAATATTACGTCCTGTAATCTGAATTATCGGTGAATACCCAGTCATTAAACTGTAATCATATGTAACGCAAATATGCTTATTTAATAGGCAGCTCCACAGTGAACACAACACCTGTGCCATCATCTAAATTTTCTGCCAATACTTTACCGTGATGGTAATCGCAAATAAGCCTTACAATATAAAGACCTAAACCCAAGTGGGGCTGCTGTTGATGTTGCTGACTTCTCACCGAGACCATTGAGTCGAAAATATGTTCAACTAAACCGTCAGGAAGCAAAGGCCCTTGGTTGCTAATTGTTAATAATGCACGCTGTTCTTGCTTGGTTAAGCTGACTGAAATTGTGCTTTGCGGGGTTTTAAACTCAAGTGCGTTGTTGATGAGCTTATCGAGTAATTGGGCAATAAATTCTGGTGCGCCACTAACATTTAACGGCTCTTTACAAAGCGACAAGGTAAATAGGCTTTCACCATAGGTTATTTGATAGCCCTGCATGCAGCCGGTGATCACCTTGGTCAGGTCAAACTCTTCTGCCTCGGCACTTTGAATACTTTGTTCAAGGCGCGTTGCTTCACTCATGGTGGTAATAATTTTACCTAACCGCTCAACCCCTTCACTGGCACGGTCGAGGTATTTTTGACTCAGTTCAGATTGCGGCTGCATTTGTAAGTTTTCAAGTGATGAGCGCACAACAGCCACGGGCGTACGAAGTTCATGGGATAGCCGTGATGACATATTTTCTAGGTAATCAGTATAACCACTTAAACGGCTAACAATGTTGGCAAAGCTGCGAGAAAGGTCGCCAATTTCGTCATTCGAATCGGCATAAGTAATCTTGCCAGTGATCCGCCCTTGAGCATCAATAGCTTGCTCGGCATTATCACGTAAGCGGCGAATACGGCTGGAAATTCTTGAAGCAAAAAAGAATAGCGTTACAGTGCCAACAAGCATCACCGCTAAAATCACATTAAAGAGCTTCTCTAACGATTTATTACGCAGGGTGCGCACGCCATTGGTAGTTTCTTCTGCGATTACTGCACCAATGACTTTGTCTTGGATCCAAATAGGGTAGGCTGCCGATAAAATAACGGCTTTGTTATCTGGGGTTAAGCGCCATGATGATGCGGGTCTACCATTTAAAGCGCTGGCTATGTGAGTGCCTTGCATCGCAGCGACATCATGTAAGGTATCAATAAACTCATTTTCTGGGCGAGTTAAAATTTTATAGTAAAGTGGGTGTAAGTAATCTTGCTCAAAGCGTTGCCACCAGGTTGTTGCGGGCTCCTCTTTTAGGCCGTCTGCCCAAACGCCATCGGCATGATGAATTGAGCCTGATTGTGCAAGTACGCGATGATGGTTATCGACGACCCAAATTCGGCTACCACTGTGGCCCATGCCTTTCAAAATACGGTTAATTTCTGGCGAAGGTACTAAAACAGAGCCGATATCATTGGGATTTTGTAGGTTTGAAGTCGACATAAGTTGAGGCTCAACCTTGTCTTCATCCCAATCTTCAATCGCAAAACCAAGCTTATTACCTAGCATCGAAAGCGGAAAACGCAGTTCTATGTTGTAACCCGTGTCGGTGCTTTTAAAATAGCCTTGAATTTTAGTGACCGGCTCTTGTGTCGTAGCATCAAAGGCATTAACCCAACCATCTTGACGGGCAGCCACCACATAACTTTTAAATTCACCTTCAGGTGTTTTTAACATGATCTGTAAGTGATCATTACGGGTAAAGCTAAGCACATTTTTAGCGCGATACACCAGTGAGCTATCAGTGACTTTAAATGCCGCATAAAGGTAGTTTTCGTATTTGCCTACCATGTGATCAAAACTTAGATCACTATCTTGATGATCATGGCTTAACCCCTGTAAATAGCGCTCGTCGTAATGCCAAAATAGGTTTTGATAAGGCTGCCACTCCGACAATTTACCATCAAGTTGAATCGGGTTATTTAGGTTATAGGCATATAAATCTCGGCCTTTTACAACTTGATCTAAAAAGTTGGTTTGCGAGTCAAACAAAGCAGGGCGCTCATGTAATGCGGTTGCAAGTGCGCGGGTGGTGCCCACTAAGGTTTTTTCTTGCCCTTGCCTTAAGAACTTTTCCATTTCCCAAACATATTCATAGCCAAGCCAAGGCAATAAAAATAAAAAGCAGGATAAGAAAATAAACTTTGTTCTGAGCCCCAAACGCAGCATTAAGCTTGCTCCCAGCGATAACCCATACCGTAAACGGTATCAATGCAGTCAAATGTATCATCTAAAGCAATAAACTTTTTACGAATACGTTTTACGTGTGAGGTAATAGTGCTGTCATCAACATAAATTTTCGCATCACTCATTAATTCGTTGCGGCTTTTTACATGGCCTGGACGCTGTGCAAGCGAATATACCATCCAAAACTCTGTTACGGTTAAATCAACCAGTTGCTCTTGCCAAAAAACCTGCATGCGCTGAGTATCTAACTTTAACGGGCCGCGATGCAAAAGAGCGGTTTGATCGGCAGGTTGGTCGAAGGCATCAAGGCGTCTAAACAAGGCACCAATACGAGCAGCAAGGTGCGCCATACTGATGTCTTTGGTTAAGTAATCGTCAGCACCCATGCGCAGGCCGCATACGGTATCAATTTCGCTATCACGGGCGGTTAAAAATATAATCGGTAAGGTTTTAGAAAGACTGCGTAATGTTTGGCAAAGTAAAAAGCCACCATCCACTTCATGGCCAAGGCCAATATCAACAATGGCTAAATCTGGTAAAGATTGACTAAATGCCAGTTCAGCACTGGCTCTGTCAGCAAAGCCTACAACCTGATAGCCCTGAGCGCTGAGCATTTCAGTGTAGTTTTCGCGGATTGCTGTTTCATCTTCAACGATTGCTATTTTCTTCATTGCTAATACTTACTTAAATTCTTTCTATAGCGAACTATACCTAATTTTTTGCCTTGCGTACTGGCAAAAACGCGATTGCCATTTTTCTGCCACAATTGCTCAGCAGTTTGCCTTTTTTGATCCCCTTTATTGCCATTTCGACTTGTTTTAATAGCTCCATACCAAGTTTGCAACACCAACCAATGTTGCCAAGCAATTAAGTAGAAAAAGGATTAAACCATGAAAAAATTAATTATTGCCGCTGTTATCACATCTGCTGTATCTGTAGCCCCTTTTGCAGATGCTGCGAGTCAAAGTAAACAAGAAACACCAAAAGAAACAGCCATTGGCTTAGGTGCTGGCGCAGTTGTTGGCGGCATAGTCGGCGGCCCAGTGGGAGCATTTATTGGCGCGTTTGCTGGTGGCTTAATTGGTGAAAAAGAAGCGGCAGACAACACCATTGATGAACAAGCTCACGCATTAGTTGTAATGAAGGAGCAAACCGCTGATTACCAACAAGTGATTGCCGATAACGCAGCACTAAGTGAGCAGCTTGAATTATTAGCTGACGAAAAAGAGCAGTTACTACAAGCCCAATTAAACACCTTACTGGCGATGACAGTACAGTTTAAAACCGGCTCTAGCGAAATTGCCCCACACTTTGCTAATCAACTCGACAAAGTCGCGCAGTTATTGATTGCCCAGCCAAATTTGGCTATCGACTTAAATGGCTTTGCAGATCAGCGTGGTGATGAATTGGCTAATTTAATGCTCTCAAAACAGCGTGTAAATGCAGTGCAAAGCTACTTAATTAAACAAGGTGTGCCTCATACGCGCTTAACCGCAACCGCCTTTGGTGAGCAGCAAAGTGTTGCCGATTCAAATAATTACGAAGACAACGTGTTTGACCGCCGCGTAACCTTAACGACACGCCCTGTGTCACAAAGCAGCTTACGTACAGCACAAAGTAACCACTAATTCATCGGTCGATGGAGTGACATGTTATGTTGAGTAACCGTACCAAAAGGCTCCTTTTTGGGAGCCTTTTTATCCTCTTATTAGGTTATGCAGTTAACCCTGCATTTGCAGCCAATGCCAGTGCCGAACTGCGTTTTTATGATGATTCAAATAGCCAAGTGTCGTCGGGCTTATTAGTGAAAAACGATGTCACTATGACGCTCACTGGGCTTATTAATCATGTTGTTGTTAAACAACGTTATCAAAACCCGCACCCGTTTGCGGTTAATGCCCGTTATGTGTTTCCGTTACCTGATGAAAGCGCAGTTCATGCCATGCAAATGCAAATTGGTGAGCGTATTATCACAGGTAACATTGCCCTTAAGCAGCAGGCAGAACAGCAATTTAAGCAAGCTCAAAAACAGGGTAAACGTGCCGCTTTAGTTCGTCAGCAGCGTGCGAACATTTTCTCAACTGATGTGGCAAACCTTGGAGCAGGGGAAGAGATTGAAATTACCTTGCAATACCAAGAGATAATCGGTTTTCGCGATGGTGTGTTTTCACTGCGTTTTCCAACCACTATTACGCCGCGCTACGAACCTTTAACGGCAGAACTACAGCAAAAAGCGAATCTAGAAACAAAAGACACAGAACAACAGAACGACGCAACAGCTAACACAGCGCAAATGGCATCAGCGTGGCTGAAACCTGTTTTTCATCGCGCACAAAGCCAAGAGTCTGATGCGAGCCTAAACCTTGCAATTGCGATGGATATTGGCCTTGAACTCAGTGATATCAGCGCTAATTTAGCGGGTATGCAAATCGATAACCCAAGTTTTGGTCGGTACCAGTTATCACTTAATCGTGATGTTCCAATGGATAGAGACTTTGAGCTGACATTTAAACCCCTTGATAAAGCCCACTCTCAGGCTGCATTTTTTACCGAAACAGTTGCAGGTCAAGAATATGGTTTACTGATGTTAGTACCGCCAAGCGACCACTTTATCTCGCAAGCTCGTCTTCCTCGCGAAATGGTGTTTGTTGTTGATACCTCTGGCTCAATGCATGGCCAATCAATGGAGCAGGCTAAACAAGCCTTGTTTTATGCCCTTTCGTTATTGGATGAAAATGACAGTTTTAACATCATCGGCTTTGATAACGAAGTGTCAGTGTTAAGTGACACGCCAATGATTGCCAATGACTTTAACATTCGCCGTGCAGAGCGCTTTATTTATGGTTTACAAGCCGATGGCGGCACCGAAATAGCAAAAGCACTGACTCAGGTACTTGATGGTAAACAGCATGATGGCTTTGTACGCCAAGTGGTGTTTTTAACCGATGGCAGTGTGGGTAACGAAACGCAGCTATTTAAACAAATTCAAACAGATTTAGGTGACAGCCGACTCTTTACCGTCGGTATTGGTAGCGCGCCTAATAGCTTTTTTATGACCAGAGCTGCTGACATTGGTCGTGGTACATTTACTTTTATAAGTAGCACCAACCAAGTACAACCAAAAATGCAGCTACTTTTTGATAAGCTGGCGCATCCAGCTGTTACTGAGCTTGCTCTTGAAGGCGACAAAGCAGCCCTTGAGTATTGGCCATCGCCATTACCTGACTTGTATTTTTCAGAGCCGGTTTTGGTTGCCGTGAAGCTTGATGGCAGTCAGCACTTAACATTAAAGGGGCAGACAAACACAGGGCCAATGACGATTAATTTAGCAACAGCCAATGCTGCAAACGGCGAAGGTATCGCTAGACTCTGGGCCAGACAAAAAATTAAATCGCTGCTGCTTTATAACGAAAAACAGGCGGTACGCGCAGAAGTCGAAGCATTAGCACTTCAGCATCATTTACTCAGCCCTTTTACGGCCTTTATTGCAGTTGATAACTACGCGGGGAATGAGATTGCAGAGCGTTCAATGCAAGTACGAAATAAACTTCCTAATGGCATGACGCTACCGCAAACCGACGGACAAAGCCGGGTGTTTATGTTACTTGGGTTGTTGTTACTTTCTTTCTCGTGGTTATGGCAATGGCGACGCTAAAAAAAGCGCTGCCAGTTTGCAGCGCCTTACTTGGCATCGCATTGTTTGTTAATGGCGGTTATATGCAGGCGAAAGCTTGGCTGGCACAGGCTCTAATTGAGTCAGCTTGGCAGCAAACTTTGCAAAGTCCTAATGAACAAGTAAGGCCTTGGTTTTACGCCGATGGTTATGTCACTGCACACATAAATTGGCCAAGCCAGCAGCAAGAATTGACTGTACTTGCTGGTGCATCGGGGCGAAACCTCGCGTTTGCCCCCGGGCATTTTTTGCCAAGCGGTGAACTTGGCAGCTCAAAAGGGGTGTTAATAGCTGGCCATAACGACACCCACTTTGCATTTCTAAAACATGTCGAAGTGGGTGAGCAGTTCAGTATGCAGTTGCCAAGTGGCCAGATTGAGCACTATCAAGTTCGTAGCATTGATGTTATTCATCAAAGCGAACAGGGCTTTTTAGCACAATCAGGCCTTTATTTATTAACCTGTTACCCTTTTGACTCCTTAGCTTCAGGGACTGAGTTTAGGCTATTGGTGTCGGCTGATAAATTATCGTCGTCTACGTCAACTTTGAGCTCTTGATGACGTTGGCTAACAATAACACCGGCGAATACCACTGCAATACTCACCCATTGCCATAGTGTGAGTACTTCGTCAAGTAAAATAGCTGACAAAATTAACGCAAAAATTGGAATGAGGTTTGAGTAAGCAGCAGCGGTTAACACCGACACTTTACTGATGGCGTAATTGTACATGCCATAGCCACCTAAAGTGACACATGAGCCTAAATATAAAATGCTCAGTAGGGCACTTAAGTCGTGCTGATTTTCGCTGGGTAGTTCGATGAAAAATAAAAAAGGTGCAAAGAATAAGCTACCGCTGAACCCTTGAATTGCAATTAAAGTAAGTGGTGAGTAACGAGCGACTAAGTGTTTTACGCTCACGGTATAAAACGCGGCGCACACCATTGCCATCAATTCTAAAAAGTTACCAAGCAGTGGGTTAGGGGCTTGCTCAGTGCTCGGTGATAATAGCGTTAATAAAATGCTGCCGCCAATACACAAGGTAAAACCAACGACGATGGCTTTACTGATGTACTCTTTTAATATTAAGAACGCCAAAATAGCGACGATAATGGGTAAACAAGAAACAATTACCCCAGCTTGCGATGCCGAAGTGTATTCAAGGGCATGCCCTTCAAATAAATAATAAAAGCAAGGCTCAGCCAGCGACATACCAATTAAGTACTTCCAGTCACCTTGTTTGAATTCAAAGCGGATTATATAGCGCCATAAACATAAGCTAATCAATAATGTGGTTAGCATTCTTAAAAAAATCACTAACACAGGGTCATAAACATTGATTGCATGCTTTAAAGCAATGTAAGAGCTACCCCATAAAAAGGTCGCGATAATTAAGCATAAACTGGCTGGCATAGGTGTCGCTATTGAGTAAAAAAACGAGAGCGCGATCCTAGCATGAATTTTTTTAACTTGTTCAAAAACTGTTAGCTGGTATATATATACCCAAACTACCTCAAGATGCAGAATATAAGAATCAAATGCAAAGGCCACACGTCGTTGTTGTAAAGCTGGGCACAAGCGTGCTGACAGGCGGTACCGACAAATTAGATAAAGCACACATGGTTGAACTTGTTCGCCAATGTTGTGAATTAAAAAAACAGGGTTATCAGGTTGTTTTAGTATCAAGCGGCGCAGTTGCTGCAGGTCGCGAGCAACTTATTACCCCCTGTGGTCGTTCTTTGATTGAAAAACAAATGCTTGCCGCAATCGGCCAAGGACAGCTTATTCATATTTGGCAGAGTCTGTTTGCTTTGTATGGTGTGAATGTTGGACAAATGCTACTGACCCGCGCCGATGTAGAAGACCGTGAACGTTACTTAAATGCCCGCGATACCTTAAATGCACTTCTTGCTCACAATGTGGTGCCAATTATTAACGAGAACGACGCTGTAGCCACCGCCGAGATTAAAGTGGGTGATAACGATAACTTATCTGCTTTAGTCGCAATATTAGCAAATGCTGAAAAGCTGTTACTGTTAACTGACCAAGAAGGCCTATTTACAGGCGATCCGCGCTCTGATGCCAATGCAACACTTATCAATGAAGTTGAGCATATTAATGATGAGCTAAGAGAGCTCGCTGGTGGTAGTGGCACCACCCTAGGTACCGGTGGTATGGCAACCAAACTGCAAGCAGCCGATATTGCACGTCGCGCCGGTGTTGAGGTAATTATTGCCAAAGGCGCAGGCAAAAATGTGATTTTAAATTGCATGGCCGACAAGCTCCCTGGTACACGCTTTTTAAAACTCACCGCACCAAAAGATGGCCGCAAAAAATGGTTACTTGCAGGACCTAAAAGCACGGGGCAATTAGTGATTGATGATGGCGCAAGCCTTGCACTTAAAGAGCGTGGTGCAAGCTTACTGGCAAAAGGCGTAAAAACTGTGCGAGGGCAATTTGAGCGCGGTGATGTGATTGAAGTGGTGACGTGCCAAGGGCAATGTATAGCCAAAGGCCTTGTTAATTTTAACCATCAAGAAATTGATCAAATTAAGGGCTGTCATTCGTCGCAAATTACCCAGTTGCTTGCATTTGCACCAAGCAGTGAAGTAATCCATCGAGATGATATGATTTTGTTATAGTTTTTTAGTAATTCTGATAAAGTTAACTAAACTAAAGTAATAAGCAGTTTTGGGGGCTTTTTAGATGGCGGCTAACGCTTGCGGACATGACTGGGTTGTAGAAATCACCCAACAAGAAGAAGAGCCTGAGCTCGATCAGGCGCTTATTAATGCCGTGAGTGAATTAGATGAGTTTTCTCGTTTCGCTATTTACATCAATAAGTTTTTTAAACCTGGCCTGCCTGCAAGACTGCTAAATAAAGATTCGGTTATCGAAGAGCTCAGTGAACACGAAGTCAATGAGCTCATCGAAAAAGTCAGCCGCAATAAAATTCGCATCAGTCGCAACTACGGCTTTATTTCTACTTATGTGCCGATTTATTACATGGGCAATGTGGTCGGTGTACTTGTCATTGAGTCTGAAAAAGAGCTTTCAGAGCGTTGTAGCATGCTCGCCATCTACATGCTAAATATCTACGCGAATCAACTTTCGTTACTATATAAGTCGCAACTTGACCCTTTAACTGAGCTTTTAAACAGGCAAACCTTTGATAAAAAGGTGATTGAAATTGCAGCCGATGCCGCTGTAGATCATGAAAGCCATGACTCAAAGCAACGTCATTGGTATTTGGCGATGGTCGATATTGATCATTTTAAAAGCGTAAATGACAACTATGGCCACGTTATTGGCGATGAAGTGATCTTGTTAGTAGCGCAGCTATTAAAAAATAATTTTCGAATAGAAGATTACGTTTTTCGCTACGGCGGCGAAGAGTTTGCTGTGTTATTTCAAGCAAGTGACGAGCTCGATGCACGTAATGCCCTCAATCGTTTCCGTGGCTGTGTGGCAGAATACCCTTTTCCTCAAGTCGGTAACTTAACTGTGAGTAGTGGTTTTATGCCAATTTACGAGTTTGAAATGGTTGCCAGCCTAGTCCAAAAAGCCGATCAGGCCTTGTACCATTCTAAAAACAGTGGTCGTAATTGCGTGACTGCCTATTCAGAGTTAGATATTCAACAAAGCCAACCTCAAGATGATTCAATAGAGCTGTTTTAAGGTGTTGCAGCGCGCTTAGCTGTGTTAAAATTGCCCACTATTTTTTAGAGCCACATGAGAAGGTAAGATGAAGTTTGTTCGTTGGTTACTAGGCCGCATCATTTTGTTTTTTGATTTTGTATTCACACCACGCAGTAAAAAGCGTCCGGCAGCAGAGCAAGCAGCGCTTGACTCAGTGACGTCACAATTTAAGCTTTATCAATTTAAAGCCTGTCCATTTTGCGTGAAGGTACGTCGTGCAATTAAACGCCAAGGTCTATCAGTTGAAACCCGTGACGCTAAAGGTAACGAGCAATTTCGCCAAGAGCTTTTAGAGCAGGGCGGCAAAGTGAAAGTACCTTGTTTACGTATTGAAGAAAACGGCCAAGTAACTTGGTTGTATGAATCAAACGATATCATTGCTTATTTAGATAAAGTCGCGGCATAAAGCGGCTTTTCACTTCGATTATAGCCCGTGCTGTGCTAGCATTTGGGCAAATTTTTAATTGTCTTTTGAGAGATATAACCATGACAATTCGCACCCGTGTTGCTCCGTCACCGACTGGTGACCCGCACCTAGGTACTGCATACATCGCATTATTTAACTACTGTTTTGCTAAGCAGCAAGGCGGTGAGTTTGTGTTACGTATTGAAGATACAGACCAAGTTCGTAGTACGCCAGAATCAGAGCAAGCTATTATGGATAGCTTACAATGGTTAGGCTTAAACTGGGATCACGGTCCAGATGTAGGCGGTGAGTTTGGTCCATACCGTCAATCTGAGCGTAGCGATTTATATAAGAAATTCGCGCATCAGTTAGTTGAACAGGGTAAAGCTTTTTACTGTTTTGCTACAAGCGAAGAACTAGACCAAATGCGTGAAGAGCAAATGGCCGAAGGCCTAAGACCAAAATACGATGGTCGTGGTTTAAATCTTTCTGAAGATGAAATTAAAGCAAACCTTGAAGCAGGTAAGCCTTACGTAATCCGCATGAAGATCCCAAGCGAAGGCACGTTCAAGTTTAACGACTACCTACGTGGCGAAATTGAGATCCCATGGGAAAATGTAGACATGCAAGTGCTACTTAAAGCGGATGGTTTCCCAACTTACTTCCTTGCCAACGTTGTTGATGATCACCACATGCAAATTAGCCACATTTTCCGTGGTGAAGAGTGGATCAATTCAGCGCCTAAGCTATTAAAGTTATACGAAGATTTTGGTTGGGAAGCGCCTGTACTAGGTCACTTACCATTACTTCGTAACCCTGATAAGTCAAAGTTATCGAAGCGTAAAAACCCAACTTCAATCAACTACTATAAAGAGATGGGCTACCTACCTGAGGCACTATTAAACTATTTAGGCCGCATGGGTTGGTCAATGCCTGATGAGCGTGAAAAGTTCACGTTAGCAGAGATGATTGAACACTTTGATATGAAACGTGTGTCGCTTGGTGGCCCTATTTTCGACATCGATAAGCTTAGCTGGTTAAACGGTATGTGGATCCGTGAAAACTTATCTGATGCAGAACTAATGCAACGTTTTGTTGATTGGAAATTTAATACTGAGCTATTCACCAAAGTATTACCAGAAGCAAAAACGCGTATTAATACGCTTTCTGACATGGTTGACCTTGCAGGTCACTTTGTCGGTGGTATTCCAAGCTATGATCCTGCGCTATTAACGGCAGGTAAAGCTGATGAAGATGTAATCCGTCAAGCATTACAGTTTTTCATCTGGCAATTAGAAGGTTTACGCAGTTGGGAAAAACCAGCCATTTTTGCTATCGCAAAAGAAGTGGCGACTTTCCATGAATTGAAGATTAAAGACTTCCTTGAGCCAATCTTTGTGGCTATCACAGGTAAGACATCTTCAACTTCAGTACTTGATGCGATGGAAATTTTAGGTTCTGACTTATCACGTGCTCGTTTACGTGTTGCACTAGCGCACCTTGGTGTGTCTAAAAAGCAAGCGAAAAAAATTGAGCGTGCATATCGCGATTATCCACAAGCTTAATCGTAATGTTAGTTTTAAAAACCGAGCTTATATGCTCGGTTTTTTTATATTTAAATCAAAGTTAATGCAGATTTAACTTGTAAATAGGGACTGCTCTAATAGTATTAAATATGCACAATTTATCACTTGTAGATATATCTTAATGAAGCAGTATGAGGTAACTGCAAGCGAGGGATTATTGAAGCTGAGGCGAATGCTTTAGTTAGTTTTCAAGGAGAAAGTGATGTTTAAATACGTATTGGTCTGTTTGACCATTTTAGGCTTTAGTTTGCCAAGTTTCGCGGCTGATAAACCCAATGTACTTGTTATTTGGGGTGATGATGTTGGTATGTGGAACATTAGTGCCTATCATCGAGGCATGATGGGAGGCAGTACCCCAAACATAGATAGAATTGCTAATGATGGCATGATTTTTATGGACCATTATGCACAGGCCTCGTGTACTGCTGGCCGCGCTGCATTTATCACAGGTCAGTATCCAATGCGAACTGGTCTCAGTACGGTAGGGCTTCCTGGCGCGAAGCAAGGCTTGCAAGAGAAAGATCCCACCTTAGCAACTATGCTCAAATCAAAGGGTTATGTCACAGGCCAGTTTGGTAAAAACCATTTAGGTGATCGTGATGAACACTTACCTACAAATCATGGCTTTGATGAATTTTTTGGTATTTTATATCACCTCAATGCCGGTGAGTATCCAGAACAACAAGACTATCCTCAAGATGCCAAAACACAAGAAAAGTTTGGTTTAAAAATGCGTGGGGTCATTCATTCAAAAGCGCTTGGAAATGGCAAGCAAGAGATTATAGATCTTGGTCCATTTGGGAAAGAGCGTCAACGCAATTTAGACCAAGAAGTACTTGTAGAGTCAAAACGCTTTATCCGTGATGCAGTAAAACAAAATAAACCTTTCTTTGTTTGGCATAATACAACTCGTATGCATTACCAAACTAACCTTAATAAAGCTTATGACGGCAAAACTGGCTTTGGTTTATATGCTGATGGTATGGCCGAAATGGATGATGATGTAGGTGAGTTACTTAACTTACTTGATGAACTTAAAGTAGCAGATAACACAATAGTGATGTTTTCTACCGATAACGGTGCCGCATCAAACTCATGGCCAGATGGTGGCAACCAGCCATTTCATGGTGAAAAAGGCGTTGGTGGCTGGGAAGGTGGCTTCAGAGTACCTATGGTTGTTAAATGGCCTGGCCATATTCCTAAAGGCGTGAGCACAGGTGAGTTCATGACAATGGAAGATTGGATGCCAACGATCATGTCATGGGTTGGCGATAAAGATTTAAAAGCTAATTTATTAAAAGGCACCAAAATCAATGGTCAAAAATATAAGGTTCATTTAGATGGTTTCGATCAAAGTGATATTTTGCTAAATAATGGCAAAACAAAGCGTAAAGAGTTTTATTATTTCACCGAAACTACCTTTCATGGAATGCGTTACGGTGACTGGAAGTTAATCTTTACAGAACAAAATCATTGGTTTAGGTCTACACAGCAAGCCCTTACTTCACCTTACATTATTAACCTAAAAATGGATCCATTTGAGCGATTCATTGATGCTAGGGGTTATGATGAGTGGGCAGAAAACCGTAGTTGGATTTTAGGCCCAGCAGGTAATCAAATTGCAGAGTTTGTAAAAACTTTTAAGGCTTTTCCACCTAGCCAAGAGAGTATGTCAGTACAAGTGGGTAGTGTTGCTGAAATGATTTCACAGCAAGCGTTAAACCGCTAAAAACTATAGGCTTTACCAGAACACAAGGTTGCAACATCACAGCTTTGGTAGTCACTGGTAAAGTCTTTACAACTCTCAACTAAGTAACCATTGCCACCTATATTTACTACTTCAAGTTTTAGCTGCTCAATAGCAATACTATTTATCTCTGTAGTGCTAAAACCACCAGATTGTACTGAACGCTTACCAAGACAACTAAGCCCTTCAACTTCACCTAAATAATATGCGCCACCTCTCTTTTCTATTTATTGTAAAGAAAAACTAAATATTGATGCTTTCCTGGTAATTTAAATGTTAACAGTGTGTACAAAACGCTACACGAATGTACGTCATTTTTAAAACTTCTTGTGGTTATATTGTAGTCGCAAGCAGTGAAATGGATGTTCACATAGCTTGAATAATTACTCTAACTAACTATCCAGGGGATACTTATGCAAGTGAAAACACTTTCGATTGCTGTTGCCGCAGCTCTCTATAGTGCCAGTGCTGCTCATGCAGTGGGTGTAGATAACAACCAAGTTAAACACCAATTAAAAGCACCTAATATCACATTTGAAGAAGTAAAAGCGTTTAGCAAAGAGTTTAACCAAGGTGACTCTAGCAACATGCTACAAAACGATGGTCTAAATGTTCAGCTAAATAGCAAAGCAAATAAATTCGCTGAAGAAGGCATTGATGGCGAGCATGTTTATATCATTCGTTTACGTGATAATTCAGTAGCGCTTGAAGCGCGCGATTTAACCTCGCCATTATCACAATCACTTCAAGCTCAAGGCGTTTCAAAAGTATTTGAAAAAGGTCAAGCAGCGGTCTCTGCTGTTACTGAATATCAAAATAAATTACTTTCAAAACAACGTACTGTAATGCAAAGCGTGACAGCAGTAACGGGCCGCACAGACATGCGCCGTCAATTCACTAAAGCATTAAATGGTTTCTCTGTAAAAATGACAGAACAAGAAGCGATGCGCGTTGCAGAGCTTGGTGCAGTTGTTTCTGTAATGCGTTCGAAGAATTATGATCTTCTTTCTGATGAAGGTCCTAAGCATATCGGTGCTGATCAAATTTGGGATGGCTCAAGCGTTCCTAGTGGTATTAAGGGTAAAGGTGAAGGCCAAATCGTTGGTATTATCGATACCGGTATTAACTCAGATCACCCTTCATTTGCAGCTGTTGGCGGCGATGGTTATGAGCATGAAAACCCTTTTGGTTCAGGTGTTTATGTAGGTGACTGTGTTGAAGAGCCTGAAGAAATTCAATGTAATAATAAATTGATCGGTGTGCGTTCTTATGATGTGATCACAGATGCATTTGATGCCATGATCCCAGGCTGGCCTGCAATTGGTGAAGATTACCAAGGTCACGGTTCGCACGTTGCTTCAACAGCAGCGGGTAACGTCGTTAAAGACGTGCCATTTATGCTTCCTAGCTTTGGTGAAAATACCGATGGTAATATCTTAAAAGAAGACTTATTCCCTGAAATCTCAGGTGTTGCACCGCACGCAAATATTATTGCTTATCAAGTATGTTACCCATCAAGTGAAGAATACGCAGGCTGTCCTGGCGAAGCGCTTGTAGCGGGTATTGAAGATGCAATTTCTGATGGTGTTGATGTAATCAACTTTTCAATTGGTGGAGCCGATTCAAATGTGTGGGCCGATCCAGTACAACTAGCATTCTTAGCAGCGCGTGAAGCGGGTATTAACGTTGCCGCGGCTGCAGGTAACAGTGGTCAAGCATGTGGCGCAGCAGAGTGTTTTGGTTATTTAGATAATTCATCGCCTTGGCTTGCACAAGTTGCAGCAACAACGCATGGTCGTACTGTAGCAGTTGAAACTGCCGTTGAGTTTGCTGGCTTTGCTGACGAAACACTGGGTTCAGAAGTACCTAGTTGGTCAGAAACAGGCCTTGTTGGTGGTTCAATTAATAGCGAAGAAATTACCGGTGTTGTTGTTTGGGCTAAAGATTACGAAGACGTTAATGGTTTTAAAGATTACAACGGTTACTGTACTGCAGATTATCCAGAAAACACCTTCAACTTCTACAAAGATGGTACTGAAATCGCAGGTGCGGCTGATGGTAGCACCAATGTTATTGTTATCTGTCAACGTCACGATCCAAATGATTCAGCAGCCAATGCGCGTACTGCAAAAGTTGATCACGTAAAAGCCGGTGGTGCAGATGGTTTCATCATGTTTAACCGTGTCCGTGACCAAGGTACTGTAGCTGAAGGTTACTCATTACCAGGTGTTCACTTTACTTATGAGCAATGGAATGGTGTTTATCCAGAAGATGGTTTAGAGGATTGGGTAGATAGTTACTCAGAACTTGGTCATATGATCACTATCAAACCAACAGTAATTGAGCGCCGTGTTGATGCTGAAGATGCTGATTGGTTGGCAACATTCTCATCACGCGGCCCGTCTTATTCTAATGTTGAAGTACTTGCTCCTACGCTAGCTGCTCCAGGTGTTGATATTTACGCGGCATACTCTGATGAGCATCCGTTTGTGACTCCGCATGGTCAAGATTACGCTGCAATTAGCGGCACATCGATGGCATCACCACATGTTGCAGGTTCTATGGCGTTACTACGTCAAATTCACCCAGAGTGGACTGCTGCTGAAATTCAATCTGCGTTATCAATGACTGCTGAAAACGTGGTTAAATATCACCGCCTAAACAGCGAAAGTGATGTTGTTGCAGATGCGAAAATCTATCGCTCTGGCGCGGGTCGCATTAATGTGGGATTAGCTGCAAAAGCTGGATTTGTAATGGATGAAACGGCTGATAACTTCTTAGCAGCAGATCCATACAATGGCGGTACACCACATAAACTTAACTTACCAAATCTAGTTAACTTCTCATGTGCGCCTGAATGTCAGTGGGTTCGTACCATTAAAGCAACAGAAGATGGCACTTGGACTGTAAGTCACGAAGACGTTGAAAACTGGGCATTTGATGTAAACACACAAACAGCACAAAATGGTGTGAACATTGATATCTTCCCGAAAACTTTCACACTGAAAAAAGGTGAAACACAAACAATCATTGTTAAAGCATCAATCATGGATACTCAAGATTGGTTCAGTAACTCTGAAGTTGAGCTGCATACTAACCTTGTTTTTCAAGCCGAAGAAGCAGATATCCCTGATGCGCATTGGCCTGTAGCGTTTAAATATGATCGTGGTAACTTACCATCATCATTAGAGACGACAGCTCACTCAAATGTAGGTACTTATGTTGCTAAAGGTATTGTATTACCAAGTGTTGAAGCGCCAGTAGCTCGTGCATATGAGCCTGTAAAAGCAGATATCACTTCTGTAACTTTACCGAAAGATGACGAACGTACTTTCCCTTGGGCTATGAACCGTACAGAGGAAGTAGATGCTGCAGATATTTTAGATGAAGCAACATTTACTAAGTTTGTAACTGTGCCAGCTTACTCAAAACGTTTTATTGCTGAAACTGTTGGTGTTGAATCAGAGCTAGAAGGTACTCTGAATGTGGGTAACCCAATCATCTATGTAGGTAAAGACTACAACGGTGATGGAATTGTTCAGCCACAAGATGAAATTTTATGTGTATCTAACCATAAGATTTATAAAAACTTCTGTAATATAAACAACCCTGAAGAAGGTGAATATTGGGTTGTTGTTTATAACAATAATCAATCGGCTGTAGGCGCGATTGAAGAAACCTTTGAACTAGCTACTGCGGTTGTGTCTGACCAAGTTGCAGCAGGTATGACTGCAAGCCTGCCAGGAAGCGATGGTCAAAACACAGTTGAAATGACTGTAGACTGGGACATGGACCTAGATGCAGACAGCGTGTACTACTCACTATTAGATGTAGGTACATCGGCTGTGAACCATGGCAACCTAGGCTCAATTCCATTTAAGCTCAACCGTGGCAATGATGTTGCACACCTTGATGCGCCATACACAGGTGCAAAAGTGGGTGATATGGTGCCTTACACATTTGAAGTGTTAGCGAATAATTCAGGTGTAGACCGTGAGTTTTCATTAGAGCTTGATATCCCTGCGGGTCTTGATGTTAAAGCTGAAAATGTAATGGTTTCAACAGCATCAGAAATCAACGTTGAAATTGCTGACGGTAAAGTGATTGTAACGGGCACACAAGCGGATACTCGCGATGTTGAACCTGATTATATCGTGACAGATAACATCACTGATGAAATGTGTCGTACGCCTGATTTTGGTAACTCAAACCCTGGTGGTTATGTCGATTTATCAGAGTTTGGTATCACGCCAATTCTTTCTGGTTTCGATGAGAACAACCTTTATAACTCTCGCACTGGTTATTCATTGCCAATCGCAAGCTTCTATAATGGCGCATATGACACATTTAGCCTTTATAACAATGCTGAAAATACTAATATCCAAAACTCGATTATTCAAATTCGTGGTATGGGTACAGTAAATACCAATGGTAGCCGTTACTTCTACCCAGTACATAACCCGTTCCCTTATAACTCATTCCCTTATGAGAACATGGGTCCATTATGGCGTGGTTGGGAGTTCACTGATAATGGCTTATTACGCTCTGTAATGTCAGTTGGCTTATCGTCAAATGAAGGTATTTCACTAGCAAGTACTTCAACTGGCTGGGGTATTATTGAGTGGGATAATGCATCAGACTACGATAATCCTGTATACGACCGTACAACGGGCAAATACACTTACACTAAACGTGATAACTCATTTGACTTCCAAGTGTTGTTTAATGCAAATACACGCTTTGGTAAAGGTGAGCATGAAATTTACTATGCATACGATAACCTAGACTATGGGTCGACGCGCCCTGCAGGTAGTATCGGCCTTCAAGGTTTCCGCGGTGCACAGTATCAATATGGTCCACTTGAAAACTACCGTGGTATCCAAATCGCTTATAACAATCTAGATGAAGTGATCAGCGATGGTTACGTGGTGTGTATGGACTATGTAGGTCCAGAATCATCACAATTTGAAGTAACAGCATGGGCCGAAGTTATGCCATCAGCTACAGGTCAAACACTTGAAGTTGCAGCTAAAGCAGCAATCTCTGGTCTGAATGACATGACTTCAACAGCAACACTGGCCATTCCAGGCAACATCACTGTGGTAGCCCTTGATGACATGGTAACAACAGAAGAAACACCGATTAGCTTTGATGTTCATCACATTGATGAAAAGAACTCGAAGAATGAAATCTCGGTAATTTCTGACGATGTAAGCTATGAAGTTGATGGCGATACAGTAACGATTACACCAAATGAGAACTTCTTTGGTGAGACTGAAGTAACTGTAATGGTATCTGATATTGAATACCCATCAGATGCTGCAAGCACAACCTTTATGTTAACGGTTGAAGCTGTTAATGATGCACCGGTAGTAGCAGTTGAGGCGAGTGCTCAACAAGTGACTGAAGGCAGCGTAATTACCCTAGATGCATCAGCATCACATGATTTAGATAACGATGAGTTAACTTTCTCATGGGAAGGCCCAGGAACAATCGCAAGCCCAACATCAGCAATCACTGAAGTATCAGGCTTAACGGCTGGTGAGCATCAGTTTACTGTCACAGTAAGTGATGGTACTGAAGCGATGGAACTTGGTGTTGCTGTGACGGTAACGGCACAAGAAACAACCGTGGTTCCTGAAGAAAAAGCGAAATCATCAAGTGGTTCACTTGCATGGTTAACTGTTCTATTAGCTGGTTTTGCAGGTGTTCGTCGCCGAGTAAAACGAGGTTAAGTACTCCCTAAGTATGTTATGTGACAAAGGGCCTTCGGGCCCTTTTTTTGGTCTAAAAAATCATGTTGTGCATTTTAATAACCAAAAAGAATAACTAACAACTGAAAACCTATGTAGCAAAATGTACAGGCTATTTTATATTTTTTTCAGTGTGTTAGTTTGGAAGTAGGGCATAAATTAACAGTCTACGCCGCTTTGTTGGTCAAAAAAATTATACAATAAAGCGCGCAAACGATATGATCGTCCCGGATTAAGTAAAGATTAAAGACTTTTTGGTAGTATTAAGCTGTCATAGTAATTGTTATTTATGACATAAAGGTGAATTGCGTTAATGAAGAAATTGTTTGGCTTAGTATGTTGTTTAACTGCATCAACTGCGTTTGCGCAGGCTGATGATAAACAACCGCAATTAATTAAAAAGTCGACAATACATGCCAGTATCACTGTGGGTTACGGGGGCATTGAAAACCCGGTACTTGATGCTGACGATGTCACTTCGCCAATTCTGCCAAGCTTTGCTTATTACGGTGATAACTGGTATTTCGATGATTTTTCTGTTGGCTACAGCCTATATGAAACTGAGAACTTCTACGTTGATTTACTAGGGCGCTTTAATGACGATGGTTTTTTCTTTGAGTTGGATGGGGTAGATAAACTCTATGCCACAGGTGTTATTCGTTCGAGCTCTGGGCGACCTACATTACCTACCGCATCACCGATTAACCTAACGCCTATAGAGCGCGACCTTTCTTATATGGCAGGGCTATCATCAGCAATGAACGTGTATGATGATATTTGGTTAAGTGCAGCGTATGTGCACGATGTAACTAATGTGCATAATGGCTATGAAATCTTGCTAAACGGCTATCATGTATTTGAACTGTTTTCTGGCACCGCTGGAATAGAAGCGGGTATTAATTATAAAAATGAAGAGCTGATCGATTATTACTACACGGTGAGTCCATCAGAAAGTAAAACGCGTTTACTAAGCTACAACTTAGAAAGTGCCACTAACTACTACTTAAAAGTAAGTTACGAATATCCTATTAGCGACAGTTTCAGCCTTGATTTTAAACTTAAACATACATGGCTTGATAGCAACTTAGCTAACTCACATATGATCAATAAAAACAGTTATTTCTCAGGTTTTACGGGAATTACTTACCACTTTTAGGCCAACGAATGGTGATCTCTGCACCGCCTGTTTGTGAGCTGTTAGCTAAGCTAATTTTACCGCCATGCCAGCTGGCAATACGATGCACGATATACAGTCCTAACCCGTAACCACTCGCCAGTTTATCGCCTTCACCTTGTTTAAAAGGCTCAATTAACGCATCTGCATTAATTGGTAAGCCAGGTCCATCGTCTGTAATACTTATACTGTAATAGCCCGCTTGTTCTGTGCTACTTATATAGATAATGTGTTTTGCGTATTTTGTGGCGTTGATCAGTAAGTTTTGTACCGCGATTGCCATAAAGCTTGCTTCGCAATAGGCTGTGTCTACTTCAAGGGCTGGAATGAATTTGAGTTCTTTGTATAAATCGAATTTAGCAATTTCTGTGTTGATCAGTTTAGCTAAGTTAACTTTCTCCTGATTAAAAACACTTTGCTGGTGCTCTAAGCGAGCGAATGATAAGTACTGCTCTAGACGTAATTCAATCTCATCTATATCACGCTCAATTTGGCTACTTTCTTGAGATTCTAAATCGGCAATCGACAAAGCAAATCGCATACGGGTAAGGGGAGTGCGAATTTCATGAGAAATAATACGCGATAAGTCATTATGTAGCTGAACAAACTTATTGATGCGCTCAGACATATGGGTGAAGGTGCTGGCTAATGGCGCAATAGATGAGTTTGGTTTTATATCAAGCTCTATACGTTGCGGTTTTTTACTAAAGCGATGAGCTGCGCGTTGTAATAAGCTCAAATCGCGAAATACTGGGCGAATAAATAATAAGATCATCACACCAAGTAAAAAGTAAAATGAAAAAAATGCAAGCCAGTCAGTTTTTGCTTGCGAAATCAAAGATATGGGGCCAACTTTTTGGATGTTACCGTTATTGCCTTTGAGGTATACATACTGCTGATTATTTTCGGTGACGCTGATAATGCCATCTTTATCGAATTTGGCTTGTAATGAATCAGGTAAAACAAGCTCGTTTTGGTTTAATGAGCTGATCCTCGTTTCTTTTTGCTCAGCTATTTGAGCTAGTTCAGCAACGCTTATTTGCACACTCGGTATGTGCTCAGAAAAAAACTGATTATAAAGCTGGCCAAAAGCTAAAACTAAGGCAATTAAGCTTACTGTGATAATTAAGTAAAGCTTAAAAAATTGCTGCTTCATGTTTTTGAAATATCCAAGCTGTATCCTTTGCCTCGTACAGACTTGATATCTAGCGTTTCTTTTTGCTCGCTAATGGTTTCTTTAAGCTTTTTACGTAAACGGCTAATTTTTAAATCAATAGCTCGGTCAAGTCCGTCATACTCACGGCCAATAACATGCTTGAATAATACCTCGCGAGAAACCGGTTCAGGGGTGTTTTTCGCAAGGTAGGCAATGATCTCAAATTCACTTTCATTGAGATTCAATGCTGTGTTATGAAAATAGATATCGCGTTTTTTACTATCGATACGCAAGATATCAATTTGGTGTGAAAAGTTATCTTGGCCGACGGTGTGGGCGATAATCGTTTTAACTTTGGCGAGTAACAGTTCAGGCTTGATGGGTTTTACAAGGTAGTCGTAAGCACCTAGGTTTAAGCCCTTAATTTGTGATTGCACGGAATCCAGTGCCGTTAGAAAAATAACAGGGCAACTGTACTTTTCTTTCAATTGAGATATTAACTCAAAGCCATTGCCATCCGGTAGCATCACATCACAGATGATCAATGAAGGCATAAAGGTGATTTCACTGCTACGGTACGCCTCGGCAGTATTAAATACATCTATGGTATAGCCATGCTTTAACAAAAACGTTTGTATTAAGCTTGCTAATTTCACATCATCTTCAATTAAAAAAATATGCTGCATTATAAACTCCAGCCAAAGCGCCGTTTTATTCGGTAATCTTTAGCTTCATAGCTTGCTATTGACAGTAGTTGTTGCTTAACAACTTGATTGCTCAATGGATCAATTAATTTCACTGTAAGCGGATGCTCAGTCTTAACCGTTAATTTCTCGATAATTAAACCACCTTGTTTGTAACACTGCGTATACTGAGGACGCTGAGTTATTTCTAAACAAAGTTCTTTAAAGGGAGCAACACGAAAATGAATCTGTATATTAAACTCACAGGCTTTTTGTTTTGCATCTGTCACACACACAGTGGGTGAGACTTTAAAAAAAGGTTGCTCGAGACTGTCATCGCTTAAACAAAGCGACGAAAAACAAAGACAAAAAAACAGTAATAGCCAACTAAATCGGTTTATCATTTAACCAAGTCTCTGTTTTTTAGAAGTCTTTTCTTCAAAGTAACAATAACCACCGAAAGCTGATGTAACCTGCCCAACTCACTTTGAGTTCTCATTTTTTTGCCGTTTATTATAATTATTATTTATGCAGCCTATGAGTGGCGATTACACGATAAAAAAGCGGGTCTATCATACCTCATTTATCGTTATAGCTACAAATAGGTGCTATGCAAAGCCAGTAATTTCAACCTATTGGCGTATTTTCTTTATATTCTAAAGTTAGCTTGTTGTTTTAAAAAGAAAACTGAATTTATATTTAGTTTTAGCTAATAGTTTTTCACTAAATTTAGTTGGGCCTTAGTCTTTACTATTCTGCGTTATTTGTTAATTGTTTCGTACAAATTGATACAATTTAAATTTAGCCTATCAAAACCACTATTTTAGCTCATGCATTTAAACATATGCTGAGCGCGTGATTAATAATTAACAGATTCGACCTCTATTTTCATTTTATCTGGTAGTATAGTCAGGTTATAAGTAGTTTAAGCAGTGAACAATTATGTTAAGTCCTTATTATCAGCAACATGCTGATTACGTTTCTATCTCACGTGAGCAAGGCTGTCGTTTTGCCAAGTTAGTGGCTGATGATTTCAATCCGTTACATGATAAAGATGCCAAAAAGTTTTGTGTGCCGGGCGATTTACTTTTTTCGCTGGTTTTAAACCGCTATGGCATCAGTGAAAAAATGGAATTCACGTTTGCAGGCATGGTTGATGAAAATTCAAAGCTGACTTTCCCAGAAGGTGCTGATGAGTTTGCGATCACCGATGGCGAAAAAGTCATGCTAAAAGTGAAACGCGAAGGGGCTGTTAGCCAATGTCCTGAGTTAACAAATAGCTTAATCAAAAACTATGTTGAGTTCTCTGGCACGACCTTCCCGCATGTGATTATTCCATTGATGGGTAAGCAAGATGTAATGATCAATCCAGCGCGTCCAATGGTGATTTACGAATCAATGCTGATTAACCTTGATCGCCTTGATATCAGCGCACCTGAATTACAATTTGCTGAGCCTGATTTTGAGTTTACTGGCAAACGCGGCAAAATCACGCTTCGCTTCAACCTGTTAGAAAATGGCGAAAAAGTAGGGTCGGGTGAAAAACACATGCTTGTGTCTGGCATTCGTGATTATTGCCAAGCAACAGTTGATGACCTAATTAGTTTTTATAATCAACGTAAAGAATCACTTAAACCAGCGTAATCTTTACAATTGCTACAAAGGGCGCTCATTGCGCCTTTTTTGTTGCTGATGTTCCGCGTACAATAGCGCTTTTATAGCCAAATGTACTTCAGACTATGTCAGTAGCGACCTTTTCAGAATTAAATCTTGCCCCTGCATTGCTAACAGCCTTGCAAGAAGAGAATTATCACACACCTACAGCAATTCAAGCGCAAACAATCCCACTTATTTTAGCGGGCGCTGATGTAATGGGTAGTGCGCAAACGGGAACGGGCAAAACCGCCGCGTTTGTTTTACCACTACTGCACAATTTGCTATCTGCTGAAGTACTCCCAGATGCCGTTAAAGTCCTAATTTTAACGCCGACCCGAGAGCTCGCTCAGCAAGTATTTGCAAGTGTAGAGCGTTATGCTGCGCATACTGAAATAAAAGCTGCACTGGCTTATGGTGGTGCTAGTATAGGCCCACAAATTAAAGCCATAAAAGGGGCGCAGATTGTGGTAGCAACACCCGGGCGCTTACTTGATCATGTGATCAAAGGCAGTATTAAGCTTTCAAGTATTAATGCCTTGGTATTTGACGAAGCTGATCGCATGCTTGATATGGGCTTTATTGACGAAATTAAACGCATCTTGCGCCATGTGCCAAAAGAACGCCAAACCTTACTTTTTTCAGCCACATTTGACGACAGCATCTTTAAACTCAGTAAGCAGTTATTAAATGATCCTAAATTAGTTGAAGTGAATAAACGCAACTCAGCAGCGGTTGAAGTTGAGCAGCTAGTATATGCGGTTGATGAAGACCGTAAACGCGAGCTGGTATCACACATGATTGGCATGAAAAATTGGCAGCAAGTACTTATATTCACTCGTACTAAACAAACCGCCGATGTGCTTGCTAAAGAAATGTGTAAAGACGGCTTAAAAACCGAATCTATTCATGGCGATAAAAGCCAAGGTGCGCGTGATAAAGCACTGCAAAATTTTAAATCAGGTGCTACAAGAGTACTGGTTGCGACAGATGTTGCTGCGCGTGGTCTTGATATTGCCTCACTCAAGTATGTGATTAACTATGAGTTGCCTTATGTGGCTGAGGACTACGTACACCGTATTGGTCGAACAGGACGTGCTGGCGAGAAAGGGATGGCGATGTCGCTGGTTAGCATCGATGAGCAGTGGCTATTGGACGAAATAGATATCTTACTCGACACAAGACTCACGCCGCAGTGGTTACCAGGGTATGAGCCAGATTTAACCAAAGAGCCAAAGCAAGTTCGTAAAAATACTAATAAGGCACGCCGCTCTCGTGATAAAAAACGTATTTTAGGGCAAAAAAGTAGGAGACGTTCCTAAATCTGGCATATATTTATACTATCCTCCGGCTAAAGTTGAGAGTTTAGTATGTTAGAAGAGAATAAATGGACGTTCCGCCGCGCTGATAAACAGTTCTCCTTAGAAAAATGGCAGAAAACAATTGATCTCATGACCGAGTTGTTTTCTGCTCCCGCAGGTTTTATCGTTCATAAAACAGATGATGTCTATCGTATTATCGTCTCCAGTGAGCAACAAGAAAATCCCTATGATGCCGGGGCTGAATTAAGCGCCGACGATAATATCTTCTGCAAAAAAGTACTGCGTGACATGGCACCGCTTTATGTTGATCACGCCAGTCAAGATAGTCAATGGGATGACAGCCCACTGGTAAAAGATGGTTTTGAGTCTTATCTTGGGGTGCCAATTAGCTGGCCAAGTGGCGAGCCCTTTGGCACCTTTTGTGTTATGGATTTTAAACAAACCCATTATCAACAGAGCTTTTTAGAACTAATCGAGCAGCTTCGCGATATGGTTGAAGATGACCTTGCACTGTTAGACAACTTTACGCAGATGCGTGAAATTGCCATGCTCGATTCACTCACTAATATTTATAACCGCCGTGCAATAGATCTGCTTTGCCAACATAAATTAAATATATCGAAACGACTTGGTTTTGATATTAGTTGTCTATTTATCGATATAAATAGCTTTAAGCCACTCAATGATACGTATGGCCATGAAGTGGGCGATCTCGCGCTGATTTGTTTAGCTGACACCATGAAAGAATGCCTACGTGAAACCGATATTATCGGCCGCTTAGGGGGTGATGAGTTTATTGCGTTATTGCAAGTTCAGCCCGGTGATTGCATAGACAGCATCACTGATAAGCTCAACACCACCTATCAATCTAATTTAGAGAAGCGGGGCATTCCTGTTACGAGCTTAAGTATTGGTACAGGGGTAATAGCTCAGCCAAAAGAAAACTTTGCTGAGCTATTAAAACGAGCAGATGAAGATATGTATGAGAAAAAGCAAGCCTCTAAGGCTGCACGTTAAGCTATTTGCTTCTCAGCTAGGTTTAATTCCATGGTTGCTTTAAGTAAACGGTAAAGGTTAATTGACGCATCAATTTCTTCTTTACGATTGGTTAAGCTCTCAATATTTAAACCTAGTGGTACATCTAAATGTGCGCAGCTTTGTAAAATTAAATCGAGATTTTCGCGGCAAATACGCACTGATTCACTCAATGTATTTGCCGAATCTAACATACGGTACTTAGTTGCTTCTGGTACTGAGATACCTAACCATTCCATAAATTCCAAGGTCTTTTCACCACCACACGGGGTAAACGTTAGAATAATGCGTTTTGGTGTTGTGCCTTGTGCTTTACAGCTACGCGCATAGCTAGTGATTAAATCAATCGTTGCTTGAGCATTGTAAACCGCTTGCGAGATGAAAAACTTACAACCTTGTGCTGTTTTTTCAACTAAACGCTCATGTTCATTGCGTTTGCTGGCATGACGCTCGGCAATCGTAACGCCACCTAAAAATACATCACTGTTCTGTTTTGCCAGCGTTTTATATGCATCAGGTAGGCTTAATTTGATGTCGCCATGAGATGATGGACTACCCACCAACACTAAGTTTTTTAGTTCAAAGTCGTTACGTGTTTCGTTTAACCACTCGGTAAATTCTGCTTCACCACGCTGGGCTACGCTCTTATATGTGATCACATCAAGTTGCGACAAGCTGCGAAGTAATTGACTGTATTCACGTGGATCTACCGTTTCTTTAAACGGAAAAGGACGCGGCTTTGCAATGCGGCTACTTTCATCTTGAATGTCGTAGATGATTACACCGTCGTATTCAATTTCGTGTAAACGACCAAGTAGCTTCTGAGCAATGGTCTCAAGCTGTGCTTTATCAGTACCTGACTTTGGTGGTGTGGTACCAATTAGGTAGACACCTTGATTGGTGTCTTCAATTTTCTCTTGTAATGATAAAGCCATAATCCTCATTCCAGCTCGTGCTAATGTCTATGCCAAACAATATAGCAGCCATTTAGACGTCTAGATAGATTTTTTTCTTGAAAGTTTTTCAATCACTATGAATTTTACTCAAGTTTAAAGCTGAGCGTTTCGCAAAATTGACACACCTGTTTACATAAATTATTGCTCTGACCCTCATATTTTCTGGTGCTTTGATGCATAATCAAGCAGCAATGATTATGAGAAAAATAACTAACAAGGGAACATTATGAAATTTAGATTATTAGCAACCAGTGTTGCTGTAACACTTGCTTTAAGTGGCTGCGCAAGTAACTCACAGTCAACTATGGTTAAAGAAGTCGAAATTGAGCAGCTAGTAAGCCAAGATGATAACCGTGTATTTAGCCAAGATTATCTATTAGAAGAGCTTGAGAATGGCCTTCGCGTGATGGTAGTTAAAACTGATTACCCAGATGTTGTGTCACTGCAAATTCCGGTATCGGTTGGTTCACGTAATGAGGTTGAAGCAGGTAAAACCGGTTTTGCACACTTCTTTGAGCATATGATGTTTAAAGGCTCTGAAAAATTCCCACAAGATGTGTATTCAGATATTTTAAAAAACTCGGGTGTTGATAATCGCGCGTATACGACCAACGATTACACTAACTATCACTTAAACTTCTCAAAAGAGCACTTAGATAAAGTGCTCGAAATTGAAGCTGATATTTTCCAAAACCTGACTTACAGCGAAGAGCAATTCCGCACCGAAGCGCTGACTGTAAAAGGTGAGTATTTAAAGAATAATGCTAGCCCAATTCGTAAGTTACTTTCTGCCGTTCGTAACGAAGCATTCGAAAAGCATACCTATAAGCACACCACCATGGGCTTTTTCGAAGACATTGAAGCCATGCCTGATCAAATGGCCTATGGTAAAGAGTTTTTCGCTAAATTTTATAAGCCTGAGTATGTATCTTTAGTCATTGTTGGTGATGTTGATCCACAAGAGACCATGGCAATGGTGAAAAAGCATTGGGGTAATTGGAAAAAAGGCGATTACCAAGCAGATATTCCTGTTGAACCAAAGCAACAAGCCGCAAAATATGTACATGAAAAAAATGATGGTTTACCAGGCCACTGGTTGCTTGTGTCTTATAAAGGCACTGCATGGGATCCTACTCAAAAAGACCGTGCCGCTCTTGATTTGATCTCACAGCTGTATTTCTCTAACAACTCGGCACTTTATCAAGAGCTTGTTGTTGATAAACAAATTGCCAGCCAAATGTTTACTTATAACCCAGATACTAAAGATCCGGGTTTACTGCATGTTTTTGTAAAAGTCGAAAACGAAGCGGATCTGGCTAAAGCCCGTGATGCGATTAACCGTACTTATGCGCAAGCACGTACTGAGTTAGTAGATGCACAAAAGTTAGCGGATCTAAAATCAAACTTAAAGTATAGCTTTATCAATGGCCTTGATTCATCGCAGTCAATCGCTTCAACACTTGCAAGCTACATGCATTTTGAGCGTGACCCTGAAGTGATTAATCAACTTTATGCCACTGCTGACAGCATCACGCCAGAAGATATCAAAGCGGTAGCAAACAAGTACTTTGTTGATCCAAGCCGTACTACGGTGACAATGTCGGCGCTTGATAAAGTGGCTGGTTTTGAGCAAGAAGTTGATTTAAATGCCTTGGTTGCCAGTATCGAGCAAGCCCCTACAGAGCGTCACTTTAAAGTACTTGATAAAACCAATAGCTCACCACTGGTTGATGTTAACTGGTTATTTAATACCGGCGCAGCGGCTGATCCACATGGTAAAAAAGGTTTAGCAGCACTCACTGCAGCGATGCTAGCGCAAGGTGGCTCAGAAACTATGAGTTACAAAGATATTCAAAAAGCGTTATATCCACTAGCGGGAAGCTTTGGCTATCAAATCGATAAAGAGATGATTTCACTACGCGGCCGTGTACATAAAGACAATGCCGCGCAGTGGTATGCACTTGTTAGCGACCAGTTGTTAAACCCTGGCTTTAGAGAAGATGATTTTAAACGCCTGAAAAAAGAGCTTATTGATAGCATTAAAGCAGGTCTGAAAGCGTCAAATGACGAAGAGCTAGGTAAAGAAGTGCTATATCATCAGCTTTATAAAGGCCATCCGTATGAAAGCTATAACTATGGCGATTTATCAGATCTTGAAGCACTGACACTTGACGATGTAAAAGCGTTTTATGCTAACCAGTTTACTCAATCTAAGTTAACAGTGGGTCTAATTGGTGCGATCCCGGGTGATGTTAAATCGACTATGCTGAAAGATTTAACATCGCTTCCACAAGGTAAAGAAAGCCGCTTAACGATCCCTGATGCGCCAGAACTTAAAGGTCATCATGCAACGATTGTTGAAAAATCAGCGCAATCTACCGCTGTGTCATTTGGTTTCCCAATCGATACAATTCGTAGTAGCGATGACTGGACAGCGCTTTGGTTGGTGCGCTCTTACTTTGGTGAACACCGCAGCTCAAACAGCTTCTTGTATCAGCGCATTCGTCAAACCCGTGGTATGAACTATGGTGATTATGCATACATTGAGTACTTCCCACGCGGTATGTTCCAAACTAAACCTGATGCTAACTTAGGTCGTTCAGAGCAAATTTTCCAAGTGTGGTTACGTCCGCTTCGTTCAAATAACGATGCGCACTTTGCAACGCGTACGGCATTATTTGAGCTTGATAAGCTAATTAAAAATGGCATCAGCAAAGAAGACTTTGAAGCGACTCGTAACTTCTTAATTAACTTTGTGCCACAAATGGTTGCAAGCCAAGATCGCCAGTTAGGCTATGCACTTGATAGTGAGTTCTATAACACTGAGAGCTTTGTTGACTATGTGCGCGGCAAGCTTGAAAAGCTAACCCTTGATGATGTTAACCGTGTTATTCGCGATAACCTGCAAACAGAGAATATTCATTATGTGTTTATTACTGGTGATGGCAAAGACATGCAAAAACGCCTAGCTTCAGAGCAAACATCACCTATGGTGTATAACGCTGAAAAACCAGCAGCACTTGTTGCTGAAGATAAAGTGATTGCAGACTATAAGCTTGCAATACCAGCGAAAAACATTTCAGTACTTGATGTCGAAAAAGTATTTCAGTAATAACTGAGTAAACAAGCTTTAATCAATGCCCCTTATTAGGGGCATTTTTCTATGTTTAATGGCTCGATGTTATCAGCAACCACAAGCTGATTTCGGCCAGCTTCTTTTGCTTGATAAAGCGCACTATCAGCCATTTCAATAAGTAAAATGGCATCATCACTGCTATTTGGGTAAATAGTTGCTAAACCAATACTAACCGTCAAGGGATGACCGGCAAGCTCTGGTAGTTGAATCGTGTTCAGCGTTGCCATAAAACGCGTCATGAGTTTTTGTGCTTGATGGCTTTGCGTATTACCAAGTACCAGTACAAATTCTTCACCGCCGTATCTAGCGCACAAGTCACCAGGTCTGCGAGTATAATCAGGTAATAGTTTTGCCACTTCTTTCAAGCAAATATCACCCACCAGATGACCAAAGTTGTCATTAAGAGACTTAAAGTTATCAAGGTCGATCATGGCTAACGACAAGGGGTGTTTTAAGCGGGCACAGCGGCTCCACTCTTGCTTATAAAAATCATCAAAATGACGTCGGTTAGCTATTTGTGTGAGACCATCGATACGAGCAAGTTCTTGTACTTGCTGCTCGGCGATTTTACGTTCGGTAATATTTATATGGCTAATGACGATAAAGCGTTTTGATGCATGCTCGAAGGGCACTGCTCGCATTAAAAACCAACGCTTGTCGGTATTGCTATGACATGGATATTCTAGGTAATACTCGGTTAGTTGTTGGTTTATAACCTGACTAATACCAGATAAAGCTTGTGCACCAAACTCATCACCTTGCTGTGCAGCTGATTGACATATTGCGAGGTAGTTTTGCTCTTCCCACTGGGTATTACACTGGCAATTATTTTCATCGCTAAAAGTTTGCCAACTGCGATTCACAAATTGAATATCACCTTTCTCATCAATTACAACAATATGTTTTGAGATCGTATCGAGTATTGATTTTAGAAACTCTTTTGATTCAACCACATTAGTTCCTAGCCATTATCACTTTTTTAAGATTAGCAATAAATGCTGGGTTTTCACCGTGGTTTACATAAAAAACAATTAATAAGGTATTGTCTTTTACTTATAGCTTGGCTATTAGAAAGTAGATATCTACAGGTATTTGTAGGTGCTGATATGAAAAAACTGCCAGCACCTAGCTCAACGCTCAGTTCTGACAGTTATATTTTATTTATATGCTTAGAAATGCTAAAGCATTGCGCCAATTTTAACTGCTAGCGCAAATAGCATGGTTGCTATTACAAAGCCTATAAGTGTAGCGTAGCCGCGTTGTTCTTTAGTCATCTATCACTCCTAAAAAATAACAAATACCGTTGCCATACCAAGGGCAAAACTGACAAACGAAGAAGCCGCTACTATTGCAGCCAGATTTTGCTTACTCACTGCATGTGTTGTGCTTTGTTCTGATACTTCGTCATCGAGCTTAATAAGCTCACCTTGACGCACTTCAAAAACTGCGCATAGGCTCATGGTGGTTTCTTTTGATGCCGCACCTTCTTTTTCAACTCGTTGAATGGTACGTAAGCTTACATCACAGGCATCGGCTAGTTGCTGCTGCGTCCAATCGAATTTAAGCCTAAGTGCTTTTATTGTATTGGGGTTCAGTTGCATTACTTACTTCCCAAGAAATGGTTCAATAAAAGTAACAACTGCATAACCCGATATTGCCCCACCAAGAAAACAGCCTAAGGTAACCAAAGCTACTTGTTTTGGATTATCAGTAAGTGAGGTTTGTGTGCTCTGTTTAACTAATTTGTCAGCTTTATAAAACGAACATTCAAGCTTGCCTGTGAGTATATTTTTCATCTCGAATTTGACTGCATAAGTATTACCTTGGTAGCTAAAGTCATGATGACTTTTAAAACCGAAGCTGCGTTTTTCACTTACCAATTCGTCGTTTACATATACTTTTTCTTTACCGCTCATGATGTGACCAAAGCAAGCGATTTGGTTGTCACCATCTTGAAAGTAAAATTTATAACCTAGCTTGTGTGAGTTTAGTACGTCGTTTTTCATCATCGTTTCCTTGTTAAGTTGATGATGTAAATTTAATGATTATTTTTGTTTTTTACGCCGTCAGCGATATGCCAGTTCCTATTTTGGCATATGACAGGCAAGATGTCATATCTGTTTTGTCATTGAAAAATAAGCACTTTAATTAAGTTGCTCGGCTAGAGTTAGAATTTGCTACTGTCATATGCGATTGGCAAAAAAGCACAGCAAAAAGAGTAAAAATAGGTATTGTTACTCTGGTTATTAGATATAACCAGAACAAATAAACAACGGGTTAGTACATCTTGCTACAAATCCGTTAAACTTAAGGCTTAGCAGTTAGGTACAACCAGAAAGGCAATATTATGCGTCATGAAATTTGGCAAAAGCTTCGAGATGAAGCAAACGAAGTCGTTTCCCGTGAACCGCTTTTAGCAAGTCACGTTTATTCGTGCGTGTTGAATCATGAATGCTTAGGTTCGGCGCTGAGCTTTATTGTGGCAAATAAACTTGCAGATGCGGTGGTATCAGCATTTACTATCCGTGAATTATTCGACCAAGCCTTTGTTAAATGTGATCTAATGCTGACGCATGTGGCTCATGACATAAAAGCAGTTAAAGATCGCGACCCTGCGGCCGATAGTTACTTAACTGTTATTTTGAACCTTAAAGGCTTCCATGCAATACAAGCACACCGACTCGCAAATTGTTTATGGCAACAAAACCGAAAAGAGCTTGCTCGCTTCATTCAGAGCAGAACCTCAGAAGTATTTGGCGTTGACATCCATCCTGCTTGTAAAGTTGGTCATGGTATTATGTTTGACCATGCAACTGGGATTGTAATTGGTGAAACAGCAGTTATTGAAGATAACGTATCGATTCTACAATCTGTAACCTTAGGTGGTACAGGTAATGAGCAAGGTGACCGTCATCCAAAAATTCGCGCCGGTGTATTGATTGGTGCGGGTGCAAAAGTACTAGGTAACATCGAAGTGGGAGAGGGGGCACGTATTGGTGCAAACTCTGTCGTGTTAAGTGCGGTTCCAGCACACACAACTGTGGTTGGGGTACCTGCTAAAGTGGTCGGCAAACCGAGCTGTCCCTGTCCAGCAGAGAGCATGAACCAAAACTTTTTAGATGATGGTACGACTACCGCTAGTAATGCCTCCCACACCAGTGCTATGTTGTAGTTTTACACTTTAAAAGAGCAATGGAATTGTCTAAATTATCCTTCGGATTAGCTGTTACAGCGTCATTTATTTGTGGCGCTGTCGCTATGTCACTTTTTCAATCAGACCCACAACAACAGACGCAAACTTATCAGCAACAACTTGTTGAAGAACACATAGTTCAAGCACCAGAGCAGCAAGCCACTGCTATAGCGCCTGTTATTAATAAACAAGTCGCTGAAGTCAATTCAGATAGCTCAGCAGCTGTTAGCAAAAGCGAGCTTGAGCAACAAGTAGCAGAGCTGAAGTTACAAGTCGAAAACCAACAAGCAGTGATTGCCAGTTACCGATCAAGCGCGATACCTCCGCAGCAAATCGACTCACACCTGGATGAACTTTATACCTTGTTAGAAGAGCAATCTCGGGATGAGGCTTGGGCCTACCAAGTTGAAACAGCTATGAGTGATTTTTTAATCATGGCCGATTTACCAGTGCAACCACAGCTTAGTGTCTCAACATGCAAAAGCTCTGTGTGTCAGTTTAAGCTATTGCAACCAGAGGATGTTGATGATTTGCCAAGCCATTATTGGCGTAATATGACCGATAAAATGATGGAGCAAAGCTGGTGGAAACAATTCAAATTTACCTCCACCACCTCAAGTGACGATAGTCTAACAATCATTGCAAGCACGCAGTAATTTTATACAACTTTTGATTGCAGTTGACCATCAGCAAGCTCGGTGGTTATAAGCTCACCTACGCTTACATCGTTAACCGATTTTACTACGCCACCTTGTTGGTTTTTAGTAATGCTGTAACCACGCGATAACACACTGAGTGGGCTCACAGAATCTAAACGGCTCGCTTGTAAAGAAAGCTGGTTTCGAGAACTTGAAAGTTGTTGCTGCATCGCTTGTGTGAGGCGGGCATGCAATTGAGCCAGTTGATGCTCGCTTTTCGCTAACTGCTTTTCAGGAGAACGTTGCATTAAGCGTGGTGTTAGGTTGGCAAGTACTCGCTCATATCGCTGGATTTTGCCACTCATTGCGCTGTGTAAGGCCAAACTAAGTTCATCTAGTTTTTGCGCTTGTTGATTGAGTTGATTACGGGGATGGCATAGCTGCAAGCGATGCTCAAATTGAGTGGCAGTACTGCGCTTTACAGCTAAAGCGTGTTTAAAGGCATGATTTAAGTGCCTAACTAACTGCGTAACTTTGTTATGTAGCTCTTCGGTATTTGGACTAACTAGCTCTGCGGCTGCAGAAGGTGTTGCGGCGCGAATATCGGCAACATAATCACTAATTGTGGTATCGACCTCGTGACCAACGGCGCTAACAATAGGTAAGCGACTTTCAAAAATAGCGCGAGCTAGTTGCTCATGGTTAAAACACCACAAATCTTCTAGTGAACCACCACCGCGACCTAATATAAGCACATCTACTTCGTTACGCTGATTGGCGATGTTTATTTTTTCTATTAATTGGCTATGTGCATCTGCGCCTTGCACCATAGCTGGGTAAATCACGACTTCTAGCTGCGGAGCACGGCGTTTAAGTACCGTTAGAATATCGCGTATAGCTGCACCAGTGGCTGAGGTGATCACCCCAACGCGATTAATATTGGTTGGTAATGGTTTTTTATGGGCTGAGCTAAATAGGCCTTCGGCAGCTAAGCGCATTTTTAGCGCATCGAATTCTTGCTTTAATAAGCCTTCGCCAGCAGGGGCCATATGCTCAACAATCAGCTGATAATCACCACGAGGTTCATATAAAGATACGCGGGCACGCACAGTTACTTGTGCACCATTGCTCGGGCGAAAAGTTTGGCCGCGATTATTGCCGCGCCACATTGCCGCTTTTACCTGTGCTCGGTCGTCTTTTAAAGTGAAGTACCAGTGTCCAGATGCAGGGGCTATAAAGTTAGAAATTTCACCATTTAAGATAAGCGATGAAAAGCCTTGTTCTAAAACATGGCGAATTTCCTTATTTAGGCGCGAGACCGTGTAAACAGGCTGTGTTGATTGCGTAAAAGCCATTAAAAACCCCAGTAAAAAATTCTCTGTGTACTTTAACACAAATAAATGAATAATTTTATTTACTCGTGCTCACAACGCTGATAAAATTTGGCCGCAATTCCTTATACTCAGATCCACATGTGAGAAGTTGCACTATGCTAAGAATCGCTAAAGAAGCTCTTACCTTTGACGACGTACTTTTAGTACCAGGTCATTCTACTGTTTTGCCACACACGGCAAATATTTCAACTCGCTTAACGCGTGGTATCAATCTTAACTTGCCGCTAGTTTCAGCATCTATGGATACTGTAACAGAAGCACGCTTAGCGATTGCTTTAGCGCAAGAGGGCGGTTTAGGTTTCATCCACAAAAACATGACAATTGAAGAGCAAGCTAAAAACGTTCGTAAAGTTAAAACTTACGAAGCGGGTATTGTTTCTTTCCCTGTTACTGTGACTGCGGATCTTACAATTGCTGATGCTATCGCGCTTTCAGAAGACAAAGGTTTTTCAGGTTTCCCTGTAACCGACGCTGACAATAACCTTGTTGGTATTGTGACAAGCCGTGATATGCGTTTTGAAACGAAACTTGAGCAACCTGTTTCTACAGTAATGACGAAAAAAGAATCGTTAGTGACTGTTAAAGAAGGTGCAGACCGTGATGAAATCTTAGGTCTAATGCACGAGCACCGTATCGAAAAAATTCTCGTAGTTGATGATGCATTTAAACTGAAAGGCATGATCACTGTAAAAGATTATCAAAAAGCACAAGACAAGCCGCATGCATGTAAAGACGAGCAAGGTCGTCTACGTGTAGGTGCAGCTGTTGGTGTTGGCGCGGGTACTGATGAGCGTATCGCAGCACTTGTTGAAGCAGGTGTTGACGTATTACTTATCGATACATCACATGGCCACTCACAAGGTGTTATCGACCGTGTTGCACAAACACGTCAAGCATACCCAGATCTACAAATCGTAGCAGGTAACGTTGCAACAGCTGAAGGTGCGATTGCCCTTGCTGATGCGGGTGTTGATGCTGTTAAAGTTGGTATCGGCCCTGGTTCTATCTGTACTACTCGTATCGTAACAGGTTGTGGTGTTCCACAAATTACTGCTATTTCTGACGCAGTTGAAGGCTTAAAAGGCCGTGATATTCCTGTTATTGCTGACGGTGGTATCCGTTTCTCTGGTGACATCGTAAAAGCACTTGTTGCTGGTGCATCATGTGTAATGGTGGGTTCAATGTTAGCCGGTACTGAAGAAGCACCGGGTGAAGTTGAGCTATATCAAGGTCGTTACTACAAATCATACCGGGGTATGGGTAGCCTTGGTGCTATGGACCAAAAAGAAGGTTCATCAGACCGTTACTTCCAAAAATCGAACGAAGCAGACAAGCTTGTTCCTGAAGGTATTGAAGGCCGTGTTGCTTATAAAGGTCCTATCGCGACAATCATTCACCAACAGGTGGGCGGTCTTCGCAGTGCAATGGGCTTAACAGGCTGTGCAACAATTGAAGAGTTAAATACTAAACCTCAATTTGTTCGCGTAACTTCAGCTGGTATGGGTGAGTCACACGTTCACGACGTGCAAATTACTAAAGAAGCGCCAAACTACCGCTTAGGTTAATTACCTTAAGGTATTGAAATTACATGGGCTAGCATCTGCTAGCCCTAAATTATTGATCATCTCCCTTTGGGAGAGCAGTTCCTGACTAACGAGATACTCCATGAGCAAAGACATTCACGATTCACGAATTCTCATTTTAGATTTTGGTTCGCAATACACACAGTTAATCGCACGTCGTATACGTGAGATTGGTGTTTACTGTGAGCTATGGGCATGGGATGTAACTGAAGAGCAAATCCGCGAATTTAATCCACAAGGTATTATTTTGTCGGGTGGCCCTGAGTCTACAACACTTGAAAACAGCCCACGTGCTCCTGAGTATGTATTTAACGCAGGCGTTCCAGTACTTGGTATCTGTTACGGCATGCAAACAATGGCAACGCAACTAGGTGGTAGCGTACACAGCTCTGATAAGAAAGAGTTTGGTTATGCGCAAGTTGAAAAAGTAGGTAACTGTGCGTTATTCGATGCTATCGAAGACCACATTACTGACGGCGGTGCAGGCGTACTAGACGTTTGGATGAGCCACGGCGATAAAGTGATGGAAGTACCAGAGACTTTCAAAACAACTGCTAAAACTTCAACATGTCCACATGCAGCAATGTCTTGGGAAGAAAAACGTTTTTACGGCGTACAGTTCCACCCAGAAGTAACTCATACTCACCAAGGTTTACGTTTACTTGAGCGCTTCGCGATTGATATCTGTGGCTGTGAAAAGCTATGGACACCAGCTAAAATCATCGACGATGCTATTGATCGTATTAAGGAAACTGTAGGTGATGACGAAGTTATCTTAGGTTTATCAGGTGGTGTTGATTCATCTGTTGTTGCCATGCTTATTCACCGTGCAATCGGCGACAAGCTAACGTGTGTATTCGTTGATAACGGTCTTCTTCGTTTAAACGAAGGTCAGCAAGTTATGGACATGTTCGGCAATAAGTTTGGCCTAAACATTGTTAAAGTAGATGCTGAAGATCAATTCTTAGCAGATCTTGCTGGTAAACATGACCCAGAAGATAAGCGTAAAGCGATTGGTCATACCTTCATTAAAGTTTTTGACGAGCAAGCTAAAAAGCTGAAAAGTGCTAAATGGTTAGGTCAAGGTACTATCTACCCAGACGTAATCGAGTCTGCTGCATCAGCAACAGGTAAAGCACACGTAATCAAGTCTCACCACAACGTAGGTGGTTTACCAGACGATATGGAAATGGGTCTTGTTGAGCCGTTACGTGAGCTATTCAAAGATGAAGTACGTAAAATTGGTCTTGAGCTTGGTCTACCATACGACATGCTTTACCGTCACCCATTCCCGGGGCCTGGTCTAGGTGTTCGTGTACTTGGTGAAATCAAGAAAGAGTACTGTGACTTACTACGTCGCGCAGATGCTATCTTCATTGAAGAGCTACACAAAGCAGAGCTTTATCACAAAGTAAGTCAAGCCTTCACTGTATTCTTACCAGTTAAATCGGTAGGTGTAATGGGTGATGCGCGTAAATACGACTGGGTTGTATCGCTACGTTGTGTAGAAACAATCGACTTTATGACGGCACGTTGGTCACACTTACCTTATGAGTTCTTAGGTGTGGTTTCTAACCGTATCATCAACGAAATCGATGGTATCTCACGTGTTGTTTACGATATTTCAGGTAAGCCACCGGCAACAATCGAGTGGGAATAGGGCTAGCTATACATAGCTAAAAAGCCTTCAGCCAAGAAATTAAATGCCAGTCAGTTTTACTGACTGGCATTTTTTAACAAAAGCGGATGAGCCATGAAATTTTATACTTTTGAAATGATATGGTTTTATAACGCTGCTATTTTGATAATAAAGTATCAATAAATTTTCTTACTAAAAGTGAGTTCGCGCTTTTCTTTTGAAACACAGCCCAGATGGGGCTTTTAGTTGTTTGAAACTCTGTTAAACATTCAACAAGACGGCCCTCTTCGATGTACGAGCGTGTATATATATCAGGCAATTGTGAAATCCCTAAACCTGATAAAGTTGCTAAAACTAAAGAGTTTCCGTTATTGCTTTGCCATTTCCCCCATACCTTCATGTATTCTATATTTTTACCATCTTGAAATACCCATTCATCAGTGGAACCAATTAAGCAGTTATGTGACTTTAAATCATTTGGTGTGTTAGGCAGTGAGTGGAGCTGGGCGTAATTTGCAGAACAAACCGTCTTGATGCTACGAAAGCCAATAGGCCGAGCAATTAAGTTTGAGTCTGGCAAAATACCAGTTCTAATTGCAACATCTATGTGGTGCTCAGCCAGATCTAAAATTTCATTTGAGAAAATAATATCAAAATCGACTTCGGGATACATTTTAGTAAATTCAATGCATTTTTGTGTAATGACCTTCTCGCCATATTCGCCTGCCGCTGTGATCCTCAAGCGACCTTTTGGGATAGATTGTGAAGAGCGTATTTCGTTAAGAGAACGATTAATATTATTTAAATTATCATCAATTTGCCTATACAAGTCCTCAGCAGCTAGTGAAGGAATAACACGTCGTGGGCCTCGCTCAAATAATTGGGCTCCTAGGTTATCTTCTAAACGTACTATTGCTTTACTTACATGACTTTTAGAAACACGTATAGACTCAGACGCTTTTGTATAGCTTTTGTGGCGCATTACTTCGCAAAAAACCAATAGATCATCTAAGTGTTTATTCATTACATTGTTTCCATATGGAGTTTATTTGTTCTTATATTGTATATTTAAATCTATATGGAAACCAATACAATGCTTCTAATTACTTAATTGGAGGTATGACATGATGAAAACACGAGCAGCAGTTGCTTTTGAGCCAAATAAACCACTGGAAATTGTTGAACTGGATTTAGAAGGACCTAAAGAGGGTGAAGTTTTAATTAGAAATATAGCAACGGGTGTTTGCCATACTGACTATTTTACACTCTCAGGTGCTGATCCCGAAGGTGTGTTCCCGTGTGTTCTTGGTCATGAGGGAGGCTCTATCGTAGAAGCAGTCGGTAAAGGTGTTACGAGTGTAAAGCCGGGAGATCATGTGATCCCACTTTACATTCCTGAATGTGGAAAATGTAAATATTGCAAATCAGGAAAAACGAATCTTTGCCAAGCGGTGCGAGAAACTCAAGGTAGAGGTTTAATGCCAGATGGCACAACACGCTTTAGTTATAAAGGAAAGCCTATTTATCATTATATGGGTACATCTACATTTTCAGAGTACTCAGTAGTTGCTGAAATATCTTTAGCTAAAGTTAATAAAGAGGCACCGCTTGATAAAGTATGTTTATTGGGTTGTGGGGTAACAACAGGTATTGGAGCAGTCCAAAACACGGCTAAAGTGGAAGAAGGCGCAACTGTGGCTGTTTTTGGGATGGGGTTTATTGGCTTATCTGTTGTGCAAGGGGCTGCTAAAGCAAAAGCATCGCGAATAATTTGTATTGATATTAATGACTATAAATTAGAAAAAGCGAAAGAGTTCGGAGGGACAGAGTTTATTAATCCTAATGATTTTGATAAGCCCATTGAACAGGTAATTGTTGATATGACAGATGGAGGTGTTGATTATTCTTTTGAGTGTATTGGTAGAACAGATATTATGCGCTCAGCGTTAGAGTGTACTCATAAGGGATGGGGAAAGAGTGTTATTGTTGGGGTTGCTGGTGAGGGTGAAGAAGTCTCAACAAGACCATTTCAGTTAGTTACAGGTCGTCATTGGATGGGTACTGCTTTTGGTGGTGTTAAAGGGCGCACTGAGTTACCAGGCATGGTGGATGACTATATGAATGGTGACATAATAATTGACCCTATTGTTACTCATAATATGCAGCTAGAAGATATCAATGAGGCCTTCACTCTTATGAAAGAAGGTAAATCGATACGATCTATCATTCATTATTAATATGAACATGGTTAAGTTAATAATTTAACCCGAGATTAGTTTATTATTATAAGGCGAATTAGCTTGCTAATTCGCCGTTTTGTTTATTTAAGAAGCAGTTAAACTAAAAACTGTGTTTTTTTACTTTACCTTTGAAAAAAGCTCTATATAATTCGTCGTCATTGCAGGGGCGTAGTTCCAATTGGTAGAACAGCGGTCTCCAAAACCGACGGTTGGGAGTTCGAATCTCTCCGCCCCTGCCATTTCTTCTTTCTTTACTTTAATCGCAAATCTCCCTATATTACTTGCTCTTAATCATGATTGAGTTGTTATGAATCCAAGTTACGCTGCGATATTCTCTGTACAATCTTTAGAGTTGAATCAACACTATCGAACTGCGCCTGATACTTCTGGCGAACAGATACCAAACACTCAACAAGAAACACTGACGTTACCGTTACAGTTTCACCAAGACCTCGAAAAGGCATTTGCGCCGTTAGTAATTACCCAAATCGTTAAAACAGCAAGTATTAGCTGGCAAGAGGGCTGCTTAGGCTTACCGAGCGATAAGCTGGATGGCGAACAGAAAAAACAACTTTGGTCTTTAATCGGTGAACAACTTGATAAGCTTTAAACCTGTCGATGCAACCTATATTAGCCAGTTAATGGCTATCGAAAACGCCTGCCATAGTCACCCGTGGACAGAGAAAACCATGCTGTCGTGTTTAGCTGGGCGTTACTTTAACCAGGCTGCTTTTCAAGGCGATGAGATGCTAGGTTTTTATATCGGTGAACAAGCGGGCCCAGATTACACTTTAATGGATATTTGTGTTGCGCCGAAGTACCAAGGGCAGGGCATTGCTAAGCAGTTGTTAAATGCATTTATTGAGCACGGCGAACAGCATCAAGCTGAAAACCTATTTTTAGAAGTGCGTGAGTCGAATGCTCCTGCTATTGGCTTGTATGAAAGCGCTGGTTTTTCACATATGTCGGTGCGCAAGAACTACTATCCAACCGCGACAGGCAACGAAGACGCTATTTTAATGGGGATGAGCTTTTCCCTTTAAGATGCTTCTTCAAGGGCATTGATAAGTGCATCGTAGCATTGCTCTACCTGATCAGTTTGATTACTGCGTAGCGCATTTTCAAGCTGACCTGCAGTCTTGTGAATAGCTTCAAAACTAAAACACCCCGCACTGCCTTTTAAGCTGTGCGCCAATGACCGGAGTGCTTCCCATTCTTTAGCGCGATACAACTGCACGACTTGGCTTAAATAATCAGGTAGTTTTGAGCGATAGTTGTCGTTAATTTGTTGGAACTTTTCACTTTTTAGTAAGTTTTCCCACTTGTTTTGACTGTCTTTTTCAATGTGTAAGTAGCTTACAAGCACTTGCTCTAGAGCATCTTTGTCGATTGGTTTGGCGAGTGCTTCATCACAGCCCGCTTCAATGTAGGTGTCAACATCGGTTTTCATTACATTGGCTGTAAGCGCAATGATAGGGCCATCATAGGCTGCGTGACGTAGCATTTGCGTTGCTTCTAAGCCGCCCATGACAGGCATCTGCATATCCATGATGATCAGCTGATAATCATTTACCAATGCCATTTCTACTGCTTCAGCCCCATTTTTGGCGATGTCAGGCTCAAGCCCCCAAGTTTGTAACAGTAGTTTGATCAGTAACTGGTTATCTGGGTTATCTTCGGCTACCAGAATATTGGCATCAAAGCTATTCGCTGCGAATGACAGCTGAACGTCTTTACTTGGTGAGAGCTGCTCATAGCTATGAATAAAGCCTTCATTTTGTAACTGCTCGGCATTTAAATGAGCAGCAACTTGTATGGTAAAACAACTGCCGTTTCCAGGTTCACTAATAAGCTGTACATCACCACCCAATAACTGGGCTAAGTTCTTCGATATACACAAGCCAAGACCCGTACCACCAAAGCGGCGAGTTGTCGTCGCATCGGCTTGCTCAAACGGTTTAAATACCCGCTCAACTTCGCGCTCAGACATACCGATACCGGTATCTTGAATCGCAAATTGTAAATGTTGTTTTTCGCTGTTGTAACTAATATCAATCGAGATACTGCCTTTCTCAGTGAACTTAACTGCATTACTGGCAATATTGATCAAGATTTGTTTTAAACGTGTGGTATCGCTATTAATAGTTTTGGGTATTGGTAGCTTGTAGTTGATATTAAACGCCAGTTGCTTCTCATTAGCCTGTGGTCGAATAATCGAATCAATATCATGAATAAGCTGCACTACATTACATGGCCCGCGCTCAACGGCGAGTTTTTCAGCTTCAATTTTTGATAAATCAAGAATGTTATTGATGAGCTCAAGCAAGTGCTTAGAGTTACGTAAAATAGTGCTTAAATGCTGCTCATCATTCACCGCATCTTTGTTGTGCAGAAGTTGCTCTGTGAAGCCCATAATTGCGGTAAGTGGAGTACGAATTTCATGACTCATATTCGCTAAAAAGCGGCTTTTCAGTTGGTTTGCTTGCTCAGCTTGGGCAATTGCTACTTCTAGCTTGCTATTCATTGCTTCGAGGGCTTTAGTACGACTCTCTACTTTTTCTTCTAGGTGATGTTTATATTCTTCAAGCTCGTCTTGGTAATGACGAATTTGGTTCACCATGTGATTGAAATCGTTGAAAAGCACACCTACTTCATCGTTTGTATGGGCGGGTAGGTATACAGATAAGTCACCATCCCCAACTCGATGACTTGCAGCCCCTAATAATTCGACTGGGGTAAGTAGTAAGTTGCGCACCACAATGTAGATCAAAATAGGCAGTGAAATTACTGAAATAATAACAATTAATGCAGTAATTAAACTGATGGCTTTACCAGACTGATATAGCAAATCTTTGGGAGTGGTAGAGATAAAATAATCACCGTCGGTCATTTGTACCGCGTAGATGATGCGCTCTTCTTTATCGATACTCGACAGCTCAATACTGGCTAGTTTGCCGTAATCGGCCAAACTCTTAATTTGTTCAAGCTCGTATTCACTTAGGTAACTGCCGCGTAGGTCATAGTCCGAGCTAAATAAAATTTGCCCTTTAGTGGTCAAAAACAAATTTAGAGTGTTATTAAATGGCGCTTCTAAAATACTGGCATTTAATATCGATGGTTCAACATGAACAACAATAAACCCAAGTTGCTGCGGCTGTTTTAAGTAGTAATCGATATTATAAATTGGATGCACAAAGTACAGGCTAGTTGAGCCATCTTCTTTGGAGATCATAAATTGCTGTTGGCGCAAATTTGATTGCAGTACTTGATCAAAAAACGGGTAACTTTTCGGCGCAGGGGTTAATTGGCTTGAATAAAATGCATCGCTTTTACCGTCTGGGGCAACATAGTTAATGCTTACTATATCAGGGTAAGCTTCTGAATAACTTGCAAATACATTCATTAATTCGCCAAGGCGTTCAATGTATTGATTTTTTGATTCAGGTTCGCGGGCTAAAAAGTCTGCCAATACAGGGGAGGTCGAAAGCAAGCGGGTAATCGAGTGAAATGAGTCAATGTAATTGAAGATTTTTTGCTGCTGTTGCTCAACAAAGCGACTGACAATCAGCTCAGCTTGTTTTTTTGTTGAATTGGTCACATTGGTTAACGTAAAGCCACCTAAAAACAACAAAGGTAAGATCACTAATGGTGTGATATACCATAATAATCGAATACTGAGCTTACTGGTTTTCATGACCTAAATTGATATCCCTCCGTGCAATTTATCAATAGTATGCGTTACAACTTGATTACACAAGCTTAGCAAAAAAGTGAACAACGAAAATCCTCAACGAAAGGTGAATAATTACTTACAATCGCTGCTTTTTTGGCTAAGACAAACAAGGTATAATGCTCGGCAATTCTATTTTATTTTTACAGTGCGCACCGAGCTTTATAATTTATAAGGCAGTTAAGTGCGCTTTGTTATGACTAAAAGCAGCTTACATGTCTAATTTAACTACCGAAATTAATAAACGACGCACCTTTGCGATCATCTCGCACCCGGATGCGGGTAAAACCACTATTACAGAAAAAGTTCTGTTATTCGGACAAGCGATTCAAAAAGCGGGTACCGTAAAGGGTCGTGGCTCAAACCAGCACGCAAAATCAGACTGGATGGAAATGGAAAAAGAACGTGGTATCTCGGTAACTACGTCTGTTATGCAATTTCCTTACAACGAGCGTCTAGTTAACTTACTTGATACTCCAGGACACGAAGACTTCTCTGAAGATACTTACCGTACACTGACTGCGGTTGACTCATGTCTAATGGTCATCGACGCAGCGAAAGGTGTTGAGGATCGTACTCGTAAATTAATGGAAGTAACACGCTTACGTACCACACCTATCGTAACTTTTATGAATAAGTGTGACCGTGATATTCGTGACCCAATGGAGTTATTAGATGAAGTTGAAACTGAGCTAAACATTGCCTGTGCGCCGGTAACTTGGCCTATTGGTTGTGGTAAAGAGTTTAAAGGTGTTTACCACATTCACCGTGAAGAAACGATTTTGTATAGCACAGGTCAAGGCCACACAATTCAAGAAGTGCGCGTTATCAAAGGTTTAGATAACCCTGAGCTTGATACTGCGATTGGTAGCGAACTTGCTGAGCAGCTTCGTGAAGAGCTAGAGCTTGTCATTGGTGCATCGCACGAGTTTGATTTAGATCTGTTCTTAGCTGGCGAATTATCACCAGTCTACTTTGGTACAGCACTTGGTAACTTTGGTGTTGACCATGTTCTTGATGGCTTAACTGAGTGGGCTCCTGCGCCATTACCACGTGAAACAGAAGACCGCCAAGTTACGGCAACTGAAGATAACTTCTCTGGTTTCGTATTTAAAATCCAAGCGAACATGGACCCTAAACACCGTGACCGTATCGCCTTTATGCGTATTGTATCTGGCAAATATAGCCAAGGTATGAAGATGAACCATGTGCGTATTGGTAAGCAAGTGAGTATTTCTGATGCGGTAACCTTCATGGCCGGTGACCGTGAGCGAGCGCAAGATGCTTACGCAGGTGACATCATTGGTTTACATAACCACGGTACAATTCAAATTGGTGATACCTTCACGCAAGGTGAAAAAATGAAGTTTGGTGGTATTCCTAACTTCGCGCCAGAATTATTCCGTCGTATTCGCTTAAAAGATCCATTAAAACAAAAGCAATTATTAAAAGGCTTAGTTCAGCTATCTGAAGAAGGTGCTGTGCAAGTATTTAGACCGCTTATCAATAACGACCTTATCGTAGGTGCGGTCGGTGTACTACAGTTTGATGTGGTTGTTGCGCGCTTAAAAGCAGAATACAACGTTGATGCGATTTACGAAGGTGTGAGTGTTAACACTGCACGTTGGGTAAGCTCAGACGATACCAAAAAGCTTGAAGAGTTTAAGCGTAAGTGCGAAAGCAACTTAGCGCTTGATGGCGGCGATAACCTTACTTATATCGCGCCAAGCCGTGTAAACCTAAACTTGTCGATGGAACGCTATCCAGATATCAAGTTTAACCATACGCGCGAAAACTAATACGCTAAGTCTGCTTCAAATTTAAGTGCCCGTACAGCGGGCCATAAAGGTAAAAATTACAATGAATATTCGTACTCTTTTAATCGACAAAGCAATTGCTGCTATGGTTGCAGCCGGGTTACCTGAAGACACTAATCCAGCGGTAACACAAAGCACACGTCCACAGTTTGGTGATTACCAAATCAATGGCGCAATGGGCGCGGCTAAAAAATTAAAATCAAACCCGCGTGAACTTGCACAAAAAATTATCGATAACCTAGACCTTGCAGATATCGCTGAAAAAACTGAAATCGCGGGCCCTGGTTTTATCAATATTCACCTAAAGCCTGAGTTTTTATCAGCTAGCTTAAAAGCAGCAAACGAAGACGAAAAGCTAGCCGTTGCGCCTCATGCAACAGCGCAAAAAGTGGTTGTTGATTACTCATCACCTAACCTTGCTAAAGAAATGCACGTAGGCCACTTACGTTCAACCATCATTGGTGATGCAGTTGTTCGTGCTCTTGAGTTCCGTGGTGATGAAGTTGTTCGTCAAAACCACATGGGTGACTGGGGTACTCAGTTTGGTATGTTAATCGCGCACTTAGAAGATCAAATCAATCAAGGTGTAGATTTAGAGTCTGTAGCGCTGGCCGATCTTGAAACCTTCTACCGTGATGCGAAAAAACGCTTTGATGATGAAGAAGGGTTTGCCGACAAAGCCCGTAATTACGTTGTTAAATTACAAAGCGGCGACGCACACTGCGAAAAGTTGTGGAAGTTATTCATTGCCACTTCTGTAAAGCACTCTGAAGAAGTTTATAAGCGTCTAAACGTAACACTTACGCAAGATGACATCATGGCCGAAAGTGCTTACAACAGCGAACTTGCAAACATCATCGCACTGTTAAAAGACAAAAACATTGCCGTTGAGTCTGACGGTGCGCAAGTGGTGTTCTTAGACGAGCTTGCTAACAAAGACGGCGAGCCTTCAGTGTTTATAGTACAGAAATCAGGTGGTGGTTTCTTATATGCGACAACTGACTTAGCTGCTTGTGATTACCGCTCAAATAAACTGGGTGCGGATCGCATCTTAATCTTTGTAGATGCACGTCAAAGCTTACACTTCAATCAAGTTGAGCTAACAGCACGTAAAGCAGGTTTATTACGTGATGAAACAAGTTATGAATTCTGCCCATTCGGCACCATGATGGGTGAAGATGGTAAGCCATTCAAAACTCGTACTGGCGGTACCGTTAAACTTGCTGACTTACTTGAAGAGTCTATCACTCGTGCCGCAGCTAAGCTTGCTGAGCGTGAGTCAGATTTAAGCGACGAAGAGCGTAGCGAAATTGCCCGCAAAGTAGGTATTGGCGCAGTGAAATATGCGGATCTCTCTAAGCATCGTACTAGCGACTATATCTTCAACTGGGACACTATGCTGAGCTTTGAAGGTGCGACAGCGCCTTACTTACAATATGCATATACACGTGTTCGCAGTATTTTCCGTAAATCAGGTATCGATGCAGCGTCATTAACAGCAGATGTTGCAATCAACGAGCCACAAGAAAAAGCGCTGGCACTTAAACTGCTTCAGTTAGAAGAAGTACTTGATCTAATGATCAGCGAAGCGACACCGCACGTATTATGTGGATACCTATACGAACTAGCAAGCCTATACATGACGTTCTACGAAGCATGCCCAGTTCTAAAAGAAGGCGTAGAGCCAAGTGTTCGTGACAGCCGTTTAGTACTGTGTAATTTGGTTGCGAAGACACTGAAATCAGGGTTGGATCTTTTAGGTATCGAAGTCATGGAGCAAATGTAATCTGCTTCGTGTAGTTCGCTTTGACTACGTTGTCGTGCTTTTTTAACCGAAGTCACATACAAAACACGTATGCTCCTTGGTATAAAAAAGCACTTCGCCTTGTCAGCACTCCTACACTTGCAGAAAGTTTAAGAGCTTATAGCTTCGTAGGTTGGGTAGAGCGTAGCAAAACCCAACATAAATCGAAGGCCCTAGACTCTAGGCGCTAGGGGAGTAGCTTGTAGAACCTAGAGCATCGAACCTAGAACCTAGCTTCGTAGGTTGGGTAGAGCGTAGCGAAACCCAACAAAATTGACAGCTCAATAACCTTGATTAATCTTTAGCTGATAGCTGATAGCTGATAGCTGATAGCTGATAGCTGATAGCTGATAGCTGATAGCTGATAGCTGATAGCTGATAGCTGATAGCTGATAGCTGATAGCTGATAGCTGATAGTAGCGATAGAGGGAATTTTATGAAACTTGAAGATATTCGCCGTGAATATTTACAGGATGGTTTATCTGAAGACATGCTTGAAGCGTCTCCAATCAAGCAGTTTGAAAAATGGCTTGAGCAAGCTGTTGCCACTAATTTGCCTGATCCTACGGCGATGGTCGTCGCAACGGTTGATGAGCATGGTCAGCCTTCGCAGCGTATTGTGCTGTTAAAGCATCTTGATGAAAATGGCTTTGTGTTTTTTACCAATACTGGCTCGCGCAAGGCGCAAGAGCTTAAAGGTAATAACAAAATTTCTCTGCACTTTCCGTGGCACCACATGGAGCGACAAGTCATTGTCTATGGTGAAGCTAAACCATTACCAACAACGGCTGTGGCTAAGTACTTTTTATCGCGTCCCAAAGAAAGCCAGTTAGCTGCATGGGCATCTCAGCAAAGCCGTCCTGTGTCATCGCGTAAGGTGCTAATGGAAACATTTGCGAAAATGAAGCAAAAGTTTTCTGAGGGTGAAATTCCACTGCCTGATTTTTGGGGAGGCTATTGTGTTGAGCCTACTAAAATCGAATTTTGGCAAGGCGGAGCACACCGCTTACACGACCGCTTTATGTATCAACGCCAAGCCGACGGTAGTTGGCAGTTTGGTCGTTTAAATCCGTAAATGCGTTTTATCGATTCCCACTGCCACCTTGATTTTAGCGAATTTGATGAGACTCGCACAGAGCTCATCAAAGCATGCAAGCAAGTAGGGATTGAGCATTTTATTGTGCCGGGAGTGAGCTTGGCACAATCTACAAAACTATTCTCTTTTGCTAAATCAGAGCCAAGTATTTCAGTTGCTTTAGGCTTACATCCTTATTTATTATCTGATCACCAAACTCATCATCTCGCTGAACTAGAGCAATTAGCAAAAGCCAATTCAGGCCAGTTTATTGCGATCGGTGAGTGCGGACTTGATCGCAGCATCGACAACCTTGATAAACAAACGCAGCTTTTTGAAGGGCAGATAGAGCTTGCCAACCAACTCGCTTTACCAATCATTGTACATCATAGACAAAGCCATGACTTAATTGCTCGCTCATTTAAGCGCTGCAAGCCAAAGTATGGAGGTGTTATTCATGCCTTTTCAGGTTCAGAGCAACAAGCTCAGAGTTATATTAGACAAGGGTTTAAGCTTGGTGTTGGGGGCGTGATTAGTTACCCGCGCGCTGCTAAAACTCGTAAAGTTATAAGTACAATTGAACCCCAGTATTTAGTGCTTGAAACCGACTCGCCATCAATGCCGCTAGCTGGTTTTCAAGGGCAGATTAATACACCACTAAAGGTGCGCGATGTGTTTGCTCATCTATGTGAGCTTAAAGGCGCGACAGGTGATGCAAAGCAGCAATTGGCTGCTGAACTTTATGATTCTTGCTCTGCGCTTTTTTTGATGTAACGGTTGATTTGCCAGTGTTTTAAGCCGCGTCCTAGTTGCCAAGTAAAAATACAGGTGATCACTAACATTAATAACACTTGGCGACCTAAATCATGAAAACTACTGTGACTGGTCGCAATAGATGCCTGCGTTAAATAGGTAATCGACACAAAGCCAATTGGCCTTTCATCATCACTTATCACAGGTTCTACAAATGGGGTTTTAAGCTTGCTGATACCCGGCGTTGAATCGGGTAATAAACCAAAAGTGTGGTGGCTTTGCCAATTATCGCTGGCCGCAATTTGAATACCTTGTTGATCGTAAATCGTTGCCGCTAACACATACTCATCTTCAGCAATATGATTACACAACGCATTTAACTCTGGTTTGTTTTTTTCTTGCAGTGGGGTTTTTGCATTTAATGCCATAAACTTGGTTAAGCTTATCGCTGTACTATCAGCGCTATCATAAAGTAATTGGTGGCTTTGAAAGCTACTATTCATGGCAACCCAACTTAACAGCACAAAACAGGCTGCAGCCAAGCTTAAGCGCACAACACGTTGGCGATAAGTGGCTGAAAAGGGAATTTTAAGTTGGTTATTTTTCATAGTCACCGTATACGTTACTGACAGCTTTTAAATTTGATGGTACAACATGATAACTTTAACAGCCCCTTGAGTGCGAGTGCCAAATGCACGACCAAGGACAGACATAAGTCTAATGTGGAGCCACTATGTCACAGCTTAGCTTAGCTGCTACACCTTCAGCAAATTTAGCAGAACAAATCAGCCTAAATTGCTGGTATAAAATTGAAAACAAACACCTTATTACAACAGACTTTACGCCAAAAGCAAATCAAGGCGTGTTCAGTGTTGCCTTTGGTAATGAGCTTAATGCTGAGCAATTACTAGCGATTAGCGATTTTTTAGCGGCGCAAGGGTTTAGTAATTTATCGCTTTGTTGTTATCAGCCAATCGCAGACATGCCAGTAGCGTGGAGCTTTCATAGCGATACAACAACTGCACTAAGTCCATTGGTATTAGTTGAGTTTGCTAAGCAATTGGGTATTCAACTGGTGCAATTAACTAATCCACCCACGGTGAATGAACCAGGTTTATTGCTGATGGATATGGACTCAACAGCCATTACTATCGAGTGTATCGACGAAATTGCGCGTCTTGCCGATGTGTATGATGAAGTTGCCGCTGTAACCGCGCAAGCAATGGCCGGTCAGCTGGACTTTGCACAAAGTTTAAAGCAGCGTGTCGCAAAACTAGAAGGTATCGATGTAGACTTAATTGATGGCTTAAAAGCGCGTTTACCGCTTATGCCGGGCGTGAGTGAATTATGCCAATACCTAAAAGCGCATAACTGGCATTTAGCAATAGCATCAGGTGGTTTTGTGCCATTTGCTGAGCAAGTACAGTCACTGCTTGATTTAGATGAAGTGCATGCCAATACCCTTGAATTCAAAGATAATCGTTTAACAGGCAAGGTCATAGGAACGATTGTTGATGCTGAGGAAAAAGCCCGTGTACTTAAACGAATCGAACAAAAGCTTACCTTAAACAACCGCCAAACTGTTGCTATGGGTGATGGTGCGAACGATTTGAAAATGATGGCTGCGGCAGGGCTTGGTGTTGCTGTGCATGGTAAACCTAAAGTAGTTGAGCAAGCACAAACTGCAATTAATGAGGGCTCATTACTGCAAGTTGCTTACTTACTCTCTCTACCGTTAGATTACTCGCTTTAACCAAGTCGCTTTGCGTTTACTCATTTCATTGATCAGCCTTTGGTCAATATCAAAATGGGTAAGCGCTTCTTCGGTTATATCAATTAAATCACCCACACCAGCTACTGCCCATAGTGCTTCTTCTAAGTCTTTTGCTTTATGTAATGCGTACTGACTAATGTATTTGAGTTCATTCGCTAAGTAATCAATATCTGGGCGACCAGTTCGTGATACATATAAACGAAATACAAAGACTAAATCGTTTTTCAGCGCTTTTTTCACAAACAAAGTTTGTGGTTTGTAATCATCTTCACTAATACAGCGGCTGGTAATTGCATCGCTTATTTCGGCTTGGCGCGGATCAAAGCGAACAAATAGGGTAAATGGCAGAGGTGGATCTTGGCGACTACGGTCTTTGATCAACGGGGTGATCACTTCTGTAATTTGATCCGTTGATAAGAATCCGTCGATGCTGGTTGTTTCGTTCAATAACGCAAAATTTTGTAGTAGTACATGAAGTGGGCTTGGATATAAGCCTTGGCCAATAGCGCCAGCTTTAAAGTGGGCAGCTTCTTTATGTAAATAAAACGGGAATTGGCATACGCTTTTGGTCACCATATTTCTGAGTGCAGTTGATAGCCCCGGAATTTTAGGGGTTTCTTCACAAACACGTAATTTGTCTTTGTTGTTATCGATTAATACGGTGAAAAACTTAATCGCCATATGCGGTAAGTCACCAACTTTATGCACTTTTAAATTTACCGTTGTCAGTGATTTACTTATAGCCATTACTTCATAAGCCAGATTTGTTAAATCGTGCTTTTTGGTAATTTTTTGCAAATCAGGCAAGTTTAGTTTGATGATATCGCCTTTTTTGAACTCAACCGGTTGGTCGCATTCAATTTGCAAGCCCATCACAGACAAATCACGAGTATGGCCTGTAATTTTTTGCTCATGATGTTCAATGCTGATAGCTGTTTTGTATAAATAGCGTTTATGAGCACGAAGGTTCACATACTCAAGCGCCACAGGCTCTAAATGAGGAGGCGTTTTATGCTTACTGTGACCAAACTGTTTAAGTTGGTTTACCGCATCTTTATTATAATCAAGCTGTTGGTATGTTTGTTGTTCAAACTTAGTACCCACCGAGGTCAAAATCAGTAGATATTTAACATCTTTAATCAAACCCTGCACCCGTGGTGTCGGTGGCTTATTTAGTTTTTCGATGTTTTTACCAGCACTGCTTGGTAGCGACAGCGGAATATACGAATCTTCCGGGTGGCTTGGCATCAACTGAAGCTTAAAGCATTGCCAGCTGTCTTTTTGGCTACCAAAGCCGAGGAACAAATTTCTCAGTTGTGGTTGGCTATCAAGCTCACTTCGCGTAGCAGAATAATAATAAATCTTGCCTGCAACGGTGTGAGTGAAGGTATACAAGTATTCTTCTTTAACCGCTTCAGGTGAGCTGAGCAACTGACCTAGGCGTTGCTGATTTATAATGCTGTATAAGCATGACAACTTACGTTCATCACAAAAATAGCGCTGAATAAAAATGTTATTTTCTGTGGTTAACGCAAGGCTAGGATATAGTTTGTCGCCTTGTAAGCTTAAAAATGTATAAAATGAGGTAACACGTGGAATGTAGTATTGCTCGTAGCCTTTTGATACAACCGCATCTAAGGTATTGTCTAAGTTCACTTTATAGCGACGTTTATTACCGTGAATAAAGCTCTCTAAGAACTCATCAAACTTTTCATTATTTTCAATAAAGGTGCGTTTTAAGCGTACATGATTGTATTCACGAGACACTTTTTCTACTGCAACTACTTCGTATTGAATACCGTTTTTCAAGCCCAATTCAAAATCTTGCTCTAGACCAACTAAGCGCAGACCAATTAGTTGGCCTTTTTTAACTTTATACCGTGGTGCTAACTTGATTTTAGCGCCACTTAAAGAGATATCAGAGGTAGAAGCGGCAACCTTATTGTCTTTATCTAGTTCAACGGTAATTTTAATTGAGTAGTTCATCCGCTCTTCGCGGCGACTTTCATAAGATGCAAACTTAATGACCTTAGCAGACTGCTCTGTCGTGCTACTATCGTCAGTTAAAGCTTGTTCAGCGGCTTTTTTTTGCATTACGCGGTGATTGTTTTCGGTATTCATTACCGCTTCGTAAACGGCAAGGGTGTAACCACCGTGGCGCTTTATAGCATCTTCAAACACTTCAATGGCGGTATCGTCCATAAAGTGTTGCTTACCATCATATTCGTAGGGTTTGACTTGGCCGGTTACCTGGCCACGTAAATCAATAAAGCGTGCTACAGGCTGAGATAAGCGCGACATTTCCATTTTGATCAGAAACTGCTCTGGCTTTGTTAAGCTAGCTGTTTTTGATTTAAACAGTTTGTCGAACTGGGGAGTGCCTAAATGTGCCTTTAGTTCTTCAACTAGGCTTTCATATTTAAGCAGTATGTCTTCAGCCATTTATAAAACCATCACCGTCTATCTAAAAAAGTAGGTATACTAGCTGGCTATTGAAAGCCAAAGCAGTGTAACTAGTTTTTTATTTTATTAGTTATTGTTATATGTATTCGCCAATTAAATGGCAAGCACTGTAAAGTTTTACTTGTAAGCAAGAACTGTGCCCTTAACCATTTCTTAATTAAGCACTTAGCATGATTAAGCGTTTTTCATGGGGCAAGTTACAGCATATTATCTTTTGTGACTACAAAAGTGACTCTAGATTAATTACCTGAGTCATATGTTTTACTTTAGCTATTATATGCTTGAAAATACAGAAATAGTCACAAAACAGCGACCAAAATAGGTAAGGCCGAATGGCAAAATCAGCAAAAATCGAATTTGTCTGCACTGAGTGCGGCATGAACTATCAACGCTGGCAAGGTCAGTGTAAGTGTGGAGCGTGGAATACGCTGGCAGAATTTAAGCCTTCAGCGGGGCAATCGAAGCAAGCGGCAAGCCGTGCGGCAGTAGCAGGCTATGCCGGTATCGCTAGCGGTGGCTCAAAGAAAATCAATGAAGTTGCGACCACCGAGGCCGAAAAACGCCTCACGGAAATAGGTGAGCTAGACAGAGTACTAAGTGGTGGCGTAACCACAGGCTCTGTTAACATTATCTCAGGCGACCCTGGTGCCGGTAAAACCACCTTGCTATCAGATTTAGTCGCACGTATGTCAAAGCTAATGCCTTCTTTATACTGTACAGCTGAAGAGTCTCTATCGCAGTTTAAAAATCGTGTGAATCGCTTACGTTTAGATTACAACGAAGATGAGCTTTACTTGCTGTCTGAAACCAGTGTTGAAGCCATCATTGAAGAGCTTGATAAAAACAAAATTAAGTTCGCGGTTATTGACTCAATTCAGGCCGTGGTAACAGAAACGGCAAATGGTAGCCCAGGCTCGCCATCACAGGTTAAAAGTGCAGCGCAAGCTTTAACACAATACTGTAAGCAAAATGATGTCACTATGTTCATCATTGCTCATGTAAACAAAAATAACGAAATTGCTGGGCCGCAAACACTTGTGCATATCGTTGATGCTTTATTGCATATCGATACCAATGATGGGCAAATTAGAACCTTACGTGCTAATAAAAACCGTTTTGGCGATATCGACACTGTGGGTATTTTTAGAATGTGTGAGCGCGGAATGCTGAGCGTTGATAACCCAAGCGAAATCTTTTTATCTGGTTCTAGTACCGAGTCTCCGGGCTCAGCTATTACCTGTATTCGTAAGGGTAACCGTAACTTATTACTCGAAATACAATGTTTAACCACTGAAACCGAAGCTGAATTCCCGCAGCGCGTGTGTGTTGGTCTAAATATGAACCGTATCAAGATGCTAACGGGTATTTTACGTAAGCACACAAAAACAAAAATCTTCCACGATACTTTTTTCAACATTGTTGGTGGTTTAAAAATCGATGAGTCAGAGACTTGTATCGATTTAGCATTGGTAGCAGCACTTTTAAGCAGCTTGAACGAATTTGTTGTACCGCGTACCACCTGTATTATGGGTGAGCTAAGTTTAAATGGTGATGTAAGACCAATCGACAGCGGCGTACCTCGAGTTAAAGAAGCTGCGCAACACGGTTTTACTGAGATCTTTATTCCATATCGTAATTACCATAAATCAATGGAAGGCCTTGGGGCTAAGATCACCCCAGTAAAAACCGTGCATGAGCTATTGTCGTTAATAAACTAAATACAATTTGATACACTGATAAAAAATTTACACCAATTAAAGGAAATAAAATGAAGAAGTTAATTATTGCAGCGGTTGTTGCTGCGGCTGTCGGTGGCGTAGCTTACGCAAATTACGCAGCTACACAGGAAGTGAAAAAGGTGGTTGATAAGCAAATCAGTGCGTTATCAATCCAAAGCGGTGTAGAAATTAAATACAGCGATATCTCAGCTAGTATTTTTGATAGCAGCATGCAGTTATCTGAGATCACGGTTTCAAATAGTTTAAGCAATGAGCCTGTCGCAACAATCGATAGCATTGATGTGTCGGGTTACGAAGTAGATGCCGTGCCGCCTCATACTGGTTTTGTTATGAAGAACTTTCGTTTTAGCGATGAATTTTTAGCGCAGCTGCCAGAAAACTCTAATAACAAGCTAGCATCAACAAGCTATAACGTTGACTCATCGCTTGATTATAATAAAGCTTCAGGCGACAGCGACTTTGCTCTTAAAGTGACTGCAAATGAGGTGGCTGACGTTAACTTTAATCTTGGTTTAGCTAAAACCACAGCGCTGATGGAAGCATCACTCGCTGTGAGCCAGATGCAAAATGAAGCAGCTGATGGTCAGCTTACTTTAGAGCAGCAGTTACAACAGCAATCGAAGATGATGGCAGCCCTCACGCAGTTAGAGCCACGTAGCATCAATATGTCGATTGCTGATGAAGGTGAGCTTAAAGCGGTTGTTGATAGCTTCTTAACTGCGCAAGGCATGACTCATGAGCAATTTAAGCAAGTCGTTGCTATGCAGTTACAACAAGTGCCAGTAAGCGAAGAACTTGCAACAGCGATTAGTAACTTTGTGAATGGTTTATCGTCTTTCTCAGTGTCAGCTAAATTACCAGAAGGTAAGACTATGATGGAGATTAATCAGCAAATTCAAATGCTGATGGGTCAGCCAGAAGAGCTTGCGAAATTTATCAACCTACAAGCAAGTGGCGAATAATCTCAAGCCTCTTTTGTAAACCTAACCTTAAAGTGACGAGTGATTTAACTTACTCACTTTAAGGTTGTTTTTTATCTGCATCACACCTTGGCTGTGTTCTAAAAATTTCTGTGCTAAAGCGCGTTGAAAGCCTGTTTCTGCAATACCTTTTAGTTCAACAGTTTCACCTTCAACAATCACTTGTAAGTTTTCAATGTGAAAGTTAGGGTTACGAGTTAACTTCTGCAATGCCATTTGCTGTAAGCGAGGTTGCGCCGATGTGCTTGTTGTTAGCACACTGGTATTGGCGCTTACGTTCGTTGCGCATGCAAGTAAAAAAATACAGCTTAATGATGTAAGTACTACGGTTAATTTGAAGCGGCTCATACAATTCCCTCGTTAATCTAGTCTGCTGTGAACTATTGCTGAACCTGTTACAATTATTATTCCAATATTTAAGTTGCTGAATTTTATTGTTTTATTTTTATTGGTGTGATGGGTGGGTAATAAAGTGTGAACTAATTACACAGTTAATAAGTAAAAAGGGTATGGCACAAAAATGCCGAGACAAGCTCGGCATTTTCACAGTAATGATGTTAAAGTTAAAACTACTTTTTCTTCTTCGTTTTAGCTTTGGCTTTTTTCTTTGCCTTCATTTTTACTGGATCTTTTTTCTTTTTAGATGGGATCTTCGCTTCTTTGTGCTGTGGCTCAAGCCCTTTAATTACTCGGCGTTTCAATTTTTGCTCAATGTAGCGCTCAATCTTACCAACAATTGCCACGTCATGAGCTTCAATAAATGAAATCGCAATGCCTTTTTTACCTGCACGACCAGTACGTCCAATACGGTGTACGTATACGTCTGCGGTACGTGGCATATCAAAGTTGATAACATGGCTGATATCAGCAACATCAATACCACGAGCAGCAACATCCGTTGCAACTAAGATATTGTTGCGACCAGAGTGAAAGTTCTCCATCGCTTTCATGCGCTTGTCTTGTGGCATTTCACCACGTAACCAAGCTACACGAAGGCCTTCGTTGTTTAGCTCACCAACTAATGTTTCTAGGCGCTCACGAGTTTTTACAAACACAATAGCTTTATGAATGTCGTCACCATTTAACGTTTCAACCAACATTTTTAGCTTGTGGTCGTAGTCATCCGCAAGATGAACCCATTGGTGGATTTTGCCTTTCTCTTTACGTGAAGATTCGGCTTCAAGCAGTGCCGGATCGTTTAAGATACGCTCTGCAAATAACTCAACGCTGTCACCTTCAAGGGTCGCTGAGAATAAGAAACATTGGCGGCGGTTACGTGCTTCATCACAAATACGTAGCATTTCTTTACGAAAGCCCATGTCTAGCATGCGGTCAGCTTCATCAAGAATAAGCATTTCAACGTTTTCAGCATGGAAGTTCTCTGTTTCAAGGTACTCCATTAAACGACCTGGTGTGGCAATGAGAATGTCGTTATTGCTTTCGAAAATTTCTCTGTGTGTCCCGTAGTTTATACCACCTGTTACAACTCCAATTTTAAGATGAGTTTGTGCGGCGAGTAATTCACATTGCTCATGAATTTGATAAGCAAGCTCACGGGTTGGTGTCATGATCAATACGCGCGCAAAGCCAGGATCGCGACGTGGGAAATCAAGCAAGTATTGAATTGCAGGGATCAAAAACGCGGCTGTTTTACCCGTTCCAGTAGGGGCAGATGCCAAAATATCACGACCTTGAAGTGCTTCAGGGATCGCTTGTTGTTGAATACTGGTAGGCGTATCAAAACCCATTTTATTAATGGCATTTAACAGCTTGTTATCGATATCAAATTCAGAAAATTGCATAGAGTGACATAAATAGAGGACAATTGAGCCTAATTATACGCGTTAACGCGGCTGTGGTGAATGAAAAGGTGAAAAAATGTCAGGCTTTGTGTTTAAACAATTTACGGTAACGCAAACACGCACGGCGATGAAAGTGTCGACTGATGGTATTTTGTTAGGGGCGTGGGCTGATGTAAGTGGTGCTAAGGGCATTTTAGACATTGGCACAGGCACAGGGCTGTTGGCGCTAATGGCAAAACAAAGAGCGCCTGAAGCAAAAGTAAGTGCCATCGAAATTGACGCGGGTGCCTGCAATGATGCCCAAGAAAACTTTGCGGCTAGCCCATGGCCTGATATAAACCTTTTCGAAGGTGCTGTGCAGTCGTTCAGCGCAGCAGAGCCTTTTGATGCGATCATCACCAATCCACCGTATTTTAATGCGAGCCTAAAAGGTGAAAACGATGCTCGAAATACTGCCCGCCATACTGATGGCCTGAGCTTCAGCGAATTAATAGCAGCGTGTACTAGGATTAGCCACGGCAAAACGCTTTTGAATGTGATTTTGCCTTGTGTAGAGGCAAAACAATTCATTGCGGTAGCTGAGCAGGCAGGCTGGTACTTAAATCGCCATTGCTTGGTACGTACAACCGAGAAAAAACAACCAAGTCGTAGCCTGTTGTTACTCAGCCAAAACAACGGCGAATGTGATACATCATCGTTAACCATACATGCAGCTGATGGCAGCTATAGCCAAGATTATAAAGAGCTCTGTAAAGCTTTTTACCTAAAGATGTAATCGTTATTCAGCAATGCTCGCTTCAAGGCCATCTTCACTTAAAAGTAACGTGTATGACTGCCCATATGATGCGTTGCAGATTGAGACTGGTTCATAAACTCGCTTATCTTCATCATTGAGCTTTGATACTTTTAAATCATCAGCGCAGTCATCAATGTGGTACCAATAACTTAATTGATTTTGATATAAATTGACGATTTGCTTTTCAACTTTTAAGCGAAGGTTTTCAGTTGCGAGAATACGTATAGCAAAAAAGTCATCTTTATCATCATTAGCTTTTTTTACTAGAGTTAAACGAAGCTTTTCTTCATTTTGCCAAGCCATAAAATGATAAGGTTGATTTTGCTCTACCTGATACATCTGTGTGGCTGAGTTAGTTATGTCGCTGTGATCGACTACATAAAATGAAATACGGCTACGTTCATTGTGAGCATGTGTTACATCAACGGGAAGTGATTGCGATGCAAGCGTATCAACATAGTATTGAGAGTCTTTAACTTCTTGAGCATCACCAAACAGGTCAGTGTTTGCCATGTAATAGTCCACTTCTAAATCAGTGGTATTTACGAGTGTGTAATTGTTCTCATACATTTCATCGCCAAAGTTATGAGTTTCTTCAACTTCTAATTCATCACAACCAGTTAGCAAAATACTTGCGGCAATCATTATAGGTAGCGCACTTTTCATTGTTATTCCTTTTACAAATGAAGGAGCTGATTAGCATACTTATAAGTTATTGTACCTTTATTGGTTGTTAAATTGTACCGGTGGCTGTAATTGCATGACTTCATCAAGCTGAATTTGTTGCACATATTCAAGCTCTAATAGGGCGTCTAACACGGCTTTACTGTGCGACTTTTCTATTTCGGCGCTGCAAAAGTCAATAATGCTAAAGCGGCGTTTTATCAGCAGGCCGTTGATTTCAGGTAAAGGATGTGTGGTTTCAATTAGCACGCGGGTCGTAGGGCAGGGGTCGGCATAGCCTGAACGTAATAACTTTTTTAAATTAAACAAGTTATCATCAAGCCGACCCAGCTCAATGGCGGCTTTAGCGCTATCAGGAATAAATAATGGCTCAGCAAAGCGATTTATTTTTATTTCGCCCGTGGCGTTAATTGTAGCTACCTGATTACTGTCGTAACTGACAATATCACCGGTAATTAATGTGAATTGACTCATTGTGTTCCCTCGCAATGTTGTGTCGATTTCGGAGCTTAGCAAAATGGTGTGTTTGGTTAAGCCCTGATATAGTGCCAAAGTCTTAAGTTTTATACGAGTTTTTTATGTTCCGTTTATCAATTGTTTTATCTACCTTATTATTTTCTCAGTTGAGTTTTGCTGCATTGACGCCTGTGGGTCTTTGGAAAACTATTGACGAAGAAACGAATGAAGCGAAATCTTTAGTACGTATTAGTGAGCAAGATGGTGTGTTGGTTGGCAGTGTTGAAAAAATCCTTAACCCAGCCAAGCAAGACGCAATCTGCGAAGAGTGTAAAGGTGATAAGAAAAATCAGCCTATTTTAGGGTTAAAAATTATAGAAGGCGCTACAGATGCTGGCGATGGTAGCTGGCAAGAGGGTGAAATTCTAGACCCAAACAATGGTAAAACTTATACCCTTAAACTAACACCACAAGAACAAGGTAAGGTGCTTGAAGTACGCGGCTATATTGCATTTTTCTATCGTAATCAATATTGGCAACGTGTTGAATAACCATTAAAAAAGCCAAGCGATGCTTGGCTTTTTTATTCATGACTTACAAGCTTTCGCTGTACTCACTCATGACTTGTTCAACCCAGCTTGCGATACGCTCATCGCTAAGCTCGTATTGACTGTCCTCATCAAGAGCTAAGCCAACAAATTGTTTGCCATCTTCAGTGAGTGCTTTTGAAGCCTCAAATTCATAACTTGCATCGTTAGGCCATTTGCCTAGCAAGGTAATGCTTTGATCACAAATTTCATCGTGTAACATGCCAAGTGCGTCTTGGAACCACTGACCATAACCTTGTTGATCGCCCATACCAAACAGAGCCACGGTTTTGCCGTTTAGGTTAACATCTTTAATGTCGTCCCAGATTGATTCCCAATCTTCTTGCAACTCACCAAAATCCCAAGTTGAAATGCCGAAGATCACGAAATCAAATTGCTCTGCATTTTTTAATGGCTCATCTTTGATATTGTGAAGGCTCACGATGTCGTGACCAATAATATCGCGAATTTTCTCTGCCGCTATTTCTGTGTAGCAGGTTGTAGAACCATAAAATAAACCAATCTGCATCGTATTTATCACTGTGTATTTGCCTGATATGATAGGCGTAAGTTTACCGTAAGGTATAATCAATTGATACCTTGATAAGGATGAGAGTACGCGTGGCTGATAATAATTCACAAGCCCAAAAAGGTGTAATAACAGCAAATAACGCCGAACATGTAGAGTTATTTTTAGATACGCTGTATCTTGAGCAAGGAGTCAGCGAAAATACACTCGCAGCTTATCGCAGTGACCTTGAAAAGTTTTGCCAATTTTTAAAAGATAAAGACCTACTAGCCGTTCGCGCTGATGATATTGAAGCGTATTTAGCATACCGTGTTGATTTAGGACTGAAGTCGCGCAGCACAGCACGTAGCATCAGTGCGCTTAAGCGTTTTTATCAGTATTTTGTACGCGAAAAAGCCATTGCCGATTCGCCGATGGTCAATATTGCTCAGCCAAAAGCAGGGCAGTCATTACCAAAAACGCTGTCAGAAGCCGAAGTCGAAGCTCTGCTTGCAGCCCCAGACATAGAAGATCCTATGGGACTTCGAGATAAAGCCATGCTTGAGCTGTTATATGCCACAGGGCTTCGTGTTACAGAGCTGGTGGGACTCAGAATGGAGCAAATTAATTTGCGCCAGGCGGTGGTCTTTGTAAAAGGTAAGGGTAACAAAGAGCGTTTAGTTCCCTTAGGCGAAGAAGCTATGTACTGGCTTGAGCAGTTTTTAAAAGTGGGTCGTTCGCAAATGATTAAACATGCCACTGACTTTGTGTTCCCATCTAAGCGCGGGATTGGCATGACACGACAAACTTTTTGGCATCGCATCAAACACTATGCTATTTTGGCATCAGTTGAATCGCCGTTATCACCGCATACGCTTAGACACGCGTTTGCAACGCATTTGCTTAATCATGGGGCGGACCTTAGAGTCGTGCAAATGATGTTAGGTCACAGTGACTTATCAACAACACAAATTTATACCCATGTAGCGAATGAAAGATTGAAGTCGGTACACGAGCAACATCATCCACGTGCTTAGTGCAAGATTTTTAAAGATGTACCGGTCTATATAAAAAATGATCAGGATATAGGATATTTATGAAAAAGTTAGTTTTAGCCACAGCACTACTAGGCACAAGCTTAAATGTGTTTGCCAATGGCGTATCAACAACAGATGCTGCTGATGCCCCTATTATTGCTAAGTTTGCTGAGTTAGGCGTAACCGTTAAGCAAATCAACCCAAGCCCAGTGGCAGGCCTTAAAGAACTAATTACTGATAAGGGTGTACTGTACGCAAGCCCTGACGGTCAATTTTTAATGCAAGGAACACTGATTGACCTTAATAACCGAGTTAATCTAACAGAGCATGCACTGAGCGATGTACGTAAAGAAGGCATTGCTGAGTACGAAGACTCAATGATCGTTTACAAAGCGAAAAACGAAAAGCATTCAATCACAGTCTTTACCGATATTACCTGTGGTTACTGCCGTAAGTTACACCGTGAACTTGATGATTTCTTAGATGCGGGTATCACCGTTAAATACCTTGCTTTCCCACGTGGTGGTTTACGTGGTAAAGGTTACCAAGATTTAATGAATGTATGGTGTGCTAAAGACCCTGCTGAAGCGTTAACTGAAGCAAAAGCGGGTGCAGAAGTCGCAGACGTGCCAGGTTGTAACGCACCAATTGCTGAGCATTACCAACTAGGTCAAAGCTTTGGTATGTCGGGTACTCCAGCAATTATTTTAGAAGATGGCACCATGATCCCAGGTTATCAATCAGCTGCGCAGATCAGCCAAGCGCTTGATGCCTTACCAAAAACATCTTCATAATTGATTTTTTAAACGAAAAGGCCTATTTGTCGTAGGCCTTTTTTATTTGTATTAAGCAAAGAAGTACCATTTCCGACATGGAAAAAATAATTCAAGCTCGTCCTCATGTTGATGATTCGCATCTACCACACCATTTACACCCTGTAATTAAGCAAATATATGCGACTCGACAGGTGCAAAGTGCCACCGAACTCGATAATAGCGCTGCGACATTACATGACTTTAAGTTGTTTAAAGATATCGACAAAGCTGTGGTGCTATTGCAACAAGCCCTCGCGGCTCAAAGTCGCGTGTTAATCGTCGGTGACTTTGATGCCGATGGCGCAACCAGCACAGCAACCTTAATGCAAGGTCTTGCTATGTTTGGCTTAAAGAACCTTGATTACTTGGTACCTGACAGATTCAGCCTAGGTTATGGCTTAAGTCCTGCGCTTGCTGAGCAAATAGTGACTATGCAACCCGAGCTGGTGATCACTGTTGATAACGGTATTTCATGTATAGATGGCATTGCAATTGTTAAGCAAGCAGGTATTAAGGTGCTGGTAACTGACCATCATTTACAAGGTGAAGCCCTGCCAGATGCTGATGCCATCGTGAACCCAAATCGTCATGACTGTCAGTTTCCATCGAAATCAATAGCAGGGGTTGGGGTAGCTTTTTATCTGCTCATTGCTTTACGTAGCCACTTACGTGAACAAGGGTATTTTCAGCATCAGCCAATGCCAAATTTGGCTGAGTTACTTGATATTGTAGCCCTTGGTACCGTTGCCGATGTGGTCGCTCTTGATGCCAATAACCGTACCTTAGTTCATCAAGGTTTAGCACGTATTCGCAGTGGTAAAACACGCCCAGGTATTAGTGCCCTTATCGAAGTGGCAAATCGCAATGCAGCCCGTTTAAGTGCCAGTGACTTTGGCTTTTCATTGGCGCCACGCTTAAATGCAGCAGGGCGTTTAGATGATATGAGTTTAGGTATAGCCTGTTTGTTATCAAGCGATATAAACCAAGCACGCCGAATTGCCGGTGAGCTCGACAGCCTCAATCATGAGCGCCGTGAAATAGAGCAGGGCATGCAAACTGAAGCACAGGCGGTGCTTGACCGTTTAGCATTTAAAACTGAGTCAGTGCCTGATGCCATTTGTTTATACCAAGCTGATTGGCACCAAGGTGTGATTGGTATTTTGGCTGGTCGCTTAAAAGAAAAGTATCACCGCCCGACGATTATTTTCGCAGCGGGCGATAACGGCGAAATAAAAGGCTCTTGCCGCTCCATTGAAGGGCTGCATATGCGTGACTTACTAGAGCGAGTAAATACGCTCTATCCGCACTTGATCAGTAAATTTGGTGGTCATGCTATGGCGGCCGGGCTGAGTATCAATGAGCAATGTTTTACTGAATTTAAAACCGTGTTTGAGCAAATGGTGACAGACACACTCACTGAAGAGCATAAGCAAAGTATTTTACTTACCGACGGTGAATTACCTAATGAGTGCTTTTCGATGGAGTTTGCCAACTTACTAAAAAATGCCGGCCCCTGGGGGCAGCAATTTCCAGAGCCAGTGTTTGAGCATGTTTTTGAGGTAATACAGCAGCGCATTGTTGGTGAAAAACACTTAAAACTGGTTTTAAAACATCAATCTGGACGATTAGTTGACGGTATTGCATTTGGTGTTGATGTGCGTGCATGGCCAGATACCGAAGTGCGTTATGTGAAAGCTGCTTATCAACTCGATATAAATGAATTCCGTGGTAAATTCTCGTTACAGTTGATTATTCGAGAGCTACAAAAAGCGACATAAAAATATCGTTATAATCGACATAAAAGGCTAATAAAACGCTCGGTTTTTTGTTAAAATCGGGCGTTTTTAATATTTGTAGATAATTTACCGTATTTATTGTCGATATCGGTGCGCGGTAAATCAGCCATTTTGGAGTAATGTACATGTTTGAAGTGAATCCTGTGATTAACCAAATCAAGGAAATTCGCGAACGTACTGAACTGCTTCGGGGGTACCTTTGACTACCCTCTTAAGAAAGAGCGGTTAGAAGAAGTTAACGCAGAACTTGAAGATTCAGCAGTGTGGAATGAGCCAGAGCGAGCTCAAGCACTTGGCCGTGAAAAGTCGGCACTCGAAGCTATCGTTGAGACCATTGATAATCTAGTGTCAGGTACCGAAGATGTTGAAGGTTTAGTCGAGCTTGCTGTTGAAGCAGAAGATGAAGAAACCTTCGCAGAAGCCGAAGCTGAATTAGGCGATTTAAACGCACAGCTTGAAAAGCTAGAGTTCCGTCGTATGTTCTCAGGCGACCATGACCAAAACGATGCTTACCTTGATTTACAATCAGGTTCAGGCGGTACCGAAGCCCAAGACTGGTGCAACATGCTACTGCGTATGTATTTACGTTGGGGTGAAGCAAAAGGCTTTAAAGTTGAACTGGTTGAAGCAACTGATGGTGATGTGGCTGGTATCAAAGGTGCAACAGTGCGCTTTGTTGGCGAATATGCATACGGTTGGTTACGTACAGAAACAGGTGTTCACCGTTTAGTGCGTAAGAGCCCGTTCGACTCAAGTGGTCGTCGTCATACCTCATTTGCATCGGCATTCGTTTACCCAGAAATCGACGATAATATTGAAATTGATATTAATCCGGCAGACTTACGTATTGACGTTTACCGCGCATCAGGCGCCGGTGGTCAGCACGTAAATACAACAGAATCTGCGGTTCGTATTACTCACATACCAACTAACACTGTTGTACAGTGCCAAAATGAGCGTTCACAGCACAAGAATAAAGACCAAGCAATGAAGCAGTTAAAAGCGAAATTGTTTGAGCTTGAAATTCAAAAGCAAAATGCTGAGAAACAAAGCCAAGAAGATGCTAAATCTGATATTGGCTGGGGTAGTCAAATTCGTTCATACGTACTTGATGACTCGCGCATTAAAGACTTACGTACTGGCGTTGAAAACCGTAATACACAAGCGGTTCTTGACGGCGACTTAGATAAATTTATTGAAGCCAGCCTTAAATCTGGCCTATAACCACCAAGCTAAAAAAGAGCTAAAAAATGACTGATCAAATCCAAGACGAAAATAAGTTAATCGCTGAGCGTCGTGGCAAATTAGACGCAATCCGCGAAAATTGCCCAGCCAACGGTCATCCAAACCAATTCCGTCGTGAACATTACACGGCTGATTTGCAAGCTGAGTTTGGTGATAAATCGAAAGAAGAATTAGTTGCTGAGCAGCACGTTGTATCAGTAGCAGGTCGTATCCTTGCTAAACGTGGTCCTTTCCTTGCGTTACAAGACATGAAAGGCCAAATTCAAGCGTACGCATCAAAAGACGTACAAAAAGAATTAAAAGCAAAATACGGTCAACTTGATATCGGTGACATCATCGGTGTTAAAGGCGCACTTAATAAGTCAGGTAAAGGTGACCTATACGTAGAAATGACAGAGTACGAGTTACTGACAAAGTCATTACGCCCGTTACCAGAAAAATTCCATGGTTTATCTGATCAAGAAACTAAATATCGTCAACGTTATGTTGATTTAATTACTAATGAAGCGACACGTGAAACTTTCCGTATTCGCTCAAAAGTTGTTGAAGGTATCCGTCGTTTCTTAGCAGATCGTGACTTCATGGAAGTTGAAACGCCGATGCTACAAGTGATCCCAGGTGGTGCGTCTGCTCGTCCATTCGTAACACACCACAATGCACTTGATATCGACATGTACTTACGTATTGCCCCTGAACTTTACTTAAAACGTTTAGTTGTGGGTGGCTTTGAGCGTGTATTCGAAATTAACCGTAACTTCCGTAACGAAGGTTTATCAACGCGTCATAACCCAGAATTCACAATGATCGAATTCTACCAAGCATACGCTGATTACATTGACCTAATGAACATTACTGAAGACATGTTACGTACTGTTGCGACAGACGTACTTGGTTCACCAATTGTTGTAAACACAACGAAAGATGAAAATGGTGAAGTGGTTGATTCAGTAGAGTACGACTTTGGACAACCGTTTACTCGCTTAACAATGAGCGAAGCTATCCTTAAGTACAACCCAGACTTTGATGCTGCGGTATTTAATGACCCTGAAAACCATTTTGAAGAACTTAAAGCGTACGCGAAGCAAGTACACGTTAAGATCCCAGAAAACTGCGTATGGGGCCCGGGTAAATTCTTATGTGAAATCTTCGAAGAGACAGCTGAGCATAAGCTAATTCAACCGACTTTCATCACCGCTTACCCGTGGGAAGTATCTCCACTTGCACGTCGTAATGATGAAAACCCATTTGTAACTGACCGCTTCGAATTCTTCGTTGGCGGCCGTGAACTAGCAAATGGCTTCTCTGAGCTTAACGATGCACAAGACCAAGCAGAGCGCTTTACTCGTCAAGTTGAAGAGAAAGACGCTGGTGATGATGAAGCGATGCACTACGATGATGACTATATCCGTGCATTAGAATACGGCTTACCACCAACAGCGGGTGAGGGTATTGGTATCGATCGTCTAGTGATGTTATTCACTGACTCACCAACAATTAAAGACGTGATCCTATTCCCACACATGCGTCCTCAAGCTGATTAATCAGCTAAAAGTCTTGAAAACGCCGCTTTTTAGCGGCGTTTTTGTTATCAGAAATTTCTGATTTTCATTGCTCTCAATTTCACCACTCAATTGTAATTAGCTGATATAAAAAGAAATACTGAACTAGCTTTCCAACAAAGTTACCAGATTGTAAAATTTTTATACAATCCGAAAGAACGATAGTATTATTTTTAGTCAAGGTATGACATCATTGCACCATACTTGTTCAACGCATAAACGGACTTAATTCTAATGACTAAAAAGCCTTCGCCGTTGCCTACAGATACGAACAAAAGCGAGCATCAACGTGAAGATTTTTATCGTGCTTGCATAGCCGAATTTCAACAATTGGGTTATCAAGATCAATACCTCGCAGAGTTAACTGATGAATTGATCCCATTGACGGGTCTTGAACCGTTGAGTGATAAAGAAAAAACGGCGAAAGGATAAACAAAAACAAGCTGTTTAGGCTCGTTATGGACAATCTATAACCATCTATGCGATTTTCCTTGAAAAGTGTTTGACATATTTCCTGAAATCTTTATTATACGCCCCACAAGACGGAGAGGTGGCCGAGTGGCCGAAGGCGCTCCCCTGCTAAGGGAGTATAGGGTTTGTAGCTCTATCGAGGGTTCGAATCCCTCCTTCTCCACCATTTTTCCTAAAATGGCATGTCTTGAAAGTAATATGTGTGGACGCGTAGCTCAGCTGGATAGAGTACCTGGCTACGAACCAGGCGGTCGGAGGTTCGAATCCTCCCGCGTCCGCCACTTTTTACTTTAACTCTGCATCGAGTATAAGATGTTAGTAAATTTGGTCGGAGGTTCACTCTTTCAAGAGACGTCCCGCAACCGCCACTTTTTACTTTGACTCTGCATCGAGTATAAACTTGAGTCTCTTGCTAAGAGAATAAATTAGCAATGTTCAAATGTGCGTGTGGACGCGTAGCTCAGCTGGATAGAGTACCTGGCTACGAACCAGGCGGTCGGAGGTTCGAATCCTCCCGCGTCCGCCATATTTGAAACTCACATCGAGTATAAAGATAAAATCATTGCAAGATTATAAAATGCAATTGCGGACGCGTAGCTCAGCTGGATAGAGTACCTGGCTACGAACCAGGCGGTCGGAGGTTCGAATCCTCCCGCGTCCGCCACTTTCTCTTAGAAAGTGACATAAGCCGACAAGCTGTCGGTTTTTTTGTGTCTTTAAGATACAGTCAATGCAAGACTTAAACATGCATCATCACACTGCGGACGCGTAGCTCAGCTGGATAGAGTACCTGGCTACGAACCAGGCGGTCGGAGGTTCGAATCCTCCCGCGTCCGCCACTTTTCTCTCAATTAGAGTTAAAGTGTCATAAACCGACGAAAGTCGGTTTTTTTGTGCCTGCAATCCGCGTAGGAGCGACTTCAGTCGCGAGCATCACGCTTCCACACCCCAAATTAAACCCCAACTCAAAATACAAAAAATGCATCCCGTAGGCGTGAAACTTGTTTCGCGCGTATCACGATGATGTCGCCATAAATGACAACCTACAGGGGGGCAGCGACTTCAGTCGCGAACACCTCACTTCCACTCCACAAATAAAACCCCCAACTCAAAATACAAAAAGTGCATCCCGTAGGCGTGAAACTTGTTTCGCGCGTATCACGATGATGTCGCCATAAATGACGACCTACAGGGTAGGAGCGACTTCAGTCGCGAGCATCACGCTTCCACACCCCAAATTAAACCCCAACTCAAAATGCAAAAATGCACCCCGTAGGCGTGAAACTTGTTTCGCGCGCATCACGATGATGTCGCCATAAGTGATGACAACCTACAGGGGGGCAGCGACTTCAGTCGCGAACACCTCACTTCCACACCCCAAATTAAACCCCAACTCAAAATGCAAAAATGCACCCCGTAGGCGTGAAACTTGTTTCGCGCGTATCACGATGATGTCGCCATAAATGACGACCTACAGGGTAGGAGCGACTTCAGTCGCGAACACCTCACTTCCACACCACAAATTAAAACCCCAACTCAAAATACAAAAAATGCATCCCGTAGGCGTGAAACTTGTTTCGCGCGTATCACGATGATGTCGCCATAAATGACGACCTACAGGGTAGGAGCGACTTCAGTCGCGAACACCTCACTTCCACACCACAAATTAAAACCCAACTCAAAATACAAAAAATGCACCCCGTAGGCGTGAAACTTGTTTCGCGCGTATCAAGATTTAGTCGCCATGAATGATGATCTACACCTCCCACATCTTGCTATCTATCCCAGAATAAGCATTTCTCAATGTTAGGTTCATGCTCATGCATTATTTACATTTAACCGACAAAGGGTACAATCTCGCTAATATAATAATAATTAAACCAATATCCCTTGCGTCTATTTCATTTATTCTTTTTTTATTGCATTTTGCTTGGTTCGTTTGCTGCGCAAAGCGAGCCAGTTGTATCGCAATCAACACCATTAAACCAACAACAAATCCAAGCACTCAAATTTGAATCTCCTATTAAAGCAGATTGGTTGTTTAGTACTTACCAAGAGTCCGTATTTAATTCATCAATTTTGGTCTTAGAAGCCGGTGATAAAAAGTCGCCGCCTTTGCTGCTTGTGCATGGTTTAGGCGTATTAGGTATGCAAGATTGGTTTGGGGTTATTCCTGAACTCACTAAGCATTATCATGTTATTGCGATTGATTTACCTGGTTTTGCTCACTCAGAAAGCCCCGAGGGGCGTTACTCTCCTCGCAATTATGCTGCTGTACTGGCGGAAGTGGTCGATCTCTATATTGCTGAACCAACCACGGTTGTGGGTCATTCGATGGGGGGAGCGGTCAGCCTGTATTTTGCTGGCAAATACCCGGAGAAACTCAATAAACTGGTGCTAGTCGACGCAGCGGGTATCTTACATAAAGTGGCATTTATAAAGCCTATCTCCAACGTACCTAAGCCTAATACTAAGATACCTAAATTTCTCTCAACTAAGTTAGCTCAGCTCAATGATTTTACAACCGGACTCATTGAAGAAGGGGCGATTGATTCATACCTGACAGAGTTATTGCAGCGTAGTGATGGTGCGTGGAAGCTAGTAATGGGTGAAACACCAAATATGAATGCAGCGCTGAGTTTAGTTGAAGAAGACTTTAGCGAGATTGTCAGCAATCTGAAAATAGAAACACATATTATTTGGGGTGAAGAAGATGCTGTAGCTCCATTACGAACTGCAAAAGTATTGAACAGCCAGCTAATCAATAGTGATTTAGCTACTTTGCCTGATGTGGGCCATGTGCCAATGAAGCAACAACCCAGCCAGTTTTTAGCTTTATTAAATCGAGCATTAACTGGGGAAGTTAAAAAACCAGCCAGTGCAGAAGTTTCAGATAAACAAATCGAGACATTTCATTGTGAAGATCAGCACAGTCGCGAGTTTTCAGGCCATTACCGTCATATGATTATTGAAGACTGTAATAATGTGTTACTTAAAAATGTGGTTGCTGAATCTATCCGTATTAAAGATTCTTTAGTGAGATTAGAAAATGTAAGCTTATCAGGGGCTAAACTCGCTTTAAATATTAAGCGTTCTGTGGTTGAACTAACCAATGTCACTATTACGGCACAACAAGGTGTAAAACTGAATGAAAGCCGATTTGATGGTGCTGGTGTGCAAATCAATGCATCAGAGCATGCAATAAGCGTTGTCGATGACAGTAATATTATATTCTCGTTAAGTAGAATCCATAGCCCGATATACCAAGGTTTGGCACATGATGCCATAGAAGTAGAAAAAGGAATTATTGATGACCGCTTTAAATAGCATCCCTTTTGTTAAATTAGCAGCGTGCTCGCTGTTTTGTGTCGCTTTACTAAGTGGTTGCAAATCAACAAAGACTGAGCAACAACAATATGCTGATCTACAAGATAGTTTTAGTTATGAAACGTACAGGGGAGTGTCGAATACCAGTGTCGATACCATTGCTTATAGTTATAACAAACTGCAAAAAGAACAGTTAGAGCAAATAGGTGCAATTGAGCCAACACTGACTCATGCCATGATGAGCTACATTTTGAGCCTTGGTGTAAGTAAAGATTTTGCAATTGCTGAAAGCGACTTAGCGCTTGCTAAAGCGACTGATATGCCGGGTAAATATTTAGCATACAGTGCTCAGTCTTTGGCTTTTTATAACAAAGGCTGGCGTAAAATGGCTAAACAAAAAGCTGACTTCATTCGCACCGATCCTTTGTTTGCGACAGTGAGCCAGAGCTATCCAAAAGAGCAGCTTATTTCTTATCTCATTATTGGCAGTGTTGCAGTACGTGATGGTGACCTAGCGACAGCACAAAACATGTTTTATGTGATTGGTGAGCAGATTGAAAAACCCTGGTTACCAAGCTTAGCAAAAGCGTTAACGGTAACCCTAAATGGCTCAACAATAGACTCATTAATCATGCTAAAAGATATCAGCACAGATCCCTCTTTAAACGGCTATGAACGTGAGAAAATAGCCGAACTGATGGATGTTGTGCAAAGCAAATTAAGCGATAAAAAGAAGCGTCAAAAAATCACCCATATTGCTGACGATTTCTTTCTCGACCGTATTAAGGATAAAAGCTCAACGCTATATCGTGATTTGATCACTGACTTACAAAAATACACTGAGCAAGTTCTTTAATCTCTTAAGAAGTTGAGTGTAGTTTCACACTCAACTTCACCTAAATCCTCACTGTTTCAAATCCTTTACGCAATAAAACCGAGTTAATTTGCTTCATGGTCAATTTGTGTTAGATTTAATAAAATATTCCAAAAATAATAACAAGTGGGAATTTTATTTTATGTATGCGAAAGGTGCATATCAAAAACGGCTGGCTATAAGTTGCGGCTTGATGCTTTTGACTGGTTGTGAAGCGAACACAGAAAAAGCCCCATTAACCGACCAACAATACTTTGAGCAAGCAATGTTAGCACCCGCTATTTTGCCAAAAGACTTATCTAATAGCGGCTGTTTATCACTCGAAAATGAAAGCAACCTGCAAGGTTATAAATCAGCGGCTGAGGTTAATTACCAGCAGGCGGGTTGGCAAAACAGAGTTGCGGCCGATTGGCAGTATTTTTTAGCCCCAGAGCAACCGGGCAAGCTACTCCTAATTGATTATCAAGTTCAAGCAGGGCAATTAGCTTACCGGTATTTAAGTGACGGCAGCCATAATGAGTTGTATGAACCTTGGAGCTCATCAAAAATTCAAGCGTTTAGCGGTGCGCTGTCAAAAGTAAGGCAATCCCACCCAGAGCTTGGTGCAGCTTCTTTTGCCGGCGATACTGCACTGGCTGATTTGATCAGCAGTATTAATAGTTACGAAGCATTTGGCAAAGCCGATGGTAACTCAAATGCGATAGCTAGTTATTTTGTCAATGTGGCAGGGCGCGAATATTTACATGGGCTTTTTAATGACGGCTGGCTAAAACTAGAGGATGAGCGTTTGTTATTTAACGGCGCATATGGCTCAGAGCAGTTTATGCCATCAGACGAATACTGGCATAACCCTGCCAATAATGAGCTTGATGCAAAGATTGCTCGATACAAAGCAAGCAGTGATGATCCTGGCTATTTAGGGTATCGTTGTGAGAGCTGTGGTTTAACGGGCAACAAAGCAATGACCACACTTGCTCAAGCGGAATGGTTAAAACGTCTGATTAGTCACCAGCGTGAACCAAGTACGCAAATGCCTTATTTACAAGCAAGTGATGTTGATGTGCTACTTAACGGCACAGGTCATACAGATGAACATGCTCCTGTAGGCGGTATGATGGTGGGTATCAGTCATATCGTTACAAATGCATTGGCAAATGTTATTGCGCCCAATGATAGTCGCTCAGCAAAAGAAGTGCTCGATAGCGCAACGAATGGGCAGTGGCGTGTTTGGCAAAAAATTGGTTGGGGGCCAAGTGAAACACGCTCCACCACAGAAACCGTAATGTTGGCACATGTGTGTTTAGGCAATTACCAAGGTGGCCGTGAGTTTACGTTTAGTGTACAGCAGTCAACTTCGGGGGCCGACGAAGCCAATTTGCCAATAGTCGGTAAGCAAATGCAGCAAAAGTTGCAGCATGCTTTTACAAAATTATTAGATTAACGCGTTCAATAAGAATTAAGGTACAGCTATGCGTCGTTCAATTATCGCTTTATCAATTACTTTAGGTGTTGCTTTTAGTGCACCTATGCATGCTGAGGGTTGGCAATCAGATGTTATCGGGGTCACGCAGTCACAGCTTTCGCCCAGCTACTGGCTAGCACAAGGTGCATCGGCAAAAGTGATCATGACAGAGGCGCAAATTGCGGCCTTCAACGAGAAACTAGTAAAAGATAATAAATACATTGTTGATCCTCTGTCATTTCAAAAATCGCTCAGTAAAGACGAGTTAACAAGCGCCATTCATTCGGCAAGTTCAATTCCAAAAAGCCCGCGCTTTTTTACCGACGGCCGCCAACTCACCGCGAAAGACTTTGCCAAATATCAGGAAAACTTAAACCTTAACAAGGTCGCAGATAACAATGAGGTACGTTTTGCTGTAGTCGTTAAGCGCACTGCATTACGTACTTTTCCAACTTGGGATCGGGTTTTAAATAGCGGCCTTGATCAAGACTTAGATCGCTTTCAAGAAAGCGGTATGTTTCCGGGCGAAGCGGTTGCTGTATTGCATCAAAGCGCAGATAAAAAATGGTTATTAGTTCGTGCTTACAACTACCTAGCGTGGACGCCTGCAGAGGATCTTGCCTTTGCTGATGCAGATAAAATAAAAGCCTATCGCGAACAAGATGACTTCTTGGTGGTAACCGGTGCAAAGGTCAATACTGCTTATGTGCCAAATGATGAAGGCCTCTCAGAAGTTCAGCTCGATATGGGAGTGCGCTTACCATTAGTTGATAGTGAGCAAGTACCGTATTTGCTAAATGGTCAAAATAGCTATGCTAGCCATGTTGTACAGTTACCAACCCGCGATGAGCAAGGTCAACTTGTTATTAAACCTGCGATGATCAGTAAAACTGCCGATGTAAATTTAGGCTACCTAGACTACAACGAGCAGAATCTCATTAAACAAGGCTTTAAGTTTTTAGGCGAGCGCTATGGTTGGGGCCATGATTATAATGGCCGCGACTGTACTGGCTTTGTTGGTGAAATTTATAAGAGCTTTGGCCTACTAATGCCGCGTAATTCAGGTCAGCAAGGCAGTAGTGAATACGGGCAAAATAATCGCTTTGATAAAAATACAGCGGCAAATGCTAAGTTGCCAAAGGTTAAAAACATGGCGATTGGCGATCTAATTTATATTCCGGGTCATGTAATGATGTACCTAGGGGAGCATCACGGTGAGCCTTATGTTATTCATGACGTTAAAGGCTTAGGTTATAACAAAGGCGATGGCAGTTTTTATAATAGTGCCTTGAATGGGGTGTCGGTCACACCATTATTGCCACTTAGATTATCTCAAGAAACCAGCTACTTAGATCGTGTTTATAACATTAAGCGTATTCGCTAGAGGCCATTATGAAAATTAAAGCTGTTCGCTTTGCAAAGCTCAAAGTGCCATTAGTTACCCCATTTAAAACAGCACTAAGAGAAGTGAGTTTTATTGAGGATTTAGTGGTTTTAATCGACACCGAATGTGGCCAAATTGGCTATGGCTCTGCGGCTTCAACACCGGTTATTACAGGCGATACCCATCAAGGAATGATCGCGGTCATTCAGCAGTTTATTGCCCCTAAATTAGTGGGGCTAGAAATCGAAAACATTAATCAGCTTACCCACATTATTCAATCAACGGTGGTTGGTAACAGTAGTGCAAAAGCGGCGTTAGAGTTGGCGGTTTACGACTTGTGGGGCAAGCTCTATCAAGCGCCTTTATATAAGTTACTTGGCGGTGGTAAGTCAGCGCTGAAAACCGATATCACCATTAGTGTCGATAACATAGATAAAATGCTCAGTGATTGTCAGCGAGCGGTTGAGCAAGGTTTTGATGTATTAAAAATAAAAATCGGCAATAACCTTAATCAAGATATTGAACGAGTAAAAGCAATCCATGCAGGCTTTGCCGCTAAGGCGCAGCTGCGTTTAGATGTAAACCAAGGCTGGAATGCAAAACAAACTGTGTTTGCACTGCAGCAACTTGAGCAAGCAGGCGTGGTATTAGAGTTGGTTGAGCAGCCAGTAAAAAGCAGCGATATTCAAGGTCTCAAATATATTACTGAGCGAGTGAACACCCCAATTATGGCTGATGAAAGCGCCTTTTCACCGAAGCAAGTGATCCAACTTTTAGAGCTTGGCGCAGTTGATATTATCAATATTAAATTAATGAAAACGGGCGGCTTAAGCCGAGCAATTGAGATTGCTAATATCACAGCCCAATACCAAGCAGAGTGTATGATAGGTTGTATGCTAGAGGGCAGTATTGCCGTAGCTGGTGCTGCACATTTAGCCTCTGCCAAAGCGCAGCAAATCAGTAAAATCGATTTAGATGGCCCAGCCCTTGGTCAATATGACCCTGTGCAAGGGGGCGTTGAATTTAACGGCCCACAAATACGCTTATCGGATGCCCCAGGTCTTGGCATTGAATCAATAACGGGGCTTGAACTAATTACAAACGGAGTATGGCCAGCATGAAAAAACTAGTCAGTCTTATTGCAGTTATGAGTTTATCGGCTTGTGCCAGCAAAGAGTTACCTAAACCTGTTATTGATAACAGTCATCAACAGCTCGTGGTGGTGGTGGCCAATGATAGTGATGCCATTGATGCCACTCTTTATCGCTTTGAAAAGACCGCTGGCAGCTGGCAACAACAAGGTCAGCAACACGCAGTGGTACTAGGTCGAACTGGTCTTGCTTGGGGAGTGGGGCTGCATCCTGCACAACCTGGTCAGCAAAAACAAGAAGGCGATGGTAAAGCACCTGCGGGTATTTTTGAGCTTGGTACTGCATTTGGTTATTTAGATTCATTACAAACGAACCTCAGTTATCAAGCAATGACAGCAAATGATTATTGTATTGATGTGAAAGGCTCACCGTTTTACAACCAGTTGGTTGATAAAGCACAAGTAGGTGAAGACGCCGTAAAGGACTCTTCAGAATGGATGCGTCGTGATATTTATAGCCAAGATAATCTTTATAAAAAAGGCATTGTAGTTAAGCATAATCCAAGCAATATCAATGGTGCGGGTAGTTGTATCTTTATGCATTTATGGCGGGCGCCAAGTAAGCCAACAGCAGGTTGTACAGCGATGACAGAAAGCGATATGGATGCGTTACTTGCTTGGTTAGATGAGCGTAAAAAGCCGCTATTAGTCAGCTTGACCAAAGCGCAATATCAACAAAAGCAAAGTCAGTGGCAATTACCTAACTTAGCTAAATAAAAATAATAAAATAAAAGTATTTTAATTTTGTCATAATGGTGGAATAATATATTCCATCAAGGTTTGGGTTAGGATAATAAATGAGTGCAAATTACGCTTTTCTCGATTGGCTAGTATTCGCAAGTTACGGTGCAATTTTATTGCTAAGTGGCTGGTGGTTTAATCGCAAACGCGCTAACTCAAGCCAAGATTTTTTTCTAGGCGGAAATAGCATGCCAACTTGGATGGTGGCTATTTCTGTTTTAGCGACTTCGCAATCAGCGGCAACGTTTATTGGCGGGCCAGATCAAGGCTATCAAGGTGACTTTTCTTACCTTGCGACTAATATCGGTGCGTTTATTGCGGCATTTGTGGTGTCGGCGTTTTTAATTCCAAAGTTCTACCAGCAAAAAGTGTTCACTGTGTATGAACTGCTTGAAAAACGTATCGGGCCACAGGCCAAGCGCCGTAGTGGCATGATGTATTTATTTGGTCGTGTGTTTGCCAGTGGTGCTCGTTTATACATGGCCGCTATTGCTGTGGCGATGATTCTATATGGCAATATCGATGCCGATAGTGTGGTTATCGCGACTTTAGTGCTGGCGCTGGCGGGTCTGCTTTATACCTTTTTGGGTGGCATTCGCAGCGTTATTTATTCTGATGTACTGCAAAGTATCGTTTATGTCAGTGCGGCTATTGCGGTTATTTGGTGCTTGCTGAGTGTTATTCCGGCTGATTTCTCAACCATAATTGCAACTTTGAGTGAGCCAAGTCCTGGTGCAGACTCAAAACTTGCGCTGTTTAAATTTGATTTAGATTTTGGCCCGTCAGGGGTATTTAACATGGCCTCTGTGTTAACGGGTTTTGTGCTATTAAACATCGCCGCATTTGGTTTAGACCAAGATATGACGCAGCGCTTATTAACCTGTAAAAGTCCAAAAGAAGGCAGTAAAGCGTTATTACTATCGGTAGTGATGGTGATCCCAGTTATGGCTATTTTTATCTTTATTGGTTTGCTGCTTTATATTGTCTATCAGCAACCTGCACTAATGAATAACGAAGCTGGGCAAACGGTCGTACAAGAATTTAATGGCGAAAAAATCACTATCTTTATGTACTACGTATTAAACGAAGTACCAGCCGGGGTTAAAGGTTTAGTCAGCGTGGGTATTATTGCTGCGGCTATTTCTACTTTGAACTCTGGGCTTAGTTCGATGTCTTCAGTCATCGTACAGGATATCTATCGCCCGTATTTAGAAAAACATAACAAGCAAGTAAGCGATCATCACTTTGTAAAAGCGGGTCGTGTAGGGATGGCACTGGTTAGCCTTGCCTTAGCGCTGATGGCTATTCTTTGTTATTTCTGGCAGCAATACAGTGATATGCCATTATTAAAATTTGCGCTAAGTGTAATGGTGTTCTCGTACAGCGGTTTGTTAGGTGTGTATTTTACTATCTTGTTCACCAAGCGAGGCAGTGAAGGCTCAGTGTTAGCAGCGCTAATAGCGGGCTTTATGGTGACCTTATTAATGCAGCCGTACATGATTGACTGGTTACTACCCGAATCAATGCGCTTTTACTTAGGATTTACTTGGCAGCTATGCATAGGTACATTGCTCGCAACATTGGTGTGTAGCCTTGGTAAAGCGGCAGACGAGAAGAGTGCGTAAATGGCTGTACGCTATGTTTTAGCCATCGATGGTGGCGGCACCAAAGTGTTAGCAGAGCTAAAAGAGCAGGCAAGTGGCGCGACTTTTCGTGCCCAAGCGGGTTCGGCATCAATTTCGAATGACCTTGATTTAGCGTTAGAAAATATTGTTAAAGTGACCCGTGATGTTTGCCAGCAAAGTGGCGCAGATCCAAGTGAAATTGTCACCGTTATGGGTGTTGCTGGTGGCTCATCGCAGAGTCTTGCTGAACAATTAACAGTGATGCTCAAGCTGATTTACGAAATTGAATTTGCCAGTTTGCAAATTACCAGCGATGCAATTACGTCATTATATGGTGCTAATCTTGGTAACCCATGTGTGGTTATTGCTCTTGGCACCGGTGCTGTCGGGGCACGATTAAATGCTCAAAAGCAAACTAAGTTGGTGAGCGGCTGGGGTTTTACCGTTGATGATTTTGGTGGTGGCGGACGTATCGGCCTGATGGCTGTGCAGCAACTATTAAACGATATAGATATTTATGATTTACCAAAAAGCCGATTAACGATTCGTTTGAGTGAGCAGCTAGGATGCACTCGTCAAACAATTAGTAGTTGGCTTAAACAAGCAAAACCCGCGGATTATGCAGCATTTAGCCCGTTGGTGTTTAGCTTACAAAACGACTGTGAGGCGGCAAAAGCGGTATTAACGGAACACACCCAATCGGTGGTTCGGTTAATAAATAAAAGCCGAGGTAACTCGCCGTTACCGGTGATTTTAATTGGTGGTTTGGCGAAAGTCAGCCAACCGTTATTGCCACTTGCCTTACAAAACGAATTATCTCCTTGTAAGGGAGATTCATTAACTGGTGCCGCCATTTTAGCGGCAAAGCATTACCATGACATTATTGAAAAAGGACAACCCAATGAGCCCTGAGCACGTCTTTAAGCAACAACGTGAGTTACTCGAAGAGTTAAACGGTATTGTCTCTGAAGGACAAAACCCTGACACTTTGGATATCGATCTGCTCAGCTCCACTGAGATCCTCACTAAAATCAATAATGAAGATCACAAAGTAGCGGGTGCCGTGAAACTTGTGATCCCACAAATTAGTGAAGCTGTCGATCATGTGGTAGAAGCATTTCAACAAGGTGGCAGGTTAATATACATTGGTGCTGGCACCAGTGGTCGTTTGGGTATTTTGGATGCAGTTGAATGTGCGCCTACTTACAGCGTAAGCGATCAACAAGTGCTCGGTATTATTGCTGGTGGTGACACCGCGGTTAAAAAAGCCGTAGAAGGCGCTGAAGATAGCACCACGTTTGCTATTGAAGACTTAAAAAATGCCAATCTAACTAGTAAAGATGTCGTGGTTGGCATTGCTGCCAGTGGTCGTACACCGTATGTTTGCTCAGCAATTGAATACGCTAAATCACTTGGTTGTGTCACTGTGGGTGTCACTTGTAACCCTGATTCAGCAGTGATGCGTTTGCCACAAATTGGTATATGCCCAGTGGTGGGTGCTGAAGCTGTGACTGGCTCTACACGTATGAAATCGGGCACTGCACAGAAGCTGGTGTTGAATATGCTAAGTACAGCCAGCATGATCCGCACAGGTAAGGTGTATAAAAACCTGATGGTTGATGTGAATGCCAGTAACGAAAAGCTGCACGCTCGTGCTATTCGTATTGTGATGCAAGCAACAGATTGTACACAGCAGCAAGCTGTGGATGCATTAAAGCAAGCAGAGCAAAGCGCAAAACTGGCTATTTTAATTGTGTTAACCGGAAAACCAGCTCCTGAAGCAAAACAGTTATTGTCAAAAGCGGGTGGCTTTTTACGTAAGGCGGTTGAAGAATAATGCGTTTTTTAGCTGTTTTATTTGTTAGTTGTTTTGCGCTTTTGGGTTGCCAAGAAACACCTGCACAAGCGCCTAAAAATGCACAGCCTTTACAGGTGGGTGCAGCCAATTTTCAAGCCTATGTACCTGCATTAACTGGGAAACGTGTTGGCTTGGTAGTTAATCAAACATCAGTTGTTAATGGCCAACATTTGGTTGATGCATTACTTGATAAAGGCGTTGTGGTTAGCAAAATATTTGCCCCAGAGCATGGCTTTCGCGGCGATCATGATGCTGGAGCTCACGTTAAAAGCACTGTGGATGCTAAGACAGGTATCGATGTTGTGTCGATTTATGGCAGTAATAAAAAGCCAAGCCCTGAGATGCTTGCTGATTTAGACGTCATTATTTTTGATATTCAAGATGTTGGTGTTCGTTTTTACACTTATATCAGCTCAATGCACTACGTGATGGAAGCCGCTGCTGAAAATGGTAAAGAGGTTGTAGTACTCGATAGACCAAACCCGAATATTGCCTATGTTGATGGGCCTATCCTTGACCCACAATTTCGCTCATTTGTTGGTATGCACGAAATACCTGTTTTACACGGTATGACAGTGGCTGAGCTTGCTCAGATGATCAAAGGCGAAGGTTGGATAAATGACGCTGATAAGCTTAAGCTAAGTGTAGTGCCTGTTGCGAATTATGACCGCACTATGGCTTATGAGCTACCAATAAAGCCAAGTCCTAACTTACCAAATGCCCAATCAATTGCGCTGTATCCATCATTGTGTTTCTTTGAAGCTACGCCTGTGACTATTGGCCGGGGTACTGATTTTCCGTTTCAAGTCGTTGGTTACTCGCCAGTTAAACTCGGTGAATTTAGCTTTACGCCAAGGGCGATTAAAGGCGCTTCAATGCACCCTAAATTCAAAGGGGTTGAAGTATTTGGTCAAGACTTACGAGATGCTGATATTCATGGCCTAGATTTAAGCTTGTTTATTTCGGTTTATCAAAAGCTAAGTGCGAATGATCAAACGTTTTTTGAACGCGCTGATTTTATGGATAAACTTGCAGGGACTGATAAATTACGTTTAGCCATTGAAGCAGGCCAAACTGAGCAGCAAATAAAGCAAAGCTGGCAAACCGACTTAAGTGCTTTTAAACACAAGCGCTCCCCATATTTGCTGTATCAATAATAACTAGATAATTAGCTAACTAGATAAATAACAACGAGGCGCTTGCCTCGTTTTTTATACCCATAAAAAAGCTGTGTTATATTAAGGAGCTTGATTTGTAAGGATATAGCATGAAAGTTCATTTAATTGCCGTATTTGCATTACTCGCTGGCTGTTCACAACTCCCAAACACTACAACAACTAACTCAACTGATGTACTCGATCTTCGTGATGATAAAAACGCAGCAGAGCAGCTGTGGACACTTAAACATGCAACAAAGCCCAGTTACCCTAAAGCAGCTTTAATATCTAAGCAGACGGGCTGTGCGCGCTTTATTATTACTATTGATAAACAAGGCAATACCACCGATATCCGTTTTGTAGAGAGCTTCCCAGAAGGACTATTTGTCGATGTGTCGCGAGAGTCGCTTAAAGCTTGGCACTGGCAGGCAAGGGAAAGTAACAGCGAATCGAGAGCAATTATTCGAACTGTGCAACTCGACTACTTTATGAAAGAAGCGAGTAATATGGATGCCGCAAAAGCATTTTGTACAATTTAAGTTTTTACTGTTTTTAAGGCATAAAAAAGGGCCGCAATAGCGGCCCCCAACAGGATTGATAAACTTAGAACTTAAAGTTAAACGACAGCTGCACGCGACGTGGACTGTAGTAGTTGCGATACTCACCAAAGGTTTCTGACGAGACATAAGGGTTATTGTTATAACCTGTTTGACGGTCAAATACGTTGAAGATATCAGCGCGGAATTGTAATTCCATGTCACCTGAGAACTTAAAGTCTTGGGTGTAGTTTAAGTCAAGTTGCCAGTGGCTTGGGCTACGGCGACTACCTGCAGGCTCGCTGTAACGTGTGGTACCACTTGAGTAACCGTAGATTGAACCATCCCATGCTTCCCAAGGTTTACCCGACTGGAACACAAAGTATGCACCGATGTTCGCATCCCATGGCACAGTGTAATAACCATACACTTTTACTTTATGCGGCTTATCACCTGATAATGTACCGTATTTGTAATCCCAAGGGTAACGGCCACGGCCATCGCCATAGTTTGATGAACCAATGAAGGTATTAGCATCTGTTGTTGCTGTGGTGTTATCTTGGTCGAAGTTACCGTAGTAATGGCTCCAAACATAAGAGGCATTGATGTAGCTGTTTTCACCTAGATATTCAGCTTCGATACTAGCTTCCCAGTACTTGGTTTCGCCGCCATCTACTTCGGCAATAACATAAGATGAACCGCCAATTTCATCACGGATTTCATCTAGGTTATCTACATATAAACCTTTATCTGCAATATGTTGTGGTACGCCATCAGCATCAACGCCAGAGTAGTCAGTTAAGCGTGCATTGTTTGGCATATCTTCCCAGAAATGCGATGCCTTACGGTGACGAACATGAGCACGTAATACTAAATCAGAACCCACATATTTAGTGGTACCAAGTGTAAACTCTTTGATTTGGCGAGGCTTTAAGTTATCAGCAAATACTTTACCTGATGAACCTTGACGCGGTTCAGCGTAAATTACGTTGCCAGCTTCATCAAATTCAACTTCGATTTCGGCACGAGTATTACGGTCCCAAGATGCAGCACGCGCTAATGAGCTTGCTTCAGGGTTATACATTGAGAAGTTAGCGAATATGGCGTCTTGATCAGCGTAGTTCCAATTCACACCTAAACGAGGCTGGATCATATCTGACCAATCTGTTTGGTACATTTTGTATTTTTCGCCTGGTGCTAATTCATAACCAGATAACGTGCCAGAAGCCGATTTAAGACCTTGACCATACCAAGTATCGCGGCTTACAAGTACACCCACATTGTAAGTCCAATCACCTACTTCAATGGTGTCGTTGATTTCAAAGTTCAGTGTTTCCATTTCTGAATTAATAGCAGAAACCGCCTCTCCACCTGCTACTAAGCTCATTTGTTGTACGCGAGCACGGTAAATAACTGGCGCAGAGCTGCCTTCTTCTAAGCTTTCATCGAGGCCGCCAATGTAAGAGATAGTTCCCCAACCGTTCGAAAGGCGAGACAGTACTTCTTTACCTTCTTTCCACTCACCACCGACATGTAACGTGTGGTAAGTATCGCCCCAGCTAAATTCATGCTCTAGGTTTAATTCAAAGCTATCACGGTAAAAGTCGATATTATCGTATCGAGAGTAAGCGCCAACACCACCGCCGCCTCGCATTTCACCATCTTCGGTATAACCGTATTGTGCAATTAGTGGTGCTGCTCCTGCATTATATGCCGCAATCTGCTCTGCTGTGTAGTTATCATCAGCATCTAATAAGCTAGGTACACTGAAATAACCCATTTCTGTTAGGTTACTTAAGTCAAGCTGGCTCGTTAATGAAGGCATTACTGATAATTCAGTATCTGGCCTACCTGCGGTTTCTAGCTCTAACTTACTGTATTGAAATGAAAGAGTTGTTGCATCACCTAAGAGCCACGAACCATCTAAAGTAAAGATATCTTGATCAGCTGTATCACCTACAGAAACACTATCAGCCTCGTAAGCACCAACAGAACGGCCTTCAACTGTTTTCTCTGAAGTACGCTGTGAAATATTAAGTAAAATATCATCAGTAGGCGCCCAAGTTAATTTACCAAAGTACTCATCACGAACACTCTTATAGTCTTTTACAGCACCATAGGCAGTATCTTTATTGGTACGCTCTTCTTCTGGGCGGTAGTAAGAAGTATAAAAATACAAGGTATCTTCAATAAGCGGGCCGCCTAAACTAGCTGTAAGCCAGCTTTTATCTAGCTCATAGCTTTCTTGGCCTGTTGGTGTTGCCACTAAACTCTTAGGTTGAACTTTGTATTCAACATTACCGTGGAATTCGTCAGTACCCGATTTTGATACTGTGTTGATTGAGAAACCGCCTGAGCGATTAAAACCAACGGCTTTTGCACCACCACGATCCATAGTTACGTAAGCAACGTCATGGGTTGATGGCTCTGATGCTAGGTTACCAAACATAGGTAAAGATACATCAACACCGTCAAAGCCGTACGAGTTATCAACACCTGAACCACCGGCTGATGGGCCTAGCGTTAAGTTTTCTGAAAGCTCAACACCCGGTACAAGTTTTAATAGGTCACGGTAATCTTGACCAACTGGTACGCTATTGATTGCTTCTTCACCAAGTGAGTTAGTCAGTGCAGACTTACCTTGGCGGAATAATTTACTGCCGGTAACCGTGATGACTTCAACGTTTTCGTTAGCACCACCCATAGTGACGTTTAGGCTCGAAGTTTGTTCAAGTAAAACATCCACAGTCATGGTTTGAGTTACACCGTTTTTATCGGTGAAGGTCAGTTCATAAGTACCCGGTTTTAATTGTGGTAAGTCGTAGCTGCCGTCTTCTCGCGTAACAACGGTACGTGGTTTTGGCATCACATTACTTTTTGCTGTTACTGTGATCCCCGCCAGTGACTGCTGTGCTTCTGGTGATGATACTTTACCTTTGATACCCCCGGTTAGATTTGCAAAGGCTGGCGCGCTGGCTAACGCCGCGGCCATAACAACACCTGTAAAGGCTGTTTTCTTTGCGCGAAGTGCATTGCTAGTCGCTTTCGCTATATAGCTCATTGCGAGTGTGGATGCATGTTGTTTCATTGTTTCCCGTCCTTATATTTATATGCTTTGCTGGACTACTTACCCAATTGAGACTTATGAACTTTAAAATTATGTTGCCCATATATTAAACAGGTGTTATTTAAGTTGGTCAAGAATATTTTTTCATTTAAAGGTTGGTTTTTAGGAATAAAATATATAACCGATTTTAGGTAAAGATCAGTAATGACTTGCTTTAACGGGGTGCTAATTTATTCTTAGTACAATTTTGTAAGAAATTATGATTTTAAAGTCAGTCGCTTATCGCAATTGTTTGGTAGTTTAGAGGAGAAAGGGGGTTGTTAAACTACATCCTAAATTATGCATAAAAAAAGCAGCCTGAGCTGCTTTAAAGTATTTATATAACCTTATTGAAGAAATTAGTTATTCTTAAATTCGCCAACAACTTCATTAGAATGTTCTAGTAACTTACGACCTTGGCGGCTTGACTGTGTTAGAGCAATAAACAAAATATCAATGACAAAATCTTGTGCCGTACGCGCTAAGATTGACGATAAACGTACAGACTCGCCTTCAGCAACCGAATAAAGTTTTACATCAGCTGAGTCAGCAACAAGGCTACTACCAAATTTAGTCACTGAGATCACCGAGCTTGAGTTTTTCTTAGCTTGTTTAACAACTTCGGCAATTTCGCGAGTCATACCTGACTCACTTATCGCGATAACCAAATCACCTTTTGAAAACGTCGCAACATACGCAAGTTGTGCATGGCCATCTGGCTCTGCAATAGCTGGCATACCGAGTTTTTGTAATTTATAAGAAAAATCTTTTGCGACCAGTGCTGAGCCACCTAAACCACAAATTAAAATGCGCTTTGCAGATTTTAATAGCTCTACCGCTTTTTCGACAGCTGGTGCTTCGTTGAGGTTTTTGGTTTCGGTTAACACCGCCAATTTACTGCTTAATAGTTTTTCGGCGATTTGCTCTAGCGAGTCATTCAGAGTGATCTTGCCATGTAGCTTAGGTTCGCTGCTTTCATCGTTAAGTGCATCAATTACCGCAAGTTTAAAAGCAGGGAAGCCTTTATAACCTAACTTTTGCGAAAACTTCACCACACTTGATTGGCTTACACCAACCACTTTTGCTAGTTCAACCGATGATAAATTACGAATGGCATTCGCTGAATTTAACGTAAAGTCAGCAAGCTTAGCTTCGCTGCTCGATAGAGATTGGCGTAAGGCTTTAATTTTTACAAAAGTAGACATAGGGCTCACTTTGTTTGCTTAACTTAGTCAAAGCGCAAAGCGATGGTTCTATTATAAACACAGGGCTTGGGCGCATTGTTTGCTTAACACGACGACTTATTTTTGTTTTAGCAGACCTAAGTTTGGAATATTTTTCTTAATTTAGATGGAATAATATAGTTTTATTCCATAATAGATACAACTCTAATTATTGAGATAGCTCTATTTTTAGTAACTTAGCGATAATGTATGCTTTTTATTCTTTAATTGTAAAATAAAATATTTTACATGTTAAGTGGGTGTTGCTACTGTATTGCTGAGAATCGTCAACGCTTAAATCATCAGGTATGAATCTGTTATGAGTTTTACCCCTTTGAAAACATTACTTAAACAGCTGTGTTATCTAAGTAGTGCGGCATTATTAGTAAGCTGTGCCAGTAATCCATATACCTATACACAATCAGCTAATTACAGTCATCGTGTTAAGTTCTTAGTGATGCATTACACCGCCATTGATTACGAAAAATCAATGCGTGCGCTCGTGGATGAAGGGGGCTTAAGTTCACATTATTTATTACCAGAATCAGGCGATCCTAGTTATCCAAAAGACGATTTAGAAATTATTCAGCTGGTTGATGAGAAAGATAGAGCATGGCACGCCGGACGCAGTTTTTGGCAAGGCCGCGAAGATTTAAATGATCATTCTATTGGTATTGAAATTGTTAATGTACCAACCTGTCATATTCCTGAGCAAGCAAACCTTGCGATGGAAAATGACGCCAGTAAGTTATGTATTTTTCCAGACTATGATGCCAAGCAAATAGAGCTACTAATAAAACTTAGTAAAGATATTCTTGCCCGTAATCCTGATATTGGCCCAACTCAAGTGATTGGCCATTCTGATATTGCCCCAAGCCGTAAGAACGACCCAGGTCCGCGTTTTCCTTGGTATCAACTGTATAAAGCAGGTATCGGTGCATGGTATGAAAGCGACACCGTTGATAAATATTGGCAGCTATTTAGTGCATCAAAACCTTCAGTTGAATTAATGCAAAAAGCATTACGCAGTTACGGCTATGAGGTGATTGCAACGGGTCAACTTGATTCGCAAACGCTAGATGCCCTTAGTGCCTTTCAAATGCACTTTTTGCCTTGGCATGTCAGTGGGAATAGTGATGCAAGAAGTGCTGCAGTGCTATTTGCATTACTAGATAAGTATTTTCCTAAAAAGCTAGGGCGGTTATTTCAAGAATATCAGCAGCAACAGCAAGCCGTTGAGCCAGCGCCAAAAACACTGGCTAATGCACAAGTGATAGCGCGTATACCAGCGCTTGATCCAAGTAGTCGCGCGCTTGTTAACGACCGAGGCACATTTACAGCCTATAAAGGTCGCGGTGAGATCATCATTGAAAACCAAGATGCAACCAGTGCTGATATTTTCATAAATGGTGAAAAAATTAATATTGCTTCGCCATTAACAGCCGAAAAAATATATCAATACAGTTTGGCTAAACGCACCCATGATGGAATTAACACCTATAAAGTAGAAAATGTATTGCCTGAAGGGGCAAGCTTAACCTTACGTTTTCCTTACCCAACGCTTGATAAAAACAGCACTCAAAAGCGCTTTAGTGCCGTTGATGAATTAATTAATCAAGAGATTAAAGAGGGCTTTCCGGGCGCGGTACTCGCCGTTGTTAAAGATGGCAAGTTGATTAAACTAAGCCATTATGGCGCGGCTAAAAAGTATCATGCTGATGGCAGTGAGCTTACAAGCCCACAAGCCATGCAAAACGATACCTTGTTTGATATAGCTTCAAACTCAAAAATGTTTGCCACTAACTTTGCGCTGATGAAGCTTGCCAGTGAAGGGAAACTCGACGTAGAAAAGCCACTGTTTTATTACCTACCAGAATTTAGGGGCAGCGGCCGTGAACAGCGTTTAGTAAAAGATTTACTCACCCACAGTGCGGGTTATCCTGCGGTGGTTGATTTTCATCGTAAAGACAATAAATTTGGTGAGCGCTTTTTTTCTCAAAACAGCCTGCGTACTAAAAACCTGCTATTAACTGGCGTCCCTTTTGTGGCTGGTCGTAACGTAAAACACCTATATTCTGATATCGATTATATGTTGCTTGGTGTACTGGTAGAGCGTATTAGTGGTATGGCGCTCGATACCTATGTAGAAAGCCAAATTTATCAGCCACTTGGTTTAACACATACGGTTTATAATCCATTACAGAAAGGTTTTTTAGCTTCGCAAATTGCTGCCACTGAGATTAACGGCAATACCCGAGGTGGTCGCATCGAGTTTGAAAATATTCGAACCGATGTACTGCAAGGTGAAGTACATGATGAAAAAGCATTTTATGCTTTAGGTGGTGTAGCGGGGCATGCAGGGCTTTTTAGTACCGCCGGTGATTTGTCTGTGCTTATGCAGGTACTACTCAATGGTGGCGGCTACGACAACAAGCAAATTTTTACGCCACAAGTACTTGAGCAATTCACTAACTCCCAAGCAAGTGATGAGACCTATGGTTTAGGTTGGCGACGCGCGGGGCATCAAGCACGTAAATGGCATTTTGGCCCTTATGCCAGCCCGCGGGCTTTTGGTCATACCGGCTGGACAGGCACCGTGACCGTTATTGACCCAGAATATGACCTTGCTATTGTGCTATTAACCAATGCCCGTCATACACCGATTGAAGGTTCACAAGAAAATTACCAGTTTGTCGGCAAGCGTTTCGAAACAGGTAAGTATGGCTCTATTATCTCACTGATTTATGAGAGTATATTAAATCACTAGTCGAATTAAGTTGAGTTTGGTGGCAAAGCCATTAAGCTTAGCGAGTTTTCGCATAATAAAAATAAAATGTTGTTCTTAATTTAAAAGGGTTTTTATGTCTTGGTATTCAATTTTACCACCCTTGATTGCTATCTTAATTGTGTTTTGGCGCAAAGAAGTGATCATGGCGTTATTGGTCGCGGTTGCGTCGTCTGAGTTTCTACTTGCTCTGAATGGTGAAGGTAATACCTTGTTTTTCACCTTTATCAACACTATTGAGCGAGTCGTTGAAGTTGCCAGCTCTCCTGGTAATAGCCGCATACTTATTTTTAGTATCTTAATCGGTGCTTTACTTGCCTATATTCGTGAATCTGGCGGTGTAGCCGCTACGGTTAATTTGCTGATGAACAAAGGGGTTGCTAAAAGTAAGCGCCAAGTGGGCTACTTAACCATGTTCTCAGGTATTGCGGTATTCATTGAATCGAACTTAAGCGTATTAACCTCGGGAATTTTATCGCGTGGTTTATTCGATAAGTTCAAAATGAGCCGAGCACGCCTTGCTTACATTATCGATAGTACCAGCGCACCTGTGTGTATTTTAATCTTGCTAAATGGATGGGGCGCCTATGTGCTCGGCCTTCTTGGCAACTACGAAATGGAAGAGTCTGCGGTATCGGTGTTGTGGGGCAGTATTGGTTATAACTTTTACGCCATTATCACTTTACTTATCGTGTTCTACACCATCACCTTTGACAAGGTACATGGCCCATTAAAGCAAGCAGAAGAAAACCTAGAGCAACAAGAAACCGAACTTACAGAAGAAGTGAAAGGTTCAAAAGCACGTTACATGCTTGTGCCTCTAATTACCTTAATTGGTAGTATGGTTGGCTTTATGTTCTGGACTGGCGATGGCGATATTGCCAGCGGTAGTGGTTCTAAATCAGTGCTGTACGCAACTATTTTAGCTTGTGTTGTAGCTTACTTCTTAATGATTAGCTCGCGTGAATTTACACACCATAAGCTGGTAGATATTGGCTTTAAAGGAATGGGCGAGTTACTGCCATTAGTGTCTATTGTATTGCTATCACTCACGTTAGGCGCGAGCTTGAAAGACCTTGGTACCGGTGTGTTTGTAGCAGGCCTAGTAGGTGATTTCTTACCAATTTATTTAGTTGTGCCAGTGCTATTTATTACAGGTGCGGTTATTTCATTTACCACAGGTACCTCATGGGGCACTTTCGCAATACTTATTCCAATTGGTGTACCGCTCATTCAAGCTTTAGGTTTACCACCTTCATTGGTTATTGCTGCTATTTTAGGTGGTGGTGTGTTTGGCGATCACTGCTCGCCAATCTCAGATACCAGTGCGGTATCGGCTATTGCATCAGGGTGTGATTTATTAACTCACGTAAAAACCCAAATGCCATACGCTTTATTCGGCGGCGCATTAACCTTCATTGCTTACCTTGTAACGAGTATTATTGTTTTATAAGTAATAGCTGTAAGCTGTAAGTTATAAGTAAAAAACCACAGAGAAGTCTGTGGTTTTTTTATTGCTTGAATTTCGATGACTTGCATATTCAAGTCTGATAGCCGTCAGCCGTCAGCCGTCAGCCGTCAGAAACCATCGCGCGAAATAAATTTCACGCCTACGGTATTCATTTACTCTTTCCCCTTGTAACTCGCTAACTCGCTAACTCGTTGGGTTTCGCTTCGCTCTACCCAACCTACAATTTCGGTACAACCTTATAAACACCGACACCATCAACACCAAGATATAAATCACCATTAGGGTGAGTGGCTAGGCTACGAACGCGACCTACACCTTCAAATACCTTGCTGTGGCCTGTTACTTTGTCACCATCAAGTTTCACCAAAACAAGGTGGCCAAACTTCATCGAACCTACGGCAATTTGGCCTTGCCACTGTGGGTATTTATCGCTGGTGATAAATTCCATTCCAGAAGGAGCAATTGAAGGCACCCAATACCAATCAGGTTGTTCCATTCCCTCGCGACTGGTTTCGTCGGTAATTTTTGTACCAATGTAGTTGATCCCATAAGTGATCTCAGGCCAACCATAGTTTGCACCTGCTTTAACTATGTTGATTTCATCGCCGCCACGTGGGCCATGTTCATGGCTCCAAATAACTCCCGTTTCTGGGTGCATTGCCATACCTTGTGGGTTACGGTGTCCATACGAATAAATACTTTTGTGAGTTGTTTTATGGTTATAAAACGGGTTTGATTTAGGGATAGAGCCATCGCTATTGATACGGTGAATTTTGCCAGCATCATAGTCTAAGCTTTGTGGGTGAACGTCTCTTTTGCCACGGTCGCCAATTGAGAAGTACAAGTAACCTTCTTTGTCGAACTCAATACGCGAACCATAGTGTTTTGTTGTTTCAATATTTGGCTCGCCATCAAACAATAATTGCTGATCGACAAGAGCCATATCTTTAAAACGGGCACGCATAATCGAGGTATTGTAACCCTCACCATCGCCCTCATAGCCCGAGTACGAAAAGTAAATCCAACCATTGTCGGCAAAGTTCGGATCAAGTTCTATATCTAGTAAGCCTCCTTGACCTTCATCATGTACTTTAGGTGTGCCTTTAACTGCTTGCTCAACGAGTTTGCCATCACGAATTAACCTAAGCTCGCCACGTCTGTCGGTGACGAGTAAGTCACGCTCGTTAAGCCAAGCCATACCCCAAGGAATTTGAATTCCTTCGCTTACTAATTCTAGTTTGTAGCTATTAGCGCTGGCATCCAGAGGAATCTTTTGCTCCGGCTGAGCACACGCTTGCAAGCTCGATAAGCTAACTGAGGCAATGATTAAACTGTTAAACAAAGACCTTTTCATGGTAACTCCATAATATTTAAACACGATGTTACTAGCCTAGCTGGTTCAGCATTAAATTGTTATTAACATTAGAGCAATGTGCGATTATTGGTAGGAAAAGCGAGGTAAAGAGCGGAGTATTAGCCGTCAGCCGTCAGCCGTCAGCCGTCAGCCGTCAGCCGTCAGCCGTCAGCCGTCAGCCGTCAGCCGTCAGCCGTCAGCCGTCAGTCTGGAATCTCGGGGAAACCATCGCGCGAAATAAATTTCACGCCTACGGTACTGCTTTACTCTTTCCCCTTGTAGCTCGCTAACTTGTTTTAGATCTGCTAGTTTAGCAAGTTCTTATTCTTAAAAGGATTTAATCAGTCGTATGAAGTCAGAAAAGTTTTTTAAATGGGTGTGGAATGTTAACGGCCTAATTTTACTTTTAGGCTTAATCATTGGAACAGCAGCAATAGGGTATAACTTTGTTGCTTACTTACTAAAGTCCGATAACCATGTTCAGCAACAAACACTAAACTTAGCTGAAGATGAAAAGCAGCAAGAAAAGTGGAAACTGGGTTACCCCCATAAGGTCGAGGGGAGTGATTTTTACTTTATCCCGTTGGAATCAGAAAAACTGGATATCGAGGTGAAAGCTGACGTAACAGTTTACAATAATTTTAGCGGTGGTTATAAATACAGACCTACGCGCTCAAAGAACATCTTGTTTCTTAATGACAAAACCAATCACGCCAAGTGGCTATTTAAAACAACGGATCAGTTGATCATAGAGTTTGGTGCTTTAAGCCATTACAAAGAGTTTGATACTCGTCCTTACAAGGAGCAAAAAGTCTATGCTCCTAAGGCAGTTTCGTATGAAGTTATCAAAAACGATACCAACAACGACAAACTGCTCGATGGCAAAGATAAGCGCACCTTCGCGCTAAGCAAGATTGATGGCTCAAACTACAGCGAAGTTATTTCAGGTTACAACCGCATTGTAGAGTCTAACCTCAACGCTGAGGGCAATTTATTCGTTGTATTTATCAACAACGATGAAGTTTACTCTATGCTGATAGACCTAGATACATTTGAAGTGATTAGTAAAAGCATGCTACCGAAGGTAGGGGAGTGAAATTAATATTAGATATCAGATGTCAGAAGAATGATCTGACATCTGACTACGCGGGGTAAACCCGCTGCTACTCAAAGCTTGTAACTTTACTCTTGTAGCCCGCTAACTTGTTTTAAATCTGATAGCTGACGGCTGAAAGCTGATGGCTCGTTGAACCATCGCGCGAAATAAATTTCACACCCACGGTACTCCTTTACTCTTTCCCCTTGTAGCTCGCTAACTTTTTTAAAGCTGACAGCTCTGAGTGTGTTGGGTTTCGCTACGCTCTACCCAACCTACGAGCTCGCTAACTCGTACACTTTTCCGTTTCATGGGTCAGTTGTTTGAGTGCGATGATTTGGCCTTGTTTGTTTTGGTCTAGGGCGAGTAGGTCTCCTTGGTGAATATGAGTATCTAGGGTGCCGTGTTTTTGTAGTTCTTCAAGGAGTGATTGTTTAATTTGTACTATGACATTTTGCTCGCAGTCGGCGATATACCAGTCATTGTCAACACTGACTAGACGGCCTGTGAAGCTGGTGCGGGCTTGGTGATTGGCTAATGCTTGTTGGTAGTTAGCATCTAGGTTTTGTTTTTGTTGTTTAAGGTTACTCACATAGCTGCCTTTGGCGTCGAGTTCGTGTACTTCAAGCCATTGATAGTCCGATAAATCCACGGCATAAACATGGGTTAACTCGCGGTTGTTGTATTGCAGCATGACAAAACCAAGAATCGCTAAAGCAGCAAATACTCCGGTCATTTGCAGGCCTAAAAAGCGCTGTGGTCTTGGCGTTGCCGACTGTGGCTTTTGCATGTGTGAAAGCTCGTCGCTGCTTAAGCTGTGCTCTGCCTTACGTTTTTGAAAATGTGCTTTTAAATCAGCATCGAGTTGCTCGTCGTTACGCTTCATAATGGCCTCCTAGTTGTTGTTTCAGGTTTTGACGGGCATATCGCAGCCGAGTTTTAATGGTCTCTGGGTTACTTTGTGTGATAGCAACAATGTCTTCGAGACTAAAGCCTTCTTGTTGTAAGGTCAGCGCTTCACGTTGTACAAAACTAAGTGCCATAAGTGCTTTATCAAAGGCTTCGTAGTCGTAGTGATAACTTTCATCCTGAGGTTCAGTAAATAGTTGGTTGTCTTCTAATTCAACGAACTTTTGCTGCTTACGAAATTCATCAATTAATAAATTACGTGCTAACCGAAAAAGCCACGCTTTTGGGTTGTTTTGATCATTGTAAAAGTCGCGTTTATCAATAACTTTTAACCAGGTTTGCTGGCATATATCAAGGGCAAGATCTTTATCACTCTGTGTAACTAGATAGTGATAAAGATCGTTCCCATATTGAGCAACGAGTTGGTTAAGGTAACGGTTGTCGCCCGTTTTGGCATACTGCGCCAAACAATCTGTGCTTGGCTTGTCAAATAACCATGTCTTGATGCTCATTAGCATAGGCAGTTATCCATCTATTTTAAAATCAAGTTGAACGCTTTGGTTTGTTTGTAATTGTGCCACACCTTCAACTACTTTAGGGCGATATTTCCAACGTTTAATGGCGCGAATTGCTTCACGGTCAAATACCCGTTTAGGCTCGGCATCAATAATAACAGGGTCAATCACTTCGCCAGTCGGTGAAATGCTAAAGCTAATTTGTACCCAACCTTCAATGCCATCACGAGCTGCTACCGGAGGGTACTTAGGGTTTATACGCACAATTGGTGTTGCATCTCCTGTTGGTTGGTTAATGCTTTTGCTAAGCGTGTCGCCAATGTTATCGAATGTCATTGTTGGTGTTAAATCCGCTACTACAACTGTATCGGTCGTATCAATCGTTGGGCGTGGCGGTACTTTTGGTGGCATTTTAGCAACTGGCGGTGGCGGCAGTGTTTGCTTTACTTGTACTTTTGAGTCTTCCGGTACTTCATAAATTTCAACCGTGATATCTGGGCCTGTTTTAACATCGGCTCTTTGCTCAGCAGAAATTAAGTACTGCATAAATGCAAATGCTGCAAAGGTCATGACACCGCCGCCAATAATTGCTGCGGTTGTCTTCAAAGCAGCATTGCTGTTATTCAAGCTTGCTGAGTTTAGTGGTAAAGTATGCATAGCCGTTCCTCTTTGGATAATTGCTTTCATAGCTAAAACGGCTGGCAAATAAAAAAGGGGTGAAACTTTTTTCACTTTTTATTTTTCACAAGTTTTTTAGGTTGTTATGAAACTTATTCAAATAGATAAAGCCCGTTACCGTAAACATTTAAACCAAGTAATTATTGCTTGTGTAATTGCTTTAGCCGTTGGCAGTTTAGCCATTTCACAAACATTAATTGCGTTATTCCCTGACCCAAGCGGTAGCCATTTTCATTGGAACCTATTAGGTGTTGTTGTGTGTAGTTTGCTGGTGGGTTTTGTGCTTAATAAATACCGCAATCATGATTACATGACTGAAATAGTCTATGTGTGGGAGCTTAAAAAAGCGCTGAATAAAATCACCCGTAAAATGCCTAAGTTAAAAGCAGCAGGGCGTGAGGGCAATGCAGATGCTTTATTAGCAATTCATTACAGCTATGCGGGATCACGTTTGTTATGGCAACTTGATGACAACACTATTACCATGGATGAGTTGGCAATTAAGCAGGCAGAGCTTGATAGTGTTGCAGATAAATATAATCTCTCGCTTGATGCCGAACGTTATGATGAGTCAATCTTAAAGCAATTTTAAGGACGAATAATGAAAAAGGTTTTGATTGTTTGCTTAGGCAATATTTGCCGCTCACCTACTGCTGAAGCGGTACTTCGTAGTCGTGCCAAGGCGCTGGGTGTCAATGTCAAAGTTGATTCTGCTGGCACCATTGGTTACCACCAAGGTAATCCACCAGACTCACGCTCAAAAGCAGCAGCTGAAAAGCGCGGTTATAGTTTTAATGGCATCTATTCACGACCTGTGACTCAAGCTGATTTTCATGAGTTTGACTTAATTCTCGCAGCCGACAAGCAAAATCTTGCTGATTTACAAGCCCAGTGCCCAGAGCACTTACAATATAAGTTGTCGCTGTTTTTAAGTCATGGTGACGCAGGGCAGAGCGAGATCCCCGACCCCTATTATGGTGGTGATCAAGGCTTCGAAAAAGTACTCGATTTAATAGAGGACGCAGCCGATAACTTGCTTAAAAAGTTTTAATACCAATCCGCAATAATACTTAATCATTTTGAGGGATTAAACCTGTCGCTATCTGCGTTAAAAATTTCTGATTTAGAACAACTAAATAACGAAATTTTTGCCTTGCTATCAACGAGGTTTTCTTGCCTCAAAATAGCTCACTTAATTAAGCTAATTGGTATAAAAAGGGTCGCATTGCGACCCTGTTATTTATCTTTTTATTTTAAAGTCTAATTGCACCCGAGAAGTTGCAGTAATGGCTTGACCATTTTCAAACTTAGGCGCATAACGCCATTTTTTCATTGCTTTTACTGCTTCTCTTTCAAATGCAGTACCACCTTCAGAGTCAACCACAGTTATGTTGTCTACAAAGCCTGACGGGGTTACTTCAAATTCCATCACGACAATGCCGTCTTCCATACGTTGTGCTTTTGACATTGGATATTTCGGCGGCACACGGTACAACGGCTCTTGTTCTTGGCTTTCTTTCCAAGGCACCATTTTCGCAATCGCTAAACAATGTTTGGTTGCTTCGTCGCTTTTACCTGTTTTTTCGTATAAGTGAACCAACTTCGAATGGGCGTTTAATTCGGTTTGATGATCAAAGTCTAGCTCTTGATCAAATACGCTAACTACGTGATTCAATCGCTCAATAGCGGTGCTGTATTTACGTTGGTTTTCTGCAAATGCGGCAACTAAAAAGTCAGCGCTAATACGATCGACAGCGTTATTTGGTAAGTTTTCTTGGTAGTACTTATCGGCTTCTTCAAGATATTCCTTTGCTGTGTAATAGCGCTCGCCAGTTCCTTTGTAAGCAAGGATACGAGCAGCGGTCATTTTTGCATCAGCAACAAGCTTGTTTGAGTTTTGTTTTTCAGCAATAGCAATGACATCATCAAGATACGTATCAGCGCGCTTAGCAGAGGGAGTTGATTCTGCCATGCCGATTAATGAATCATACACTTGCACACTTAGCTTGCCGTGGTTTTTTTCGAGTATTTCGTAGGCTGTGCGATATAACTCAAAGCTTTGTTCTTGTTCACTTTTAGCAAGGCTGTTTGCATAGTTAATAGCAAGATTGGCTGTGTTGTCGGCGTTTTCGCCATAAATCTCTTTGCCAAGCTCAAACGCTTTTTTGGCAAGCTCACTACTGTCTTGCTTATTTTCTACAGCAGCGACATAAGCGCGGTAGGTGTCGTTAAATTCTTGGGTGGTCGTTTCATTGGCAATGCCTTGCTGACTAAATAGTAATGCAACACATAAGGCAAGTGAGCTCTTTTTCATAATATTCCTTATTATTTTGCCCAGAGAAGAGGGGATTAATACTTGTTGATGATAATTATTATCATCATTAGGTGCAAGGTATCTAGTAATTTTTAATGTATCACTGTTTTTAATTTAAGCAAAAACGGTGATTAAGCTTAACCGGTCGCAGGTACTTATGAAAAAGCGCTCACATTGAGCGCTTTATTTTTAGATTATAAACTCAGGCAAATTCTGTTCATCAAACCAACCCGGTATGTAATGCGATTCGTAAAGTCGCCAACAATTATCTGACTCTAATCTTGCTGCTAACTGATAGTGAGCTGCATAGATTTTTTGATTGCTATCATTCACGGGGTTTTCGGGAATGATTCGGGCAATGATAAATCGAGCTGTTTTTTTATCTTGGCTAATCTCCATTTTGACCAACTCTGCAAAGTGCTGCCAAAATGGCGCAAGCAGTCTAAAGTTTTTTAAACTCCCTATAACACTTTCTCTACCAGATAAATCACCTAAAGGAGGAAAGCTGCCTTGTATATTTTGGCTGTAGCAATCAATAAGTAAATTAATATCACAGTTATCAACAGCAAATGCATACTTGTTATAAAGATCAATGAGGGCTTGCTTTGGCTCTGCAGCTTTAAACTTGCGAATTAATGCCCATGGAGAGTGTAATTCACTTACTATTGTTGGTGCACCATCAACTAGCTGCCAGCCATGAACTCCAGGAAGCATGTTCCAGTTAGGAAGCAAGGATTGTTGTCCTTTATTCCAGTTAACCTGAAATTTAATGTGGTTAATAAGCCATTGCTGGTTTTCATAAACGAAATGAAAAATAAACGTACAACCACATAAAAAGCGTTTTTGCCCATGATTTACATCTACATAAGCGTAGCTGCTTGCTGCAGCAAAATCTTTTTGGTGTGCAGTAAACGTATTTGTAAATTCAGCATTCGTTGCATAGTTTTTGAAATCTTCACTTAAGGTTGTTGATACATGCTTTTGCCCATTTACAGAACCATGGTGATGGCTTTTGAAAACGATATCAGAGCTAAACAGCTTTGCTAACGAGTGCTTATCCGAGTGTAACCAGCTATCTTTAAACTGAGATATTAAGTTTTCGAGCTGTTCTTGAGTACTCATACAGCTGGCTCTCTTTGCTCTTTTTCAAGAGCAGGAATAACAAAGCTACCCAATTCATCAATTACATCTTGGGCAGCCCTTCGAGAAGGTTTTAAGTTTAGCGCAATGTGTTTTACGCCAAGCTCTCTGTGTTTTAACAGTCGCTCAATAAGGGCATTTCGACCAATTCGTACAACATTATAAAAACGCTGATACGGGGCATCTGGGTTTTTATCTAAATCAAAAAATGTCGCATAGCCGTAATGTGGGCTTGTGTTGCTATTGCTTGCAATTGATAGGTTGTTAATGATTTCACTGATGGCTTGTTCATTATCAACAGCCCAAATCCAAGCATTAACATTATTAGCCAACCACTCAAATGATTGCCTAGAACGACCAACGGCCATAACGGGTATTTGCTGGTTTACTGGTTTTGGATAAAGGTCAAGTGAACCATCAAGCTCGCCGTAATGTTGGCTAAGGTGTTTAGGAAAACTTTGTTGGTGTAATGTTTTGATAATTTCAACTGACTCTCTGTAGCGCTCAGCACGCGCGTTAAAATCGACACCAAAAGCCGGGTATTCAACTGGCCTATCTCCGGTTGAAACTCCTAACACAAAACGACCATTACTTAGATGATCAACTGAGGCTGCTTGTTTGGCAACCATGATAGGATCGCGTAATGGTAAAACTGCCCCTGCGGTGCCTAAAGTAATTGTATTTGTATGTGCAGCAATGAAACCTGCGTAAGTGAATGGATCAAGCATCTGCGCAGCATCACCAAAATTAGGATCATAAAAAGGCACATCCCTAAACCAAATACTGGCAATACCTGCTTGTTCAGCCTGCTTAGCCGTTGCTATATCAGCATTGAGGGTAGGGAAAGGGCTGCTAGGGTAAGCTTCAAGGGGAGTGAGCAATCCCAGCGTTAATTTGTTGTCGGCAAATACATTTGTAAAGCTAGTTGGTAGATTATTCATGTTACTGATCTCCCGAATTCGCTGGCCACACAACATCAAGTTTAGAGTGGCTAATGCGCCATTGACCGTCGACTTTTTCATAGCGGTCTAAGTATCGGCCTACTAATAAAAGCGGAGATTCGCTTTGCTCTCTACTTGTAACAAAGTCAATTAGATAGCACTCACCCTGTGCTGTCGTTTTATCTGTTAGTACTATTTGATGGTTCATTACGGCATGAACAAAAGGGAAGTGCTTTCTATTGTGAGTATCGAATTCATCATAAGCATTTTTTAATCCTTGCTTTATCTGTTCAATTCCATTCATTGCTCCCACTGTTACTTCGACTCGTGCGTTGCTAGTAAATACTTCTTCCATTTTATGAATTTGACCAGAGTCTAAAAGCTGACTGTAGTTTAATCGAAGAGTTCGGATCTCTTCTTTTTCGAGTAAATCGAGAAGTTTGCGTTCGCTCATCATGTTTCTCTATTGCTGAATAAGTGAACACTATTTTATTATCTTCTTTTTAAATGATAACCTAGCTAATATTCCATTTATTCTGTCCTGAGATTCCATAATGAAGCCAGAAGATAGCCCTTTCTTTGGTATCCGAGAGTTTGTTGAAACACTACGCATGGGTACATTCACAGCAGCTGGTAATCGGTTAGGTTTAACAGGCTCCGCTGTTGGTAAAACTGTTACTAGGCTTGAAAGTAAGTTAGGTACAAAGCTACTGCATCGAACAACGCGTAAAATTATGGCAACCCCAGAAGGGCAGCATTATTTTGAAGGCTGGGTAAAAATACTGGCTGAAATAGATAGCCTAGAGCAAGCGGTCACTGCCGGTAGCCATAATGTTTCAGGGCAAGTAAAGCTTCACTTACCTGCGGCATTCGGCCGTAAGTATGTAATGCCAATACTTTCTAAATTAGCAAACAAGTATCCTAAACTAGAGCTTGCGGTTCACTTTAGTGAAAGTCGTATCAATTTAATAAATGAAAATGTTGATTTGGTGGTACGTATCGGCACATTAGAAGATGATGCCGATCTGGTAGCAAAATTGTTGGGTTATCAAAAATTAACAGTGTGTGGTAGTCAAGATTATTTTGACCAACATGGTGTGCCAGATACTCCTGCGGATTTGCTCACTCATGATTGTATTATTGGCAGTAAGCGCTCTTCGCAGCCAACATGGTTGTTCAAAGATAGTAAAAAGCAGTTATTTAACCAGCTAATCAATGCCAGATATATGCTCAGTGATGGAGACGCGATGCTTGATGCCGCACTTAATGGTTTAGGTGTTGCACAATTACCTACTTGGCTTATTCAAGAGCAGCTAGATAGTAATAGGCTAACTTGTGTTTTAGATACCTTTTCAGGTGCGGTTATGCCAATCAATGTTGTTTGGCCACGCTCAAGATATTTAAAGCTTAGTCAAAGGGTTATAATTGATGAATTAGCAGAGCAGTTTAAGCTTCAAGCATCACTATTTGGTTATTCTTCATAATTGTTTTATCTAGCGCTTTTAGTACGTTATTAATCAGCGCTGAGGCTCATCATTACACTGTTATTTTTATTATTTTGATAGGTGGTTGATAAAGGCTTAGCGGTTTATTGAGATTAAACTAATCTATTTTTTCGAATATCTGCAAAGGTTTATTGAGTAATTTATTGTAATTCAATGGACTAGCTGTAAAAAGTAGTGCTTTAGAGTGTTTTGATAGCGCCACTTATGCGTGGCGCAAAGCTCGTATCTTGGGGACGTTTAAGTGTATAATACTTGAATTGCTGGTAACTGCCTCAATATTAGTTATCACTCGTCGTATGTTGCATCCTTACAACCTTCAAGCTGTTGTAATCACATTTGCAGTATCGCATTTATTTTTTAATTTGGATTTGTCGTGGCGCAAGTAAGAGCAAGAGTCCAGCTGAATGTTGGCAAAAACAGTGATATCCCTGCAGAAATCGTATCTTTCAGTGGCTTAAATGATGGCCAAGAACATGTTGCTTTAGTGTTTAATCAAGCTGACACAGAGCAAGATGTCCCTTTAATTCGTATGCATTCAGAGTGTTTAACGGGCGATGTATTCCATTCATCACGTTGTGATTGTGGTGAGCAATTAAATGAGTGTATCGAGATGATGCACCAACAAGGCGGTATTTTACTGTATTTACGCCAAGAGGGGCGTGGCATTGGTTTATACAATAAAATTGATGCTTACGTATTACAGTCGCAAGGCATGAATACGTACGAAGCGAATAACCACTTGGGTTTTGCTGATGATTTACGTGATTTTTCAGACGCGGTATTAATGCTTGAAGCACTCAATCAAAAGCACGTTAAGCTAATGACTAACAACCCTAATAAGCTTAAAGCACTGCGTGATGCAGGTATTGAAGTTGATTCAGTGGTTGGCACTCATGCGCACATTAAAGCGGGTGTGGTAGGTAACCGAGCTTACCTCGAAACGAAAATCAAACATGGCTCGCACATGCTTGATATTAAAAAAATTAAAAAGCCTGAGTAAATTTCACTACAGGTGACTATAAACAAGTAGCGCACCCAGTTATACTCGGTGCGTTTTGTCGTTATTGAATGAGAAACTATGTCGATCGAAGTACGTATTTTTAAAGCTGATGCAGGCGTTAAATGGTTTAAAGCTGGATGGGAAATCTTTAAGCTGCAACCTTTGACTTTTATTTTAATGCATCTGCTAATCGTGATAATTAGCTTTTTGGCATTGCTGCTACCTTTACTGCAAGTTGTTGGTGCATTTGTAACCCCGTTTTTGATGGCAGGTTTTTATCAAGCTGTGTTAACTAAGCAGCAAGGCGGGACTGTCAGCCAAGCTGATATTTTTAAGCCATTTAGTAATAAAGGAAACCGTATAGGTTTAGTGCGCGTCGCCGTGTATCAGATGGCGGCAGGTATTTTATTAGCCTTACTGTCTAATTTCATTTTTGCAGATGCCTACGCAGTTATTTCGAGTCAGACTTTCGATCCACAAAACCAATCACATATAGCAGACTTATTGGCAACCATTTCAATGGGGCAAGTTGCGGTATTTCTATTGGCGATCTGTGTGTATTTAACCGCTTTTGCCTATGCAGTGCCTTTGGTTTATTTTCAAAAACAAAGCAATATGTTTCAGGTTTTAAAAACCTCATTCATGGTGTTTTACCATAATATGGCGCCATTGAGTGTTTATGGCCTAATTTGCGCTGTTTTAATGGTGATCTGTATTCCTTTATCGTTTATTCCACTATTGGTTTTAATGCCAATTTGTTACATTAGCTTCTTCGTGTCTTTTCAGGCTATTTTTATGCCGGTTGTGCCAAAAGGTGATGACCAAACAAAAGCACCTGAAGCGCCGTCACAATCAGGACGCTTTGACGCGTAATGGATGATAAAGAACAAAAGTTAAAAAATTACGTACTTTGGTTATTGTCTCGACAAGATTATTCGCGTCGGGATTTAACGCGAAAGTTACAGCAAAAAGAGGCGACGCCCGAGTTCACAGAGCGCTTGTTAGATTGGTGTGAATCACACAACTTTATTAACGAACAGCGCTATTGCGAAGGGTTTGTACGCCGCCATTTAGCTAAGTATCATGGTGTAAAACGCATTCAGAGCGAAGCAATGGCAAAAGGGATAGACCGAGCACTATTAGATAAGACGCTCGAGGAGTTCGAAGTCGATTGGTTCGAACTCGCAAAGGACGCATATTTAAAGAAGTTTTCAAATTCAGGTAAAGAACTCGACCAGAAAGAAAGAGCGAAACGTGTACGCTACTTGATGTATCGAGGCTTTAATTACGAACAAATTGATTTTGCAATGCAAGCACAGCAATAAACGGGTGAGATTTTCACATGCAGCATATGACTACCGCACAGATCAGGCAACAGTTCTTAGACTTTTTTGCCTCTAAACAACACCAAATTGTTCCTTCAAGCTCGCTGATCCCGGGTAACGATGCCACGTTATTATTCAATAACGCCGGTATGGTGCAATTTAAAGATGTATTTTTAGGTGCGGAAAGCCGCCCTTATTCACGTGCAACCAGCTCACAACGTTGTGTGCGTGCCGGTGGTAAACATAACGACCTTGAAAACGTAGGTTACACTGCTCGTCACCATACATTCTTCGAAATGTTAGGTAACTTCAGCTTTGGTGATTACTTCAAGCAAGACGCAATCAAGTTTGCTTGGGAGTTTTTAACTGATGTTGTAAAACTACCTCAAGAAAAGCTACTTGTTACCATTTATCACGATGATGAAGAAGCCTTCAACATTTGGCACAAAGAAGTGGGTCTAAGTGAAGACCGTATTATTCGCATTGCAACCAGCGATAACTTCTGGTCAATGGGTGATACAGGTCCTTGTGGTCCATGTTCTGAAATCTTTTACGATCACGGTGAAGAAATTTGGGGTGGTCCTCCAGGTTCACCTGAAGAAGACGGTGACCGTTTCATCGAGATCTGGAACCTAGTATTTATGCAGTATAACCGCCATGCCGACGGTACAATGGAGCCGCTTCCTAAGCAGTCTGTTGATACAGGTATGGGTCTTGAGCGTATCTCTGCAATTTTACAAGGCGTGCACTCAAACTACGAAATCGATTTATTCCAAGCTCTAATTGCAGCAGCGGCTAAAGTAACAAACGCACAAGATTTAGATGATAAATCGTTACGCGTTGTGGCTGACCACATTCGTTCGTGTGCGTTCTTAGTATCTGACGGCGTTATGCCATCAAACGAAGGCCGTGGTTATGTACTACGTCGTATTATTCGTCGTGCCGTTCGTCATGGTAACAAGCTAGGCGCGAAAGGTGCATTCTTCTACAAGCTAGTTGCTGCACTAATTGAGCAAATGGGTCAAGCGTACCCAGAGCTTGCTAAGCAACAAGAAATTATTGAAAAAGTACTGCGTATCGAAGAAGAACAGTTTGGTAAAACACTTGAGCGTGGTCTGGCTATTTTAGAAGAAAGCCTAACTGACATCGAAGGTGATGTGATCCCAGGTGACTTAGTATTCAAACTTTACGATACTTACGGTTTCCCAGCAGACTTAACGGCAGACGTGGCGCGTGAGCGTTTCATGACGATTGATGAGCACGGCTTCCAAGAGTGTATGGCTGTTCAGCGTAAGCAAGCACAGCAAGCTGGTAAGTTTGGTGCTGATTACAACCAACAACTTAAGTCTGAAAAACACACAGACTTTAAAGGTTACGATGCAGAACATTACACAGGTACTGTGGTTGAGCTTTTCTCTGAAGGTCAATCGGTTTCAGTACTTGAAGATGGTCAAGAAGGTATCGCAATCTTAGACCGTACACCGTTCTACGCTGAATCAGGTGGTCAGGTTGGTGACACGGGTGTGTTAAAAGTTGCTGGCGGTGAGTTTGTAGTGACTAACACCACGAAACTTGGTAATGCATTTGCACACCATGGTCGTGTACAAGGCCGTATAGGTACAAACGATAAAGCAGAGGCTACGATTGATGCAGCACGTCGCGATAGCATTAAGAAAAACCATACTGCAACACACATTTTACATGAAACGTTACGTCAAATTTTAGGTGAGCACGTAAATCAAAAAGGTTCACTTGTTGACCCTGAGCGTTTACGTTTTGACTTCTCTCACTTTGAAGCGGTAACAAAAGACGAATTACGCCAAATCGAGCGCGCAGTGAACGATGAAATCCGTCGTAACTTTGCTCTTGAAACTGAGTTAATGGCTATCGAAGATGCTAAAGCAAAAGGTGCAATGGCATTATTCGGTGAAAAATACGACGACGAAGTTCGCGTAGTAACCATTGGTGATTACTCAATCGAGCTATGTGGTGGTACTCACGTTAAGCGTGCAGGTGATATTGGTTTATTTAAAATCGTATCAGAAAGCGGTATCGCAGCCGGTATCCGCCGTATTGAAGCGGTAACGGGTGCTGAAGCGGTTGCTTATGTAAGTGAGCAAGAGCAACAACTAAATGATGTTGCAGCACTAGTTAAAGGTGATAGCAGCACAGTACTTGAAAAAGTAACGGCGTTACTTGAGAAATCAAAAGGCCTTGAGAAGCAAATTGCACAGCTTAACGACAAGCTAGCAAGTGCGGCAGGTGCATCGTTACTTGACTCTGTTGTTGAAGTGAACGGTATTAAGCTACTGGTTGCTGATGTTGCAGGTACTGAGTCTAAAGCACTACGCGGCATGGTTGATGACCTGAAAACGAAGATTGGCTCAGGTGTTATTGCCCTTGGCGTAGCTAATGGCGATAAAGTAAGCCTAATTGCAGGTGTAACTAAAGACCTAACAGGTAAAGTGAAAGCCGGTGAGCTTGTAAATCACATGGCTGCACAAGTAGGCGGTAAGGGCGGTGGTCGTCCTGATATGGCACAAGCAGGTGGTACTCAGCCAGAGAACCTAGTTGCAGCCTTAGAAAGTGTAACTGGTTGGTTATCTGAGCGTTCTTAACTACTAGTGGCACTTATCGTCCAAAAATTCGGTGGCACCTCAGTTGGCTCAATAGAGCGAATTGAGGCCGTCGCCGACCTTGTTGTAAAAACCAAGCAACAAGGCCATCAAGTTGTGGTGGTACTCTCGGCTATGTCGGGAGAAACTAACCGTCTAATTGAACTCGCTAAACAAATCGATTCTCGCCCTAGTGCTCGTGAGCTTGATGTATTGCTAACCACCGGTGAGCAGGTGTCAGTCTCTCTGCTGGCAATGGCTATTATTAAACGTGGTCACTCAGCGGTAAGCTTACTTGCTGATCAGGTCAACATTCGCACCGATAACATGTTTGGTAAAGCGCGTATTGAAGAGATTGCTGCGACTCGTCTTAAGCATGAACTTGAGCATAACCGTATTGCCATTATAGCGGGCTTTCAGGGCCGTGATATTGAAGGCAATATCACTACGCTTGGTCGCGGTGGAACAGATACCTCTGCGGTTGAGATTGCAGGTGCTATCAATGCCGATGAATGTCAAATTTACACCGATGTTGATGGGGTATATACCACCGACCCGCGTATTGAACCAAATGCACGACGTATGAGCCATGTCACTTTCGAAGAAATGCTCGAAATGGCCAGCCTTGGGGCTAAGGTGCTACATATTCGTAGTGTTGAAGCCGCAGGAAAATATAATATACCGCTCAGAGTGTTATCGAGTTTTAACCCGGATCAAGGGACCTTGATCAGTTTTGAGGAGCCGGATGTGCAAGCAAACATTGTGTCGGGTATCGCCTTTAATCGTGACGAAAGTCTGATTTACGTTAATGGTGTGCACCAAGGAACGGAAAACCTTGCAAAAATTTTGAAACTTTTTGCAGAATTCGGCATCGAAATAGATATGATTAATCAAGTTAATCATAACTTTGAAAAAATAGACTATGCTTTTACTGTGCACACAAATGATTTTGAGCAAGCGCTTGAAATTTTGACCAGTAACCAAGATGGTATCAGCGCAGAATCTATTAAAGGGATCAGCAATGTTGCCAAGGTGTCTGCAGTAGGTGTAGGGATGAAATCTCACTCTGGTGTGGCAAGTTTATTTTTTAATGCCCTTGCTGATGAAAACATCAAAGTGATGCTTGTATCGACATCAGAAATAAAGATATCAGTTTTAATTGACGAAAAGTATTTAGAACTGGCTGTACGTGCGCTACACAAAGTTTTTTTAACTGAAAATGAATAAGATCTAGAGTTTTTACTTACTTTTAAGTCTATATTTCATTAGAATGTTTTTGACGCGGAATCTTTTAATTTTTTGGAACATGGGAGCAAGAGAATGCTAATACTAACTCGTAGAGTAGGTGAAACCCTTATGATCGGTGACGAAGTAACAGTTACTGTTCTTGGTGTTAAAGGAAATCAAGTTCGCATTGGTGTAAATGCACCTAAAGATGTATCAGTACATCGTGAAGAAATCTACATGCGAATTCAAGCAGAGAAATCTAACCCAAATCCGGGCAACGTTTAATCAGCGACAGATATTTTTAAGAGCTACTCACTGAGTGGCTCTTTTATTTAGTTCGGCCGTCATTTCATCATTTAGCGCTTGTTTAGAAATATATTGCATACCGCGCTGAGCCTTTAAAATATAACCTCGCTCAGTTTCAATAATCTCACTAATTTGTTGCCAGCTTAATTGGTAGCTTTTATGCGGGTTTTCGGCTTTAACGCCTTCATCATCAAATACGACAGTCACTTCGCTACCCGATGCACGACTCATCATTTGTCTTGCGACCCACCATGGACGCTTGTAATAAAAAGATAAGCACTCAACCACGGCAAGCATAATCATAAAGCTGCCTAAATAATGATTATCTAATTGATAAAAAGCTAATAAGCCTAAGGTTATTAATAACACCAATAGCGGGTATTTAGGCTTAGCTTGTGATGAATAAGGTAAAGACTCATCAAAGCATTCGTAATAATACGGTTTATCTAATTTGTAAGTTGTACTTAATGTCATTCGTAGGCTCACTTAATTTGCTGGCGGCAGTTTAACATTGATAGAAAAAATCTTCTGTAGTTGGTTTTCATTTAGTTGTCATTGTGAGAGCTTAAGGTATGCGTATTTTAAAGGTGTAAGTTGTATGTTTGTTAGTTCAATGTCATTAGCACTTGCAATGACCACAAATACTTTTTTAGTTATGGGCGATATGCCATACACCCCGATTGATGAAATCAATCTCGCCAAAGACGGAAAAATTACCAAGGCAATCGCAGCAACACCTCATGGCTTTTTAATGCACCTTGGTGATATGAAATCAGGAGCGCTTGCTTGCACGAATAAGCTTTTGCAAACTAATAAAGCGTTATTGACGTCGTTGACCACACAGCCTTTTATTTATACCCCCGGTGATAATGAATGGACCGATTGCGACCGAGAAAAGCTATCGGTGCGCTTTGATGAGCTTGAACGGCTAAGCTTTGTTAAAGGCTTGATGTTTGACGATGATTATACAAAAAAAGCACAGCAACTTCAGGGTTATGCAACCCAAGCTGAAATGCTAGAAAATGCCCGCTGGCAGTTTGATGGTATTGAGTTTCGCACTTTGCATATACCGGGCACTTTTAATGGTCGCTCACAAATTTTAAAAAGTGACAAAAACGCAGCACTTGATGACGCCGACAAGCGTGATAAGTACAACTTAATTTGGTTAAAACAAGCACTTGTTCAGCAAGATGCTAAGGCCTATGTATTTGGTTTTCAGGCTGATATTTACCACCCGACCAGTAAACCCACTTGCAGTGAATCACAACGTTCTAATTGTGATGCATTTAAAATATACCGAGATGCCATCAGCGACTTCGCAAAGCACACCAATAAGCCTGTACTAGTAATGCATGGCGATACCGGCCCATATTGCCAGCAGCAATTAGCGAGTAACTTAACGCGGTTAAATGTACCAGGCGACTTTGCTGTAAGCGATGTCGCAAAGGTGAGTTTTATCGACGGCCAGTGGCATATAGCGAGTGTAACGACAAACGAGCCTCTTACAACGTCTTGTGAGTAATAACGTAGGTTGGGTAGAGCGGAGCGAAACCCAACGCACTCATAGCTATCAGCTTTCAGATTAACCCAACAAGTTAGCGAGTTTCTAGAGGAAAGAGTAAATTAGCAAGCTTGAGGCTCGCGTAGGCGTGAAATTTATTTCGCGCGATTCCCTGAATTAATGCGGCTGTAAGTCGGGCTTTAGCCCGTCACGTATGAATGAAAACATGTGTCGCCATAAATGACGACCTACGTGACGTAGGTTAGAGCGGAGCGAAACCCAACGCACTCATAGCTATCAGCTTTCAGATAAACCCAACAAGTTAGCGAGCTTCTAGGGTAAAGAGTAAAGTTGCGAGCATGATGTAGCAGCGGTTTAACCCCACGTAGGCGTGAAATTTATTTCGCGCGATGTTTCTTAAATCTACGTTTAAGTCGTAGGTCGGGCTTTAGCCCGTCAATGTTAGCGGTTATGTGTCGCCATAAATGACGACCTACGTGACGTAGGGTAGAGCGGAGCGAAACCCAACAAGTTAACGGGTTTCTAGGGAGAAAGAGTAAAGTTGCGAGCTCCTTGACACAAGCAGCAGGCATCCTAGAGTTGCTAACTTGCTAACTTGCTAACTTGCTAACTTGCTAACTTGCTAACTTGCTAACTTGCTAACTTGCTAACTTGCTAACTTGCTAACTTGCTAACTTGCTAACTTGCTAACTTGCTAACTTGCATACACAAAAAAGCGGCACTTGGCCGCTTTTCTTAAGTAAGGTGTTATTAGCAGTTTGTTTCTTCTGCGTTAACACCTTCTTTTACTTCTTCACATGCATCTTCAACTGCATTTTGTGTATCAGTAATTGCTTCATCAATACGCTCACCTGCGTCTTCAGCAGAGTTGTCTTCACAACCCATGATGAATAAACCTGAAAATAGGGCGATAGTAGCGGCTTTTAAAGTTGAATTTTTCATAATGAAATTCCTTGTAAATTTAAAATAAAGTAAGTGGTTATCTGCTTTTAACTACTTAGGGACACTGCCTCTAAGTGCTCCTGATACCAGCGAAATAACTAGTAATACTAAAAATATAAAAAAGATAATCTTAGCGATGCCTGCAGCGGCTCCTGCGATACCGCCAAAACCTAACACTGCTGCGATTAACGCGATAACTAAAAAAGTAATTGTCCAGCGTAACATAGTGGTCTCCTTGGCTATTTAAATTTTCTTAAGTTCGATGTAACTGAAGCGAGTTCTGTGCCAGAAGTTTTATCTTATATATTTCAATGGGTTATGTGTTTTTGTCGTTCTTTATAGGGTTCATCATTTGGTAACTTTTACGAGTAAGCATGTAACTTATTCATAGTGATATTTTTTCATATTGAGCTGAATGAAGAAAAAGAGAATCGCTACTGTTATTGGTAAGACCAATTTAACTTTATTTTTAGTGGATAGCTCTAACACCTTGTTGTGCGTGGTTTTTAGGTATTTTTCTATGGTTGATTAATAGCTGAACATATAACGTCTGGCTATATTGACTATTTATATCATCTATAACGGGGCTTTAAATGCGCTAATAGTGGGGTGTTAATTATATGTGCGTCATGTTATTTTAAATTTAATTGGTTTTACCAATTTACAATGGTGCTATACAAATGAATTTTGTTTGTTATTATTGGTGCATAATTATTTAACAAAAATAACTTTTTATTTTAAGTAAGCGAGGGGAGTCGTATGGATATAGGTGGATTACTCACCACTGCGGCCAGTTTGATGGTGACAGGCATGGTAGGCGTGTTTGTTTTTCTGACTATTTTGATTTCAGCAGTCACTTTAATGTCAAAGCTGGTGGGTCGATTTGATGATCCTGCAACTGCAGAACCTACGCGTACAGCAAAAATTCAACCTCAACAGGGTGTGCCACAGGCACATATTGCAGCAATCAGCGCTGCAATTGCTCAATTTCGAAATAAACAAAAATAACGGGGCAGCTTAAACATGGCTAAATTAAAATTAACCGAATTAGTATTGCGTGACGCACACCAGTCTCTTTTGGCAACGCGTATGCGCTTAGACGACATGCTACCCATGGCAGAAAAACTCGATAATGCGGGTTATTGGTCAATTGAATCATGGGGTGGTGCGACGTTTGACTCGTGTATCCGTTATTTAGGTGAAGATCCTTGGCAACGTATTCGCGAGCTAAAAGCGGCAATGCCAAACACTAAGCAACAAATGCTACTACGCGGACAGAATCTTCTAGGTTACCGTCATTATGCTGATGATGTAGTCGAAAAGTTTGTTGAGCGTGCCCACAAAAACGGTGTTGATGTTTTCCGTATTTTCGATGCGATGAACGATGTGCGTAACCTTGAAACAGCCATTAAAGCTGCAGTTAAAGTAGGTGCTCATGCCCAAGGTACTATTTCGTACACAGTAAGCCCAGTCCATACGCTTGATATGTGGCTTGAACTTGCAAAACAACTAGAAGATCTTGGTTGTCATTCAATTTGTATCAAAGATATGGCGGGTTTATTAAAGCCATATGATTGCGAACAGTTGATCAAAGGCTTAAAAGAAACTGTATCTATTCCTATTGCGATGCAATGCCACGCGACGACAGGTTTAAGTACTGCAACTTACCAAAAAGCAATCGATGCGGGTATCGATATGCTTGATACGGCGATTTCGTCAATGAGTATGACCTATGGTCATAGTGCCACAGAAACTATTGTTTCAATCGTAGAAGGCACAGAGCGTGACACCGGCCTTAATTTAAATGAGTTAGAAGAAATTGCCGCTTATTTCCGTGATGTACGTAAGAAATACGCTGCATTTGAAGGCAGCCTTAAAGGTGTTGATGGTCGTATCTTATTAGCCCAAGTACCTGGCGGTATGTTAACTAACATGGAAAATCAGCTTAAAGAACAAGGTGCTGCTGATAAGCTTGATCAAGTATTACTTGAGATCCCGCGTGTACGTGAAGACTTAGGTTACATTCCTCTAGTTACACCAACGTCGCAAATTGTAGGTACTCAAGCGGTACTTAATGTGTTGACTGGCGAGCGTTATAAAACCATCACTAAAGAAACTGCGGGTGTACTCAAAGGCGAGTATGGTGCAACACCGGCGCCAATGAATAAAGAGCTACAAGAGCGTGTACTAGAGGGGGCTGAAGCAATTACGTGCCGTCCTGCTGATAAGCTTGAACCTGAACTTGAGAAGCTTGAAGCAGAGTTATTAAGTGAAGCTAAAGAGCAAGGTTTAGAGCTTGCTGATGACGTGATTGATGATGTGCTTACTTACGCATTATTCCCTCAAATCGGCCTTAAGTTTATTAAAAACCGTAACAACCCTGATGCGTTTGAAGCAATTCCAACGGGTGAAGTCGCTAAGTCAGAAGCTAAGCCAGCCTCTACAAGCCCTGCAAAAGCAGAGCAATACAGCGTTAAAGTTGATGGCAAAGTTTACGATGTGGTCGTAGCCCAAGGTGGTGAGCTCAAAGAAGTAACCCTAAAAGACAGTGAGTTAATTCCTCAGTCAGCTTCAGCGTCTGTTAGCGAAACCTTAAACGCGCCGTTAGCAGGCAATATTTTCAAAGTGAAGGTAAAAGCTGGCCAAACAGTAAATGAAGGTGATGTGGTTATCATTATGGAAGCGATGAAAATGGAAACAGAAGTTCGCGCTGCACACTCAGGCACAATAGCTGAAGTATTAGTAGCAGAAGGCGACTCTGTTGCCACTGGCGATGCGCTAATCGCACTGGCATAGGAGACAGAGGATGGATGGTGTTTTAAACCTCTGGCATGCCACGGGTATTGCTAACTTTACTTTTCCGGCATTGATCATGATTGCGGTTGGTTGCTTGTTACTCTATTTAGCAATCGCCCGTAACTTTGAGCCACTGTTGTTATTACCTATCGGCTTTGGGGCTATTTTAACTAATATCCCAGTTGCTGGGTTATCTGAGCCGGGTGGTCTTTTATATTACGTGTACCATATCGGGATTGACTCTGGGGTATTCCCACTTTTGATCTTTATGGGCGTGGGTGCACTCACAGACTTTAGTGCCCTGATAGCAAATCCGCGTATGTTGCTGTTGGGCGCGGCTGCGCAGTTTGGTATTTTTGCTACTTTATTTGGTGCAATTCTACTTAACTTTATTCCTGGCTTTGAATTTTCGCTACAGGATGCATCGGCCATCGCTATTATTGGTGGGGCAGATGGTCCAACAGCTATTTTCTTAGCATCTAAGTTGGCACCTGATTTACTTGGTGCAATCGCAGTAGCGGCTTATTCATACATGGCACTTGTGCCAATTATTCAGCCGCCAATTATGCGCGCACTAACAACGCAAGAAGAGCGCGAAATTCAAATGCCGCAACTTCGTACAGTATCGAAAAAAGAGAAAATTGTTTTTCCATTAATGGTGCTTAGTTTAACTATCTTGTTTTTACCTGCGGCAACACCGCTGGTAGGTATGTTCTGCTTAGGTAACTTGATGCGTGAATCGGGCGTGGTTGATCGTTTAAGCAATAGTGCACAAAACGAAATCATCAACATTACCACCATTTTCTTAGGCTTAGCGGTAGGCTCAAAGCTTGCAGCCGATAAGTTCTTAACCGTAGAAACAATCGGTATTTTGGTGTTAGGTGCTTTAGCCTTTGCAATCGGTACAGCTTCAGGGGTGTTTATGGCAAAAGGTCTTAATAAGATCTCTAAATCGCCAATCAACCCATTAGTAGGTGCAGCCGGTGTGTCAGCGGTACCAATGGCAGCACGTGTGGTTAATAAGGTAGGCCTTGAGAGCAACCCGCATAACTTCTTGTTAATGCATGCCATGGGACCAAACGTAGCAGGGGTATTAGGAAGTGCCGTTGCAGCAGGTATTTTGTTAGCGATTGTTGGCTAAGTCGATTTACTTCCAACCGACTGGCGCAGTAATTTTACTGCGCTTTTTTTTGCCTATAGACTAGGGTCACCCTAAAGAAATTGCAGTTAAATGATAGTTGTGTAAGGAAGCCGCCATGAATGTTTTTATTATCTTATTATGCCTTTTTGTTACTTTGGTTATTTTAATACCGCTACTTGAAAAGTATCAGTCTAAAATGGGGCTTGATGGCGCTACAAAGTATGCAAAGTATATTTGGCCACTGGTGATGATTTCGCTAATTATTCAACTTATCTATGTTCTTTTAAGGTAGTAATTGTATTAACCCGCAGTGCCTTCTGTACTCGTTTTAGTAAAGTCTATAATAGTTTTAGCCGGATTTATTTGGTACAAAAAAGCCGCTTCAAAATTGAAGCGGCTTTTACATGTTTACTTAACTACTTATTTAATGCTAATTGTAACTCACGGTTACGCTGTAATTGAGCTAAGAAGTTATCAGCAATCGGTTTAAACTTAGCTAACTCATCGCGCGGTAGAGGCTCTGATTTAGGTAGTTTGACCGTTTTAGGGTTACGGTGAACACCGTTTACTAAGAATTCATAGTGTAAGTGAGGGCCCGTTACACGACCTGTCGCACCTACGGTACCAATCTTCTGGCCTTGTTTCACTTTCTGACCAGTTCTAACCATCTTTTTGTTTAAGTGTAAGTACTTAGTCACATACTGTGTGCCATGGCTAATAAATACATAATTACCGTTGTATTTACTGTAGCCTGCTTTAATCACTTTACCATTACCCGATGATACAACTGGCGTACCTGTACGCGCTGCGTAATCAATACCGTTATGTGGTTTTACCGTTTTGGTCACTGGGTGTAAACGACGCGGGTTAAAGCTCGAACTAATATACTTAAAGTTAACAGGTGCGCGTAAGAAGGCTTTTTTCATGCTACGGCCTTCAGGCGTGTAGAAGTTACCATCAGTATGGCGAATAGCGGTGTAACGCTCACCTTGGTTAATAAATTCTGCGGCAATAATTTTACCATCACCAATATACTCACCATCTACATAGTGAGACTCGTAAATAAGACCAAATTGATCACCTTTACGAATGTCATTAGCAAAGTCGACATCCCAACCGAAGATGTCAGCAAAATTCATAATTTGACGCTCGCTTAAACCTGCTGCAATGCCTGACGTCCAAAAGCTATTAGATATCTCACCGCCAGCCGATTTACTTAGCGTTTCGATTTCTTTGCTATCGATAGAAGTGTCGTAGTTACCTTCGTCATTTAATGTAACGTATAAGGTATCTGTTTTTGAGATCACATAACGTAGCTGAGCTAGAGAACCATCTTCAGCTGTTGCAAAGCTTAAGATTTCGCCTGGGTGAATTTTTGTTAATTTACGAGTTTCTGCGTTGGTATTGACAAGTTTGTGTAATGTTTGCGCTGAGAAGCCCGCACGTTTAAAAATAAGTGCTAAATTATCGCCATTTCGTACTTCATGGTCGATAAGCTCGTATTCTGGAAGTTTTGCTGCTGCTTGCTGTGAATTAAGCTCAGTTAGTTTTTCGTTATCATCAACTTTAACTTGTAATTCGTAGCGTTTGCCAATTTCAAGTGCGTTTGCACTATTATCCTTTGATGCGGTGGCTTTTTCAGAAGGCAATAACGCCAAGCCGACAATAGCAGAAACCAAACCGAGAATAAGCAGTTTGTGTTTTTTGGGAAGTTTGTGCACTACGTGAACCATATCGTGCCTTTTCTGCTGTCAAGAAATTTAAATACTAATATCGCAGGATATACCTAAAATAGAGCAAATACCAGTGTTTTGTAGATTTAAACTGGCGCTATTTTACGCTAGAATTGCTCAGCGCGTTAAACTTTTTTGTTTAAAATTGCAGCAGATGTCTATGGTTAAACTAAATCTACATTAGTTAACTAAAGTCCCTTCATTAAATTGCAATAACGCGGTATAAAGAACAATCATGCGCGCTGCCTTCAGGGCTGTTTCTTAAACTATTTAAGTTAGGCTTTTTTCTAGTGTCGCTTTTTGGTGCTAACTAGCTAAATTTTAAAGTTTTTAGCTCTATATTTATAACCCTGACAGGCCACCACGCCCCGGTAGCTGAATTTTTGGAGTAATACACAGTGGATTTACAAACCGCTCTAGCTGAGATAAAACGCGGTGCAGAAGAGATATTAATTGAAGACGAATTAGTCGAAAAGCTAAAGTCTGGTAAGAAACTTAAGATCAAAGCGGGTTTCGATCCAACTGCGCCTGATCTGCATTTAGGTCATACAGTTCTTATCAACAAAATGAAAACCTTCCAAGACCTAGGTCATGAAGTGATTTTCTTAATCGGTGACTTCACCGGTATGATTGGTGATCCAACGGGTAAAAACGTAACGCGTAAACCGTTAACTCGTGAAGATGTTTTAGCTAATGCTGAAACCTATAAAGAGCAAGTATTTAAAATTCTTGATCCTGCTAAAACAACTGTTGCATTCAACTCTGCTTGGATGGAGAACTTAGGTGCAGCAGGTATGATTAAACTGGCTGCGCGTCAAACAGTAGCACGTATGCTAGAACGTGATGACTTTAAAAAGCGTTATGCCAACGGTCAATCGATTGCTATCCACGAATTTTTATATCCACTGGTACAAGGTTGGGACTCAGTTGCATTAGAAGCTGATGTTGAGCTTGGCGGTACAGATCAACGCTTTAACCTATTAATGGGTCGTGAATTACAAAAAGACGAAGGTCAAAAGCCACAAACAGTACTTATGATGCCACTGCTTGAAGGTACTGATGGCGTTCAGAAAATGTCTAAGTCATTAGGTAATTACATTGGTATTACTGATGAGCCAAACGACATGTTTGGTAAAGTAATGTCTATCAGCGATGATCTAATGTGGCGTTACTATGACTTATTAAGTGCTTTATCAATCGAAGAAATTGCAGCGCTTAAGCAACGTGTTGCTGATGGTGCAAACCCGCGCGACATCAAGATTGAGCTTGCAAAAGAAATGATTGCACGTTTTCACAGTGAAGAAGCAGCCGAAGGTGCTCATCAAGATTTCATCAAGCGTTTCCAAAAGAATGCATTACCAGATGAGATCCCAGAAGTGACAGTAACAATTGCTGAAGACACTGTGTTTATTACTAATCTATTAAAAGAAGCTAACCTTGTAGCTAGTACGTCAGAAGCAATGCGTATGATTAAACAAGGTGCTGTAAAGATTAATGGTGAAGAGAAAGTAACGGATACTAAGCTTGAAGTTGCTAAAGGCACAACACAGATTTACCAAGTAGGTAAACGTAAGTTTGCTAAAATCACCTTAGCTTAATAAAGCTAATTGGTATAAAAAACCAGCTGCGGCTGGTTTTTTTGTGCCTATATTTTGATTAGTTTGTGAATAGGCTAATTACTTCAATCCCGACTATCAGTAGTAACCAAAATGCTTTCGCTTGATTTAAGCGATTCACTAAAGCAGGAATATCATCGGCATCTGGTAGGCGATCGGTCCCAACACGCATTTTATTAAAGCGCTCACCTTGGTAAAGGGCAGGGCCGCCTAACTGTACTTGCAAAGCAGCCGATGTAACACTTAACAGCCATCCTGTATTGGTTTGATAAAAGTGTCTGCCATAGTGTTTTATATAATGAATACATTGTTTACTGGCATTAGTTGCTGCAATCGTTAATGCAACTAATCGCGTGGGTAACCACTCCAATACAAATAGTAATTTAGCAATGGGAGCCAAAAACGGGTTGTTGGGTTTTTGGTTTTTTCGCCATGCCTGATGAATTAATGTGAGTAAGCGATAAACCAAAGCAAGGATAGCGCCGCCAAGTAGATAAAAGAATATAACGGCAAAATAATGCCGCGCACTTTGAAGCACCAGTGACTCCATGGTTGCTTTGCAAATGCCTGGGGCTGATAAACGTGATACATCACGGGCAACGAGGCTAGCTAGTAGCTCTCTTGCAGTCGCTTTTTGATTGAGCTTGAGTAATCTGGCAATACGTAATGACTTCTTCTCTTGAGCGCGGCTACTGAGTAACAAATATAAAATTAAGCCATTTAATAGCTCAGGGTAAAAAGCAAACTCTAAAAACAGCACAATCAATGTCACTATCACTAAAATGGTGAGAGTAAAAGCTAGGGTTGAGGCTAAATATTGATAGCTTTTGGGGTTCGTTGGGTTGTATAAACGCTCGCTAAGCGCAGAGAAAATAACGGTTAAAAAGGTATTAGGGTGATACCAACTAACCAAAGGAAAGAAGCGCTCTGCTAAGAGCGCTACAAAAAATACAATAATGTCCAAATGGTTTTGAACAATATTTGCAATCACCTTATAAACTCACCGACGTCAGTTTCTCTAAAAGAGCAACAACCATTTTAGATGAGTTGATAGATGCAGTTTCGATATACTCTTCAAATGATTGCGGCGACTCTTTGCCAGCAATGTCAGACATTGAACGAATAACAACAAATGGTGTTTCTAGCACATGACAAGCTTGTGCAATTGCTGCACCTTCCATTTCTACTGCAAGCATAGTTGGGAATTCAGCACGTGTTTTTTCAATTCGTACCGGGTCACACATGAATGAATCACCAGTACAAATTAGGCCAATCATGGTTTTAACATCGCTGATTTGACTTACGCTTTGCTCTGCCGCTTCAATCAGTTTAGGGTGCGCAGCAAAGCCAGCTGGCATTTGTGGTACTTGGCCGATTTCGTAACCGAATGCAGTTACGTCTACATCGTGGTGACGAACTTCTGAAGAAATAACGACATCACCTACATTTAGCGATGGCTCAAAACCACCTGCAGAACCTGTGTTGATCACACAATCTGGGCTGAAGTTGTCGATTAGTAGTGTAGTTGCTACTGCAGAAGCTACTTTACCAATACCAGATTGAACTAAAGTAACTGTGTTACCCGCTAGCTCACCGGTGTAAAAGGTAAAACCAGCTTTAGTCATGATGCTTGGGTTTACCATTGCTTCGCGTAAGATTTTTACTTCTGGCTCCATCGCGCCAATAATACCAACGTGCATAATATTTGATTCCTTAGATTGAATAGGATGATTATACCTAAAAATGCCTGAAACAAACAAAAAAGCAGACCTTAAAGTCTGCTTTTGCCAATATTATGACAGGTTATATTTCTGCAAGCGCCGTTGAGTGTGCTTTTGCTTGTGATGGTGATAATACCGCTGGTTTAGTAACGCGGTTGCGTGCAGGTCTTGCAGGCGCTGCTGCAGGTTTACCAAGCTTAAACATGATTGCATCACGTACTTCTCTTGGTTGATAACCTGATTTTACCTTCATGCGAATATGCGGGATGCCTGCTGCTTCTAACGCGCCACTAACAAACCAGTCACGTTGTGCTTTATGGCCGTCGCGGTTGGTGTTATTAACTAAATCAACAGCGGCAACAATAGTAAGTTTGTCTTTGTCGATAAGCACGTAATCTAACTGTTTGTTTTTGGCTTTAGCCATTGCAGCGCGCTTAGCTTTGATAGATAAGCCTTGCTTACAGTCGATTAAATCAATGAGTTTAACGCGGCTGACGATTTTATATTGGTCGCCTACAGCACGTTCTAGAAGATGTAAAAAAGCACTCTCAACTTGCGTAAAAACAGTTTGCTTACGAGTGAAAGGATAAGGGTTTCCGCCTTCATCGGTAAACTTTGACGCAACAACAGAGGCTACTACGACTAATACTAAAATTGATAATAAAGCGAATTCCATACGGTAACTCCACAACAACAAATTGACACTGAAAATTAATAGCAATTAGCGTGCCTAAGTGTGTGGAGTCACCTGAAATTTTTAAGCTGTGTATCCGCCAGTAACCCCTTTAACAGCGATAGCTACTGCGTCGTGGGCATGAAGTGATTCGTAGTGATTTATTTGCAGCCAGTAATCTGCGTAGTTTTGCTGTTCAAGTAAGCCTTTAATTTTACGAGCAGCATCTTCGCAGAACATGAGGTTTTGACCATTTAAGCGGGCAAACTCTTGCTCATCTTCACGTTTAACTGCCGCTTGTACAGGCGTTTTTAGCTCAGCTTCTAAAGCATCAATTAAGCCAACTACATCAAAACTGTCAATTTGGCTGTCGAGTTTTACTTTCACGTTTGCAATTGAACGCTGTGAGTGTGGTGTAGCAACAATGCCGTCTGTTGTGCCTAGCCATTCTAAAACAGTTTGCTTATCAAGATTTTGCTCTGCAAATTTTTCGCTAAAGGCATTTTGAATTAATTGACGAGCAAGAGCCGCTGAACATGGGCATGTTGACGAGTAAGTAACATCAACCATTAACTCAAAACTTACAGTGCCTTGGTTGATCTTAGCGATCAAATGAACAGGGTAGTTTTTCCAACCTACTTTGCCACTTAATAAAGATTTACGACGCAGAGGTAGCTCAAATTTAAATTCGATTTGTGCTTGGTCACTTAAATCATCATGGCTGCTAATAAAGGCATCAAGTGCTTGTTTAAGAGTTTGTGGATTAACTTGCTGCTCGGTTGATAAGGTATCAAGGGCTAAAAATAAACGCGACATATGAATGCCTTTTGCGTCTTCTTTATGCAAGTTTACAAAAGCGCGTGCCTTGGCAATTACATTTACAGGGGCAATATTGCGAGTTTCAAAAATGAAAGGAAGTTCAATTTCGCCCATGCCAACCCAGTCTAATTTACCTGTTTGTAAGGCGGGAGCCGTATCAGCAATATCTGGCATTGTGGTTTGCATGGTAATACTCATTCTTTGCAATTATTAAAGCGCGGTATTTTACATGAAAAAATATAAAAAAGCGGCGTTGATGAAAAAATTCTATGTTTATCGCACAATATGAATATTTCTAAAGGAATAGTGATAAAATTAGCTATGCTGTTTTTTTTCGATTATGTGCCTAAGCTTTATATATGATTGATTCTTCTTTGAGTCCGTGGGCTCGCACTCTCTCAAGCTTTATTTCTAAGTACGGTGAGTTTAAAACTGCCGCCGCCTGTTATGCCTTATTATTGGTCATGTCGCTGATCTTATCGTGCATGTTTTATTATGTTGCAGTTGGAACGGTGACTTTAGTTGATGTTTTGGCGGTGATGTTTTTTACCGCAGTGGTATCGCCGATTTTAATCACTGTACTGCTTAACTCAATTCGCCAATTAGAAGCTTCTTATAGCTACCTAGATAGCGCAACCAAACAAGAAAAACTGCTTAACCAAACGCTAAAAGACAATATCAGTCGCTTAAACGAAGAGATTGATGAGCGTAAAATGGCGTTTCATGCCAAGCATAGAGCGATTGAAGAGCTTAGACGCGAAATCGCCGAGCGTAAAAAAACTCAACAAGAGCTTGCGCAACAAGGCATGCTATTGCGCTCTATTGTCGACTCATCTCCCGATTTATTTTATTACCGCGATAACAATGGTGTATTTGCTGGCTGTAATAAAATGTTTGAACAAGTGATAGGTAAAAGCAGCGATGAGTTAATCGGTAAAAGTGTCGAAGAAATCTACCCAAGTGATTATTTACCAGAAGTTCTGCGCACCGACAAAAAAGTATCTCAAACTCACCAAGCTCTGACGCTTGATGTCGAATACCCCGTTGATGGTGAAAAGCGCTGGTTTGAAATGCGTAAGTTACCTTTTATTAATGAAAAAGGTGAGTACATAGGTTTACTTGCCTTTGGCCGTGATATCACCAGTCGTAAAGAGGCGGCTCAGGCCCTTGAAGCAGCTTATAAAGATAAAGGGAAATTCATTGCAACTTTAAGCCATGAATTAAGAACGCCGCTTAACGGTATTGTGGGCTTAACCCGCATGCTACTTGATACTGAACTCGATAAACAGCAACGTAGTTGGTGTAACACGGTGTTTTCAAGTGCTGAAACACTTGGCAATATTTTTAACGATATTATCGACTTGGATAAAATTGACCGTGAGCAGCTCGATATTGTTGCTGACTCAGTCAATGTGGCCGACTTCATTAATGACGTAGTGAATTTTGCAGGCTTAATTGCTGAACAAAAAGGCCTTGAGTTCAATATTAAACGTAAAGGCACACTGGATGTTTACGCATCTCTTGATCCGACTCGTTTACGCCAAGTTGTTTGGAACCTTATCAATAATGCCGTTAAGTTTACTCAGCAAGGCCATGTAGAGCTTGAATGTCGTCGTGAGAATCGTGCCGATGGTCCGTGGTTAGTGATGCGTGTGAGCGACACGGGGCAAGGTATTCCACAAGAGCAGCTGCATCGTATTTTTGACATGTACTACAAAGCACCAGATATCAAGGGTACCAATGCTATTGGCTCTGGTATCGGCCTTGCGGTAACAAAAGCACTTGTTAGCGCAATGAAAGGTGAAATTAATGTCAGCAGTACTGAAGGTGAGGGCAGTGTTTTTGTTGTTGAAATACCGCTTAAGCTTTGTATTGCGCCTACTGAGCAAAGTTATGCGGTACGCAGTTTAAACATTCTTTTAGTGGAAGATGTGCCGCTAAATGCTGAAATTGCTACTAACTTACTTGAGCAGCGTGGCCACGAAGTTATTTGGGCTGAAACTGGTGAGGATGCGCTGTCGTTTGTCTACACAGAAGATGACTTAGACCTAGTTTTACTTGATATGCAATTACCTGATATCAATGGTGATGAAGTTGCTCGTCAAATTCGTGACGATGAACACTTTGATAACTTACCAATCGTTGCCTTGACTGCCAACGTGCGTAGCGCCGAAGAAGAGCTTGCTGGTATTAATATTCAAGGCGCACTCGCTAAGCCTATCAACACCACAAAACTCGATAAAATGCTCGGTGAGTTATTTGATATTAAGCAGCAACAAAACTGTCAGCCTGAGCCAATCAAAGCTGTGACTGAAAAAGATTTATCGGGTATTCGCGTTGAGCTGCTCGATATAGAAACCATCGAAGACTTTGTAGGCTCAATGGGGCTAGTTATATTTAATCGCAGCTGTGAGTTATTTAATAAGTTAAACCCTCAGTACCAAACTGAGCTGGCAGATGCGTTAGCGGCAGATGATAGAGAAGAGTACAAATCGGTGGCACATAAATTAAAAGGTGCAGCTGGCTCTGTAGGCTTAAACGATGTGCAGTTACATGCTAAGAAGATGGAACATGGCGCGCTTGAAGAAAGTAGTGAAGAGTTACAACAGTGGCTTGATGAATTAGCAGTGAAAATAAATGAAGGGCGTGACGCCCTCCAATTATTCTTACAACAGTTAGAAGATTAATTCTAATTAGCTGTCGATTTTACCAATGAAACGATAGCCTTCACCATGGATGGTGCTGATCAGCTCAGATGTGCTGTTATCGCTTTCAAAGTGTTTTCTGATACGACGAATTGTTACGTCTACAGTACGGTCGTTAGCGCGAAGTTCACGGCCAGTCATGTGCTTGATTAATTGCTCACGGCTGAAGATACGGCCCGGTGAGTCAAGCATTAAGCGTAGCGCGCGGTATTCACCTTTAGGTAAACGTTTAGCGTCGCCGCTTGGAGATGTTAAACAACGGCTGTTTTCATCAAGTTCCCAACCGTTAAATGTGATAACACCATTTGTTTCGATATTCGCTTCTTCGCCACCTAGGGCTGTGCGCGAAATAAGGTTACGAGCACGAATAGTTAATTCGCGAGGGTTGAATGGTTTTGTGATGTAATCATCAGCACCAATTTCAAGACCTAAAATGCGATCAACGTCGTTGTCACGACCTGTTAAGAAAATTAAACCAACGTTACGTTTTTGACGTAATTCACGCGCTAAGATTAGCCCGTTTTTACCTGGTAGGTTGATGTCCATAACTACAAGGTTCACATCATCATTATTTGTAAGCTTGTCATGCATATCATCGCCATCAATGGCTTCAATAACTTTGTAACCTTCAGCTTCAAATAAACTAACGAGGTTTAGTCGAGTTACGTCTTCATCCTCTACGATCAGAATGACTGGCGTTTGCATTGTATATTAACCTTTTCGGAAATTTTATTTACAAAAATTCGGTATTATCAAGCAAAACCGAATACTAGAGATTATAGGATTAGATCCAATTGTTAACAAGTAAAATCAATTTGGATAAAACTTAGCCATAGCTAACAATCGAGATTGCACTTTAAAGTTATGCTGCAATACGTGCTGCTTATTGATATACAGTCGGATTTTATTTCCTTCTTGAACCAGAGAGGCTATACCGCCATTTTCTAAAAAGCTGATACTTTCACCTATTGTTAAAGTATCCAATGAAATTGTATCGGTCCAAAGTGGAAGTATATCATTTTCTAATGTTTCATCAATGTATGTGATATCACAAACTTGAGAAAGTTCAGAAATTTGCTGGGTTTTTTTCACTAATATAACGTTAATTGGTTTTTTGTTAATTTGCAGTTCATTTCTGTCTTTAAGGAACGCTCCAGGACCTTTATCTAAGTCATAAAAACAAAATGAAATAGGGGGAGGGTTCACTTGGTCATTAAACTTCGTGAACTTAGCAATTTGATACAAAAAGGCTGATTTAACTTGGTCCGGTGATTTGGCAAATGCAGGGCATACAACAAGCAAAGCTAATAAGATACAACTCACTAATCTCATTACGCTGCACCTTCTTGCAATGGCAGAGTAATAATAAAGTGAGCCCCTTCGTCAGCTAGTTCATCGTATACGATGCTACCACCAAGTGCTTGAGTCACTAAGTTATAAACTAGGTGCATGCCCAAACCACTGCCACCTTCACCACGTTTAGTAGTTACAAATGGGTCGAAAATACGTTTGCGAATTGATTTCTCAACGCCAATACCATTATCGAAGTAGTGAATACTCAAGCTACTTTCGTTGCGCTCAACGTTAAAGGTGATTTCGTTATTTTGATCATCACTAAATGCATGGATCACCGAGTTACTTAATAGCTGCTGTAACACTTGTTGTAACGGCCCAGATTTGGTTTCAATACTAACGTCATTGCTACAGTTAATCGTAACTTTAGGGTTACGGTATTGAATTTCTGAGCGCATCGACATCACCACATCACTTAATAGGTTATTTAAGTTAATTTTGGTGCTGACTTCTACATCTTGATTAACGGCCACTTTCTTAAAGCTAGATACGAGCTCTGCTGCGCGGTTAAGGTTGCGATAGATAAGATCGAGGTTTTCAATGCCGTCATTAATAAAGCGTTTTAAGTGTGCTGAAGTTAAAGTTTTTTGTTCAAATTGCGTGTGAATTTCTGCCAGCTTGTCACGTAACAGCGTTGAGCCTGTAATACCTAAGCCAATAGGCGTGTTAACTTCATGAGCAACACCTGCAACCATTTGCCCTAGTGACGCCATTTTCTCGTTTTCGACGATTTGGTTTTGGTATTGATGCATACGCTCAAGGGTATTGAGCAGTTCTTGGTTAGCCTCACGTAAGGCGATTGTGCGCTGATTCACTTTTTCTTCAAGGCTTTGGTTAAGCTGTTTGATTTCTTGTTTGTCTTTTTCGTGGCGCTCAATTTGTTTTTGAGTGCGCGCGAGCATGATATTTAAGCTGCCCGCTAGCTGATTTATTTCATCAATATTGGTTTTTTGTGCGCGAGTATCATAGTTATGGTTTTTCGATACGTCTTGTAGCAGGTTACTTAATTCATCGATTGGGTTTGCAATGCGTTTTTGAATACGTCTAGCAACAAAATACACCAGTACTAAAACGAACAAGGTCAGTAAAATATCGATGATAATTTTACGATTAATATATTGGTTTAACCTGTCTAAGCCGCCGCGAACGTAAACATAACCGATGGTATCCCCTTCGTATACGATAGGGGTTATTAGCTCTATATCTTTATCTGTGAAGCGTGGCTCTAACAGGTTATCTATGCTGCCAACTTTAATGGGTACTGGTGGTGTACGGTTGGCATTAAAGCTACTAAAAAACACCGGCTCGTTAGATAACTCATCGATTGAGTAGATATGGATGTTTTTTATAAGCGGCACAGATTCAAATGACTTTAAGCGCTCAGATTCGGTCTCGTTATCGTCAAATAACACGGTGATTTGGGCGTTGTAGGCAATTATTTTCGATAAAATAGAGATCTTATCGACAATCAGCGACTTTTGCTCTTTTACATCTAGGTAGGTCGAAATAGAAATAGACAAAGACAAGCATAATGCAGTGACTAGCATTACCGCATTGGTCAACGCTTTACGAATACTTGTTTGTGTCGAAAATATCGGCATGCGCTATAGAAGGCCAGAATTTTTGTTATTAGTAAGAGTTTAGTCTAGCAAAGACATTTGAAAGTAACTAAATATTTTAAAAAATATTTTTGCTACGAATAAGCTATTTACTCAACTATTATTTAGCTGAGTAAACGGCAAATTTAGTATTTTTGAAATCTGTGCTGTATTGGCCAAACTGTGCTTCTAAAATGGGTGGGTATTTTAAGAAGCTGTTTGCAACTATGGTCAATTTACCTTGCTTGCTCAAGTGTTGTTTTGCTGAGCTAAGAAATGCTTCGGCAATGGTGTAATCTGTGGCAATCCCCGTATGGAACGGTGGGTTACTGATGATTAGGTCAAATTTACCATTAATATCAGTTAAGCCATCACTCAAAATTGCTTGGCCTTTGAGGTCATTTAACGCAAGTGTTTGCTCAGTGGCGTAAGTTGCAAGAGCACTTACATCGCTACATACAAATTCAAGCTCAGGCTGCTTTAAACCCAAGTAAGTAGCAATAATGCCTGCGCCACAAGCAAAGTCGAGTACTTTACCCTTGCTAACAGTTGGTGCATTATTCAGAAGTACCGCAGTGCCTACATCAAGCGCACCGTGGTTAAATACGCCTGGAACACTGATCGCAGTAAATTCAATATCGCCGGCTTTTACTTGGAATTGCTTGTGGTAACGGCTGATAGCAAAGTTATCGTTTAGCGTAAGCTCAGAGAATAAATACAGAATACAGTGCTTGGCACTATCGATCTTGTTACTAAAACCACAGTGGTCTTTTAGTTGTTTCTCTGCTGATTTAACACCGCTTTTATTTTCACCTACTACAAATAGTTGCGCATCTTGATGACAAACAGCACAAATGTTATCAAAGCTCATTTGTGCTTCTGGCTTTGCTTTTGGGTAATAGTAGATAACTAAATCGTAGTTACCATTTGGAATAGTGTGATCAACCACTGCATGTATACCGGCTATTTTACTGGCATACATGGCATTTGCGTGGTTATAACTGAACGCAGTAATTTTTGCGCCGGGATTTAGCGCTTTAAGTTCGCGTAAAAAGCCATCTTGCTCAAAGTTAACCACTAAAATCGATTGTCCAACAAGTTCGTCTTCATTACGAAGCAATAGTAAACTTGGGTTGGTTAACTTACTCATGCTGCTTTTACCTTTTATTACTTAGTACGCTCGAACATTAGATCCCATACGCCGTGACCTAAACGGTGACCGCGCTGCTCAAATTTTGTCAGTGGTCGTGAATCTGGGCGAGGAACGTAATCGTTAGTTTCTGATTGGTTTTTGTAACCTTCAGCCACTTGCATTACTTCTAGCATATGCTCGGCATAATTTTCCCAGTCAGTCGCCATATGGAAAACACCGCCAATTTTTAATTTGCTACGTAATTTTTGTGCAAACTCTGGTTGTACGATACGACGCTTATGGTGACGTTTTTTATGCCATGGATCAGGGAAGAATAATTGCAGCTTAGATAAGCTTTCATCGGCAATACAGTCAGCAAGCACTTCAACCGCATCATGCTCGAATACGCGTAAGTTTGTTACACCAGCTTCATCGGCATCCATTAAACAAGCACCTACACCTGGGCGGTGAACTTCAATACCAATGAAGTTAAGTTCTGGTGCGTTTTTAGCCATTTCAACTAGCGATTTGCCCATACCAAAACCGATTTCTAGTACCACATCGTTATCGTTACCAAACACTTCTGCTAGGTTTAGCATGCCATTTTTGTGCTCAAGGCCCATAGTTGGCCAACATTTCTCGATGGCTGCCGCTTGGCCTTTTGTTAGGCGACCTTCGCGCTTAACGAAACTACGAATCGTGCGGATGTATTTACCCTCTTGCTTTGCTTGCTCGAGGTTTGGGTTACTTGAGTCACTCATATATTTTGGCCTGATTAAAATACTGACTATAGAAAAAGGTTGCGTATTATCCCTGACCTGCGCCTTGAGTACAATAGTCAAGGGCTGTTTATCTTTCGAGATTAATATTGCGACCATGTACGAGCAATTTAGACAGAGCAGAGCTTCTTCGGCTTGCTTGGCCTAACTAACTGCAATAGACTTGGCCGCAATGAGCTTCAGCAAGTAAAGATGTTATTTTGAATTTAAGCAATAAGGAGTCAACCTGGTTTGCAAACCAAGTGGTTGACTGGTACCACCTTCACGGTCGTAAAACTCTGCCATGGCAGCTAAATAAAACCCCTTATAAGGTATGGATCTCTGAGGTCATGCTACAGCAGACCCAAGTAGTAACTGTTATTCCTTACTTTGAAAAGTTTATGCAAAGCTTTCCTGACATTATTGCGCTTGCTAATGCGGATGAAGATCAGGTGCTTCACCATTGGACAGGGCTTGGCTATTACGCCCGTGCGCGCAACTTACATAAAACGGCAAAAATAGTGCGTGATAAATACCAAGGTAAATTTCCAACCACGCTTGAAGAGGTGATGGATTTGCCGGGTATTGGACGTTCAACTGCTGGGGCAATTTTGTCTTTATCACTTGGCCAACATCATCCAATTTTAGATGGTAATGTTAAACGAGTACTGGCACGCTTTTTTATGGTTGAAGGCTGGTATGGAGTGAAAAAGGTCGAAAATCACCTTTGGTCATTATCATCGCAATTAACGCCTAAAGAGTCGGTCACTGAGTTTAATCAGGCAATGATGGATTTAGGTGCAAGCCTTTGTTCACGTAGTAAATTTGATTGTGAGCCTTGTCCTTTAAATAGCAAATGCCTTGCTTATAACGAAGGTAAAGTTAAAGAGTTCCCGCATTCAAAGCCGAAAAAGGCTGTGCCGAAAAAGTCATGCCATCAGCTTATTCTAGCCTGTGACAATAAGGTGCTTATGGAAAAGCGCCCAAGCTCAGGGATATGGGGTGGTTTGTTTGGCTTTTTTGAGTTTAGCGAATTAACTGAGCTAGAAACATTTTTAGCCCAGCATGGTTTATCAAACAATACGCAGGCACTTGAAGCCTTTACCCATGTATTTTCGCATTTTGAGCTGACTATCAATCCACATGTTTTAACCTTGCCGAGCATTCCAGATCTCATTAATGAGCGGCAACTAGTTTGGTATCCGCTTGATGAGCCAGTTGAGGTTGGCCTTGCAGCCCCGACGAAAAAGCTGGTTAAACAATTAAGCGCAATAGATTACAATAGCATCACGCAATAAGAGTAGAGAGCAATTATGGCACGCACAGTATTTTGTCAAAAGTTACAAAAAGAAGCTGAAGGCTTAGGCTTCCAACTATACCCAGGTGAGCTTGGTGAAAAGATTTTCAACAACATCAGTAAAGAAGCGTGGGGCCAATGGCAGCACAAGCAAACAATGCTGATCAACGAAAAACATCTGAACATGATGGACCCAGAGCACCGTGCTTTTTTAGAAGAGCAAATGGTAGGTTTCTTATTTGAAGGTAAAGACGTGGAAATAGAAGGTTACCGTCCACCAGAAAAATAAGCGCATTATCTAAAAGTAAAAAGGGCCAATAGGCCCTTTTTTAATGTGTTGCTTCTTGCTCAGCTCTTTGTATTTGTTCTTTTAAGAATTGAGCTACTTTGGAGTATTCAATTTCATAGTTATCACGCAGTTCAATTAAATCATCACTTGTTAGTTCATCTTCTTTACAGCGTTGTTCAAATACCGCTGCTAGTTCTGCAACTTTCATCGCGCCAATCGTTTTTGAAATTGACTTGAGCTGATGACAGGCTGAGATAATTGCCTCTACATCTTGCTCAATAACACCACTGTTCACTTCTTTACTTAGCTGATTACTTTGCTCTAAGTACATTTTAAAGAAGCGTAATTTCTTATTTTCGTCATTACCGACATAATCAGCCAGTTGATTCATATCGATTGGTGCTGCCGGTCTTTTAACTTCGAGCTTAGTTGCTTCAGGATTAGTTTTGTAAGCACACTTATGCAATGTTGCTTCTAGTACATTTAGTTCAACTGGCTTAGTGATGTAATCATTCATTCCTATGCTCAAACAGCGCTCTTTTTCACCTTTGAGGGCATTGGCGGTGATAGCAATCACATAAGGTTGAGCATTGATATCTTCAAGCTGCGAGGCCTCATTACGAATTTTTTCGACCATATCGTAGCCAGACATTTTAGGCATATGTAAGTCGGTTAAAATAATAGAATGTTTACCTTCTCGCCAAGCTTCTAGGCCTTTTTCACCATTTTCAGCCAATTCAACACCGTAACCTAATAGGTGGAGCTGATCGGTTAACACTTGCTGATTTAATACGTTGTCTTCAACAAGTAATACTAATTTGTTTTCTTCGCGGGCTTTATCGACGCTCAGGTAGTTGTTTAATGACTTAGTAGAGGTAATTTGTTTTGGCTTGTGTAAACCGGCTGCCACAAGTAGCGACATCATAAAGTTAGACTTACAAAGCGGTGATGCATTTAGGTAGAAAATATTCTTATGATTAATAGCTGCTTCATCGAGCTTACTAAGCACTATAACTTGTTGTTTATTGTCTTCTAGAGTGTACAGAAGACGGCGCAAGATATAGTTAATATCTTCCATGCTTTCGATACCATCTAACACCCAAATTATATCTGTTTTATCTTGCTCAGCTTCTATTAAATCGCTGCTGTCAGCAATAATAGGCGTTGCTCCCATAAATGATAGATAACGAGTTAGTATCTTTTTACGACCATCGTGGTTAGTTACAACAACAACCCGTTGGCTTTTCATTACCTGTTTATGGGCATATTCAACTTTACCTTGTGTACTAAAAGGCAATTCGACAACAAATTCACTACCAATGCCCAAGTCACTTGTTACTGAAATGGTTCCTAGCATTAGCTCTGTTAAGCTTTTACAAATCGATAAACCTAAACCTGTTCCACCATATTCACGAGTGATTGATCCTTCTGCCTGAATAAATGGATTAAAGATTTCACGAAGCTGCGCTTGCGTCATACCTTTACCATTGTCTAAAACGCTAAAACGTAAGGTGTAGTGATCAGTGGTGTTTTGGGCTACCTCTACCGAGATCCTTACAAAGCCTTTGTGTTTTTCGTCTGTACTGGTGAACTTAATTGCATTACTGCATAGGTTGTAAAGTACTTGGCGAACTCGCACTGTATCACCAATTAAATTAGTAGGGATATCTGGCGCAATAGCCAGCTCTAATTCCAGGTCACGCTTTTTGGCAACCGATGATAAAACACGAGCGACTTCTTCAATAGTGTCTGACACTGAGAAAGGAATGTTATCAATATTCAGTTTACCCGCTTCGATTTTCGAAAAATCGAGAATATCATCTAATATGCCTAATAAAGAAAATGCAGAATCACGAATAATTGTACTTAATCTGTGCTGTGCACCATCAAGCTCAGTTTGGCGAAGTAAGTCAATGGTACCGATAACCCCGTTCATAGGGGTACGAATTTCATGGCTCATGGTTGCTAAGAAAGTCGTTTTAGTTTCGTTTGCCTGCTCGGCTTTTAAAGTTGCTTGCTCAAGTGCGATTGTTCGATTATGTACTTCATTTTCTAGACCGCTTTGAAGCTTCTGTAAATCAGCCTGTGCAGCTTTGTTTTCTGTAATGGCTGATTGCACTTTGTTGAGTAGCAAATTGATATGTTTGGCTACAGAGCTTAATCCGAAATCCAATTCTTCTGTTACACGGGTTTGGTAATCTGCATTTTCTGTAATTGCCCTTAATTCTTTGCTCAAAGAGTTACTGCTTTTACTAAATCGTTTATTAATAAAAATACTTAGCGCAAAGGATAAAATAATTAAGGCTAGAAGAGTTAAAACAGCAAGGCCGATAGAAACTACTGATGATTCTGCTATTGGCTGCTCAATTGGGTGTTGTTTTACAATAAGCTCGCCAACAGGTTGATCATTAAATTCTAGAACGGTGTGAATAAGTGAACTTTGTTCTAGTTGCTGGGTTACTTTACTTGGCTCTATGAGCACTTTGTTATTAGCATAAACCAGTGAAACGTCACCATTGAATTCGTATCTATATAAGTAGTAATCAAAGCCACTTTCAAGCAGTAATGCTAAATCTAAAACTTCCTTTACTTTATCTTGGCCAGGCATAGTCAATGCGCTGACAAGTGGAGATGTGAGTTGAGTTGAAAGTTGTTGAGCTGTTAATTGAGGCTGTTCTATCTTTTGTGGTGTGTTACTGGTTGGATAAAAAGAGTAAGCAACAACCGCAAGCAGGGCGATGACAAGGTTCGTGATAATAAAAAGCGGTAATAAGCCTTTTACTGGTGAGTTCGATTTACTTGGCATTTTTTTATCCAACAGTTTAAACAGCAATAGAGAGCATATTCTTATTATTAGGTAATCCTACCATCAATGAAGAAAAATTCACCACGTTTTTAACATAGGTAACTCTTTTATGATGAGGGTCAACTCAAATGGATAAACTTGTCGATTAAATAAGCTAAAAACTATTAAAAACAGCAATCTTGATTGAAAACTGTGCAAACAGTTAGAATCCTCAAAAAAAAGTTGACTTGAGAGGGCAAAACCCGTTTAATACGCCGCACGCCCAGATAGCTCAGTCGGTAGAGCACTGTGGAAGTTGTATTGAAAATCCTATAAGATTTTCAGCTTAAAACCGAAGTTTGCCCAGATAGCTCAGTCGGTAGAGCAGAGGATTGAAAATCCTCGTGTCGGTGGTTCGATTCCGCCTCTGGGCACCATTATTTAATATATTGGTGTTTAATTTATGATTTAAACATCAGTATCGTGCATAGCACACAGATTTAGTGTGCCGACTTAGCTCAGTTGGTAGAGCAACTGACTTGTAATCAGTAGGTCATCCGTTCAACTCGGATAGTCGGCACCATTTATTTAAACATCAAGCTTCTAGCTTTTTGTTATGCCCAGATAGCTCAGTCGGTAGAGCCATCGGGAATTGCATTGAAAATCCTTATGGATATTCTGCATAAAACTAAATTTTGCCCAGATAGCTCAGTCGGTAGAGCAGAGGATTGAAAATCCTCGTGTCGGTGGTTCGATTCCGCCTCTGGGCACCATTATTTGATAATCTCTTTTAAAGTGATTATAGTGCACAACGCACACGATTTTAGTGTGCCGACTTAGCTCAGTTGGTAGAGCAACTGACTTGTAATCAGTAGGTCATCCGTTCAACTCGGATAGTCGGCACCATTTATTTAATAGTTAGCATCTAGCTAATTGTTATGCCCAGATAGCTCCGTTGGTAGAGCCATTGGGAATTGCATTGAAAATCCTTGTTGATATTCTGCATAAAACTAAATTTTTGCCCAGATAGCTCAGTCGGTAGAGCAGAGGATTGAAAATCCTCGTGTCGGTGGTTCGATTCCGCCTCTGGGCACCATTATTTATAATCACAACGTGATTAAGTGCTAAACGCACACGATTTTAGTGTGCCGACTTAGCTCAGTTGGTAGAGCAACTGACTTGTAATCAGTAGGTCATCCGTTCAACTCGGATAGTCGGCACCATTTATTGTCCTAAATAAATCCTTGCTAGGATTGTAGGAGCTGCATTGAAAGTCCTCATGGATATTCTGCAAGAAATCGTATATTGCCCAGATAGCTCAGTCGGTAGAGCCATCGGGAATTGCATTGAAAATCCTTGTGGATATTCTGCACAGAACTAAATATCGCCCAGATAGCTCAGTCGGTAGAGCCATCGGGAATTGCATTGAAAATCCTTGTGGATATTCTGCACAGAACTAAATATCGCCCAGATAGCTCAGTCGGTAGAGCAGAGGATTGAAAATCCTCGTGTCGGTGGTTCGATTCCGCCTCTGGGCACCATTTTTCCTAGCGTCCCGCTAAAATCTAAAATATCGTTTCCTACTAAAATATACTTTCCCTACAAAAATACCTGTATTCGTCGTAATTGACGGAGGCGATTTTGCGAACGCCAGAAAGCAAAAAACCGCGATAAAGAAACTCAGATTAAGTTTGGCGACTTAAGTTTCTAACGCGGCTTTCATAAACAACTGTAAATGTTTATATGGCTATATTAGCTGTAGGGTAATCCTGTGTCTAGTGGTAAGCCAAAAAATTGCTGACTAACGTTCCAGTCGAATTTCAATTGACTAGAAAATTAAAAAATAATTTTTCATCGAGCCTAAATACGGTAAGTGATCACAGCGGCAAAAAGAAACAAGTGTTTTTTGCTTTAGAAATGCTTGCAGCTACAAAATCAGATACTCAAACATTAATTTTGGGACATATTGCATATCACCATGCTAAGCATGGCAAATTTAACTCATCAGCATCAGCAATCGCTAAACATTTAAGTTATTCGATAAATGCAGTTAAAAACGGTCTTAAAAAGCTTCTAGAGCCACTGGAAGACGAAAAAGAGCCTTTGCTAATAGAGTCTGATAACCCATCGAGTTATAGCCGCACATTGTACTTAAACATGAAGCACCCTTTAGGTTATCGTTTATTGCAAAGCTACACGCAGATGCTTAATAAACAACAGTCGAGCAACACACTACGCTTATACCCTGTTCAGCTTCATTTATTTGATTCTAAAAGTCGCTATGACTCTCGCCATCAACATAAAATGCTCATGCTCCAAGCTTTGATAACCAGTAAAATTAAAGCTGGTAAAATTGCCACAAGAAATAAACGCGATACATACCAGCAAAGCATTTCACAGCTAGCAAATAAGCTAGGTTGGGCATATATGACTGTAAAATCGCTGATCGAAACTATGCTAGAAGTTGGCCTGCTGTCTGCGGTGAAAGAAAAGCTTAAGCATGTATGTAAATTTGTGTTTAGGTTTAAACAGCCGGTTAAAGTTAAATCTAAGAATACACACAGTGTTCAACTGCCGGTTTCAGCCCCAATAGAGCGTTACCGCGATCCTGTAATTTAGATCAAATCAAATTTTTTACTGCCTCGTTTGGTAGGGCTTCTTTGTGTCAAAATTTTGATGAGTTCAACAATTCTTTTTTTATCTTACTTTTATGGTAATAATTACTAGAGATTTTGTATGTATTACCAGAAAAACAACAACTCAGATTTAATTTCTAATTAGGAATAACGATCAGCTTAAATCAGTGACACCTTCATTTTCACAAATATAAATTAGTGATACTTATTAGTAAATTAGAGTGTTAGGTACGAAACTTGGTGATGCCTTTAAATATAAATTTAAATAAAAGTAAAACTAAATTATAAATCAAAGGAATTTTATGATTAAAAAGTTTTTAGGTGTGTGGGTACTCCTTATAGCAATCCCATTTATGCAAGCTTGTGAAGATAAACAAGCTATCGCTCAAAAATACTTCAATGAGATTGAGGTGCCTATAGAGAGACAGTGCTACATTGCAATTGCAACATACATGGGACGAGAGAAGTTGCATCTAATTCCATTTATGGACAGCTACATGAAAGATGGTTTTATTCATGTAACTTATCGAAGAGTTACTGACTCAGAGGTTTTCACAAACAGATGTGCAATTACCTTTGCCGAAAAGAACAAAGTTACTTACTTAGTGCAATGGCTTGATGAAGAAACCTCTAAATACAGCTCTGGGGGGAAGGTTATTCTCAATTACAAAGGTAATGGTGAAGTTTCTGGGGAAACTGAGGGTTATAACCATACATACTCATATAGCCAAGTTTGGGGAAAAGAAAAGCCAAACCCTCTATTTTTTAAAGATGCTACTTAATACTATGTTCTTTTTAATATCTACTACACTCTATGATGATTACATTCAAAATTAAGTTATCTTGGAGGGTTAAGGATGCTGTATGACATAGGTGAAAAGCCTGGTAAAGGAACGTATCAATGTACTAGTTGTGATAGTTGGATAGTAACTTTAGATGATGATAGTGATGTTCTTCCACCTTGCGGGAAGTGTGGAAAGGGTCAGAAAATAAAGTATCGAAAAATAAGTTAGAAATATCGAAGAATTTAAAAAGCGCAGCTCTAAGTAGCTGCGTTTTTTATGCAATAAATATAAATTTACCGCGTCACTCCTGCGAAGCAATAGAGGAGTGACGCGGTGGGCAAACCTTGCCGTACCAACAGGCTTATTACTTTTGTTGAAGTTATGGGCGGGTTATGCCATTATCGAATTACTTACTTAACGAGACCATTGGTCATCGTACCTTTAAAACAAAGCTTTCAGCTTTGTCATTCCGAAAAGCTACCAACGTGATGTAGCTATAAGCCAAAAAATTAAATTTTCTTAATCAATAGATAGTGCTTTATTGCAATAGCTTGATTGAATTTTGTGTATACGAAATTCATGAAAAATTACTTTTATGGCGCTTAAAAAGGAGACTTGTTATCACTTAACTAACCAGTGCTAAGCACACTTGATTTGCGTTTTATTTTGTACGCCCAATAGGGAAACATTTAAGGCGAGGCTATTTAGGCCATTTTGAACTTTGTGCCTCTATTCGTATTTATACGAAAATTGTACGCTCCAACGTGCAATTGGCATTTAAAACTTACCTTTTGGATTAATAGGTTCAATTAGTTAGTTAAGTGCATAACAGGTTATTTTAAATCATCACTAACTGGTGGCTTATGAGTAACTTAAAGTACCAACTACAAGGCTTAATGTTAAGAAATCAAGATGGCAGCTACAGTACACAAGCTGGGCGAAAAAAGGCGTTAGTGCAACTTGCTGCACAGCTTAAAGAAGGTGGGTTTCGATTAAAGTCGGTTCATTCATTAAAACCAAAACACGTAAATTACCTGATAGAGCGCTGGCAAGCTGAAAAGCTTTCGCCAGGAACAATTAAAAACCGCGTAGGGCACATTAGATGGTGGGCTGAAAAAGTCGGAAAATCATCGATGCTGCCAAAATCAAATAACAGTGCAAACCAAGCAATATCACTTAACTTAGAAAAGCGCAGTTACATTCCAACTGATTCAAAAGCCAAAGAGCTAGACTTGGCTAAGCTAGAAAAAATAACAGATCACTACGTGCAGTTATCACTAAAGCTTCAGTTAGAGTTTGGGCTTCGTAGAGAAGAATCTATTAAATTTAAGCCTAATTTTGCCATACGTGGTGAACAACTCGTTTTAAAATCATCGTGGACTAAAGGTGGCCGTCCAAGGACTTTACCAATAAGAACTGAATCTCAACGCGCGTTATTAAAAGAAATACAGCAAACTGTTGGTGGTGGCGCATTGATCAGGCCTGATAAAAACTACAAGCAACAATTAAAAAGCTACGAATGGCAAACAAGCCGTGTTGGCCTAGATAAAAATCATGGATTACGTCACATGTATGCCCAAAAACGCTATATGGAACTAACAGGCAAACAAGCCCCAATTAGCGGCGGCCTAAAGAGTAAAGAATTAACAGCAGAACAAAAAATTATTGATAAAGAAGTTCGTTTGCAAATTTCTCATGAACTAGGGCATAGTAGAGAGCAAATAACAGTTGTGTACCTAGGTAGATAGCTATCAAACATTTTTATGGTATTTGTTTATAGTTTTTGGATAAGGATTTCTTATGAGTGAAGGGTTAGTAACTTTTTTTAAGTATAAGTCAATGGGCTTTGCTCGTAGAGGTGATGATTATTTTGAACCTCTTCCGATGGGTTTAATGCTCTCGTCACTCCGGGAATGGTTTCAGGAACGAATTTCATTAGAAGACACTTTGCTTTGGGATGATAAAACCCCTGGGTACTCCCATAGAAAAAAAGTATACCTAAAAGCAATAGAAAGAGATGAACTCACTGGTGACTATTTAATTATTTTATGGCGTGCAATTGGTCAAGGGAATGGAGTTTATGGAATAAAAGCTGATGCAGGCCTTGAAGATAATAAGTTGTATAATGCAGATGAAAATGTAGGTAATGATCGTGTGATTTGGGGGGAGCCTGCATATTATTGGTTTATACCTTCACTAAATATCTTTTCTTCGATTCGTTTTAATAACTCTATTGCAGATACTGAGCTTCTTAATAGGTATATAAGAGACTATGTTGAGTTACATAGTGATTTTAGACAGCGTAATGTTGAAGAAAAGCAAAATGAAAGGGGTGGGAAATACCTTTCAATTTCATTTTCTCCGTCAGTTGAGGGTGAAACAGGAAATTTATGGTTCAGGGCTTACAGCGAGCAGTATAAAAAACCCACTACAGAGTCTGATTTGGAAACAGTTGTCCATGAAATAACCCATTTCGTTAAAAGAGAAGAAATAAGTGCACAAGTCATGGAAGAAAGTGGTTGGACTAACTTATTTAAGAATCTACCTTTTGTATCTAGTCAGGTCACTAGAGGTAACCGAAAAGTTGAAGTAAATATTGAAGCTAAACCAACTGTGAGAGAGCTTAAAGAAATGCTTGAACTATACGAGAGAGAATACCTAGGAAGTGACTGGAGAAATATTGGCTTTAAAAAAGAAGGCTCAGGTATAGTCTGGTTGGATAAGTTTGTCGTTAAAAGTATTTTGCCTGTAAATGATATTAAGGGTGGGGGTAGAGATGACAGCGGACATTACACGGCTACAAGGTTATTCAAAGCTATGGAGTTCACGAGGGATAAGCTGTTAAGTGCTTTTTATGAGGAGCCCCAAAAGGCTGTTGGAGAGTAAAATGTATCTTTACATATGGCACTCTTTTGTAGTAATTATTTTTCTTGCAATTAGTTTTTTATATAAAGGTAGTGTTAGGTTTTCTGATTTACAACCAATCATAAGTGCATTGCAAAATAGCGCCGCAATGATTTTTACAATTATGGGTATATGGATAGCTTACATATATCCCCAAGCAATGAGAAAGGTTATACAGCCAAGTTCAGAGGCTATTTTTCCAACAGAAGATAAAAAAAGAGTGAAACTGTTGGTTGGGGTGGTTATTTTATCAGCATTAACTTTAGCTACCTTACTTATTGGAGTTTTTATAAAGCCATTTATTGTAAAATGGAGCTTCTACATTTCTTACCCTTCAATTTTTTCATTCTTATCTATCTTTGTCATTAGTCTACTGGTTTATGTGCAGTTGTTTTGTATTTACAGCGTAATTGCTTCAAATGTTAATTTTATTACTGACTTAATCAACAAAGAAAATGGCCAAAAAATAAATGATAAATTAGACCGCAAAAAAAAAAATAATTAGGGGTTATTCTGCTAAGGGTAGAGGGATAACCTACAAGAGCTTTCAAAAAGCAATTGAAATGCGTCAAATGATTAAAGGCTCTCAAGATACTTAGTTGCAAACTGAATGAATATAATTACAGCTTTGATGTGAACGTGAAAATTCTAGATGAATTTGCTACCGATTATAGTGGTCAGAAAGGCTATAAATATGAAGTAGGAGAAGATTTGGGTAAGGATTCATATCTTTTGCTTTTCTTATTTAAAACTGATTAGTAGTTAATATTTAGTATGATCATCATTTATTCTTGTGCCCATTGATGACCCTGTCAAAATTTCAGTGCTGCCATCTGCGTTAGTATATAGTGACTTTGAGCTTGGTTCATAAATATCATACTCACCTTCGTATGAGTCTTCAGGCAATGGCTCACTAAGTAGGTCAAGCGCTATCTCTGCCGATTTTAATAGAAAATCAATGAACATAAATTTTACCTAGATGGTGAAGGGGGTTATATTAAATATATATTAAATTCAATGAATTGAAAGATGAATATGAAAAAATATTACTACTCAAAGCAGCATGAGTTCTTTGTTTGCTACCAATCAGAGAATGAAATAACCAATGATAGTGAAATGGAATCATTTATGGCTTCTAGCCTTGAGTTCGGCATTGGACTCAGTAAAGAAGGTGCCCTTGAAGATCTAAACTTCAATCTAGATGGAATTGAGAAAATAAAACTTCAAAGTTAATACCCGCCTTAAAATGTTTGCTATTTTAAAAATGGCAAACTATATTAAAAAAAGCTGAAAAATGATGAAATCGTTAAAAATCAGCAGATATATTTAGTGAGGCCGTAGGTCATCATACTTTAAGTCGCCACCTTTACTTGTGTGAGCAAATCAAGAGTTAATCATTACCAGACGGATAATTTACGTTTGGAATTAGAGTTATTTTGATTTTTCGGTTGCTATAAGTGACTGAAAACTTATTAGTGTGAGAAACCTATGAGCTTATTCCTTTCCAAAGAAGAAATTGCTGAACTTACTGGTAGAAAACAACGCCAGAAGCAAGTTGAGCAACTTACTGTAATGCGTATTACCTTCACCTTAGACGCTTTTGGCTGGCCTAAAGTGTTACGTAAATCTATTGAGGCTGAACTTGGGGCAAGCTCAAACCAGCGAATCTCACCTAATAACTCTATCTGTAAATATACTGAGTTGAATTTAGGAGATTAAGTATGGGTAGAAAGCGTTCACTAGAAAACCAAAACTTGCCTAGAGGGATGATCTACAACAAAAAAGCCAGCACTTATTATTTAAGAGCGGCTGGTCAAAAAGATATTCGCTTGGGTAAAACCATTCATGAAGCCTTTAGAAATTATTATGCTTACGCTGAAATAAACTATGAATGCCGAACTATGTTCGACTTGATAGATAGGTATATGAAAGAAGTTTCACCGACTAAAGCCAAAAGTACACACAAAAGCAACATTGCAGCAGCTAAAAACCTTATTAAACGCTTTGGTTCTATGAACCCTACTATGGTTAGGGCTCGTCATGCATATCAATTCTTAGATTTGAGAGCCAGAGAGGGCGCATCTGTTAGGGGAAATCGTGAATTTGCTTTACTCAGCACCATCATGACTCATGCTGTACGATGGGGAGTAATAGACAATACCCCATTTCATAAGATTATTAGAAACCCTGAGTATCAACGGGATCGGCTTGTTACGGATGATGAGATTGAAATTTTCTTGAAGTATTGCCCTAGATGGTTACAGCTATATATAACTCTGAAAGTTGCTACTGGCTTAAGGCAAACCGACATGATTAAGCTAAGTAGTAAAGATTGGTTTGAGGAAGAAGGATTGAAGGTTCAAACTTCAAAGACAAGAGTAAGAATTCAGTTTAATTATTGTGATTATTTGTCAAAGATTGTCGAAGAGCTCAAAGAATTAAATGGTTATAGGCTTGTTGCTAAGAAGCGGGTGCCAATTTTACACTGGTATTTCTTTGCATCCCATGCAGATTCAAGGCTTGATAAACCATTAACTGCGTCAGGTGTAAGAACTGCGTGGAATAAAGCGATGACTAAAGCGTTAGAAAGTGGTGAATTAAAACCAGAGCAACGATTTCAAGAACGAGATCTTAGAGCTAAGGCCGCAAGTGATTGCGATAGCCTTGCACAAGCGTCTGAATTGTTGGGTCATTCCAACTTAAGCATAACAAAAAGGGTATACAGAAGAGGGTATGCTAAAGTTGAGGCTTTAAAACCTAATGCAGAGAAAGGTATTGATATTAAACAAAGGATTGAAATAAAGCCTTAAAAAAGGCATCATCAATAGGTTGAATTTGTTTGACCAGTTAGAATTCTATAAGTGTATAAAAACATTGTAATTTTAACTTTATAAAAAAGAATTTATTAACTAGACGAAAATTATAGGAAAATTTTTGTAATTAAGTTTAGTAAAAACAATATTTTAGGTGTTATATAGCGTGGGTTGAAAATCCTCGTGTCGGTGGTTCGATTCCGCCTCTGGGCACCATTGATTCAAAGCCTCGCAATCGCGAGGCTTTTTTGTTTCTAGCCCCACCAAGTCACTACTTTACATCCCGTAGGCGTGAAATTTAAAGAGCTATCAGCTTTCAGCCGTCAGCTATCAGATTTTTGATCTGACCCCGATAAAGTAGACACGGGGTTTAATTAACTTGTTCGTACTGCATGGGACTTTTATACCCTAGGGTGCCATGCCTTCTTACTGAGTTGTAGTATTTTTCAATATAAAAATACG
>NZ_BRCZ01000002.1:504415-589990 GCF_023708065.1 Pseudoalteromonas sp. NCCP-2140 | reverse complement strand
CCCGTCCGCCGCTCGACGCCAGAGGTGCAAGCACCTCTTCGTTTCCGCTCGACTTGCATGTGTTAGGCCTGCCGCCAGCGTTCAATCTGAGCCATGATCAAACTCTTCAATTAAAAGTTTTTTGTTTGAAGTAAACTTCAAACCATGCTCAATGAATTCTGATTTTGATACCTTTCGATATCGAATTGACTATGAAGTCACTCAGTTACATTTGAGACTCTAAATTTGTTTGCGTCACTTAGTAAACTAAGCTTCGCTGTTAGAACTCAATCTGTACGAGTGCCCACACAGATGATTGCTTTATATTGTTAAAGAACGTTGCGACGTTGTCGCTAGGGATGCGTATAATACATCCTTAAATTTTCGAGTCAACACTTAATTTCAAACTTTCTTTTTAGACCGTTTTAAACCCAAGTTTTACTTAACTCTCTGTTACGTTGTTCAGCGCTTTTCATTGCTGCCCGCCGTGTCAGTGGATGCGCATTATAGGGAGATGGATTTTTAACGCAAGCACTTTTTGAAGGTTTTTTTGAATATTTTCAAATTAATCAGATACCCACCAAGTGCAAACACGTTACCCACAAAGACCTGTGGATAACTGGTGTTTTTTAGCAGAATAACTAAACTCTCCTCGCTTGTTATGGTAACTTGCGCCGCAGATTTTCCACTCGCTCACAAGGCAAGAAAAATGACAGACATTATAAATAGTATAAGTGGTCTCCTTTGGGGTCACATTCTGGTTTACCTTTTAATAGCTGCGGGGCTATTTTTCACTCTTCGACTCGGTTTTATTCAATTCACTCAATTCCCACATATGCTCAAAGTGATGTTTCAGAGCCGCCAAGGTTCTGGCGATGGCATTTCTTCATTCCAAGCATTTTGTACTTCTTTAGCTGCGCGAGTAGGTACGGGTAATATGGCAGGTGTTGCCGTTGCACTTTATTTAGGCGGTGCCGGGGCAATTTTCTGGATGTGGCTTATTGCTTTAATAGGTATGGCGACAAGTTTTGCCGAGAGTACGCTTGCTCAGGCATATAAAACCGTCGATGAAGATGGCAACTTTCGCGGTGGCCCTGCTTATTATATGGAATATGGTTTGGGCAAACGTTGGATGGGTGTGATCTTTTCTCTGTGCCTTATTCTTGCTTTTGGATTGGTGTTTAATGCCGTTCAATCAAACTCTATTGCTGCTGCATTTGATGTTGCGTTTGGTATTCCAAACTATGTTGTAGGTATCGGCTTAGTATTAGGGTCAGGTATTATTATTTTTGGTGGCTTAAAAACTATTTCACGTTTTGCAGAAATGGTTGTGCCATTTATGGCGCTGGCTTATTTGTTAGTTGCACTTTATGTGTGTGCCATGAACTACGATTTATTACCGGGCGTATTTATGCATGTTATTAATAGTGCCTTTGGTATCGAGCAAGCGGGTGCGGGTGCAATAGGTTATGGTGTAATGCAGGCCATGATCCAGGGTATTAAGCGTGGCTTATTCTCTAATGAAGCTGGTATGGGTAGCGCTGCAAATGCTGCTGCAACGGCAACACCTAACCCACCGCACCCAGCCTCACAAGGTTATGTACAAATGCTCGGCGTATTTGTAGATACAATTATTATATGTACTGCAACTGCAGCACTTATTTTATTATCACAGCAGCTTATACCTGATTCAGGTGTGACTGGCATTGCGTTAACACAAGCTGCCCTTGAAGAACATGTTGGTAGCTGGGGTGCCACCTTTGTTGCAATTGCAATTTTGTTTTTTGCATTTACCTCGATTGTTGCTAATTATTCTTATGCCGAAACCAATTTATTGTTCTTAGAGCATAACCATGCATCGGGTATGTTGATCTTCCGACTACTGGTACTTGGTATGGTGATGTTTGGTGCGCTTGGAGAATTACCATTAGTTTGGACGCTTGCCGATGTCTCGATGGGTCTAATGGCTATCGTCAACGTCATCGCTTTATTTATGTTATCGGGCGTCGTTATTTGGCTTGCGAAGGATTACAACTCACAACGTAAAGCAGGTAAATTGCCTACTTTCGATCCTTCGCAAAACAAAAAGCTAAATCAAACTATTCCTAAAGGTGCGTGGCGCAAATAACCAAGCCAAGTGATTACTTAATTGGGGAGCGATTGTGCTCCCTTTTTTGTATTTGCTAATTTTTCAAAAACAGACAATATGAATGTGATTTGCTGTTCGTTAAGTTTGGATTCAAGCTCAGTAACAAGCTGCTCTTTAATTTGCGCTTTTAATGCTTGTTTTTGCTCTGCGGTTAATAATGGCTGCGATTGTTGCTGATAAGATTGCACAGCAGTGAGCATATCCATTACCACGTCATTATCAAAATCGGTTAGTGCTGCTTTCGCATTACTAATAGCCTGTTCTGATTTATCAAAGACGGTCGATACTTTATCAACAAGCACGCTCACCTCATGAATTTTCAGTACATCATTAATGTTTGACATAATAATCGCAACAGGAATGAGTACTAACGAGATCGCTAGACAAAGCCCAAATACGGCGCCTACCCAAAACTGGTTTAAGCCACGTTTAAATTGCTCCATTATCTTTCCTTAATCCTATTAATTGATTAAAACTTGAAACGCGTTAGCTGTTTTAAAAAGACTAAGGAAACTATAAAGCTATTTTGGCAATAAAAAAATAATTTGATGGGATTATAAAAAGAAATATAAATGAAATAGAGAAGAGGTATTTTACGTAAATGGTGCCCGGGGCCGGACTTGAACCGGCACGCTGTTACCAGCGAGGGATTTTAAATCCCTTGTGTCTACCAATTCCACCACCCGGGCATCGGGTCGCTCCTAAGAGCATGTGGAGTATTATATGGAGGCGGAACCCGGAGTCGAACCGAGGTAGACGGATTTGCAATCCGCTGCATGGCCACTCTGCCATTCCGCCTTATCGCTTCCAAATAATTGGAGCGGCACACGAGGCTCGAACTCGTGACCTCAACCTTGGCAAGGTTGCGCTCTACCAACTGAGCTAGTGCCGCAAATTTGTTTCTGTCAGTATTTTGTCCGTTGGTGCACAACCTTGGGGTTGCGATGATAACGTTCTGGCAACTGAGCTAGTGCCGCAAATTTGTTTCTGTCAGTATTTTGTCCGTTGGTGCACAACCTTGGGGTTGCGATGATAACGTTCTGGCAACTGAGTTAGTGCCGCAAACTTTTCTTTATCAAAATGGTGCCCGGGGCCGGACTTGAACCGGCACGCTGTTACCAGCGAGGGATTTTAAATCCCTTGTGTCTACCAATTCCACCACCCGGGCATCGGGTTTGCTGTTTAAAGCAAGTGGATAAAGCTAATATGGAGCGGCACACGAGGCTCGAACTCGTGACCTCAACCTTGGCAAGGTTGCGCTCTACCAACTGAGCTAGTGCCGCATCATATTAACTCTAATATCATTTTTATAACTACATTTGGTGTTGTAGTTAACCACAAATGGTGCCCGGGGCCGGACTTGAACCGGCACGCTGTTACCAGCGAGGGATTTTAAATCCCTTGTGTCTACCAATTCCACCACCCGGGCATCGGGTTGCTCATAGAGCGCGTGGAGTGTTGAATGGAGGCGGAACCCGGAGTCGAACCGAGGTAGACGGATTTGCAATCCGCTGCATGGCCACTCTGCCATTCCGCCAAATTAGATAATTGGAGCGGCACACGAGGCTCGAACTCGTGACCTCAACCTTGGCAAGGTTGCGCTCTACCAACTGAGCTAGTGCCGCTTTCTTTATCTTGGGGGCTATGCCCTCTCAACACGGACGCATTCTACAGAGATTATTAAACGCGTCAATATAAAAAATGCTAGTTTTGAACTGTTTGCTTATTTTTTATCTAAAACGGTGTGTAATTAAACGTTTAGGATCAATTTTTGGTCAATTCTGACCATGCCGCTATTAAATACTGCAACATAGAACTAAGCGTTAAGAATGTTGCGACGTACAAAAGGCCATAACTTAAGTAGATCATCCATGTATCAAACTGCCAGATCAAACCAATAATGGCTAGCATCTGCGCTGCAGTTTTAAACTTACCCATGTTTGATACAGCTACGTTGTCACGTTTACCCTGCTCTGCCATCCATTCGCGTAAAGCAGAGATAACAATTTCACGGCTAATAATAACTAATGCAGGAATAGTCATATACAAACTTTGGTAATGGCTTGATAAAGCAACCAGTGCTGCACACACCATTACTTTGTCGGCAACCGGATCTAAGAACGCACCGAAAGGCGTTGATTGATTTAAACGACGCGCTAGATAACCATCAAGGATATCTGTGATTGACGCAAGCCAGAAAACAAACGCAGCTGCGAAAAACGCCCATGAGAAAGGCAAATAAAATATCACCAAAAAAATGGGGATAAGAAAAAGTCTAAAGGTTGTGAGTGTGTTTGGAATATTCCACATAACTACTTGGAGATGTCTTTTTTTACTATATTCGCACGAAGGCTACGCCTTGTCATGCAAATGATTAAATATCTTTTCAGCCATTTCAGGGCTGATCCCAGGAACTTGTTTTAATTGGTCTATATTAGCAGCTTTTACCCCTTGCATGCCCCCTAAATATTTTAATAATGCTTGTCGGCGCTTTTGTCCTACGCCGGTAATTTCTTCTAACAATGATTGTGTGCGTTGTTTTTGTCGTTTATTACGATGCCCTGCAATGGCAAAACGGTGCGACTCATCACGAATATGCTGAATTAAATGCAGCGCTGGTGCATCTGAATCAAGTGGTATTGTTTTACGTCCGCCATCAATTAATAGCGTTTCTAAACCGGGTTTTCGGCTTGTACCTTTTGCAACACCCACCAGCAATGGCATTTTATTATGTGGCCAGTTTTCAAAATATTGCTCAGCACGAGATAATTGACCTTTACCACCATCGATGAAGATGACATCTGGAATTTTTTCTTCATCGACTACTTTGTTGTAGCGTTTATTAAGTGCAAATTCCATCGCAGCATAATCATCACCGCCGGTGATACCAGTAACATTAAATCGACGATATTCTTTATTATTAGGCCCTTGCGAATCAAACACCACACAACTTGCTACCGTGTTTTCACCCATTGTATGGCTGATATCAAAACATTCCATGCGATTAATATCATCTAGGCGTAATGTTTCTTTTAATTGTGCGTAACGTTTGTTGATTGAATCCTGCGTGCTTTGCTTAACACTAATGCTGTTAAGTGCATTTTTATTAGCAAGTTTTAAATACTGTGCCCGCTCACCGCGATTAGCAACTTTTAGACTCACTTTACGTTCAGAGATTGCCGTAAGCGCTTCGCTTAATGGCTCACTTTCTTCAATACTAAACGGTAATATAATTTCTTTAGCAATACGCCCTGTTGCACCGGGAGCTAGATAATATTGTCCTAAAAAAGAAGTTAGAATTTCTTCTTCACCTGAGTCTTTTGGCACTTTAGGAAAATAAGTTTTACTGCCTAGCACTTTGTGGTCGCGGATCATTAATAAGTGAACCGCATTCAATCCATTTAAATGCGCAAAACCCACTACATCCATTTCGGCATGGTTACCTGAAATAGATTGTTGCTCCTGCATTTTTCGAAGCAACATGATTTGGTCACGCACTTTGGCCGCAAGCTCAAATTTAAGTTCTTTACTTGCTTGCTCCATTTTAGTAACTAAATCGGCAATGACTTCATGAGATTTGCCCAATAAAAACTTGCGAACAAAATCAACTTCTTGTTGATATTCTTCATCGGAGATTTTATTCACACACGGCGCTGAGCAGCGTTTTAACTGATATTGTAAACATGGACGGCTTCTAGCTCGGTAATACGCATCTTCACATTGGCGAACCGGAAAGATTTTTTGCATTAAACGCAAACTTTCAGATACCGCTCCCGCACTTGGGAATGGGCCAAAATATTCGCCTTTAATTTTTCGGCTACCACGATGAAAAGCAAGTCGCGGGTGCTTATGATCAGTTAAAAGAATATACGGATATGACTTATCATCTCGCAGCAAAATATTGTAACGAGGCTGATATTTTTTAATTAGGTTGTTTTCGAGTAATAAGGCTTCGGTTTCAGTGTTGGTCAGGGTGACTTCAATACCGCAAATATTACTTACTAATACACGGGTTTTGCTATCAGTTACATTACTACGGAAGTAACTACTTACGCGCTTTTTTAGATTTTTAGCCTTACCAACATAGATAACTTGCCCTTCACTATCAAGCATTCGGTAGACACCGGGCTCACTTGATAGTGTTTTTAGAAAACGGGCTGGTTCGAAATCAGACATTGAGCAAATTAATGCGAGCTATCAATGTCGATCATTTTATGACGAATTGCTAAATGGGTAAGTTCAACATCACCCCCTACATTTAGCTTTTCAAACATGCGATAGCGATAGCTATTCACTGTTTTTGAACTCAGGTTCAAGCGATCCGCAATATCTTGCGCTTTTTCACCTTTAGTGATCATCAGCATGATTTGCAGCTCACGCTCAGACAAACTCTGGAATGGGTTTTCATCTGTGCGACCGCTTACCTGAGCAAGGGCAATTTGTTGTGCAATTTCAGGCGCAATATAACGTTGCCCTGCATTAACCGCACGAATGGCATTAACCATTTCATCAGAGCCGGCACCTTTTGTCAGATAACCATGAGCACCGATTTGCATTACTTTACTTGGGAATGGATCTTCACAATGCACAGTAAGCACAATAATTTTTACATCTGGGCAATAACGACAGATTTTTTTTGTCGCTTCTAAACCGCCAATACCTGGCATATTCATGTCCATCAACACGATATCAGGTGAATGTTGACGGCAAAATTGCACCGCTTCTTCACCGGTTTTAGCTTCACCCACCACTTTAAAACCACGAACATCATCAAGTATACGTCTGATCCCTGTCCGTACAAGTTCATGGTCATCAACTAAAAGTACATTAATCAATGGAACACCCTCAAATAACCCAAATAGCTGCTTTCGCACAATTTAATGTGCCACATTAGCACAGAAAAAGTGAAACGATAAATCAAAATATCGTTTCACTAATTAATTTTAAGCTGATGCTTTCTCGCTGAAACGATCAACCCACAGGGCAATGATACCATCACCTGTTACATTACAGGCAGTACCAAAGCTATCTTGTGCTAAATAAAGTGCAATCATTAATGCAACTGCACCTTCATTAAAACCAAGCATACTTGTTAAAAGACCCAATGCCGACATAACTGCCCCACCTGGTGCGCCAGGCGCAGCAATCATTACAACGCCTAGCATCATAATAAATGGCAACATACCAAATAACGATGGTACATCCATATTCGGTGATAAGAACATGACAGCCATTGCACATGTCACAATCGTAATTGTTGAGCCCGATAAATGGATAGTGGCACATAAAGGTACTGTAAAGTTAGCAACATCTTCTTTTACGTTATTTGCTTTGCTTGAGCGAAGTGAAACTGGAATTGTTGCTGCACTCGACATTGTACCTAAAGCAGTAAAATAAGCGGGTAACATATTTTTTACAAGCTCTAAAGGATTACGCTTTAGTAAAAGGCCTGTAGATACATATAAAACAGTAAGCCATAGCCAATGCATAATTAATGCAGCTAGCAAAACAATACCAAATGTTTGCAGCGTATCAACCACGGTGCCAGCAACTGTCATTTCCGCGAAAACACCGGCAATGTAGAAAGGTAACGCAGGAATAATTACTTTTGCTAATAAGCCATCAATCACATCACGGCCCTGATCAGATACTTTCTTTAACGTATCAAGCTGTAACTGGCTCATACCAATACCAAAAATGAATGCCGCAGCAAGTGCTGTCATTACACTCATAAGAGGTGGAATTTCTAAATCAATAAAGCTGCCCACTTCGGTAGCAACTTCTGCTTCAAACGTTAAACCGCCATCAAACAATGGGATCATAGCGCTGACAAGTAAAAAAGCTAAGGTTCCAGCAATAACAGTTGAACCATATGCAAAGCCAACTGTTTTTCCTAACAAGTGGCCTGACCCTTTTGGTAAACCAGCAATACCTGATGCGATAAAAAATAAAATAATTAACGGGATGGTAAAGGTGATCAACTGACCTATTATTTCTTTTACTGTGTAAAGGAGTTCAACACCTGTTAGTGGCACATATAAGCCCACTAAAATACCGGCAACAATACCAGCAATTAATTTTAGAATTAAATTCATAACGATCACTTCAATTTTTAGGTGGTAATCTTTTACCACGTTTTAGTTTACTTTTGTTATAAAACAGCCAAATTAACGTTTAACTGCGCAAATTACCACCACCGCTTGTTAGAATCTAATTTGAACGTAAATATATGCGCCCTATCGCGTTGCATTTGTTAACAAAGTTGCAAATTAATAACATGCTCGCAGTTTTGAATACCCGTATAGTGCTTATGTATAAATCAATGTTAAGTGCCGCTCTATTAAGCGTGCCTTTTACCAGCTTGGCCACCAGCCAACCCGTCACCCTTCCTTTTATTGCGGAGCAAGCAACAATCGACGGCCAGCTCAATGAGCCAAGTTGGCAACGTGCCAAAAAAATTACCATAGACAACGTTACTTGGCCTTACGAAAACAGTAAAAGCCCAGTTACCACTCACGCTTATGTTTATGAGGATGGCGAAACACTTTTTATTGGCTTTGAAGCGAATGATCCAAACCCAGAACTTATTCGTGCTTTTTACCGTGACCGTGACGCAGCCTGGGATGATGACCTAGTCGGGCTAAAAATTGATTCATACAATAATTCTCAATTAGCCTATCAATTTTTTATTAACCCACTTGGCGTACAACAAGATTCAATAGAAAACGAACTGACTAAACATGAAAGCTCATCATGGGATGGTATTTGGGATAGCGTCGGTGTTATTCATGATAAAGGCTACACAGTTGAAGTTGCCATTCCATTACGCGTATTGAATTTTGACGACAGCGTAGCAAGTAAGACTATGGCGATGGAGTTTTTACGCTTTTTACCGCGCAGTGAGCGGTTACGTATCTCCAATATGCAAATTGACCATGGTAACAACTGTTGGATTTGCCAAATGCCAAGTTACCAAGGTTTTGAGCAAGCAAAGCAAGGCAATAACGTGGCGATTATTCCATCTGTGGTGCTTGGCAAAAATGAGACACGTGATATTGATGGCGCACAGGTGGCTGATTGGGAGACAGAAAACAATACTGAAGCCAGCCTCGATGTTAAATGGGGGATCACACCAGATATCACCTTAAATGCGACGATTAATCCTGATTTTTCTCAGGTTGAAGCGGATGTAGCACAATTGAGTGTGAACAATAATTTCAGTTTATTCTTCCCAGAAAAGCGTGCCTTCTTTTTAGATAACGCTGACTACTTTGCCTCAACACTTAACCTTATTCATACCCGTAATATTGCCCAGCCAGATTACGGCACCAAGATCACCGGCAGCAAAAATGGTCATACATTTGCCGGCTTCATTGCCAATGATACGCAAACCAATGTGTTGATCCCGGGCAATTTAGGCTCATCGCTTGTCGCCCTTGACGAGACAAGTGAAAACGGTGCCCTGCGTTATCGATACGATTTTGAATCTGGGTTATCACTCGGTTCAACGGCAACACACAGACAAAGTGATGATTATAAAAACACAGTCTACAGTATTGATAGCAAATACAAACCAACAGTGAACGATGTTTTCTTAGTACAAGTATTAAAGTCACAAACGCAATACAGCCAAGATTTTATCGATGAGTTATGTGATGGTGATAACTGCTTACAGCCCGAGCAAGTAATCTGTGAATTAAATAGTGACTGCGACTATAACGAAGGCGTACTTCGTGTTTTAAGTAAAGAACAGCAATCCGGTACTGGCTACTACCTAAAGTATCAACACGACGAGAAGTACTGGCGTGCCTTCGCTGATTATAATTATCGTGATGCTGATTTAAGAGCTGACTTGGGCTTTATCTCACAAGTTGATTTTAAAAAGTTTACGACTGGTGGCGAATACCGCTGGTATGGCGATAAAGGCAATTGGTGGAATCGCGCTAACCTTTACGCCGATTGGGATATTACCCACAACGAAAATAACGAACTTCTTGAAAAAGAAGCACAAACTAGTTTTTCAGTCAGCGGCCCGTTACAGAGCTTTTTTGAGGTCTCTGTTGAACACCGTAACCGCACCGGCCTTCGCCACGATAAATCACGTTTAGATATCGACGGCAACACTGACTTGTTTAGCGAAAATGGCGTTGGCTTTTACAGTGACTTTAAACCAAAAGCAGGGGTATTTGCTTCTTTATATATGTATACAGGTAATGCCGTTGATTTAGCGAATAACCGCGTTGGTGATAAGTTCCATATCCGCCCTGTGCTGAATATGAACCTTGGTAAGCATTTTGAAGTGCGTTTACGTCATACTTATGAGCAGCTTGAAGCCGATGGCAGTGAAGTATTTACCGCCAACTTAAGTGATGTACGTTTTACTTACCAATTCAACGTGAATAGCTTTTTACGCCTTGCAGTCATTTATACCGATTTAGAGCGTAATCAAGCTAATTACATAGATGATGTTGATAGCCAATATAAAAACCTAGCCACTCAGCTGTTGTATTCTTACAAGCTGAACCCACAAACGGTTTTCTTTGCAGGTTACTCAGATAATGGCTATCAAGATGATGAGCTATCATCAATTACTAAAGAGCAGCGTACGTTATTTGCTAAATTTAGCTACGCTTGGTTGCTTTAAGACCCTATTAGCGCACCTTTTGGTGCGCGCCCTTCTTTTCCCCCCTTATTACTAAATGCTATAAGCCTATTCGCTATATGTTATAGCCAAACTTTACTTTCGTTTTTATTTCACCACAGTAAAGTGTGACTATTACAGATCACTAGCCTTAGCTAGTTGATCAACGATTGAATAAATTGCTTCCAAGGGAACACTATGTCTAACATTTTTGAAGATAATTCATTAACGATTGGTAATACACCAATTGTAAAGCTTAACCGCGTAACCTCAGGTAATGTTTTTGCTAAAGTTGAATCACGTAACCCAAGCTTCAGTGTTAAATGCCGTATTGGCGCTTCAATGATCTGGGAAGCAGAAAAGTCAGGTGTATTAACCAAAGAAAAAGAGTTAATCGAGCCGACTTCAGGTAACACAGGTATCGCACTTGCGTTCGTAGCAGCTTCTCGTGGCTATAAGCTAACCCTTACTATGCCTAACACAATGAGCTTAGAGCGTCGTAAATTATTAAAAGCCTTAGGTGCTAACCTAGTATTGACTGATGGCGCTAAGGGTATGAATGGCGCGATTGAAAAAGCAAAAGAAATTCAAGCCAGTGAGCCTGAAAAATACATTCTTTTACAACAGTTCGAAAACCCAGCTAACCCGAAAATTCACTTTGAAACAACGGGCCCTGAAATCTATGAAGCAATGGACGGTAAAATAGATATCTTCGTAGCAGGTGTTGGTACTGGTGGTACTATTACGGGTGTTAGCCGTTACCTTAAACTAGAAAAAGGTTTAAATGTACAATCGGTTGCTGTTGAACCAACTAACTCTCCAGTTATTAGCCAAACATTAGCTGGTGAAGAAGTTAAACCGGGCCCTCATAAAATCCAAGGTATCGGTGCAGGCTTCATTCCTGGCAACCTTGATTTAGAAGTTGTAGACGCTGCAGAGCAAGTATCAAATGAAGATGCGATTGCTATGGCTCATGAACTGATGAAAAACGAAGGTATTTTAGTGGGTATTTCTTCTGGTGCAGCAGTAGTTGCGGCAAAACGCCTTGCTGAAAAACCTGAGAACGCAGACAAGAACATTGTGGTAATTTTACCAAGTGCGACTGAGCGTTACTTATCTAGCCCATTATTTGCTGAAGAGTTCAGCGATAAAGAGCTAGTTCAGTAACCACTAAGAATCACTTAGTAGTTAAAAAAGGATGCAGACATGCGTCCTTTTTTATTACCTGAAATAAATAAAACCAATAATTTTACCGAGTTAACTTTACATCATGCTCATTTAGTCACACACTTAATTTTAAGTTCACTCGAAAAACTACAACAATGAAAAATATACTTTTAACTTTTATCCTTCTAAGTAGCAGCATTCTTTTCGGTTGCGGTTCTGAAGACGCACCAAAGGGCGAAAAAAACACCCCAGGTAATGTAGCGACTCTCTATTTTGATGCTTTGTACAACCAGAACGATTTAAACCTTGCAATGGAATACGCCACGCCGAAAATGGCCCGTATTATGAAGTCTTATGGTACTGCTGGGCAGTTCGCTCGTAACCTGGTTAATATGCAATACGATGAAGTGGTAATTGAAGTCGATATGACTAACATGAGCTTGCGCGAACAGTATGGCGATAAAGCCAACATCAATTTAATTTTTACAGGTTATTTTAATGGTAAGAAAATTGATGATATGCGCAGTGTGAAAATGATGCGTAAAAAAGGCAATTGGTACATAGAAAAAATTAATGCAGATCCATTTGCGCGATAATTAATTACGAAAACTAAAAAAGGGCCTGAAGGCCCTTTTTGTATTAGAGTATTACTGCAGAACAGTATGGATATTACTCTTCGTCAAACTCTTGATGTTGACGCTGTGCAGGACGCGCTAAGATTTCAACGTAAAACGATGTAAGCTGTTTTGCTTCAATATCGCTAATACATTTATTAATATCTGCCACGTGAACGACATTGGCCTCATCCGCTGATTCACCAAACTTACAGTCAAACGCCCAATAGTCGGCGCCTGCTGGGAGTGTTTTATTACGCTCACGTTTTAAGTATTTTTTTACTTCGTGCTTGGCTGCATCAACCATACGAGGATATTTAATTTTCTCGTGGTTTAGCGTGAATGTTTTCTTCATTATAGTCCTAGTAACTTGGTTCAATGACAATGGCATTAAGCCATAGACTGCTATTATAACAAGCACATCTTAATTTAGCTGTACTTTTTGCAGTTTTACTTAAATATAAGTCTATTCTAAGCTTATTCTTAGTGTATTCGAAGTCTATGACATTTCGATTAAGCCACTTATACCTAAGCTGTAGCTAAATGAAGAGGTTGATGTATCGCCTCGTCAGTAAGGCTATCATAAAATGCAGCTGCATCGATTTGTGGGCGCTCAACGGGTTTATTTTTTTCATAAAAGCGTTTTCTAACTGCAGGCTCACAGTTATCAATCACTTCTAGCGGCACATGTTGCTTATCATCACGAACATTCAATGGCTCTGGGTTTAAACAATGACGTAATCTGATGTCTGATAAACCACCTTGCAATAGTCTAAGTGCATTTTCTTGGCCAATCAGCATATCAAACTGTTCGGGAGCTAATGGTTGTGTGGGGCCTGCACCTAACTCGGTGCGCAAAGCAGATTCAGATACTTCAGGATTGCTTAATTCAGTTTTTGGCAGGTGAAACTGGCTAAAATCGAGCGCATCATGAGAAAGCATTGCTAGTAATAAAGCAAATTCTCCAGAGCGGTGCTCGTGAACACTTTTATTTAGACGATTATCGAGTTGGCTCTCTGTGAGCAACAAACCATCAATTTGCATAGTCTTTAGCCAAATAGTTTCTTGATTAACCAGTTATCGGCATTTATGCATTTTTCTTTAGTTTTTTTCTTTACTTAAATAATAAGTTTGCTATTATCAGCGCCGTTGCATTGGAGGGGTTCCCGAGCGGCCAAAGGGATCAGACTGTAAATCTGACGGCTCAGCCTTCGCTGGTTCGAATCCAGCTCCCTCCACCACTTTCCTTCTTAGAAAAGTGGGGCCAGATGCAATAGTAAAAATTTGTGTGGAGGGGTTCCCGAGCGGCCAAAGGGATCAGACTGTAAATCTGACGGCTCAGCCTTCGCTGGTTCGAATCCAGCTCCCTCCACCACTCTTTACTCTTTCTAACTTTGCTCTCGCTAACTTAAGCTACCAACTCAAACTACTTCCATTTGCTTTTAACCATTGCTCGGCTTTTTTATAATTTGGATAATACTGGTTCACACGTTGCCAGAACTTAGCGCTATGGTTCATATGTAAAAGATGCGCAAGCTCATGTACAACCACATAATCAATCACCCAGGTTGGCGCACTTGCTAAATGTAAGTTAAAAGTCAGCTCGCGGCGTTTATTACAACTGCCCCAACGACGTTTATAATGTTGAATTTTAAGCTTTGTAGGGAGCGATTCAGACATCTGTACACAATAATCATGAACACGCATTTCGATATAGCTCTCAAGCTTTTCATGTAAAAACTGCTCCAGCAAAGCGAGGTAGTTAGCTTCTTGATGTTTGACACGTGATGATATTGATAAGGTAAGCTGAGACTGTGCATCTTGTTGCCACATGCTTTTCGGGCCTTTAGCGAATACTATCGGCACGTTTTGCCCAAACAACTTAATAGTGGCGTTTACTAATGGTAGTTGACGGCGCTCAGCATGAATGGATTGTTTGGCTATTTGTTCAGCGACCCAACCTTGCTTGGTCTTTAACCAGGCATCAATCTCAGTTTGTGAAACATAAAAAGGCGCATAAACGGTCAATTTCTGCTCGGCAACTTTAATTGCCACTGTGGTTCTGCGTTTACTGCGCTTTAGGGTGTAATCCAACAAAGGTCAGCCAATTCGATTAATAAAAATAAGAGATTCCATTTTACCCTGCTAAATAGCTGCTAATCTATAAAGATGACTCACAAATAAGTTTTCACCTTTATGCCTGACAAACCATGTTGTAGTTATACCTCACCAACAGGTAACAAGTGCCAAGAAACAGATATGGGCTCTGGATTTTGCTTTTGGCATGATAGTAAATTTGATAAATCAGGGCTAGATCTAACCCAAAAATTAGAGCGCTATGCAAAAAAAGGTGGCTTATTAGAAGGCCTGCAATTGCAAAGAGCGAACCTTTCAGGACTTAACTTAATAAAGCAGGATGACGAAGAAGGTTATGATCTCTCCTATTGTAATTTTTATCGTGCGAATTTAACGGGCGCTCACCTATTTAATAATAAAATAGCCAATGCTTCATTAATGAAAGCTAATTTACATAGCGCGAGTTTGCATTACTGTGATTTAAAAAATACCAACTTACTAGGTATTAAGCTCAACGACAGCAGAATTGATAACATCGAATTGGGTAACCAATTATTACAAGAAGCGGCTGCATTTAAAGCACGTAAAAATAAACAGCATGATGAAGCACGAGACTTATTTGAGCAATCTGAAGAAATATATCGCAATTTAAGAAAAGCCTCTGAACATCAAGGGCTTTTTGAGCTCGCCGGTAACTTCACCTACAAAGAATTAAGAATGCGTCATGCGCAATACCGAAAAGGCTCAACCAAGCAAATTACTTCCAGCTTTATAGATATGTTATGTGGTTATGGCGAAAAGCCCGAAAATGTCATTCGCTTTAGTCTGTCACTCATTATTTGCTGTGCATTTTGTTATTTCTTATTCGGGGTAAGTTATCAAGATTCTGTGATGCAACTGAGCTTTGAAAACTCATTTCAAAGCAATTTGTCGGCATTGTTGAATAGTTTTTACTTCAGCGTGGTGACTTTTACAACCCTTGGCTATGGTGACATTACGCCAATAGGTTTTTCGAGGTTAATCGCAGCCATAGAAGCATTTTGTGGTAGCTTTTCGCTTGCTTTATTCGTCGTTGTTTTTGTAAAGCGTATGACTCGCTAACGCATAATGTATGAACCCTTATGCTCTTTTGCCTGATACATTTTTTTGTCGGCTCGATTAATTAACTCTTCAGCATCTACCGTGCTATCAAGTGGCGCTGCAATAAGACCAAAACTTAGATGAAGCTCAGGGTATTGTTGTTCAAATGCGGCTATAAGTTTTTCACAAATAGTAAAGGCGCTATCTAACTCGCAATCGGGTAAGATGATGCAAAATTCATCGCCGCCATAACGGCACGGTATATCAATCTCGCGAATATTTTCAAGTAAGTATTGGCCTATATATTTAAGGACTTCGTCACCTTTTAAGTGGCCTTGTGTGTCATTCACTGACTTAAAGTCATCTAAATCAAAATAAACAACCGTTAATGGTGATTTGTGACGTCTGGCTCTGGCAAGGTCGCGTTGTAATAGCTCTTGCATTACACGGCGATTGTAGAGGTTGGTGAGTGGGTCGAGTTTAGCGAGTTTCTCAAGTTCTTGAGTGCGCTGAGCTACTTTTTCTTCAAGGCCTTTCGCATAGACTTCGGTGCGGCGTTTCGCATTTTCAATTTCGCCCACTAAGCTGTCGATATAAGTATCAAAGACCAACGTCGTATCAAAGTAAATCAATTTATCAATGATGGTAAGGGTATGATTTAACTCATCTTGATCGCTTATTGTGGTGCGAAGCACATTAAAAATGAGCTCTTTTAAAGTACACACCGCCGATAAGTAAAGCTTTGGCTCAACCCCAATACGCTTATGCACCATACCAATCCGTAGACGGTTGTTAACATATTCATGCTCGTAACGACCACAAAATAAATCGATTATATACTGCCTTTGTGCATCTCTGAGTCGTGTTAAAGTATCTGCATCACCAATTAGTAACGAAATTTCATCCACTTCGGTTTGTTTTTTATAAAACTCATTCACTACATTTTCGATGGCTGATTCGATTATAGGTTTATAGTTCAAAAGAGATGACAGACTATTTGAAGTCAGCCCTAATAAGCTCATTCTGTGTTGGATTTCTACATCATTAATCTGCATTTGCTCAACTAATGTTTGCTCGGTTCTTCTCATCTACCCACCTCGAACTACTCCTTTTTAATTAAATATAGCCAAGGTTTTGAATCCTACGTACTTAAGTGATAGGTTTTTCTCTAATTTACTAATAATTTGTATTAGACTGCTATTACAAGTCGTTTCAAAAAAATATTATGCTCGCTAAATTTTTCATTACTGATCAGGACCCCAGCCTAATTATAAGTGGTGTCTATGATCCAAGCTTAGTTGCTCTTTCTATTGCTACGGCTATTTTTGCTGCTTATTTTTCACTCCATACCATTGATCTAGCAAATAGAACTCAATTTGATTCGTACCGTAAATTAGGTAGTGCAACAAGTGCCTTGGTGATGACAGGTGGGATTTGGAGTATGCACTTTATCGGCATGCTAGCTTTTTCATTATGCACCACCGTGGAGTACGACCCTACACTGACATTTTTTTCATTTATTCCTGCATTTTTAGCCTGCTATACCGCATTTTCATTTTTGAAACGCAAAGATTTAAAGCAAATACCAACAACAATAAAGCTACTCATTGGCTCTGTATTACTTGGCTCTGGCATTGGTGCAATGCACTACTCTGGGATGGCAGCCATGCAAATGAGTCCGCTGCTTCGCTACGACCCAGCTTGGTTTGCAGCATCTATTGTGATGGCTGTTGCATTATCTTTTGTCGGCTTATATGCGCGATTTCACCTAGGTGAGTATTTTAAAAAACTCACTGTGTTTCAAACCCGTGTCATTTGCGCCATTATCTTTGGCTTTGCTGTGGCTGGTATGCACTATATGGGAATGGCCGCTACTCGCTTTGTTGCAACCTCACCTTTGTTATCTGAAAACGTTCAAACCTCACAACTCACTTTTATCGCCATTAGCGTTTCATTTGCCACCGTATTATTAACCGCTCTGGTTGGTATCATTAACGGCATGGTACGTTTTCGCTTATTACTGGCAGAAAAATCAGCAGAAGAGTCGCGCTTGGATGCCATTTTAGGCACTGCAATAGATGGCATCGTAACAATTAATATTCATGGCATTATTTTAAGCTTTAATAAATCCGCAGAAACTATTTTTGGTTGGCGACAAGATGAAGTGTTAGGTAAAAACGTAAAACTATTAATGAACGACGATATAGCCGCTCAACATGATGGTTACTTAGCGGACAGTAGCAGACATGAAGTTAAAAAAGTGATTGGCGTTAACCGAAATGTGTTTGCAAAACATAAAGATGGTCATTTATTCCCGATTCGGTTAGGTCTTGGTGAAGTGAAGCAACCTAACGCAGAAACATTGTTTGTAGGCTTTATAACCGATTTAACTGAGCAACGTGCACTGCAGCAAAGTCTCGAAGAAAAAGAAAAGCAATATCGTACTTTAATGAACAATACTCCCGGCGCTGTATTTCGTTGTTTGTTAGATGAGCACTGGACAATGAAATTTATCAGCCCCAGTGTTGCTGACTTAACTGGTTACAGCCCTGAAGAGTTTACCGATGGCACAGTTACATTTGCTCAAATCATTAATAACGATGATGTAGCCCATATTGATGAAGTTATGGAAAAAGCCATAGCTGAAAAAAACCAATATGCGGTTGAGTACCGCATTCGCCATCGAAATGGAAACGTTGTGTGGGTTTTAGACCAAGGAACAATTAATGAAAGTAGTGATTCTGAACAAAAGTGGATCGATGGTGTACTTATCGATATCACTGCGCGCCACGAATATGAAGAATCACTCAAAAAGGCTAAACAAGAAGCTGAAGCCGCAGCACAAGCAAAACAATCATTTATGGCAAACATGAGCCATGAAATACGCACGCCAATGAATGCCATAATCGGCTTTAGCGACATATTAATGGATAGCCCACTCAGTAAAGAGCAACAAAAACATATTATTACCGTGAATAAATCAGCTCGCTCACTGCTGCATTTGCTCAATGAAGTACTAGATTCTGCAAAGTTAGAAAAAGGCAAACTCGATATTCAGGCTGAGCACTTTAACTTACAAGCCTTGCTCGACAATATCGTCTCGACTTTTTGGCTTGAAGCGAAGCGTAAAGATATTCTGCTTGATTTGATTATCGCTGATAGTGTTGCGCCCATTTATATTGGCGATGAGTCTCGCATTCGCCAAGTGATGAATAATCTCATCGGTAATGCCATTAAATTTTCCGAGCAAGGGTCTGTCACAATTACGGTGAGTCAAACTCAAAACAAACAATTGTTTTTCGAAGTGCAAGACAGTGGTATTGGCATAGCCAAGCACCGCTTAGAAGCTATTTTCCAGCCATTTGAACAAGCCGACGGCACCATGACACGCCGATTTGGTGGCACAGGTCTTGGCACCACTATCAGTAAGCAACTTGTTGAATTAATGGGTGGTTCAATTGGTGCTATCAGTGAAGAAGGTAAAGGCAGCTGCTTCTACTTTAACCTTCCTTTACAAGAAGGTGATATCAGCCAAGTCGATACCCTAACTTGTAATCAATTAGACTTACCAAAACTTCGCATATTAGTGGTTGATGACATTGAGCAAAATGTTGAGCTACTGAACATTTTATTATCGCAAGCTGGGCACACCATCAGTACGGCTCACAATGGTCTTGAAGCCATTGCAGCATTTGGACAGCAAAGCTTTGATGTGATTTTGATGGATATACATATGCCGGAATGTGATGGCATTACGGCCTGTAAAGAAATCCGCGAAATAGAGAAAATCAGATGCTTAAAAATTACACCTATCATCGCGTTGACGGCGAGTGTTTTACAACAAGATAAAATTACCACTAAACAAGCCGGTATGAATGGCTTTGCAAATAAACCCGTTGATATTAACCAGCTGAACCATGAAATTGCGAAAGTGCTTGGTTTAGAAGTAAATAAAATCACTAACAATAAAGTCGGTGATGAGAAAAAGCACATCAACTACGACAAAGGTGTTTTGATGTGGGGAAGCAAAGAGAAATTAAATACGGAAATTGGCTTATTCCTAAGCAATCATCAACAGAGTATTCTACGACTGAAGGATCAGAAACTCAGTGAAGACGAACAAAAAGCAATTTTGCATACTCTTAAAGGAGTCGCGGGTAATTTAGCACTAGCAAAATTATTATACTTGTTATCAAACGCTGAAAAAGAACGTGAAAAGGAAAGCTTCCCTACACTCATTGCCGAGTGCGAACAGGAATGGCAAACGCTGATTGCATTGCTTGCAGATCAGCCGCAGTCTAGTTCACAACAGCAACCCATACACGAAACGTCGTTGGGGGCATTTATTAGCCAAATTGAGGCACTGCAAGCGCAAGCTGAGCATGCAGAAATAGACGATGATTTATTAAGCCAAGTGCAATCCCAAGCACCGGCAACCTACCAAGAGCTGGTTGTTGAAATTTGTGCGCATTTTGAAAACTTTGACTTTGATGCAGCAAGCACTGCTTTATCAGCTTTAAAGCACACTCTCCAAGCTGCTAAGGAACACCTATGACGCAAATCTCAGAACGTGCAAGAATTTTGGTCGTCGATGATGAACCAGCCAATTTAAAAGTGATCCGTGAAGTACTCGCTAACGATTATCGCTTATCGTTTGCAAAATCTGGCGAGCTTGCTCTTCAGCTTATTGAAAATGAACCTCCTAAGTTGATTTTGCTCGATATTATGATGCCCGACATGAGTGGCTTCGAAGTCTGTAAAGTGTTAAAAGCAAACCCTAAAACCGCTCATATTCCTGTTATCTTTGTTACCGCACTTTCTCATGAGCAGGATGAGTCTGAAGGCTTTGCTCTAGGTGCAGTCGATTATATTACCAAACCAATTAGCCCTGCGATTGTCAGAGCACGGGTTAAAAATCATTTATCTTTAGTGCAAGCTGAACAACTGCAATTAGCCCATATTGATTTGATACAACGTTTAGGCCGCGCCGCAGAATATAAAGACACCGACACTGGTGAGCACATTGCAAGAATGAGCCGTTACAGTAAAGTACTCGCCCTTGCCTATGGCATGAGTGAGTACGAAGCCGAACAGCTTAAACAGGCAGCGCCTATGCATGATGTAGGTAAGATAGGTATTCCTGATTCAGTACTATTAAAACCTGGCCGCTTAAACGAAAACGAATACGAGCACATGAAACAACATGCCTTAATCGGTGCGAAGATTTTAGAGAACTCAACTTCGCCGCTATTACAGCTTGCTCATAAGCTTGCCCTTGAACACCATGAAAAATGGGATGGTACGGGCTATCCGTATGGCCTGAAAGGCGAAGAGATAAGTATAGAAGGGCGTATCGTGACAATTGCAGATGTGTTTGATGCTTTAACCTCAAAACGTCCTTATAAAAAAGCCTGGTCGGTTGAAGAAGCCATCGACTTATTGAAAGACGAAGCCGGTAAGCATTTTGACCCGCAACTAGTTGATTTATTTATCGGTCAAATAGATAGCATCATAGAAATCAAAAATACTTATACGAGCTAATATCTTAGGGCCTCATTTGAGGCCTTTTTTAATTGCACCGTAATCATGCGAAGTAATTTCATGGCTATTACCAGCACAATCTTTGAAATACATTGAATAAGTAACACCGTGGTCAGCAACAAATGTTTTAATATCAAACTGAGCGAGATGCTCAAGCCATGCTAAAAACTGTTCTGCATTTGCGCCAAAGGCAATACCTTTGCTTCTACCGTCTGCTTCAAAGAGTGCTAAACGAATTGTCTTTGCTTGGTCTTCTAAAGTTAAAGGCCCTTTTCCTTCATCCCAAAAAGCAAGCTCTGGTACAACATTAAAGCCAAGTACTTGCTGATACCACTTAAGCGCAGCCGCTAAATCATCAACATTTAAGTGGCAATGATCAACACCACGTAAAGATGGAATAGCCATGTTACTCACCAATTTCTGCTTTTAACTGCTCTAAAAATTCGAGCATGTAAGCTGTACGTCTTTTGGCTTCATCTTTTGCTGATGGCGTGTTCATACTCTCGCTAATGTGCAACAACTTAATGAAAAAATGATCTAGGGTATATTTTGTATCGTCAGGTTCGCGGTTTAAACAAAATGGGTCGTCTTTATGATACAAGTAGCGACCAATTGAGCCCCCTACTTTCATACAACGACTCACACCGATTGCACCTAATGCATCCATTCGATCTGCATCCTGCACTATTTGCGCTTCAACACTTTGTACTTTGATATTGGCACTAAAGCTATGTGCCGCAATAGCATGATGAATAGCGCTAAAATACTGCTCAGGATAATTAATTGAAGCTAAAAAGCTTAACGCCTTGTCTGCGGCCATGGTCGATGCTTTTGCCCTGTCTGGATGGTTTTTAGCAACCGCAACACAATCATGTAACCAAGCTGCGGGTAACACCACAGCCATTTCTGCCTGCTCGGCAATACATAATTGTTTTGCAACCCTCACTACTCGCTCAATATGACTAATATCGTGTGCGACATCGGCATGAAGTAAAGACAAAATAAAGTCTCGACACTGAGTTTCTAAAGCTGCAAAGTCTATTTCTGGCTGCATATACAGACTATCACCATTAACTAATTGAAATTATGCTTACTTTATCGTGGTTGCTGGATTTGTTCAAAACATTCATTGTATGTTTGTCAGTGCTTCATTAAACTATGCCCCCTTTTGTTTGACGCGAGAATCCCTATGTCATCTACTATTTACCTGCAAGCTGGACGAGAAAAATCATTAAAAAGAAAACACCCATGGGTGTTCTCAAAAGCCATTAAAAAAGTAAAAGGTAAGCCAGGACTAGGTGATACTGTCACTATCTATGACAATGACGGTAAGTTTTTAGCGATTGCAGCTTACAGCCCGCAGTCGCAAATTCGTGCTCGCGTATGGAGCTTCGATCAAAACGAAATCATTGACCAGGCTTTTTTTGAAAAGCGTTTGCGCCGTGCCTATGATGCGCGCGAACAGGTGATCAGCGAAGGCGGCTTAACGGGTTTTCGTTTAAGCGCTGCAGAGTCTGACTACTTGCCAGGCATCACTATCGATAAATTTGATAATGTACTGGTGTGCCAACTGCTTAGTGCCGGAGCAGAGCGCCATAAAGGTGAAATTGTTGCTGCACTAATGGCCATTTTCCCTGGTTGCGATATTTATGAGCGATCAGATGTTGATGTTCGTACAAAAGAGGGCCTTGAACCAATCAAGGGCATACTTTGGGGTAAAGAACCAACAGAGCCAGTCGTCATTGAAGAAAATGGCTTAAAACTCGAAGTAGACATTCTTGAAGGCCACAAAACAGGCTTTTACTTAGATCAACGTGATAGCCGTGCAGCCCTTGAGCGCTTTGTTAAAGACAAAACAGTATTAAACTGCTTTAGCTACACAGGTACTTTCTCGCTTTATGCTTTGCGTGGCGGTTGTAAGCACGTTACTAACGTCGATGTGTCACAGCCAGCACTTGATACCGCTAAGCGTAACGTTGAGCATAACAACCTTGATTTATCTAAAGTTGATTTCGTGAAACAAGATGTCTTTAAGTTATTGCGCCAATACCGTGATGAAGGTGTGCAATTTGATACTATTGTTATGGATCCACCAAAATTTGCTGACAACAAAGCGCAACTAACCGGTGCATGTCGTGGTTATAAAGATATTAATATGATTGCGATGCAAATCTTAAAACCAGGTGGAACCTTACTCACTTTCTCGTGCTCTGGATTAATGGAACAAAATTTATTTCAAAAAGTGGTAGCGGATGCTGCCCTTGATGCAGGTAAAGACTTGTTGATCATGGAACGATTAAACCAAGCTGCCGACCACCCAATTGCTGGCAGCTACCCAGAAGGCTTTTATCTTAAAGGCCTGATCTGTAAGGTTTACTAGTTAAAACTTACAATTTCTAAACCGGCACTCAAGGAGCCATCTTGCTCCTTGGTTGCTCGAATCACACGGGCTGTCGCATCAAATGAAGTAATCGCCGTGCTAGTCGAAGCAATTAACACCCGATACAGACTACCTATTTCTAAAACTTCATCAAGGTGTATTGCCAGCCCTGTTGCACTTAAATCAGTGCACATAGCCTGAATTTCTTCACCATTAACAACATCTAATGGGATCAGTTTTGCAGGGGTATGAATTTGCATGCGGCGAAAGTCGCGTTTCTCCTCATGAAACATATGGCCTCCTATACCAGTGTTTTTATTTTCTCTATTAATGTTTTAACAGAAAAAGGCTTCACTACATAGGCGTCACACCCGGCATCAAACCCTGCTTTTTGTTCAAGCTCGGTTTCAAGACCAGACACCATGACAACAGGAATTTGCTCTGTTTCTGGAGTGTTTTTTAGTAATCGGCAGGTATCATAACCATCTAAGCCCGGCATACACACATCGAGTAGTATAGCATCCGGCGGCTCAGCAATAGCCGATGTTAAACACGATGTGCCTGAGTTTGCATAACTTAATGAAAACTCATCCCCAAGGCTTGCTTTGAGCATTTCAAAATTAAAATATTCATCATCGACGACCAAAATAGTTGGACGCGGTCGATTTACCGTACGCTCAGGAACTGAGATCGGTCTTTCCTTTTCAATGCCCACATAATCTCCTTTTAGCATCTGTGTTTGTAACTTAAAGCAAGGAGGCGCTAACCCATTGCTCATTCCTTAGTATTATAACTCACATTCTTTGATTGCGTTTAAAACACGTTTAGCAGATACAGGATAAGGTGTCCCTAGTGTTTGTGCAAATAAAGAAACACGTAACTCCTGTTGCATCCAAAATATCGCACTGATCTCTTCAGGAATTGGCATACCCTTAGGAATTTTATTAGCTAATTTTTGATATTGCTCAGCTACTTTTTCAAGCTCAAGCACACACAACCTATCACGATTAGGATCAACAGGGAGCTTTTCTAAGCGGCGTTCAATGGCTTTTAAGTAACGAATTAAATCCGTCATTTTTGCTGCGCCGTGCTGACTAACAAAGCCTTTGAAAACTAAGCTTTGTAACTGTGATTTAATATCACCGTGCGCCGTGATCATGGTTAAATCAACGCGTCCTTTCATACGTTTATTTAAGCCATGAGCAATACTCAACACTTGCTCTACTTGGGTAGCGATCTCAACAACCGTATCACCGAGCTCGCCGCGAATTTGTTCTTTTGCCTTTTCAAACGCATCTGCAGTGCGAATGTTGCCGTATTTAGTTAATAGGCTATCAACGGCTGCAGCGATACAGTCATCAATTAAGTCATTGACCTTACCAAACGGATTAAAGTACAAACCTAATTTAGATTTGTTCGGTAAGTTTTGTTGTAAATACTTAATTGGTGATGGCACGTTTAATAACACTAAGCGACGTAAACCTTGTTGGTGCGCCTGCTGTGCTTTGTGTTCATTATCAAATAACTCAACCGCTGCTGAGTCTTTTTTATCCACCAGCGCTGGAAACGCTTTGATTTCGTATTGACCTTGCTTTTTCACGTAAGAGCTCGGTAACTCACCAAAGCTCCACTCGGTCAAATCAGCTTTCTCTATACCCTTGTCGGCTACTTTCGATAAGGTATCCGTTACCTTACCTTGTAACTGGGCTTTTAGTTTAGATAGATTTAACCCGCGAGCGAGTAACTTATCGTGTTCATCGCGTACTTCAAACTGTAAGCGTAAATGCGGAGCAAGGGTTGATAAATCCCATGCATCTGGCTCAACACGCACACCTGTCATACGTAATAAGCGCGTACTAATTGCATCAATTAAGTTGCCTTGCATCGGCTCGATTGCAGCAAGTACCGCATCGGCGTAGTTTGGCGCAGGCACAAAGTTGCGACGGATCGTTTTTGGTAGCGACTTGATAAGCGCACAAATTAACTCATGCCTAAATGCAGGAATATGCCAATCAAAGCCAGTTTCTTGTACTTGATTTAACAGTGCAACTGGAATTTGTACCGCAACACCATCAACGGCTTGCCCTGGATCAAAGTGATAAGCCAGTGGTAACAACAAGTTCTCTTGCTGCCAAGTATCTGGGTAATCAAACTCGGTAACATGATCAGCACCATGCTGCATTAATTCTTCTCGAGACATGTGCAAAAAGCGCTTATCTTTTTGCTTTTGCCCTTTCCACCACTTATTAAACGCGGCACGATTATTTACATCTTGTGGAATTTTCTTGTCGTAGAATTCAAATAAAGTTTGTTCATCAACTAAAATATCACGGCGGCGAGATTTATTTTCAAGAACCTGAATATCTTCAATTAACTCTTGGTTATATTGTAAAAAGCCTTCATTTTGACCCAGTTCTTGCTCTACTAAAGCGGTGCGAATAAACAACTCGCGACTTACTTTTGGATCAATATTGCTGTATACACAGCGGCGCTTATTAACAATTAATAGGCCATACAAGGTTTGCTGCTCAAACGCGATAACTGCACCCGGCTTTTTCTCCCAATGCGGTTCACTGTAGCTGCGCTTTACTAAATGCTGTGCAAAGCCTTCAACCCATTTCAAATCTATGCGCGCGTTGATCCGCGCATAAAGCTTACTGGTCTCAACAAGCTCTGCCGACATAATCCATTTTGGGCTCTTTTTAAATAATCCTGAACCTGGGAAAATATGGAATTGGCTGTTGCGGGCGCCTTTATAAATTTGTTTTTCATCTTTAAAACCAATATGACTTAACATACCGCTTAATAAAGATTGATGAATTCGCTCGCTATCAGCAACATTTGTAGTGGCCTTCATGCCCATTTCATTACATACCGTTGATAGCTGATAAACAATATCTTGCCATTCGCGGATCCGCATATAGGCTAAAAAGTCCTTTTGGCATAACTTTCTAAACTGGCTATTGCTCAATTCAGATTGCTGCTCTTCAAGGTAATTCCACAGATTTAAAAAGGCGATAAAATCTGAATCAGGGTCATCAAAACGGCCATGCTTTTCATCCGCTGCACCGCGTTTTTCTTGTGGTCGCTCTCTTGGGTCTTGAATCGACAATGCCGCAACAATAATAATCACTTCACGCAGTGCACCTAAGCCATCGGCAGTCAGCACCATTTTCGCTAAACGTGGATCAACCGGTAAACGGCTTAAACTTCTGCCTGATTTCGTAAGCTCAGTCTTTTTATGACGTTTAGCTGGCTTAATGGCTTCGAGTTCTTCAAGTAGCGTTAAACCATCATTGATATTTCGGCTATCTGGCGCTTGCACGAACGGGAACTGCTGCATGTCGCCAAGCCCTAAACCAAGCATTTGCAAAATAACAGAGGCTAAGTTGGTGCGTAAAATTTCAGGGTCAGTAAACTCCGGGCGCGAATAAAAGTCTTCTTCACTGTATAAGCGAATACAGATACCCGCTTCGATACGACCACAGCGACCTTTACGCTGATTGGCACTAGCTTGTGAAATTGGCTCAATCGGTAATCGTTGTACCTTGGTACGATAGCTATAACGGCTGATGCGCGCGGTACCAGGGTCGATAACATAGCGAATACCCGGCACCGTTAGTGATGTTTCAGCCACGTTGGTAGCTAAAATAATATGACGGCGGCTATGCGGCGCAAAAATTCGGTTTTGTTCTGCGTTTGATAAACGCGAATATAGCGGTAAAACATCCGTGCCTTTGAGGTTTCGCTTTGATAACGCATCAGCGGTATCGCGAATTTCTCGTTCACCGTTCATAAAAATCAGAATATCGCCAGGGCCTTCATCGCAAAGCTCATCAACGGCATCAAAAATACCCTGTAATTGGTCACCATCCGCTTCCATCTCGTCTTTGTTGATTTCAGTGGTTGGTCTATAACGTACCTCTACTGGGAAAGTTCGACCGGATACTTCGATGATGGGTGCATCATCAAAATGTTTAGAAAAACGCTCTGGGTCAATCGTCGCTGAGGTAATAATAATTTTTAAGTCGGGACGTTTTGGCAGTAAATTTTTTAAATAGCCTAAGATGAAATCGATATTCAGGCTACGTTCGTGGGCTTCATCGATGATGATGGTATCGTACTGATTTAGGTATCTGTCTTGTTGAATTTCAGCCAGCAGAATACCGTCTGTCATCAATTTAATATAGCTATTGTCAGAAACTTGGTCACTAAAACGAATTTTAAAACCCACTTGTTGACCTAGCTCGCATTGCATTTCTTCTGCAATACGATTCGCGACACTTCGAGCCGCGAGTCGGCGAGGCTGGGTGTGGCCAATGTATCCGTCAACACCGCGGCCAAGCTCTAAACACATTTTTGGGATCTGCGTCGTTTTACCAGAGCCAGTTTCACCGGCAATGATCACCACTTGGTTATTGGCAATCGCCTGTTTAATGTCATCTTTCTTTTGGCTAACAGGAAGTTGCTCTGGGTAGGTCACTTTAGGCAATGCAGCCAAACGTTGCTCGCGCAATTGCTGCGAACGATTAATATCTTCTGCTATTTTTTGCGCTATGTTTGCTTGCTTAGTTTCATCGTTGATTTTTTTAATACCATGAAGGCGTTTTTTGAAGATGAATTGATCTTTGCGTAAACACGTTTTTAATTCGCCGAACAGCGGACCTAGGTTAACCACCCGATACCCTTATATTTCTTAACCAATAGACTGATATTGTATCAAATAATCTATCAGGTGGTCATGGCTTTATTTAATCCGTTCGGTTGGGATTGGCATTGCACAAACATCGATAAAATCAGGGCTTTCAACAAACCACGCTTCTACTCGATTTTTACGCGCCTCGATGAGGGCCTTAAACACATTTGAGTCTGTTTTCATCACCCGAAACTCACTTTTATCTGTGTCTTTAATATCTGCTAATACTTGCATATCTGTGATGGGATTAAATGCCTGACCTTCAGTAGCTTTACGCTGCAATAGATTAAAATGCTCCATGCCTTCTAAAACACGACCAAACACGGTGATATTACGGTCTAAATAGCGCTGGCTATTGCCGATGATGACATAAAATTCGGTACCACCGGAATTAATATCATTACCGCGGGCCATGGCAAAAATTCCTGGGCAATGTACTTGCCATGTTTCGGTTTGGCTTTGGTTTTGCGCCACTGCGAAGCCATTTAAAAAGCCCGTTTTAGTGGCATAACCATCAGGCCCTTTAAGCTCTGTAATCGCTAAGGGAGTCTCAGTGCGTAGATAAAACTCAGCGGGTAACCCTTTTTTGGCATTTTTAATGGGTTTATTTTCACTGACATCCCCGCCCTGCGCGACAAACCCTTCAACAAAGCGATACACACTTAGGCCTTGATAGAACCCTTCTTTGGCAAGCTGTCGCATGTTATTTGCGTGAATGGGCGCTAGTTTATCGTTTAGTTCAATATAAGCAGCACCCGTAGGTAAGGTTAATTTAATGACGTTTTCGGCACTGACTTTTCGCCACTCACTGCTATTTGCGGTTTTAATGATTTCCCCAGCGGAACGTTTTTGGCTTGTTTCTTTTGCAGCAATTGGTGCAGCTAAAACTACGCCAAGGCACAGAGTTAATAGACTTAATTTCATTGTTATTATCTTTTAAGTAATTGACAATTCAGCCTATTAACTTATGCCCTAATAAGCAAGTAAAAGCGATGTTTGGCCACAAGTAGAGATATTAGTCCCAATCAAATTTATAAAGAATATCAACATTTTGATTTAAGCCGCTGGTGACCTCGATATACAATTGCGACAACAATTGATAACGTACCGCCACTTCACTTAATGAATCAAAAATACCGACACTGTATTTCACTTGAATACCCGGAGTAACGTAACCAGATATTTCGACTTTAGTATCATCCCCGCTGCCGCTTGAACTTAAGCTGACATCTGATAAGCCAAAGCTTTCACCAATTTTAGATACCACCCCCTCACTACGGTTTACACCTTGGGCAAGCAGTAATTGGGTGAGCATCGCATCGGTTGAACTATCTCCTTCATCAAGAGGTTGCCCATTTAATAAATAAGCCAATGCTTGGGCTTGGTCCATCGCTGGCTCTGAGAATACTTTTAATGAAGGCTGTTCAACATTACCAGTTAAGGTAATACCCGCAATCACGCCATTCGAGGTGTTGTCTGGATTTCGAATTGCCTTAATGTTCAAGTACGGTTTATCAATTGAGCCGCTAAAGCCCACCTGACCGGTACGAATTTGCAAGTCTTGACCAAAAGCACGATAGGTACCTTGAACAAGGTTCAACTCACCCGTTGCTATCATCGGCGTAACTTGGTCCATGCTGATGTTAATGTCACCTTCAACTTTAGACTGTAAGCCAAACGAGTCAACGCGCACATCATTTTCAACCAACACCTTTAAGTTAATAGCATAGTCAAAAGGGACTTTTTCTGACTGTTGCTGCTCAATATCAACAATGACTTCATCATCGCTGACTTGCACAGCACCTTCTGGTAGCTCTTCAATCGCAATACGTCCCCATGGCACGACGACTTGGCCATCAAGATTAAACGCATTATTTTTTAACGACATAGTTAAATCTGGAGACACTTTAAAGGTGACATCTTGCTGAGCACGCACAAAAAACTCTTTACCGTTTAGCTTCACGTTAACGTCCGGTAAATCTTGCTGCCAATCAACACCGCCAGATAAATTAAGCGCGCCCCCTTCGGTGTCTTTGAGCTCCCCCGTGAGCTTCGCACTTTGGTTATTAAAGGCAATGTTCACATAAGAGTTTTGCAGCGACACAGGCAAGGATGACCCTTCAAGGTTGATTTTTTCGACATCAAAATCACCATTGAGTAATGGCTCTTTTAAAGTACCAGCGATTGCTAACTGGCCTTTTATGTCGCCTGTTAATTGCTCAAGTGATGCAATAAAGGGTCGTAAGTTTGTTAACTCAATTTTCTCAATAACCAAGTCGCCCGCTAAGGTTTGTTGATTCTGGATATCATCAATCTTGAGCTCTGAGGTTACTTTACCTAATACAGATGAATCTAAAGTGGCATTAAGTTTACCCGTTTGCGCATCGCTCATTGCCGAGATATCTAAAACCTCTATCGGTAATTTATAAACATTTGCATCATCAATTAAAGATGCTTCAAGCTGCTGAGTTTTGATATTGGCACGAATCGTTTTCAATCCGCCATTATTCCAATTAGCAACAAACTCCCCGTTTGCATCGCCAGTTACTTTCAAGTTATCGGGTAAGAAGTGTTTAAATTCAGCAATAGATAGCGCTGCAAGCTGTGCATTTAGCTGGCCTAATTGCTTAGTTTGCTGCAAGGTCTCAAAGCATAGTTTTGAGTTATCACTTTGCCAGCAATGCGCGCCTACATTAAAGTCAAAGGTTTTAGTATTCAGTTGAATATTAACTGGCTTATTAGTGCCAAAGCGCACCTGATTATCGGTAACAAGAATTTGGCTTAGCGCACCTTGCCAGGTTTCTTTATTGAATTTACCGTCTATATCAAATGATGCCTTGCCTTGATCTGCATCGAGTAAAAAAGTTAAATGGTGATCTGTTTTATCGCCACTGGCGTCTAACTCAATTTGATTAATTTTGTGTTCGTTAATAGATGCAGAATCAAGCACCAAAGACACATCCGTTTGCCAGTCTGCAGCGTAATCAAATTGCCCTTTTAATGTTAAACCATCAACCTGAATATCTTGATAGCTCAATGTATTAAGAACTAGATTTAAATCAACCGTTGGCGCAAGACGCTCGCCACGTAAGCTCAAATCTGCAAAGCCCTTGCCTTGTATAGGCAAGATATCTTGACCACTTGCATCTAGACGCAATTTACCGTCGACACGCCATACGTCATCAACCTGTCCCGATAGCGCAATTTCATTTTTGCCGCTTTTTACTTCAAGTTTTTTAAAACTCGCATGCAGGCTGCTATCAAGTTCAAAATCCGACAACAAGGTCACTGGCACTTCATTAACTGAACCATTTAATTGCGTGTTATCTAAGGCAAGCTGCCACTCACCTGCCTGTAAATTAAATGAACCATTAAATTCACCAGATAAATCACTGCTTAATGCATCCGTTAAGTATTGGGCTTTTAAGTGGCTTAAAACCCCTTTAAACTCGCTTTTTACCCCGTTCGACCAATCAACTGATGCGTTAATGCCTGCTTTGCTGTCATTAGCATTGAGGCTTAACTGCTCAAGCTTTGCGTTTGTTAAACTACCTTGTAATTGCGATTTCACAGTCATTGCTGGTAATGCGTCTAACTGCGTAACTAGGCTCAAATCGACAGTATAAGCATCGGCATGGCCTTTCGCTTTTAAATCAAAGTCCGATAATTGCAGCTGTTGTGTATCTGACGTAATTTGCCACTTTGCTATCTGGCCTGTTAAATCAAATGGGTAATTTGTTTTTTTTAGGTTCACAGCCCCTTTTAACTCTGCTGGGTAAGTTCCTTGCGTTACTAAATCTAACGTTAAATCCTCAAGCGGGCCCCAAAGCGATAACTTCGCTTGATGCTCAGTGCCTTTTACAGACACTGCTCCATCAATTGTATTTTCACCAGAAAGCTCTGCCATTAAATTAGAGTGCAATTGCCATTGCTGATAACTTGCAGCAAGCTTTTCAAGATTAATATCGCTCCCCTTAGCAGACGCAACTAATTCGATATTTTCAACTAACTGAGCCTCTTCAGCACCATAAGGGGTAACAGCAACTTTACTGATTTGAAATTGCTTTAATTCAACATTAATCGGTAGCGTAATATCAATTGCGGGTAATGCTGGCAGCTCTGTTAATGGCTTTGATTGAGGCTGCTCTTTCGCCTCGTGCAGCATCACAGCAACATCAGCAATGGTCAGTGTATCTATTGTAATATCCGATGCTTCGCCGTGACCACTTAGGCTTAACTTGTTAACTGTTACATCGGCACTCGGATGCGCGAGGTTAAAGCGATTAATTGCAACGCGTTTAACAGCAACTTTCAATGGTAAATTGATTTGACCAGCTTGCTCAGCTTCAGGCTCTGCTTCAGTACTCTGCTCAGTTGATACAGCTTGGCTTTTAATGCTTATATCAATCGACTGGGCGCTTAAATTATCTAGGCAGATACCATCACAACGCCACCAGAATAAATCAATTTTTAGCTGCTTTGCATCAAGCTTGATGCCTTGATTTTCAAAGTGAACATCAAACGCATCATTATATAAAAAACGCCCAGATGGCAGGTTGATTTTTAAGCCACCAACTAACTTATTCGCTGCGTATGCAATGAAATGATTACCGGGTGCAGTGAAAAACAAACAAAACACAATAACTAGCAAACTAGCCAACGTGATTGATAGAACCTTGGTTATCTTTTTTAACATCTTCATTAGATTTCAGGTCCTATGGTAATACTTAATCTGGTACTTTTACTTTCTTTTGTTAAACCCCAAGCATGGTCGATACGCACAGGGCCAACCGGCGTTAAATACCGAAAACCAAAACCGGCACCGACTTCGACGCGATCACTAAAATCATTAGTCGCAGTACCACTATCGACAAATAAGGCTGCGCGCCAATGTTCAGCAAATTGATAGTTATATTCAACAGTGCCGCTCATTAAATATTTACCACCAATTAGGCGCCCTTCCTCATTTTCAGGGGAGATAGATTCATAGGCAAAACCACGTACACTCTGATCACCACCGGCATAAAAACGCAGTGATAACGGCACATCATTTATATTATCGACCAGCATGGCACCTAGGTTAGCTCTTAAGAAAAGCATATGGCGATCTGCAAAAGTAGTTAACCAGGCATTTTGCAGTTGTAAGCGCAAAATATTGGTTGTAGACATCATATCTTTTAAACCAAACTCGACTGACATCATCCATTGATAGCCTTCATAAGGCGTTGTCCCCCCCTCAGTGTCTTTTTTGGCATAGCTAATACCGGGCATCAACATTTTTGCGCTTTGTTCTTCATCCCCTATTCGATAGGTTTCGTAATCGCGTCTTAAAAAAGCAGTACGAACCCAATCGTCTTCGGTTAGCCACTGTCGCTGTAATTGCCCCGTGAATATTTTGCTATATAGATCATTAGTTACTTCATCTTCGAGCTTGTAACCCACAGAAAAGCGCCAAAGATCATCATTAGGATCATCAACAGGAACAGTGTAACTCATCGATATATCCTGCTGTTTTTCAGACACATTGAGGTTACTTTCTAAGTAGTGACCATCTTCGGTGATCCAAGGTTTAGTCCATTTGAAACGAACTTTTGGGCCAAAATCAGTATTAAAGCCACCACCCACTTCATAGCTATTGGCAGGCTTGTGTAAAACGTCAACGTTGACAGGCACTTGGTTATTTTTACGTTTTGCAATGTCTGCATACACACGAACACTGGTAAAATAAGGGGTACTCGACAGTGCTAAGTTGTAATCAGAAATCTCGGTGGCTTTATAAGGCTGACCTTGTTTAAATTCAGCCAGCGAACGAATGTATTTTTCAGCTGGGGTTTCAGTACCAATAGCGATATCACCAAACTGATAACGGGGCCCAGTATCGACATTAAAAATGACTTTTGCGCTATTATTTTTTAGCGAAACTGCCAATTTATGTTCATGCCATTTTGCATCAAAATAACCTAAGTCTAATAGTTGGCTTTCAATGCGTTTTCTTGCCGCCTCATATTTACCGTGATTTAAAAAGTCACCTTGTTTGATTTTGATACTGTTGACGGCAGACATGAATTCAGCGTCATCTTTACCGGCGCCCGTGATAGTCACGTTAATATCCGCAATTCGGGTAGCAGGACCACGCTGAACATCAACAATTAAAAGCTGCTGAGCATCATCGAAACTAATTTTGATGGTCGGTTTATAATAACCAAGGGCTTTTAAACTCATTTCTACTTGGCTTTTAGCATGACGCTTTAATGCCTTGGAAGTTTTTTCATCGACCAGTTGCTTAATGTAAAGCTCAACGTTTTTTTCGAGCTCATCACTGATCCCCTGAATTTTATAATCTTTAATAACCGTTGCCGCACTTAATGCAAGCTGGCTGTATGAAAAGCAGATAAACAAAAAGACAAAAAAGAAATGCCGAGTATACAAAAAATATCCTTACTTTTTTGGAAGAGTCATAGTCTAAAATGAGTACAAAATGATACTAGCACAGTGCCATAGCCACTGACATAATTGAAATGTTAAAATTAGTACGCGTTAAACAATTATTTTCGCTACAATAGCGGATAATACCTAGATTTATAATGAATGAGCGACTAAATGCACTTCCCTGATGACGAAAACGGTCAATTATTAGCTGAAATTGCTGACGCTGGTGTCGATTTAACCAGTATGCACACCATCGATTTCTATATTCTTTTTGAACAAAAGCCTGAAGCAGAAAAGTTTGCTGAAGCAATTACAAGTGATGAACTTGCCCCTTCAACAGAGTTAGCCAAATGCCCAGATACAGGGGTGTGGGAAGTAATTACTCGTGTGAAGATGGTGCCAGATCACACCTTACTTAGCCAAACAGAACAATACTTAGAAAGCATTGCTAATAGCCATAATGGTTATGGCGATGGTTGGGGGTTGATGGCCGAAGAAGAATAAGCCATTCCCACAATCTCGTAAGGGGATCAATTTAATTGATTCGCCTTACGAAAATTGCCCTGATAATCAAATAGCTTTTCAGCCACTTTCCAACCGTATTTTTTATTTTTACGCGCAATCACAAAATCGGGTGCAAGTAGTTGCTGTTGTAAATTGACAACCTGCTCCGCGCTTTGCCAATCTATTGGGGTAAAACCTGGTGCTGCTCGCTTACCAAACTGCTTATTAAAAATAAAACGTCCGGTGTCATTTGCTAAGTTAAATACCTCATCACAACTGGCTCCATCTTCATCATAATAGCTAATTTTAAGTAAACCTTTTGCTAGCACTTGAGCTGACAAACCACTACACCTTAATACCAAGGCATCTTTTAAATTTAGTGCTTCTCGTAGTTTATCATCAGGGTCTGCCATCATGGTACCACAGGACTGACACTGCCTTGCAGCAATATCATTTTGTTCACCACACTGCTCACATTCTTTAAACCGAAAACGATAATCGCACTGTACTTGTTCTTCACCATCGTCCAGCAAGCCTTGGCAACGCCTACCAAAATGCTCAACCACTTTGCCTTCGCTGTCTGTTTTACCCCAAAAAATATTCGCAAATCCACAGCCTGGACACAGCACTTGAACAGGCTCATTATCACTTTGCGCTTTTTTACTGCCGACCTCAGGGTAGAACAAATCAAAGCCGTTACCTGCATAATCAATCACTAAGCAGTCTTTTTTTCCTTCGCTTAAACGAAGGCCTCGACCAACAATCTGTTGGTATAAACTGACCGACTCGGTGGGACGTAAAATCGCAATATAATCGACATGAGGCGCATCAAAACCCGTCGTGAGTACGGATACATTTACTAAATATTTTATTTGTTTTGCTTTAAATTGATTAATAATTCGGTCACGCTCGTTATTATCAGTATCACCCGTGATAAGTGCCGTACTATCCTCAGGTAAATAACTGGTAATTTCTTTGGCATGCATTACGGTTGCTGCGAAGATCATCACGCCATGACGCTGTTCACTGTATTCTATAACTTGCTTGATAATCGCTTTTGTTGCGCGTGTATTATCTTTCAATAACGCATTCATATTCTCAATACTATACCGACCAAATGAATCACTCGGTAATGATGAAAAGTCATAATGGCTAATGGCTGCATCGACTTCATGGGGCGGCGTTAAATAGCCGTTCTTAATCATATAGCGCAGTGGTAGCTCAAAAATACACTTTTTAAACGGTGCATCTTTATCACCTCTAACAAAACCATGATAGTGATGATGGTAAACCCAACCCATCCCCATACGAAATGGTGTTGCGGTTAAGCCAAGTACTTTAAGATTGGGATTTTGTTTTTTTAGACTCGCTATCACCTGCCCGTACTGACTTTGTTCATCACCGCTTACACGGTGGCATTCATCAATGATCAACAAAGAGTAATCATCAGTGAGCTTTTCTGTATTGCGTGCCAGTGATTGCACACTCGCAAAGGTGACTTGCTCTGTTAAAGACTTTTGCTTTAACCCCGCAGAAAAAATACTCGCCTTAAAACCAAAGCTAATATATTTATCGGCGTTTTGCTCTACTAATTCTTTAACATGCGCGAGCACCATAATCTTTTGTTTAGCAATGCGCGCAAGTTCAGCAATAACAAGGCTTTTTCCAGCCCCTGTTGGTAAAACAATCAGCGCGGCGTCGTCAGTTTGTCGAAAGTGAGCAACCGTGCGTGCTACGGCCTCTTGTTGGTAGGGTCTGAGTACGTACTTCATGTTATCGGACTATAATCGACATAAAAAAGGGAAGCATACGCTTCCCTTGATATTCTTTAAAGCAAAAATTAAGCGAGGTGTTTTGTTAAATCGACACCTTGGAATGCTTTAGGACGTTTGCCACGGCCTGTCCACTCAACAATTTCGCCATTAAATTCGATGCGGTACTTTGGTTTAACCTTAGTACGTTTATCTGTTGTTGCTACATCCTGTAGATCTTCTAATGTAAGTCCTTTTTCTTTTAGTAAATCGAGTACTTCTTTTTTAGCTTCTTGCTGTTGAGTATATTTCTCGATTGCTGTGTCAATTAGCTGTTTTGCTTTTTCTAATTCAGATAATGACGCAGATTTTACAAAAGATCGGATTTCTTTCATTGAGAGCTCTCTTAAAAATTAAAAGTAAAGTTAAAATGTTCAACAATAACTAGTATATGTGGATTTAATGAAATAATCTATTCTATGTTTATTATTTATCCTATTTTTTCATTATAGCCATAGCTTAATTTTATCTATAACATCATTTAATTCAGCAATTAATTTCTCAACAATTAATGTGTCTTGCTGCTGATTAAAGCTACTTTCCGTTGCTACGATTAGTTCAGACAAAGGTGGATATTGCAGCATTACAATAGCTCCTTTAAGCTTATGTATTGCAGCAGAAACCTTTTCTAAATTTTGAGCTTCCAAGTGCTCTTGCAGAGTATTTAAATCACTTTGCAAACTGTTAATAAATACGTCGGCAAGCATTTTCGCATCACTCTCATTACCAAAAACAGTTAACCAATGCTGCTTATCTTTTATACCTTGTAAACTGATATCAACGCCTTCACTGCTATTAGGCAAATCATTAGAGCTTAAATCTATAAACTCAGCTAGACGATTATATAATTCATTAAGCTTATAAGGCTTAAATAAAACACTATTCATTCCTGACTTTAAGGCTGTATTTAAACACTCTTGAGAATCATCAGCGGTAAAGCCAATAATTGGCAAATGTTTAAATTTTTCTTGATTACGTAATTGCTCCGTTAATTTAAACCCATCTAAGTCAGGCATATGACAGTCGGTTAGTAATAAATCAAACTGTCCTGTTTCAAGTGCTCTGAGTGCAGCAATACCATCATCAACCATCACGGCTTTGATACCGAGCTTCTGGCATTGTTTTTCGAGTAATAATTGATTTGTTTTATTATCTTCAGCTATTAATATTTGCCCATGTAACTGAGCATTTTGCGCAGCCAACCCCTCATCATTGCTGGTATGTACATTATCTAAAAGCTCTCTTAGAGTATCTGGATATAATGGCTCTGTAGGTAAAATATGACAGCTACAATTAGCCGGCCTATGCTCTTTTTTTGCACTTGCGACTAAAATGTAGTTATTGGTTGCAGTACTAATTGATTGCAGCCAGTTAGCGCCCCATAACGCTTTAATATAGCTTTCATCAATAAGAATATTATCTTCCTGTGTAAATGCCTCTATATCTATTGGCCAACTTAATTGATGATGCTTTACACCCATATTAGCTAGATTATTTAATAACTGATGGTCTTGTGAACACACAGCCCAATTCACTGATACAGCCTGCAGTTTTTGTTTGCTGACGCTTTTAAGTGGCACAGCAATGTAAACATTGGTACCTTTACCAAAAGTACTTGAAATGGATATTTCACCTTGCATTGCTTCTACAAGTTGCTTTGCCAAGCTCAAGCCTAAGCCTGTACCTCCATGGCGACGTTGAATTGAGTTGTCAGCTTGCTCAAAAGGGGTAAATGTATGCGCCAACTGCTCAGCTGTCATACCTTTACCTGTATCTGATATTTCAATTTTTAAAGACTGCTTCTCAAATAACACATCGCAGCTTATTGAACCATTTTCAGTAAACTTCACAGCGTTATTTAAAACATTAGAGAGAACCTGCATCAAGTGGCTTATGTCAACAGAAGCTAAGGTATAAGCAGCTGTGCGCCATATCACGTTAAACTCAAGCCCTTTTTGCTTAGCTAGGTATTCATGGGCACGCAAAACACGACATAAATGTGCTTCTAGGTCGACCTCACGTAATTCAACTTCAATATTGCCTGTCGTGGTGTTAGCAAAATATAAAATATCATCCACTAATGTGCGAAGCTTGGTTACAGAGCTATCAATGTGCTCAACGAGATAATGCTGCTCTTCATCAAGCGGTGATGATTTTAACAACTCTATAAAGCCATTTACCCCAGACATTGGCGTTCTTAATTCATGACTCATAGTGGCAATAAAGCGGCTTTTTGCTAGATCAGCTTGATGTGCAAGCTGAGTAGCTTTACTTAAGTCTGCTTGTTGACGTTTAAGTAAGCTGATGTCCAGCAAGATCCCGTTCCAACGCACACCTTGCTTATCGTCTCGTTTATTAATTTCAGCATTAGCAATATAACGACACCAAATTTGCTGGCCGAGATTATTTATCCGAAACTCAATATCGATCAGTTTGTTTTGTTTTGTCGCGGCTTTAAAACTCTTGGCGATTTGCACGCGGTCTTCATCAACAATAAATGGCGAGATACATCCCGTCATACCGCGCTGGTTAATCATTCGTGAAGTGACACCTAATAAGCTCTGCGCGCCCTTACTTATATAGGTATAACACCCCTCACCATTGTCATAATACTCATACTGGAATACGCCGCCGGGTATGGTATCTGTGATGGTTTGTAGAAGCTGTTGAACTGACTGATTCTCACGTTGTAAATGGCGGTGCTCAGTAACATCAGTAAGTACTGTCATGATGCCTGCTAGTTCACCATCTAACCCCACATACGGCTTTTTAGTGTAAAGCAGCTCCAGTTCTTTGCCAGATTTGTTAGTGTAATTAATATGCTGATTAATGACTTTGCCTGAATTTAAACTTTGTTCATTTTGTGAAATTAGTTTTTTTACGACTTTAATGTCGCCGCGCAGATATTGGTTATTTTCATCCCATAAGTGAGCAAAATTTTCTTTGTAGGCACGATTCCACATAACGCGTTTTTGATGCTGATCTTGAATCACCACCATAGTGGGTAAGTCATCAATGAGTTTTTGGGTAAAGTTAAGCTTAATCAATGCCACTTCTTCAGCTTCTTTACGCTTTGCAATTTCGCGATTAATAGTTAACCGCCAGCTAATAAAATAAATCACAGACACAGCGATTAAAATTAAAATAAGAATTGCCGTGGTATTCACTGTTTTACGGTCGTAACCACGTTCAATACTAAAAATGCCATGACGGTTCACAACATGGCTAAAATCGTTGCTGGTCAGTGTTTTAAATAAGCTATCTAGCAAAGTCGCAAACTCTGAAAAGTGCTTATTCACTAAAAAGTAAATAGGCTGGGTATAACGGTATTTTGGATTAATATAAAACTCACCAATATAGAATTGGTTTAACTGGTATGCAGCAATACTTTGCGGCAGTATCACAGCATCAATGTTGTCATTTCTCAGTGCATAAAATAGCGTTTTAATTGAGTCAAATGATACCGTTTCAACGAGTTCATTCGTTACAAGCTTTTGCTTAGGGTCAGCAAACGCTTCTAAATAACCAATTCGTTTAGTTTGGCTTGCTCGTTTAGAGATTAACACCATCTCTAAACTGTAATGAGCTGGCAGCGCTATCAACACCCCCTCATCTATTTTCGTCGGATTCATGGTCGGGATTAAATCAATTTTATTGGCTAAAAATAGTCGTTCTAACTCTTTCGAATTAGCCGCAGGTATATACTTAAACTGAAAGTCACTGCGCTGCGCTAAAAGCTCAAGAGTATCGTTTAAATAGCCGTCTGCTTCTCCTAAATTACTTGTCGCATGAATTGGATATAAACCATCGACAAAAGAAAATGTCAGTAAGTAATTATTTTCTTCTTTTTTATCAATACGGTTAAAGTCACGCTTAAATTGACTATACGCTTTAGCGGCTAAATATTCTTCACTAGCAGAACTTTCCCATAGTTGTTTCGTGGTTGGTGAAATAGCGGCTAATACCGAATTAACCTGATTGCGTAATGCTGTTTTGTTTTTATTAAACATTACATGCAAGGTTTCGCTCGATAACCAAACTGGGCTTACAACTTTCAGGTTCTCTTGTGAGCGATTCTTTAGTTGGTGAGATAAAACCGAGTAATCACCCATAAACGCATCAAACGAGCCATCCGCTACTTTTTTAAAGGCGTCTTCGGGTTTTATAAAACGATTAATAAATAGCGCGCCATTTTCAACTAAGTATTCACAATGTGAGCTACCCGTAATGCACACCCAACGTAAACTCGCTAAGTTTTTCAAAGCATCATTTGCGATAGACTGATTTGCGACAATGCCTCTTGGCGCTTCCATGAAGGGTGTTGAAAATAAATAATGCTTTTTACGCTGCGAGGTTTTATTTAGGCCAACGGCAAAGTCGATATCACCGGCTTTAAGTGCATCTAATAGCTCGTTTAAGCTGTCATAAACACGGTATTCGAGGTCAGCTTCAGCTAGTCGAGCGATTTCATTACTATAGCCAACAATAACGCCAGAAAACTGCCCATCAGCATCCCGGGTGTGGTAAGGAAAAAAGTTATAATTAACGATACCCGCTTTTAGTGTTACGCTGTTTTTTTGAGCTTTTGCGCTAAGTGATACAAGTAATGAAAGTACTAAAAGAAGGGTAAATACAGTAATTTTACTCAACTAAAAGCCTTAACTAATTGTTAATCTGGAAATTCTAGTATAAGAGATTAACTGAGTTGGTACAAATAACTAATTTTTACTCTAAAAACTTTCTATTTCATAATTCAATTGATTGCTAAAATTTAGTTGCTTTAGCATACAAAAAGCAGGCTAACAAAGTTGAACTTTTATCTTCTCTTATATAGCCAACTTCAAGATCTATATTTTCTTGGTTTAACTTATTTATTATTAAGGGTAAGTTATCTGCAGCTTGTGTTAGCTCTTGCAATCTCAATATCAATAATTCGAGCTCTTTTTGAAATAATTTAAATGCTTCAACGAATCGAATTTTCTTACCTTGGTTTTTTTTCAAAAAATCAACAAAAGAAAGTAAATTGGTTCCTTTCAAGCCATGTATATTTCCACACCTCTCAAAAGTGAAGGTATCAATAAATTCAAAACTGCTGTTTATCAAGTCATGATCCTCTTCAACGAGTGCTCTTGCAAGAACATTCAGGCTAGTAAGTAGTTTGCTTTTGATTTCATTTGAAATATTAAGAATTTCTTGATTCGATTTAATAATCACCGATTCAGGGTGGTGGCAAATAAATACAAAGTTTCTTTTATTTTTTAGTACTCTAATTACTTCTTCTAGGCTTTTATCAATATTAGTGTATTCAATAGCAAACTGAGATATCACATAGTCAAATCGACTACTTTCAAATGGCAGTATCTCTGCAGAAACACCAGATAAAAGCTCACCTTTTACCAAGTTAATATAATCTTTATGAATTAAAGCTTTATCGACACCTACACAGTTAAAATCATGATTTTTCTGTATTAATTCTATTAACGCACCATTACCGGTACCTATATCAAGTACACTAGAATGTTCAGCTATATTGTCCGCAAACCTTTGCCAAAAATTTTTGAGTTCTCCTTCGTAGTTAGTTTTGAATCCACCTCCAAATGACGTCAAATGTCCCTGCTGCCAGTAATTAGTCCAATGATCACTCATTATTACTCCACAAATAAAAAAGGCTGAATAAATTCAGCCTTTTGCGTTTAATAAACTTAATTAGAAGCTAATTGAATAGCTTACACGGTAATCACGACCAAAGTTATTATATAGGTCTTGATCATCCCAAGTTCCATTTGATGATAATACAGGGTCTTCATCTGTTAAGTTATTAACAGTGAAGGTAAGTGCACCATAAGCACCTGCGTTATAGGTGTAGGTTAAGTTGTGTACCAACCAGCTATCAAGTCTACCTGATACATCATATTTAGCACCTGGGATTGGGTTATCATCAGCATCAAGAGGTGCTCTTTCAAACTCACTAGTGCTATCAGTAAATGTTGCATTCCATGCCAGCGAGTGATCTTCATAAGACCAAGCAACGGTAGCAACAGATTTAAGTTCAGGTTGACCAGACCAGCCTGATGTATCTTGAACTCGACCGCCTACCTCTTCTTCATAAGAAAGTACAAAGCTATTTACGTTTTGGAAACGGAAATCACCGAACCCTGTTTCAAGGTTTGCAGCAATAGTAAAGTCGATACCTTCAACCTCAAAACCAGCACCATTGAAGTAAGATGTACCCGCTTCAATAAGTGTTCCAGATGCTGCACGCTTCAAGTAGAAAGTTTCGTTTGAAGTATCTGTGTCTACTGATACTGCAGAAATTAAACCTGCAGCTTCATCAGATAATAGCGACTGTAATGTCTTTTGCTGAATTACATTATCGATTTGTAACTGGAAGTAATCAACTTTGAAAGTAAGGTTATCGTTTACATCCCAAGCGATACCAAGGTTAGTGTAATCAGATTCTTCCGCATCTAGCTCTGAGTTTTGTGTGTAATAAGTATCATACTGGCGTTCTGTAGTAGATCCATTTGCATAATCGATTGCGTCTTCTGCAGAGAATGAACGTGCTGCATTCAAACGGTCAAGGCCTGGAGCACGGAAAGACTCAGAGTATGAACCACGGATAACGATGTTATCAGCTACTTGCCAACGAGCTGAAATTGCAGGTGCAATATTATCGCCGAAGTCAGAATAATCATCGTAACGAGCTTTTAAGTTCAATTCTACTGTTTCAGTCACTGGAAGCACTGATTCGAAGAAGAATGCAGTTACATCACGCTTACCTTCAGAAGAGTTACCTGCTGAACCACCAATTCGACCGGCTTCTGACTGACCATCATAAATATCAGCAAAAGATTGCTCAAAGTACTCCATACCTACGTAGTGTGCTACTGTGCCACCAGGAAGTTCAAATAAATCAAAGCCTAAACCAGCAAAGTATTGGTCAAATGTAGAAGAAGATTGTTGAAGGGTTGTTGCTTTCATATTAGCAATACCTTCTTCAGAATCTAAAGATATATCATTTTGTTGGTTGTATGCTAAACCAGCATAAGAAAGGTAGTATTCACCAACTGACTTATTGTCTGCTTTGTTACGGTGATAGTAAACTTCCCAAGACGCATTGTTCCAGTCCAAATCACCACGAAGACCTGTCGTTAAATCGATATTGTAGTCATCTACGTTACCGTCACGAGTACCGATACCAACCCAACGGAATAACCCATATGCATCGTCTACGCCGTAAGGGTTATGCGGATTATCAGCTGACATACTCTCCCACGCGGCAGCAGGTGGAGCATAACGGCCAAATGATGAGTTTTGAACGAACATTGTTTGACCAAACCACTCTACGTTATCAGCAATTTCATAGTTAGAGCTGATGTAAAGCGTGTTACGATCAATAGACGCTGTATTGTAAGATACATTACCAAAAGCATACATACAGTATTCAGAACCAGGGCCCCAATCTTCATTCGCATCTACACGACGGAATGTATCTTCGCCGTACTCAGCAATTAGGTCATCACAAAGTAGTGATGCGCGTGCTTCAGAAAAATCAGGTGAAAGAACTGTCGCACCGTAGTAAGACCAACCCACAGTATCTGCAGTGTATGCTTCGATATCACCATCACCATCTAAATCGCCAATTTGAGCTTTAGTATAATCACGTGCAGCATCGCTGATACCCTCACGTTTTTGGTAATCATATGCAAACGTGATGTTACCTTTATCGTTTGAGATACCACCTACAACTGAAAACTCAGAAGATGTTGTGCCTTCATCTTGGTCACGGTGGCCAGCACCTATGTTGAAGCTTAAGCCTTCGTAGTTATCTTTTAATACAACGTTAACAACACCAGCCATTGCATCAGAACCATAGATAGATGATGCACCTTCAGTCATGATATCGATACGCTCAACTGCAGCCATTGGAATAGCATTTAAGTTAGCTGATGCGCCACCTAAAGTTGGTGAACCTGGGAAACGGCGACCGTTTAATAGTACAAGTGTACGACGAGAACCTGCACCACGTAAGTTGATTGTTGCTTGAGACTGAGCAGAGCTACCTGAACGCTCTGAGAATGAGCCGAATGAGTTTAGTGAGCTTGAGCGAAGAGCATCAGCTACAGTAAAGTCACCTTCCATTTTAATATCAGCAGATGTGATACTGATTACAGGCGATGCACCTTCAAGATCAGTACGCTTGATGCGTGAACCTGTTACTTGAATACGCTCAACTTTTTCTACACTATCATCTTCAGCTGCAATAGTTGATGCAGAAAATGCAGCTGTTGACGCTGCACCAAAAGCAATTGCTAAGCGAACTGCTTTTGAAACTTGATTATTTAACATTTGATTCTCCCTGGTCATATCCATGTTATGACTTTATTAATTTATTTTAACCCCAAAGAGCTAAACAACCCTTTAGAGCTATCAAATACTAATATCAGGTACAACTTTTGGTCAACTTATTTTTAACCTTTGTTTTTAAAGGGAAAATCAAAAATTAACAAATACTCAATAATCAACTGCACATGTTAACAATGGGTACAAAACAATTGCTAATAATGAAAGTAACTTTCAAGGAAAGGCTTAGTAACTAGCTTTGACTGAGTGAAAAATGCAACTATATAATTTCTGAGTTGATATAAATGAAATTATTAAAAATTCGCAAAAAGAAGTTAGTTACAGAAAAAGTAACATCTAATTTTAAAATGCTACTTTTATTAAAGAGAGTAAAGAAGCTCTAAATGCTAGCCCTGCCTACTATGTAAGTGGCTAACAATCCACTATGGTTGTTATCGAAAATTTTCCCTTCGTCATAACTCGTGGAAACAGCTTTAACTTTATTAATTAAAGTGGTTGATTGAGTCGCAGCATTTACTAATTCAGTGAGTCTAAGAATAAGTAGATCTAATTCATTCATAAAAAGAGATAATGCTTTTTTGAAGTCTATCTTGTTATTCACATTTTGGAGCAGAAAGCTCAGAAACGCAGGTAAGTTAGTCCCTGCTAAAGCATCGGTATCATTTTTAAACTCATTTTTGATTTGAGTGTTTATTTCATCAAAGTAACGTTCAGCAAAAGCAAACCCCTTTTCATCTAGGCAGCTAATCAAAGCAGTTAAACTGGGTGTAATATTTCTTTTGACAAAATGTGCCGCAGATAAAATAAGTGTGTTAGGCTTTACGATTATTGACTCTGGGTGGTGGCATACAAACGCAAATACCCCTTTTCTCTGTAACACCCGAAATACTTCTTGAATACTTTTATTGATTAGACTGTATTCTAGAGCGAATTGCGCAACTACACACGAAAACTCATCATCATTAAATGGTAATTTTTCAACGGCAGTGTTCGATAGAAAGGTTCCACCTATACTTTTTGAAACCTCTGGATGAATCGTTGCCTTATCGACGCCAAAACAGTTTAATTTTTTATCTTTCTGTAATAGCTGAATTAAAGCACCGTTCCCTGTGCCAACATCTAGTATAGCTGCATTTTCTTCTAACTTATTCGCAAAGCTATACCAAAATTGTTGAAGTGCACCTTGATAGTTATTTTTAAAACCATTACCAAAAGAGGTCAAATGCCCTTGCTGCCAATAATTTGTCCAATGGTCGCTCATAACATCTCCATAAATAAAAAAGGCTGAATAAATTCAGCCTTTTTTGCATTCAAAAAACTTAATTAGAAGCTAATTGAATAGCTTACACGGTAATCACGACCAAAGTTATTATAAAGGTCTTGGTTATCCCAAGTACCGTTTGATGATAACACTGGATCTTCATCTGTTAAGTTGTTAACAGTGAAAGTAAGTGCACCATATGCACCTGCGTTATAAGTGTAAGTTAAGTTATGAACTAACCAGCTATCAAGCTTGCCTGATTGATCATAGTAACCGTCACCATCTTCATCTACTTCAGTTTCAGAAGTGCTATCTGTATAAGTTGCATTCCACGCTAAAGAATGATCTTCATAAGACCAAGCAACGGTAGCAACAGATTTAAGTTCAGGTTGACCTGACCAGCCAGATGTATCTTGTACAACACCGCCAACTTCTTGGTCGTAAGAAAGCACGAAGCTATTTACGTTTTGGAAACGGAAATCACCAAAACCAGTCTCGATGTTAGCAGCGATTGTAAAGTCGATACCTTCAATTTCGAAACCTGCACCGTTAAAGTAAGATGTACCAGCTTCAACTAGAGTACCTGAAGCCGCACGTTTCAAGTAGAAAGTTTCATTTGAAGTATCTGTGTCTACTGATACTGCAGAGATTAGACCTGCAGCTTCATCTGATAGTAGAGACTGAAGTGACTTAGACTGAATTACATTATCGATTGCTAATTGGAAGTAATCAACTTTGAACGTAAGATTGTCGTTTACATCCCATGCAACACCAAGGTTAGTGTAATCTGAAGTTTCAGCATCTAACTCAGAGTTTTGCGTGTAATAAGTATCATACTGACGTGATGTAGTTGAACCATTAGCATAGTCGATTGCAGATTCTGCTGAGAATGTACGTGCTGCGTTTAGAAGGTCAAGACCTGGAGCACGGAAAGACTCAGAGTATGAACCACGGATAACGATGTTATCAGCTACTTGCCAACGAGCAGACACTGCTGGGGCAATGTTGTCGCCGAAATCAGAATAATCATCGTAACGAGCTTTAATGTTTACTTCTACTGTTTCAGTTACTGGTAATACTGATTCGAAGAAGAATGCAGTAACATCACGCATACCTTCAGATGAGTTACCTGCTGAACCACCAATAAGGCCTGCAGCTGATTGACCATCGTAGATATCAGCATAAGTTTGCTCAAAGTATTCCATGCCTACGTAGTGAGCTACTTGACCACCTGGAAGTTCAAATAAATCAAAGCCTAAACCAGCAAAGTATTGGTCAAATGTAGAAGAAGACTCTTGAAGAGTCGTTGCTTTCATATTAGCAACACCTTCATCTGAACCTAAGTCGATATCATTTGCTTGGTTATAAGCTAGACCTGAGTATGATAGGTAGTATTGACCAACTGACTTATTGTCTGCTTTGTTACGGTGATAGTAAACTTCCCAAGACGCATTGTTCCAATCAAGGAAACCACGTAAACCTGTTGTTAAATCGATATTGTAGTCATCTACGTTACCATCACGAGTACCGATACCAACCCAACGGAATAGGCCGTATGCGCCATCTTCACCATATGGGTTATGCTCATTGTCTGCAGACATATTTGTCCAAGGTGCTGCAGGTGGAGCATAACGACCGAATGATGAGTTTTGAACGAACATTGTTTGGCCGAACCACTCTACGTTATCAGCAATTTCATAGTTAGAGCTGATGTAAAGCGTGTTACGATCAATAGACGCTGTATTGTAAGATACGTTAGCGAAAGCATACATACAGTATTCAGAACCAGGGCCCCAGTCTTCATTTGCATCTACGCGACGGAATGTATCTTCACCGTATTCAGCGATTAGGTCATCACAAAGTAGTGATGCGCGTGCTTCAGAAAAATCAGGTGAAAGAACTGTCGCACCGTAATAAGACCAACCCACAGTATCTGCAGTGTATGCTTCGATATCACCATCACCATCTAAATCGCCGATTTTAGCTTTAGTGTAATCACGAGCACCATCGCTGATACCTTCACGTTTTTGGTAATCATATGCAAACGTGATGTTACCTTTATCGTTTGAGATACCACCTACAACTGAGAACTCAGAAGATGTTGTACCTTCGTCTTGATCACGGTGACCAGCACCAATGTTGAAGCTTAAGCCTTCGTAGTTGTCTTTTAAGATAACGTTAACAACACCAGCCATTGCATCAGAACCATAGATAGATGATGCACCTTCAGTCATGATATCGATACGCTCAACTGCAGCCATTGGAATAGCATTTAAGTTAGCTGATGCGCCACCTAAAGTTGGTGAACCTGGGAAACGACGACCGTTTAATAGTACAAGTGTACGACGAGAACCTGCACCACGTAAGTTGATTGTTGCTTGAGACTGAGCTGAGCTACCTGAACGCTCTGAGAAAGAGCCGAATGAGTTCAGTGAGCTTGAACGAAGAGCATCAGCTACAGTAAAGTCACCTTCCATTTTAATATCAGCAGATGTGATGCTGATTACAGGCGATGCACCTTCAAGATCAGTACGCTTGATGCGTGAACCTGTTACTTGAATACGCTCAACTTTTTCTGCGCTGTCGTCTTCAGCCGCAACAGAAGATGCAGAAAATGCAGCTGTTGATGCAGCACCAAAAGCAATTGCTAAGCGAACTGCTTTAGAAACTTTATTATTTAACATTTGATTCTCCCTGGACCACTATATTGTGGTTATATTTAGCATAAGCTTGTTTATTATTTGTTATCGCATCAGGACTGCGACCAACAAATAATAAACAAATTAAACAAAATATCCAGACATTTGTTTATAAAAAATTAATAAAAAACCACAAATGAAACCAAACTTTAATCTATCGAGCAAAATTCGTACAAAACAAAACACCAGCAACCCCACTAAAAACGGGACAAGCGTGAAGTTTTAAGTTTTAAAACAATTGAATTTGTTTATTTATTACCGATGAAGCAAAAGTCCCTAAATCAACAACAATCATTTCAGCTATTGGCAATAATTGTTTATTAACATAAATGCCATAATCATAATTATGTTGACCTGTGTAGTACTCAGCGCCTTTAGCGGTGTACACATATTCAATTATTTGACCACGTTGAAACGTTAGATGGGGGTTGTCAGCTAAATACTGTTTCGCTGCTTTTACATGAGGAGGGATGTTTTTTTGGTAATCAGTAAGATGCTGACCCAGTCGCTTGCGATAGGTTAGCTTAGAATCAAATTCACCTGCATAAAGTTTTTTAACATACCTATCAAAGGCTTGAAAAATAGATTCTTCTCTGTAATTTTCAGAAAATAATATTTCAAATAATTCTGTCTGAAACTCATGGGCAAGTTCTGTCCAATCACTTCTTACGGTTTCCATACCTTTAAAGACTAATTTTGAAGCGCCATTTTTTTCGACTTTTCCTACATAACGCTTTTTTGAACCCATTGTTTTGCCTCTAATTGTGGGCATAAAAAATGGGCTATAATGGGTTTCGTACTCAATTTCTAAAAAACTGTCTATTTTATAATCTTGCTGTAAAACTTGCTGCCAGCGTTTGTTAATTTTATCTGCCAGTTTCGTACCGATTTCATTACAGTTTAGTGAATTTAGATCATCGTCAAGTTTAACAAAGGTTGAATCTGTATCACCATAAATGACGTTATAGCCCCACTCTTCTATCCATTGCTTAGTTGTTTGCATTATTTCATGGCCACGTAAAGTAATTGAGCTCGACAATCTCGGGTCATAAAAACGACAACCTTTAGAGCCAAGTACACCGTATAAACTATTCATAATGATTTTAATGGCCTGCGAGAGCATAGGCTGGTTTTTATCTTTGGCTATTTGTCTTGTTGCTGAAAGTTCACGAATAAGCTCAGGCAAATGGTGCTCAGTACGTGAAAACTGTGCTTGGTTAAAACCTTCGATTGCGTCATCTGGCTTTTTTAAACCTTCAATTAGTCCCAGAGGGTCTATACAAAATGTGCGCATTATTGATGGATAGAGGCTTTTGTAGTCAAGCACCAAGATATTCTTATATAGGCCAGGCAGCGATGACATGACATAACCACCTGGGCTGTCAAAACTTAAGCCATGATCGCCTAAATTAGGGGCTACATAGCCACTTCTATGTAGTAGCGGTAGATAAAGGTTAGTAAAGGCGGCAACTGAGCCACCCATTCGTTCTAATTCAAGTCCGGTGAGTTGGCTTCTCACAACAGCAAAATCGAGTAACTTAAGTTTCTCAAAAATTCGCAGCACTAACATGCAATCTTGTCTGTTGTAATTAGCAAGAGACAGTTTGTCTTCATTAAACTGGCGAATAATTTCTTCTAAGCGATTATCTGTGCTGATCAGCTTCTCTTCACCAAGCTCAATACTCGCTACATTGGCAAGACTAAAACTATCGTAGTGATAGGTGGCGTTTTTTAGGGTATCAATACCATCTACAACTACGCGGCCAGGTATTGTAATACGGGTAAAATTACCTTGCCGCAGCTGCATTTTTTCTTTATTGCGGCCAAGCGGTAATTCAACACCGAGTGCTTCAGCGCGGGCATGTAAAACACTAAAATCAAATTCAATCACATTCCAACCAATGATCACATCAGGGTCGACAGTTTCAATGTGTATACAAAGCTGATTGAGTAAATCAATTTCATCCACACACCAATGAAGGTTAAATTCAAGTTCACTGGTATCTTGTGGCTGGCCTACCATCAACACTGTATCTATGTGTGCCCCTACTAGACCTATTGAAAATAGCACTCCTTCACCATTACATTCTATATCGAGCGACAAACTTGAAAACTGCGGCGTAAAATCGTTATTTTTTTTGAACTTAGTATCTGTTAAAACAGGATATGGATGGCTTTTTATTGGCCTTCCTTGAGCCCAAACTGACCCTTTTATGAAACGTTCCATCAAAAACCTATCAACAGGACGAATATCATCCTCATATACTTTTATATGCTGCGCTTTGAGTCGTTTCGCTGCATTGTAATAGTGCTTTAATGAGGAAAAGTAACAAGAAACTACTTGTTGTTGCATAAAGCTCTTCAGTGCCACAGGTTTAATTTCACAAAAAATACCATGCTCTGAAAACACTCTATTCGCAGCGTCTATTTGAGATTCATTAATAAAGAACACTGCTCTTTGTGGTGTGCTTATGAGTTTTACAGGTCCTTGCTTAGATAAAATCCACGCCACAATCGAAATGCCCTTAGCGCTATCATAGCATTGCGTGGAAAGAATAAAGCCGGAGGCTAACTGCATGTAATTAAACCTTTTTAATATAATTTAGGCATGTTAGTTAAGCAAAGCTAAGTTGATTAACTAATTAAAGTAACAAGTCGCTTGTAGTTGCCCAGTTAAATCTCTAAAATTCATTACTGTAATTATATACATACTTTAGGTTTTCTGGGCATGCTTTCTGACTCTTTAAAAAAAACAATTCGGCAAATTCATAAGCATGTTGCTGATAACCTCACCGATTATCGCCCACGAAGCAGTCAAAACTATTTAGTTGCCGAGATAGCAAAAACGCTGGCTGGCGAATATCACAAGAGCCAACGAATTTGTGTTATTGAAGCAGGCACCGGGACCGGAAAATCGTTAGCGTATTGTTTAGGGGCATTGCCCTTAGCGATGGCCAAGAAAAAGAAATTAGTGATTTCTACGGCAACCGTTGCCCTACAAGAGCAGTTAATTAGTAAGGAGCTGCCTTTTTTTAAAGAGCACTCTGGCCTAGACATCAAGTTTGATTTAGTGAAAGGTCGACAGCGTTATATCTGTGCACAAAAACTCAGTGCCGCCGTTAATGGCGACAGTCAAACGCAAATGGAGTTTATGCCGACCCTGTCATCGCCGCTTTCTGATATGGAAACCAAATGCTTAAAGCAACTTTATGATGCTTATTCAAAAAAACAATGGCAAGGTGACCGCGATAGCTGGGCTGATACTATTCCTGATAAAGTGTGGAATTTAATTGCCTGTGATAAGCATTCATGCCAACGACAAATGCGCGCTCATCAGCTCTGCCCTTTTCATATGGCACGTCAGCGTCTTATGCAAATGGATGTGCTAGTGATCAACCATTCTTTATTACTGGCTGATCTTGATTTGGGTGGCGGTAAAATTCTACCTGAGCCTGACGATACAATTTATGTAATCGATGAAGCGCACCATTTAGCGCACATCACCCGCGATTTTTCTTCTGCTGCAGCAACCATTAAAGGCACCATAGACTGGCTCGACAAACTGGTAAAATTTGCTGGTAAAATGGCTAATGTGCTCGTAGGTCAAAAAGCGATTGGGCAAAATTTTAAGCTCAGTGACAGTATCAATGATGCTGGTAAAAACTTAAAAGTGGTGCGTGATATTCTTGATAACGCAGACTTTAATTATAACAGTGATGACACCTATCGTTTTGAACATGGTGAAATCCCTGCTTCTTTACATGCCAAAGCAAAAGATATTAGCGATGCCACCCTTGATGCCCTAAGAGCACTCAACAAGATGCATGACACCTTAGTGCAAGACGTAAGTGATGGTGATATAAAACCTTATGTGGCTGATCCAATCTTGGCAGAAAGTGGTCAGTACATTAACCGTTTAGAGTTATTAAACAAGCTGTGGTTTAGCTACGCGACAAAAGGCGAAGGAATTCCCCATGCGCGCTGGATCAAACGCTTAGAATATAAGAACCATCACGACCATTTACTCAGTGATTGCCCTATTGAAGTTGGCTATTACCTAAAAGATAAGTTATGGAATCAATGTGCGGGTGCCGTGCTTTGTTCAGCCACCTTAACTGCATTGGGTTCATTTGATCACTTTGCCTATGAATGCGGTCTTGCCAAAGAAGAAGGCGTAAAATACATAAAAGTCCCTTCTCCGTTTGATTACCCAAAACAAGCGACGCTACATATCCCTGCCAGCCATATTGAGCCGACCGATAAAGCGTTTAGCGACCACTTGGCTGAGCAATTACCTAAGTTCCTTGATGATAAAAAAGCAAATTTAGTGTTGTTTGCCTCTTATTGGCAGATGGATCATGTTGTAAAAGCACTGCGTAGCAAAGGAATTGAGATCTTAGTGCAAGGTGAAATGTCTCGTGAAGCACTGTTGAAAAAACATAAAGCTAATGTAGATTTAGGCCGTGCTAGCTATTTATTTGGTACTCAAAGTTTATCTGAGGGTCTTGATTTACCAGGTAAATACTTAGAAAACCTGGTAATTACAAAAATTCCATTTGCGGTGCCTACCTCACCAATAGAAGAAGCGCAGGCTGAGTTTGTGCAAAGTAAAGGTGGCAACCCGTTTCTTTCGATAACCGTACCTGATGCGGCAAAGAAATTAGTACAAAGCTGTGGTAGACTGCTGCGCAAAGAAAATGATCAGGGTCGCATTACTATCCTTGATCGCCGTTTAGTGACCAAGCGATATGGCAAAGCCATGCTCGATACCTTGCCACCTTTTAAAAGACAAATTGATTATTAATGTTTGAATTAGCTTTAGACCCAGCAACCTGGGCACTATTATGCGCAGTCGCACTGGCAGCGGGCTTTATTGATGCAATTGCAGGCGGTGGCGGGATGTTAACTGTGCCAGCGCTATTAACTGCAGGCTTACCGCCCCATCTCACCTTAGGTACCAATAAACTTGCAGCGAGTTTTGGCTCATTGACGGCCAGCGTGACTTATTTTCGTAAAAAGTTGTTCAACCCACGGTTTTGGGCTGCATCTATTTTAGCGACAGCTATTGGGGCACTCGTAGGCACTTTAGTGGTTGATTACTTAAGTATTGAATTTTTAAATAAATTACTACCGGTGGTGATTATTTTAGTCGCTTGTTACAGCTTATTTGGCAGTTTGAGTACAACTGAGCATAACGAGTTACCAAAGCTTGATAGCAAAACTAAAATTAAACAATGGCTACAAGGATTAGGCCTTGGTTTTTTTGATGGTTTAGCAGGCCCCGGCACTGGCACATTTTGGACAGCCTCAAATAGCCTATTATATAAAATGAGTTTGTTGCTTAACTGTGGCCTTGCCCGCTCAATGAACTTTGTTTCAAACTTTATTTCTTTGATCACATTCGTGGCGCTTGGCCATGTGAACTTTTTACTTGGTATCACAATGGGCTTTTTCTTGATGCTTGGAGCATGGTTAGGAGCACATTCAGCAATAAAGTTTGGTAGTAAAATGATCCGCCCAGTGTTTAACACTGTGGTTATAGTGTTAGCATTAAAGTTAATCTATGAGGCTTATTTATAAATGCAAACGACTGCTTTTGATAAACTACGTTCACAAATTGAAAGGCTCAAACAATTAGCCACACAATTTGATAAGGGTAATTTATTTGCTAAAAATCGCTATATGCAAGCCCAACCAAGTTTGTTTGATAAAGCCGTGTTTAGCACAAAAAGTATGAAGCTAGCGGACTACGTAAGCGAAATCGAAGATGAGCTTAACAGCTTGCCGCCTGCTGAGCATCGCCATGCTTACCAATATGCACTTGAGCGCATTACCCTTCAGGTAGAGGCGGTATTTAATGTGATCAAATCAACCCCTGTATGGGCTAAAGAAAATAAGTACAGTTTTAAGCCAAAAGCTAAACCACAGGTTTATAAACAAGCAGTTAAAAAAATCATGCAGTCATCCCATGAACTTTATGACGAACTAAAGCAAAACCATGAGTTTGAACGCCGCTTAGTATTGATGATCGAAGAGCGAAAACTAAAACTTGAAGCTGCAAATACACAGCAAGCAGCCGAAATTAACAAAGAAATACTCGCATTACACGCAAGACTTGGCCGTTGTCGTAAGGCAATTTCTGCCACTGAAGACAAAATTCAACAGGTCGAGAAACAGCAGCTGAGATAATGTTTTACTACCATCCAAGTTATTCAGCGTTAGCTTTACCTGAGCGTCACCGCTTTCCCATTGATAAATATCGCTTGTTAAAACAGCTTGTCAGCAACTTCATTGATGAACAGTATTTCATTACCCCACAACAAGCCACTAAAGCTCAGCTTACTCTGTGCCATAACCCCGCGTATGTCGACGCATTTTTAGCTGGTAGTCTTGATAGCAAAGCCATTAAAAAAATGGGCTTTCCTTGGTCTACTCAATTGGTTGAACGAACACTTTACTCTGTTGGGGCGAGTATTCAAGGCGCTGAGTTTGCATTACAACAGGGTGCTGCTTTTAACCTAAGTGGTGGTTATCATCATGCTTTTACAGGATATGGTAGTGGCTTTTGTATTTTTAATGACTTAGCGATAGCTGCTGCACACTTGATTGATACTGAGCAGGCCGACACCGTATTAATCTTTGACTGTGACGTTCACCAAGGCGATGGCACAGCTGAAGTTACGCAACTACATCCTCAAATAATTAGCTGCTCAATTCATTGTCAGCAAAACTTCCCCCGCATTAAGCAGCAATCAAACTACGATTTTGCTTTAGAGCATGGCACTTCAGATGCTGAATACCTAGAGACCGTCAAACAAGCTTTAGCCCTAACAACTAGACTCCACCAGCCAGATATCATTTTGTATAACGCCGGCGCAGACATCGCAACAGATGACGAGTTAGGGCACTTTCAAGTTAGTTTAGAGGGAGTGTATCAACGTGACTATTTTGTATTAAACCAAGCAAAGCAAGCAGAAACCCCAGTGTTTGCAGCCATGGGCGGTGGCTATCAACGAAATGTAAGCCGTTTGGTTGATGTTCATGGTCAGCTTTTTAGGGCGGCTGTCGATTTATTTTAAAGCTTGGTATACACTAAAAGTGACTGTTTAATTGGGCTTATTTTGTATGAAAATGCATGACGACATTCACAACTACTATGAAAAATTAGTTGTCGAAGACATCACTAAACGCAACTTAGAATCAACCTATAGTGATGATATTATGGCAGATTTATGCTGCACCGTATTAAACCAACTGCCTGCCCGTTACATCCGTTACGATGTCGATATGGAATTTTATTTACCTCAAACAGAGCGTATTAAAATGGAGCAACAAGTGCAAACTGCTATCGATGTGGCCATCAGCCAAGTTGCTAAGAAAAAGGAACTGCAAAAATGAGTAATGAGTTAGATAGCGCGCCTAACTACATCAAGATTGCTGTAGATCTCATTATGCTCTTAGAACAAAACGACGTACCTGCCGAAGATGTATTAGCAGCTTTAGAAATCGTAAAGTCTGATTTCGAAAAGAAACTCCCACAATCAACTGATTAATAGACCGAAAATGGCGAGTATTGGGGCATAAATTTGTTATGCTCAGGTTTTATAATTTAAGAATGTAAAACCATGTCATTGCCAAGTTTATTACGCTTATTCATCCTTGCTGCTATTTGGGGCGCTTCCTTCTTATTTATGCGCATGGCAGCGAATAGCTTAGGCCCTGCAGTATTAATTGAGTTAAGAGTCGGCTTTGCAGCAATAACACTGTTTATTTTTGCGCTGTACTTACGCAAGAAACTGGCTTTCACGACCCACAAAAAGCATTTTTTCATTATTGGCGCGCTTAATTCCGCCATTCCCTTTTTATTGTTTGCCTTTGCAGCACAAACAATTAATGCATCTACCTTATCCATATTAAACTCAACAACGCCAATTTGGGGCGCCATAGTCGGTATTATTTGGAGTAAAACCAAACCCACTAAAAGTATGTTGCTTGGCTTACTGTTAGGTTTAACGGGCGTGGCCATTTTGGTAGGTCAAAATAGCCTCACTATCGACAGCCAAGCCATCACTGCTATTGTTGCAGCATTGTGTGCTTCACTCAGCTACGCCATCGCATCCCATTACACTAAACATGCACCTAAGTTATCTGCTTTTGATAATGCCCATGGCAGTATGTGGGCTGCGAGTATCATGGTACTGCCGCTTATTTTTGTTATTCCCGCCAGAGACATGCCAACTAACGAAGTGATGCTTGGTGTGGTGGCACTCGGAGTACTGTGTACTGCAGTGGCATATATCTTGTTCTTTCGTTTGATTGATGACATTGGCCCAACCTCTGCGTTGACTGTTACTTTTTTGATTCCACTTTTTGGCATAGTATGGGGAAATTTAATTTTAGATGAGCAAATTGGTCCCAATACCTTAGTTGGCGCACTGTGTGTTATCGCAGGTACCATGCTCGTTACAGGCTTTATTCGCATCAAGCCATTTCTAAAAAGAAACACCTTGTAACAGAATGCAAATTGCATTTTTAAATACAATCTATATTCTGTTAGATACTAAAAAAGGAAGGAGAAGTGTATGTCAGGTACTACCATGGTGGTGTTAATCGTGCTGATATCAGTCGGCTCTGGGGTAATTTATGATATGTATAAAAAACACCTTGAGTTTAAATCACGAACTTTAAAAAATTCAAAAGAAGCAAACGAACATGTAGCCGAAGTCACAAAAGAGTTACAAGAACTAAGAGAGCGTGTACAAACCCTCGAAGCCATTGTCACTGACTCTAGCTACAACGTAAAACAAGAGATTAATAAACTTTAATTAAGTTAACTCTAATTAAGACAATAATGCACTGTATTGTTCAAGCACAGGCTGATAATAATCGGCGTCTTGATTTAACATGCGTTGGTAATGAGCACATAACTGCTTTAAATACGTTTGGTGCTCTTTACTTTCTAGTTGCCACATTTGTTGCCCGACTCGCGTGATCGGCTGCGAGGATGACGCACTCATGGCAATAACTTCATAAAATCGTTTGTTTTCATACACTAACTGCTCAGAGACGAGCCCCAATGGCAGTGTTTGTAAATAGCTACGAACTTGATAACTGTGATGCACTGGGCAAACAACAAAGTCGATGTGCGTATTTGGCTGTTGGCTTACAATCTTCGCTAAGAACTGCACTAACAACTCACCACCCACTCCAGCAATAATAACAAGATGGCGTTTTTTAGGATCTGGTGAAATCATTGCTACATCTTGGCAATGTACCTGCCAACGGCCGCGTTGCTCTCTTTTAGCAAAACGTTCGAGTTTATCACCTAGTGCCTGCATTAACTCAGGCACAATATCAACAAAATGTATAAGCGGTGCTTTATCTTGCTGTAGCAGCTCAATGCCTAACAAACCGTGATCACAGCAACAATCCCAGATTTCGTCATAACCTGAATCTACCACATCAATGATGGCTGATAGTCGTTTACTCAGTGCCATTAGTTTGCTGTTTTATAAACTAACGCTTTTAAGCTGCGATCACTGTCTACTTCAATAAAACCATCGGTAGGAGCTAATCGCTCAACAAAACTAATTGCTCCTTGTGTATGATCGCTAATGAGATCTTTAAACGCCTGCTCTGAAAGCTCAGGGCTATTGGCACATAGTAATAATTGGGTGTTTTCATTTAACAGCTCAGGTAAACGACGCAAGATTTTTTGATAATCCTTGGTCAATATAAAGCTGCCCTTTTGAAAGCTCGGTGGATCAACAATGATTAATTCATAGGGCGCTGATTTTTTTAGTTTACCGAATGATTTTAAAATATCGTGCGGGAAATAACTCACACCTTGATCAAAACCATTTAGCTGATGATTTTGTTTACCCGTGCGCAGCACACCTTTATTCATGTCCATATTTATAACTTGGTCTGCCCCACCCTGCATTGCTGCAACAGAAAAACCACATGTATATGAAAATAGGTTGAGTACTTTTGCATTTTTACTATTGGCTTGTACAAACTCACGGCCACGGCGCATATCAGGGAAAATCCCGGTATTTTGGCGACTCAATAAATCGACTTTAAACTTAATGCCGTTTTCACTCACTAAATGCTCTTGCGGTAATTCACCAAACATCAGGGCATTACGGGTATTAATACCGCTGCGCTGCTGGTAAACCAATGCACTCACAAGCTCTGGCGCATTCTGTTGCGCCCATTGCCACAGGGTATCAGTTAATTGCGCAAGCACTTGTTCATCTATTTCTTCATATGAAACTAAAAAAAGTGCTGGCGGATAAAAGTCTAAGTTTATGTGGCTCAGCTCAGCGACTGAGTGACCACGGCCATGGAATACACGACATAATTCATTAGCAGCAAGTGGAGCCTCTGCTAAGGCATTTAAAATGGCAGAAAAATCGTTTGTCATCATCTTTAGTTAATTAACTGTTGTTGTAATTCGTGAATTTCATCACGCACAGACGCCGCTTTTTCAAACTCAAGATCGCTAGCATAAGCATGCATTTTCGCTTCAAGGGTTTTGATTTGGCTAGCAATATCTTTCGCGCTGAGTACTTGTTTAGACTCTTTACGCACCAACTTAAGGTTATCTTTCGGACTTGCTTCTTCACCCACATCCATAATATCGGTGATACTTTTAACCAGTGCTTGCGGCTCTATACCATGCTCAAGGTTATAAGCTTGTTGTTTTTCACGGCGACGGTCTGTTTCATCAATGGCTTGTCGCATCGAGTTAGTTATGCGGTCGCCATAAAGAATCGCTTTACCATTTAAGTGACGTGCCGCACGACCTATGGTTTGAATAAGCGAGCGAGTCGAACGTAAGAAACCTTCTTTATCGGCATCAAGTATCGCCACCAGTGAAACTTCTGGCATGTCGAGACCTTCTCGCAATAAGTTAATCCCCACTAACACATCAAACACACCGGCACGTAAATCACGGATAATTTCGACTCGTTCAACGGTGTCGATGTCTGAGTGCAAGTAGCGAACTTTTACATCATGGTCGTTGAGATAGTCGGTTAAATCTTCTGCCATGCGCTTAGTTAAAGTAGTAACAAGTACCCGCTCGTTCACTTCAACTCGTTTATAGATCTCAGAAAGTAAGTCATCAACCTGGGTGCCCACAGGGCGCACTTCAATTTCAGGGTCTATAAGCCCGGTTGGACGAATGACCTGCTCAGCAACCTCCCCTGATGAGCGCTCAAGCTCAAAGTCACCAGGTGTTGCCGACACATAAATAGTTTGCGGCGCAATGGCTTCAAATTCTTCAAAGCGTAATGGGCGGTTATCTAATGCCGATGGCAAGCGAAAGCCATACTCAACAAGATTTTCCTTACGGCTTCTATCGCCTTTATACATAGCACCAATTTGCGACACAGTAACGTGTGATTCATCAATAATCATCAATGCATCATCGGGTAGGTAATCTAATAATGTCGGAGGTGGATCGCCTGGTGTTCTGCCAGATAAATATCGCGAGTAGTTTTCAATGCCTGAGCAATAACCAAGCTCGGTCATCATTTCAATATCGTACTGGGTGCGCTGAGCAATACGCTGCTCTTCCACAAGTTTGTTGGCACTAAGTAGTTGAGCTCGGCGGTCTTTAAGCTCACCTTTAATTTTATCAATGGCATCAAGAATTTTTTCACGGGGAGTTACATAGTGAGTTTTCGGGTAAATAGTTGCGCGCACAATGTGCTTTTCAACAGCCCCTGTAAGCGGGTCAAAAATACTTAAACGTTCAATTTCATCGTCAAACATTTCCACACGAACAGCGTAAGTATCCGATTCAGCTGGAAATATATCGACCACTTCACCACGAACACGATAAGTACCACGGCTAAATTCAATATCGTTGCGTGTATATTGCAGCTCAGCAAGACGACGCAGCATATCGCGCTGATCGACGGTTTCACCCACTTTTAGCAAGAGCATCATCTTCATGTATGAGTCAGGGTCGCCCAAACCATAAATAGCAGACACCGAAGCCACAATAATGGTATCGCGTCGCTCAAGCAGCGCTTTGGTGGCACTTAAACGCATTTGTTCAATGTGCTCATTGATAGACGCATCTTTTTCAATAAAGGTATCACTGGCAACAACGTAGGCTTCTGGCTGGTAATAATCGTAATAAGATACAAAATACTCAACTGCATTATGGGGAAAAAACTCTTTCATTTCGCCATAAAGCTGTGCAGCGAGCGTTTTGTTGTGTGCCATGATGATAGTTGGACGATTCAAATCATTAATAATATTGGCCATGGTGAAGGTTTTACCCGTTCCCGTAGCCCCTAATAATGTTTGATGCGCAAGCCCAGCCTCTAGGCCATCTTTTAATTGCGCTATTGCCGTTGGTTGGTCACCACTTGGCTGAAATTTCGAAACTAGTTGGAAATGGTCGCTCATGAATGACACTCCTTCATATATGACTCACTTAACCCATCAACTTCTTTAATAAACCATTTATAGGCGACCATTGCAGTGAATAAGTTACCAATCGCCGCACCAATAAATAAACCGGTTAAGCCTGCGATTTCGCTGCCTATATAAGCAAAAGGTACATAAAAAACAAACAGGCGTACTACACTTAAAATCAGTGCATTCATTGGTTTATGCAGAGCATTAAATGAAGAGTTAGATAAAATAATCACCCCTTGCAGGCCATAACTCAATGGCAAGATATAAATGAATAACTTAATCACATCCATTACCGCTTGCTCTTTACCAAATACATCAGCGATAAAGCCAGAGGTTAACAGCAGTAAAATATAAATAGCGAACTGCCAAATCATCACGAATTTCAAGGTTTTTGTGTAGGCTTCTTTAACACGTTCAAACTTACCTGCCCCAAAGTTTTGACTCACAAATGGCGGCAAGGTCATCGACAAAGCAAGCACCACAAGGCTTGCAATAGATTCAATGCGACTGCCTACACCAAACGCCGCAACCGCTTCAGGACCATGTTTAGCCACTAATGCTGTCATGACTGCCATGGCAATAGGTGTCAGCATATTTGCGCCAGCCGCAGGTAAACCAATTTTAAGAATTTTACGAATCGAGCTAAGCGGCGTTTGTACACCAGCATGCAAACTCAATAGACCATTTTTTACCGCAAGGATGTATAAAATGATAACGACAGCAACTGACCATGCAATAACACTAGCAATAGCTGCGCCTTGAATACCTAATGCCGGAACAGGTCCAAAGCCAAAAATAAGTATAGGGTCTAAGATGGCATTAATCAGCCCTGCTCCACCCATAACAATGCTCGGTGTTTTGGTATCGCCACTGGCTCTAAGCACAGAGTTGCCAACCATAGGGGTAATTAGAAATACGCTGCCTAAGAACCACACACTCATATACTCATGAATAAGCGGTAAGACTAATTCGCCAGCACCCAATAACTTAAAGATCGGATCTATTAATAAATAACCTACTACAGATAAACTAAACACCATCACCACCGATACCAACAACGACATGCTGGCATCAAAACGTGCTTCATCTAACTTATCACTACCAAGTGCTTTAGCGATAACCGCAGAGGTACCTATCCCTAAACCAATTGCAAGGCTAATAACAGTAAAAGTAACAGGAAAGGTAAAACTAACAGCGGCGAGAGGCTCTGTACCTAACAAACTAATGAAGAAGGTATCAACCAAATTAAACATCATTAGGGTGATCATGCCAAAGATCATTGGGATGGTCATTTTTTTCAAGGTTGGCAGAATGGGTGAGTTTAAAAGATCAGGTTTAGTTTTGCTCTGCGGTTTCACGCTCATGGGAATACTTTGCCTCTTTTTCTGAACCTGTAAGTTTAAAGCATCCTTCTCTTGCAAGCTATGCTTTATTAACAGAATCAAAATTCATACACAAAACTATTACTTTTGACGCTTTGACATAAAAATAACGACTAACCCTCATAAAAAACAATATAAAAACAAGTTTAATAGCTTTGTTACAATTAAAAGGCAGTATTCGCTGTTTTTTTACACAATAAATAGCGCCATTTCATCGTCACGAATAAATTTACTCATCAATTCAGCAAGGCTTCAGATAAAAACACTAACACATTGATTTTAAATGAATTAAAAAAAGTGAATTAAATACTTGAAATTGCTGTAGCCCTCGAAAATCCTAGCACTATAGCTGTTCTTAAAGTTTAATAAACAGAGTTATCCACAGAAACCGTGGATAACTCACTAGAAGCCGCAAATATAAAGGCTTTTGAGGTAGGTGTTCAGCTCTTTATAGTAAAAATAACAAAGCCTATTGTTTTAACCCTTTTATAAGTTTCTAGAAAAGAACGCGCAAAAATTGTTCTGCTACAATGCAAAATTAAGTATGACAATTAAAGTACAACCAAGGTGGATTTTCTAAGTTAATGATATAAATAACTAAAAGTGGATTTATAGCTATTCAGTACAACTCGTTTTTTAAAACCACCAATAGAAATGGGATGAGAATTGTAAATTCGACCGAGGAAGATATCAAAAAGAAGTATCGTTAAGGAAGACTTTGATAAAAGGAATTTGATACATATTTTCTCATTATAAATAAACATTGAATAAATGTTTATTTCCTCAAGTTGATAGAAAATCACTAGTTAAAGAAACTTTTTTCTATTTTTAATCGTGCCCGAATGTTCAAAAAGCATACATAAATACAAATGCTCCGACATATCTCCACTACTACAAAGCAAAAATAGCTGTGCTTTTCAGTTACATTTTGTTCAGATCGAACATAAAAACATCGAATAAGCTTCTTTTTTGAATTTATGAAGTTTTTATGTTGACACTTTGCAATGCTGTCATTAATATTTCGCCCCGTTGAAAGGCATGACGCTTCCCCCTTAGCTCAGTTGGTTAGAGCGACGGACTGTTAATCCGCAGGTCCCCCGTTCGAGTCGGGGAGGGGGAGCCAAGTTTTTCAATCATAAACGTTTCCCCCTTAGCTCAGTTGGTTAGAGCGACGGACTGTTAATCCGCAGGTCCCCCGTTCGAGTCGGGGAGGGGGAGCCAAGTTTATGAATATGATTGTTCCCCCTTAGCTCAGTTGGTTAGAGCGACGGACTGTTAATCCGCAGGTCCCCCGTTCGAGTCGGGGAGGGGGAGCCAAATCATAGCACCACACTACTCTATTTAGTTCCCCCTTAGCTCAGTTGGTTAGAGCGACGGACTGTTAATCCGCAGGTCCCCCGTTCGAGTCGGGGAGGGGGAGCCAACTCACAGAAAATAATCAAGTTTATCTACTACTATTCTTCGATTGTATTAGACTTTAAAGCACTTATAATCTACCCTACATTAAAGTTATTTCTAAAGTTATTTCTATTGCTTACGATAGATTACAATAACTTTAATTAAAGCGATCAATCATGGAATTGATTCCTTCCTTACAGGCTTTTAAAAGAAAATAAACATGGCTGGCTTTAAAAAACTTATATTTATACAACTGATATCTTGGCTGCTGTTTGCTTTATTAGGTGGTTATTTTATTGCACTTAGTTTTGATAGTGCCGTCAGTGATGCTCAGCATAAAGCTCAACGCGTCGTTAATACATACATTAATTTACAAACAATAGAAGAGCTCTCACCTAATAAAATTAAACAAACTCTTGCCGATGGCAATACTTTTTCAAAGTTTGTTTTACGTAATAAATCTGGTGAAGTAGTTACCATGGTTGAGTCAAGCCGCCCTCTTCCCTTGTTTGCTGAAATTGTAAATAACAGTTTTAATTCAATTCGTCCTCAATTTGCTGTTAATCAAGCATCCGATATAAAAGTTGAATTTACGATCAATGCGTATGACTTAGCCGAACTTTTACAACAATCTTTATTCGTCGTTATTTTGATCTCAGGCCTCATCGCCCTACTTCCTATTATTTATATGAAGAGTATGTTCAGCCGCCTTAATCGTAAAATTAGTACTACCGTTGCAGATATCGTTGATATTTATATTAATCAAAACCAAATTGATGATGGTCTAGAGCAAGCAATGGATACCACCCGCTTAAAAAGGCTAAGCAAAGATTTAATTCCATCATTCAATCGCCTATCACATTTCTTACAAACTAAGCATGATGATATTCAAAATAATGCCCTAAGCATTAAAAAAGAAGCGTATAAAGATGTAGTCACAAACCTTGGCAATCGAAATATGTTTGTTGAGTACTACGAAAAGCACATTGAAAACGCAGAAAAGAGCACGTTTGGCTCGCTTGCGATGGTTCGTTGTAGTGAACTACAAGCGATTAACCAAACTAGAGGCTACCAAAAAGGTGATGAATACGTTAAAGGTGTAGCTGATATTATTAAGCATATCAGTGGCACATATACAGGTAGTCAGGTTTTTCGTTTAAACAGCTCTGACTTTGCAGTGGTATTGCCTAATACCCCTCTTAAAGAAGCTGAACGCTTTGGCGATAACTTACAATCGCGTTTTACTCAGTATCAGCAAAACCAAGAATTAAGTTCAGTTGCTAACACAGGTATTGTTGGCTACGAAAAAGGTAAGCCGCTTGGTGAGTTATTATCGATTGTTGATAATGCAATGAGCATGGCGCAATCAAAACAAGCGAATGCATGGCATGTGCAGCGCGAAACAGACTTGGTCAATAACGCCAGCGCAGGTTTTGGTAACCAAAACTGGCGTAAAGTTATTAGCGAAGTTATTGAGTCGAAACGTGTTCACTTGGTTATGCAGAACATTATGCCAATAGGTAAAAGTGTTAAAGCCTATGCCGAGATCCAAGTTCGTTTTAAAACCGCGGAAAACCAAATGTTGCCTACCGCCTCTTTCCTTGCTATGACAGAGAAGCTTGATATGGCAATGGAGATTGATCGCTTAATTATCGACACCACTTTAGAAAAAATTAAAACCCGTAATTTTTCTGAAAAATTCTTTGGTATTAATGTTACGGCATCAAGTGCTCACAATGATCAGTTTGTGATCTGGCTTGAGCGCCGCCTACTGAAAGACAGTAACATCGCATCGAAGTTAGTGTTTGAAGTCAGTGAATTTGGTTTACAACAGAACATAAAAGCAAGTAAACGCTTTATCGATATGGTACACCGAGTAGGTGCACGTATTACTGTAGAACGCTTTGGTGTGGGGTTAACCTCATTTAAATTCTTTAGAGACTTAAAACCTGACTTTATCAAAATGGATGCAAGCTATACTCGCGGCCTCGAAGAAGATAAAAACAATCAATACTTCATGCGCTTAATGGTGGATTTAGCTCACCGCATTGGTGTGAGTGTATTTGCTGAAGGCGTAGAAAGCCAAGAAGAAAAACATATCATCGAAACACTTTGTTTAGATGGTGTGCAAGGCTATTACATCGAAAAGCCAAAAGATATATAAGCCCCCTCTTTTAGGCCCAAAAAACCTTACTATTTTTGGGCCTATTCCAGCTATTAACTTAGCTTTAACACTTTAATCGTAAACAGCTTTGTTAATTTTAGCTATTCGTCCCTCATGTGTTGTGTCGGCCCCCATAAAAAAGGATAATAGAGCCGTTTTTATTCTCGTGAGGCACGCATGACAGAGTATGTCTTGTTATTGATTGGCACTGTGCTAGTCAACAACTTCGTTTTAGTTCAATTCTTAGGTTTATGCCCGTTTATGGGTGTATCGGGTAAGTTAGATACCGCGATTGGTATGTCTTTAGCCACAACCTTTGTACTTACACTTGCCTCCGTGACCAGTTATCTGGTGAATCATTATATTTTGATCCCGCTGGATATCGAATTTTTGCGTACCATGAGTTTTATTTTGGTTATCGCTGTTGTCGTGCAATTTACCGAAATGGTGGTGAGAAAAACCAGCCCGACACTCTATCGCTTATTAGGGATTTTCTTACCACTTATCACCACTAACTGTGCTGTTTTAGGTGTTGCTCTACTTAATATCAAAGAAGACCATTCATTCTTACAATCGGCTGTGTACGGCTTTGGTGCCGCAGTGGGCTTCTCTATGGTGTTAATACTGTTTGCCGCATTACGTGAGCGTTTAGCTGCGGCTGATGTCCCTGCTCCTTTTAAGGGTGCTTCAATTGCGATGATCACCGCAGGCCTTATGTCGATGGCCTTTATGGGTTTTACAGGATTAGTGAAGTTTTAATATGACCTTGTTTTATGCTTTGATAGCGTTAGGTTCATTAGCGCTAATATTTGGTTTAATTTTAGGTTTTGCCGCCGTTCGTTTTCGCGTTGAGAGCAACCCTATTGTTGACCAAATTGATACCATTTTACCGCAAACACAGTGTGGCCAATGTGGCTACCCTGGCTGTCGTCCCTATGCAGAAGCAATTGCCAATGGTGACGAAATAAATAAGTGCCCGCCAGGCGGCGAAGCCACGGTAAAAAAACTCGCTGATTTAATGGGTGTAGAAGCAAAACCGCTGGCTGGCGGTGAGCAAGCAGATCCTGTTAAAACCATTGCCTATATTCGTGAAGATGAATGTATTGGCTGTACCAAATGTATTCAAGCCTGCCCTGTTGATGCCATCGTTGGCGCAACCCGCCAAATGCACACTGTATTAATTGATGAATGTACCGGTTGTGACTTATGTGTTGAACCATGCCCTGTAGACTGTATTGATATGCTGCCTGTAAAAGAAACTAAACAAACCTGGAAATGGCAATTAAACGCAATCCCTGTGACTCAGGTAGATTAGGAGCACAGATGGAAAAGTTAATAGATCAAATTAAACAAGGCAAAGTGTGGTCTATACCTGGGGGCATTCACCCACCGGGTCAAAAACTGCAATCAACAACACAAGCCATTGCAAGACTGCCACTACCAGACAAGCTCGTTGTTTCTCTAAAACAACATATTGGTGCTAACGGTAAACTTATTGTTGAAAAAGGCCAGCAGGTTCTAAAAGGCCAAGCATTAACTAAACCAAGCGGTAATTGGTCAGTGCCTGTGCACGCGCCAACATCAGGGTTGATCAGCGATATTTGCCCAATGCCCTCTGCTCACCCGTCGGCGTTGCCTGAGCTTAGCGTAATTATTGAACCTGATGGTGAAGATAAATGGTGCGAGCTTAACCCTGTGCCTGATGCTAAAGCACTTTCCCATGATGAGCTTGTCGGTATTATTCATCAAAGTGGTATTGCAGGTATGGGCGGTGCTGGCTTCCCAACTTATGTAAAAGCAGATACCCGTAAAGCCATTGAGTTTTTAATTGTTAATGCCGTTGAGTGTGAACCTTATATCACTGCTGATGATATGCTAATGCGCGAACATGCCGATGGCATAATTGCCGGTATTGAATTAATGCAGCAGCTGTTAAGCCCACAGCTGACAATTATTGGTATTGAAGATAATAAACCTGATGCTATTGCTGCCATGAAACAAGCAGCACAACATAACGACAGCATCATAGTGCAAACAGTGCCAACGGTTTACCCGTCTGGCGGTGAAAAACAGCTAATTAAACTGCTAACGGGCAAAGAAGTCCCAAGTGGTAGTATTCCTGCCGATATTGGTATGTTGGTGCAAAATGTCGGTACTTTGTTTGCGGTAAATCAAGCCGTACATGAAGGTAAACCTCTTATAGAGCGTGTAGTAACGGTAACCGGTAACACCATTCATAAACAAGGTAATGTGTGGGCTTTACTAGGCACTGAAATTAAACATTTATTAGACTGCCAAGGCTTTTCTCCGGTTCCACAGCAACGTGTGGTTATGGGCGGTCCAATGATGGGCTTTACTTTACCAACCGTGCGTATTGGTGTGGTTAAAACGACGAACTGTATTTTAGCGCCAGATCACCAAGAGCTTGCTGAGCCGGGTGATGAAAAAGCCTGTATTCGTTGTAGTGCCTGTGCTGACGCCTGCCCTGCTTCTTTGTTACCTCAGCAATTACAATGGTTTGCTAAGTCTAAAGAATACGACAAACTCAACGAGCACAATTTATTCGATTGTATTGAATGTGGCGCCTGTGCTTATGTTTGCCCAAGCGAAATCCCCTTGGTGCAGTACTATCGTGTTGCTAAAGCTGAAATCAAAGAGCAGCAAGCAGAGCAAATCAAAGCAGAGCGAGCAAAAGAGCGTTTTGAAGCACGTAAAGAGCGCTTAGAGCGCGAACAAGAAGAGCGTCAAAACCGCCATAAACGTAAGCCGGCTGCTAAGTCAGATGGCGAAAAACAAAAAGTGGCCGATGCACTCGCCCGAGTTAAATCTAAATCTGATGATAAAGACAGTAAGTCAGCTGTCGCTGCAGCTATTGCCCGTGCGAAAGCGAAAAAGCAAGGTGCTGAGCTTGAGCCTGATAACTCTGAAGTAGCAAAAGAGCGTGCAGCGCGTAAAGAACAAGCACGTAAATACAAAGAGCAAAAAGCACTAGAGCAAGGTGAAGAAGGCGTCGATAAAGACGATAAAAAGTCTGCTGTTGCTGCCGCTATTGCCCGCGCTAAAGCGAAAAAAGCCGCACAAGCTACAGAAGAAAACGCTTCTGCTGAAACTGACGCTGCGCCAAAAGATGACAAAAAAGCTGCTGTTGCAGCTGCTATCGCTCGTGCTAAAGCGAAAAAAGCAGCGCAAGCTGCTGAGAATCAAACTGAAGCTGAAGAAGATAGCGCGCCTGTTGATGACAAAAAAGCTGCTGTTGCTGCTGCAATCGCTCGTGCTAAAGCGAAAAAAGCAGCACAAGCTGCTGAGAATAAAACTGAAGCTGAAGAAGATAGCGCGCCAGTTGATGACAAAAAAGCTGCTGTTGCAGCTGCTATCGCCCGTGCTAAAGCGAAAAAAGCAGCACAAGCTGCTGAGAATCAAACTGAAGCTGAAGAAGATAGCGCGCCAGTTGATGACAAAAAAGCTGCTGTTGCAGCTGCTATCGCCCGTGCTAAAGCCAAAAAAGCAGCTAAAGAGCAAGCGCAGAGTGATGACTCTTCACAGCAAACTAATGATTCAAGTGCTGAGGCAGATGCCCAGCCACAAGCTGACGCTCCTGAATCTAACGAAGATAAGAAAAAAGCCGCCGTTGCTGCCGCTATCGCTCGCGCCAAAGCGAAAAAAGCCGCTAAAGAGCAAGCACAGAGTGACGATTCTTCAGAGCAAATAAATGATTCAAATGATGAGGCTGATGCCAAGCCGCAGTCTGATGCTCCTGAATCTAGCGAAGATAAGAAAAAAGCCGCTGTTGCAGCTGCCATAGCTCGAGCCAAAGCGAAAAAAGCCGCGAAAGAGCAAGCACAAAGTGACGAATCATCAGAACAACTTGATGATTCAAGCGATACGGATGATTCAAGCGATACGGATGATTCAAAACCGCAGGTTGATGAACCTGAGTCTAGCGAAGATAAGAAAAAAGCAGCGGTCGCTCGTGCCATTGCAAGAGCTAAAGCGAAAAAGTTACAACAAGAAGGAAACGATAAGTCATGAAATTAACCATGGCGAGTTCGCCGCATAATCATAGCCATAAATCATTAAGCCGATTAATGATGACAGTGATTGCTGCGTGTATTCCAGGCTTAATCGCGCAAGTTTTCTTTTTTGGTAGCGCTGTTTTAATTCAGCTTGTTCTCGCGCTAATTACAGTTAGCGCCTGTGAAGCCGCTGTATTGATGCTTCGTAAACGCAAAGTTTGGCCAACACTCAGTGATGGTAGTGCGTGGTTAACAGGCGTATTACTGGCGTTGAGTATTCCGCCTTTAGCGCCTTGGTGGATTATCGTAATTGGCTGTTTGTTTGCAATTGTTATTGTAAAGCAGCTTTATGGCGGCCTTGGCTTTAATTTATTTAACCCTGCTATGGCAGCTTATGTATTACTACTTGTATCGTTTCCGGTGCAAATGACAAGCTGGTTACCTGTTAGTGATTTACTTGCATCTCCGATAAGCTTCTCACAGCAGCTGTCTGTTATTTTCAATGGCTTTACCAGCGCTGGTTTTAGTGTTGATCAATTACGTGTAGCGATTGATGGCACAACCATGGCAACGCCGCTTGATACCGTTAAAACAGATGTCGCCCATCACCTAACGGTGGCTGAGAGCATGAGTAAGCCTCTTTTTAATGACTGGTTTGGTCTTGGTTGGGGCTGGGTTAACCTCGGTTTTTTAATCGGGGGGCTTTATTTATTAAAAGCTAAAATCATTAATTGGCATATCCCTGTTAGCTTTTTAGCCTCATTGGCCGTGTGCAGTGGTATTGGTTATATTGCAGCTCCTGGCACAGAGCCAGGCGTGGTATTTCATTTATTCAGTGGTGCAACCATGTTAGGGGCATTCTTTATTGCTACCGATCCAGTTTCTGCATCAACAACGAATAGAGGCCGTTTAATTTACGGTGCGTTAATTGGTCTACTTGTTTACTTAATTCGTACTTTCGGTGGTTATCCTGATGCTGTGGCATTTAGTGTATTGCTGTTAAATATGGCGGTACCTTTAATTGATTACTACACGAAACCACGTACTTACGGCCATGGGGTGAAATAATGATCCTTTCCTCAATGACTAAAAACGGCGCTATTCTTACAGCATTTGCGCTCATTACCACAGGCACTGTGGCCCTGACTCATAGCCTAACTGCTGAGCGTATTGAAGAGCAAGAAAAGCAACAACTTGCAGAGCAACTTCAACAAGTACTTGATGCCCATCATTATGACAATCAACTATACAAAGATTGTGTTGTTATCACCGATGAGCGCCTTGGCCCACGCCCAGAGCAAGTTATTTATCGCGCTTACAAAGATAATAAGCCGTATGCTCTAGTGATGCGCCATGTAACACCAAGTGGTTATAGTGGCGATATCAACTTATTAACTGCGGTTTTTGCCAATGGTGAAATAGCGGGTGTTCGTGTCACAAAACACGAAGAAACACCGGGCCTTGGCGATAAAGTTGAGGTCAAAAAATCAGACTGGATCACCCTTTTCAAAGGCCAAAATGTACTGGGTGAAGATGATAGCCGCTGGGCTGTTAAAAAAGATGGTGGCCAATTTGATCAGTTTACTGGCGCAACCATTACACCGCGTGCCGTTGTCGGCTCAGTAAAACAAGCTGTGCTGTTTGCCCAAGCTGAATTTGATAACTTGTTTGCTGCACCAAACATCTGTCAAGGAGCCAAGTAATGAGCCAAGTTAAAACTTTATTTAAAGATGGCATGTGGGCCAATAACCCTGCCCTTGTGCAGTTATTAGGCTTGTGCCCGCTACTTGCCGTTACCTCTACGATTACCAATGCATTAGGCCTAGGTTTAGCAACTTTATTGGTTCTGGTTGGTTCTAACGTCACCGTATCGATTGTGCGTAACTGGGTACCTAAAGATATTCGTATTCCTGTTTTTGTGATGATCATCGCAGGCTTTGTAACCATCGTGCAGCTAATGATGAATGCCTATACATTTGGCCTTTATCAATCACTGGGGATTTTTATTCCACTGATTGTTACCAACTGTGCCATTATCGGTCGCGCAGAAGCATTCGCTTCTAAAAATACCGTGCCACTTTCAGCCTTTGACGGACTGATGATGGGACTTGGCTTTATGTTAGTTTTAGTGGTGCTAGGGGCAATGCGAGAGCTTATTGGTCAAGGTACGCTATTTGATGGCGCCGATTTATTATTAGGGCCATGGGCTGCTGCACTTCGAATCGAAGTATTTAGTTTTGATAACCAATTTTTATTGGCAATTTTACCACCGGGTGCCTTTTTAGGGCTTGGTTTATTGATTGCTGCAAAAAATGTCATTGATACACAAATAAAATCTAAGCAAGTTGTTACTCCAGAAGCAGAAAAAGGCCCTAGAGCCCGAGTGACAAGTTTAACTTAAAGGAGAGCACGCACCGTCACTGCGTGCTTTACGCCACCATGAATAAAGAAAAGCGCTATGAGATCTTATCTCGTTTACGTGAGCAAAACCCGCACCCAGAAACAGAGCTTGAATACTCAAGCCCGTTTGAATTATTAGTTGCGGTTACCTTATCAGCACAAGCTACAGATGTGGGTGTTAATAAAGCAACCCGTAAGCTATTCCCTGTTGCTAACACGCCTCAAGCGATTCTTGATTTAGGCCTTGAAGGCCTTCGCGATTACATCAAGACCATTGGTTTGTTTAATTCTAAAGCCAATAATGTCTATAAAATGTGTGAGATTCTGGTCAATAAACATAACTCAGAAGTACCAGAGAATCGTGAAGCGCTCGAAGCATTACCGGGGGTTGGCAGAAAGACTGCAAATGTTGTTTTAAACTGTGCCTTTGGCTGGCCGACTATTGCTGTTGATACGCATATTTTCCGCGTATCTAACCGCACTAAGTTCGCTATGGGTAAAGATGTAGTTGCTGTAGAACAAAAATTAGAAAAAGTGGTACCTAAAGAGTTTAAGGTCGATGTACACCACTGGTTAATCCTGCATGGCCGCTATGTGTGTACGGCTCGCAAACCTAAATGCGGCAGTTGTATTATCGAAGACTTATGTGAGTTTAAAGAAAAAACGGAATAGTTAAAGTCTTCTCTAAGCAAACAATCTAAAGGTGATGCTCTTCACCTTCCTCTATCACACCATAATCTCATTTTCTAAATGTGCCAAACACAGAGTTTGGCACATATAGTCTAGCCATTATCGCTGGTTTTGGCTCACCTGCTTTTTAATAAATTCTCGCGTATCTCTTAACAGCGCCACTCTTGCTGGTTCGTGAACATACATCATGTGACCGCCGTGATAATAGTGATAGTCAATTTTATCAGCGTATATACCGTGTCTATTTAAGGTGTATTCAGCATCAAAAAATGGCGTGACAATATCGTAATAACCAGAGGCGACCATCACTTTCATTTGTGGATTGCTGCGAAGCACATAAGATAAATCTGGCGCTGTATTGACGTATCTTGGCTCCCAGCCTTGTCCATCAGGCGCTGTGCGCCAGCGCCAGTTATCTGATAACTCAGGATCGCCTGGGTTTAGATATTTTCTTTTCCACTGTACGTTTAAATCTGTGCGCATGTATTTCATCAGTGCCGCTTTATATGCTGGCCCTATCACTTTTGACGCGTCTTGCTTAGGAGCTGCTGTTAAATCGTCTCGTTCATCAAGCTTATAACGTCCATCAAGAAAGCCTACTGCGACGCCCTCATCACGCAATAACTCTTTAGCGAATCTAAAGGCGTTAATGCGTAAATCAACCTGCTCAATATATTGTTTGCTTAGCCCTGTATAACGGTGCAGGCCGTCAACAATTTGCTTTCGGTCAGCTTTACTAAGGGCATTCCCCTTAAATAAGGCTGGTAGTAATTCATCAACTGCAAATTGTCGGCTCGCATCAATAAACGCTTCAAAATCTCCAGATGTGTCTACTTTTTTATGATACCAAGCGGTTGCAGCAAGTGTGGGTATGTAAGTGATATAAGAAATAATGTTGTCATCAACATAAGGGCTTGAACCTTGATAGTCTAAAGCTTGTGACACAAAAATAATGCCATTTACATTAATCAAGTGTTTATCCATAAGCACTTTAGAAACCGCAGCAGCTCGTGTTGTACCGTAGCTCTCCCCCAATAAAAATATTGGCGCATTCCAGCGATTTTCTTTTGTTAGCCACTGGGCAATAAAATCAGCAATAGAAGATGCATCTTGATTTAAGCCCCAAAATGCCTTGCTTTCAGTGTCACCTAAGGCGCGCGAGTAACCTGTGCCAACAGGGTCCACAAACACCATATCAGTCACATCAAGTATCGTCTCAGGCGCATCTTTTAATTCGTAAGGAGCCATTCCTGGATGTGAAGCATCGCTTGGTACAACAACTCGTTTAGGGCCATATGCGCCCATATGTAACCAATTAGACGATGAGCCTGGGCCACCATTCCAGATAAATGTAACGGGTCTGTTTTTGTTGTCGTCTGCAGCTAGGTAATCAAACGAAAAGATAGCAGCAGTTGGCTCTTCGTTTTTGTTTAATAAATAAGTTTCACCGGCTACAGCTTTGTATTTCAGCCTTTTGTCATTAAAAGTACCTTTATGCTGGGTCACAAATTTAGCGGCTTCGGGTATCGACTGTTTACTGTTGTTTGAATTTGAGACTTCATCTGCATTAACCGCGTTTGTACAAAACGCAAACAATGTAGAGATGACTACAGTTTTGAAATTGGCAACATACGCCATGTTTTATTCTCCCTCGCATGTTTATCTTTATTTTTATCTGTATCTGGCTTGAGTGGCTTTATCACTTATTGCCCAATTAACCGTGTACTTAAACGATTACTTTTACAGCAAGCACATGTAATTTCAACTATCTGCGATTAACATGTAAAAAGCTTATCCTGTCTCGGTACAAAAATATCAAAGTATTAATTTCACAAGCTTCCGTCCTTTCGTTATGCTGTTGAGTAATGTGAAATTTTTTTATATGAGTTGCTATGTTGCCTTTACTTCGTATCTTATTAATTGAGCAAGTTCCTGCCACCTTAAAAGAGCTTTCAACGAACCTAGCAAAAACAATCCCCAATTTTGAGCGCAGTGATGTTGATATCGACATTATTGAGTGCATTGAGCTCAAGCAGGCGTTGAAATATGTAGAGGAAGATGGCGATATTCAAGCTGTGGTACTTAGTTGGGATGTACTGAATAATGGCGAGCGCACCTATAGCCGTTTTATCGAGCAATTAAAAGGCATACGCCTTGAGCTGCCTGTTTATGTTATTGGTGACGATACGAAAGGCTTGGAGATAGTTAACGAGTCAGAAGAAATTGAATCTTTCTTTTTCAAAGATGAGGTCATTTCAGACCCTGAAGCAATCTTGGGCTATATGATCAATGACTTTGATGATCGTTCAGAAACGCCATTTTGGACCGCCTACCGTCGTTATGTGGGTGAATCGAACGATTCATGGCACACACCTGGTCACAGTGGCGGTGCTAGCTTTAGAAATTCTCCCTATATTAAAGACTTTTATCAGTTTTATGGCCGTAACGTATTTGTTGGCGACCTGTCGGTTTCTGTCGACTCGCTTGGCTCACTGTCTGACAGCACTAACACCATAGGCCGCTCTCAAGAATCAGCTGCGGCGACATTTGAAGTAAAACATACCTACTTTGTTACCAATGGGTCATCCACTTCAAATAAGATTATTTTGCAAACTTTGCTGCGTAAAGGCGATAAGGTGATCATCGACCGAAACTGTCATAAATCAGTACATTACGGTATTTTGCAATCGGCTAGTTTACCTATTTATTTATCGAGTATTTTAAATCCTAAATATGGTATCTTCGCGCCCCCTTCATTGGCTGACATTAAGCAAGCGATTGAGCAAAATAGCGATGCTAAATTACTGGTTTTAACCGGCTGTACTTACGATGGTCTGCTTAGCGATTTAAAACAAGTGGTTGAATTTGCACACCAGCACGGTATTAAAGTGTTTATCGACGAAGCGTGGTTTGCTTACTCGCTTTTCCATCCAAGTTTACGCCACTACTCAGCTATTAATGCTGGCGCAGACTATGTTACCCATTCGGCACATAAAGTGGTTTCAGCGTTCTCTCAGGCGTCTTACATTCATGTTAACGACCCTGATTTCGATGCCGATTTCTTCCGTGAGATCTACAGTATTTACGCCAGTACCTCGCCAAAATATCAGCTCATTGCTTCGCTGGATGTATGCCAGAAGCAATTAGAAATGGAAGGTTATAAATTACTGAATGCCCTGCTGAATCATGTTGCAGAGTTTAAGCAGCAAATGGCTTCACTGAAACATATTAAAGTGCTCGATAAGCAAGATTTCATGGACATATTCCCACATTTTAGTGGCGATAACATGGGTCACGATCCGCTGAAGATCCTTATCGATATTAGTGAGTTACCGTATTCATTAAAGGATATTCATAAATTCCTATTAGATGAAATTGGCCTTGAAATAGAAAAATATACACACAGCACCATTTTAGTTTTATTGACTCTTGGTGGCACACGCTCAAAAATCATACGTCTTTACAATGCATTGAAGAAACTCGATAGCGGTAAAGTAAAACTTGCCACTTCAATGAGACGCACACGCCTACCAGAGAATCTACCCGCTATTGACTTAGCCTGTATTCCTAGTGATGCATTCTATGGCGAACGTGAATCTGTGCCAATTAGCAAAAGTAACAACCGAATTTGTGCCGGGTTAGTGACGCCTTATCCTCCTGGAATCCCGCTTTTAGTGCCGGGGCAACATATCACTAATGAGCATATCGAATATCTTAAAGAGTTGGCGGGTCAGGGCCTGACAATTCAAGGGAGCTTTGATGGCGAAATTTATGTACTTAAAGGTAAAGTGAAAAGCTAAGGTTTCACTTATACCGCAAAAACCTCATTGTTATGCAGCAATCCCTATTTATTGCTGCATAACATCACCCTTTTCATATCAAACGCTTTGTCTCAATGCTACTGTGCATGCAATCGAAATAATTTATAATCCATTTTTAATAATTTTAATGCGCAGCGTTGTACCATGCTGCGTTATCGAAATTGTGCGAATTTAAAGACAAAAAAGAGGATGCTTATAATGCGCTTATTACACACAATGCTTCGCGTTGCTGATTTAGATAAATCAATTGAATTTTATACGCAGGTATTAGGTATGAAAGAGCTGCGCCGTGCAGACAACGAAGAGTACCGCTACACCCTTGCTTTTGTCGGTTATGGTGACGAAAAAGATTCGACCGTGCTTGAGCTTACTTATAACTGGGATACAGACAGCTATGATTTAGGTAATGCATACGGTCATATTGCTATCGAGTTTGATGATATTTATAAAGCCTGCGAAGACATTAAAGCTGCTGGCGGTAATGTGAGTCGTGAGCCGGGTCCTGTAAAAGGTGGCACAACTGAGATCGCATTTGTTAAAGACCCTGATGGTTATGCAATTGAGTTAATCCAGAAAAAAGATAACAACACTTTTTGATTCATACTGGCTATTTCAGCGGTTGCTGAGATAGCCAGTTTGCGAGTGCTTTTTCAAGTTCAGCAAAATTAATTGGCTTTGCGATATGGTCACTGATACCAATTTTTGCGCTATTTTCGATGTCGTCTTTCATAGCATTAGCACTAACCGCAATAATCGGCGTATCAAAATCTGGCCTTGCAAGTAAGTTTTCGCTGGCAGTTAATCCATCCATCACCGGCATTTGGATATCCATTAAAATCAGTGCGTAATCTTGTGTTAGGGTTTTCTCACAGGCAATTTGTCCGTTTTCTGCCAATTCATAATTTAGACCTAATTGAGTTAAATACTTAGTGATTACAATTTGGTTAATCGGGTTATCTTCAGCAATTAATATTGGCTTGTCGACGGCTTTAAAATCGAACTGAGTATCTTCATCTGATTGGTGTTCTTTTGCACTAGCGTCCTGTGTGTTTAGTGATTTAAAATTAACATTAATGGTAAACTCGGTACCTTTGCCAAACTCACTGTTGATAGCAATAGTGCCTCCCATCAAATCAATCATCCCCTTACTGATGGCAAGCCCAAGACCGGTCCCTCCATATTCACGAGTGGTACTACTTTGCGCTTGAACAAAGGGATTAAACAGGGCCGTTATTTTATCTTCAGCGATACCAATGCCTGTATCTTTTACCGATATCACGACGGCTGTCTGGTGTTCATCTTGGCTTTGCAGAGTAAGCGAAAGAACGATCTCTCCTTGATTGGTGAACTTAACAGCGTTAGAGAGCAAGTTAATTAGCACTTGTTTAACACGTATTTCATCACATTCTACATTCAGCGATTGTAATGAGGAGACATCAAGCCGGCAGCCAACACCTTTGGCATCACAGCTCGGTTTAAATAATAAAATAAGGTCATGACAAAGCGCGACTAAATCACATTGTCGTGACTCGAGCTCTATTTTATTGGCCTCTATTTTTGAAAAATCGAGAATATCGTTAATCACGGTCAATAGCACATCACTACAGTTATTTATTTGCCTTACAAACTCTGCTTGCTCTTGTGTTAACGTGCTTTTATTAAGTAGCTGTAAAAAGCCCACAATACCATTCATCGGTGTTCGTATTTCATGGCTCATATTGGCTAAGAACTGGCTTTTAACTTGCTCAGAGCGCTCAGCGCGAAGTTTTTCTAATTGCAATGAAGTAATTTGTATATCAATGGTATCGGCCATGCTGCTAAGCGAATCTGCAATATCTTTAAACTCTTGATAATGAAAATCGTCTGTATCTTGTTTGTAATTACCTAATGCATATTCACGGCTAAGAGCAGTAATACGATTTAGCGGGTTATGGAGTCGTGCCGTCAACCAACGCACTAAGAAAAATGAAATGATAGAGAGTCCTACAATTAACAACCCTGCTAATATGGCCGTTTGCTTTACAGCGCTGGTGTAAGCAGTTTTTGCTTCATTTATTTGGAACTGTAAACTGGTTAGCTTACCTTTATAATAAACATTACTGATTGAGGCCTGCTCCATTAATTTGCCGTAACCGCCAGCATCACCCACGCTATATAGAATGTTACCTTGTGCAGTAATTTGTACCTGCTTACCCGATTGATAAACCGGTTGCTCATTATGTATAGCAAGCCACTTTAACGCCTCTGATAAAGGCACAAAAGACACTAACACGCCCGTTTTAATTATTGGCTCACTGAGAGAATCTTGCTCATGTAGCAAGGTAGATGTAATAGCCAGTAAGGCATTTTGTGTTGCCTGTAGAGGTGCGAGTAGCTCAGTGACTTGTGGATTATCGATAATTTGAATTGTGTTTTGCTGTGTTGATGTTTTGGCGCTGTCGAGAATACTTTTTGTGAGTTTATAGTTCAAATTTAAAGAAGTAATAGGGTAACCTTCAACTATAAACCCTTGATTATCAATTACAATCGATGCTTTTATCTGTGGATTCTGGGCAACAAACTCCTGCAGTTGCACAAGCGCGAACTGTGAGTACACCACTTTATTGGGCAACTCAGTTATCGCTTTAGTGCTACTAAGCAATTGGCTATTTTTCTCAAGCTTAAATAATAGTTGTTCAAGACTGGCCGCATTATTTCTAGCTTGCCATTGTAAACTCGTATTTGCTTGGTCAATTGAGCTTAAATAGAATCGCCCTATCATCAAACCTGCAAGGATCAGCAGGGGAATAATGACCAGTAGTAATACACTGATAAATAAGGCGCGACTAAAGCGTGGACTACTCATTCAGCCCCTTCATTGGCAATCGAACGCTCTGCCAACCCTTGCATAAAAAGCCCCGCTTGCTCAGCAGTTAAGGCACCACTGCCATAGCGAATAAACCCTTTATTTAATACTTCCCATACGATGATCATAGATGCGGTAGAAGGCATAGGTTTTGTGAATTGTATAGCATCAATTAAGGTTGATAACTCAGTGCCTTGTTGTGCTTTTAGGTTATTTAAAACCTCAGTGTTAACTGGGATATCTTGAAGTTTTTGCCAAACCAGTGTTTGGAATTTTTCCGCTTGAACCAATTTAGCAAATTTGATCAAGCTCTCTTTATTAACACCATTTAAACCATCATTTGGAAACGCCAGCACAAAGGTTGAGTAATAAGGCTGCATATACTCACCATTGAGTTTCGGCAATTGCTGCACAGCTAAACTATCACCAAGCGCCTGCTCATATGTTTTTAACGCCCAAGCACCATCGATGATGAAGGCGGCTTGCTGCGCTTTAAATGCATTATTTGAGCAAGTGTAATCGCACTGTCCATCAACCAGGTTTTGTTTATTTAAATCCCAAACAAATTTGAGAGCCAATTGCATTGCCGGTGTATTAAGCTGAACATGGTTATCTACAATTAGGTCGCCATTAAAAGCCGATAAGAACGGGATAAACCAATACATTTCCATAAAACTCCATGTAACGAGTTTCACTTTTTCAGGCAATGATGATTGAATTTGGTATATATCCTGCCAATTTTCTATTGGCTCTTTAACAAACTCCTTATTATAAAAAAGTAACAAGTGATTCCCTTGAATGATGGGTATACCTAAGAGCACATTGTTGAGCTTTGCAGTTTCTAAGGTTCGCTTGTCTGTGGTGTCAGCTATGAGTGAGTGTGGAATAACGCTGTAGTTGGCATATTTATCAAGGCCTAAATGATCAGCAGGTACAATTACGACGTCTGTGGAGGTGCTGGTACTGGCATTTTGTACCAACCTTACCTTTAGCGCCTTTTGGTCAACCAATACAGAGTTAACCGTTAAACCGCTTTGCTCTGCAAACTCACTAAGCAATTGGTTAAAATGTTCATGCTTCATGGTATGGGCTAGGTTTATCGTTGCTGCATAGCCATCAAACGTAACTAATAGCACCGCCAGCCAAAATACTCGCCACACGCTAATGTCTACTCAAAATGAATTAAAATTACTTTTTAGTTAAGCACATATGCCTTAAATTGCCCAGCCTAATCAAGGGTTTTCTTAAACCTAAATGCAGCCACAGCCAAGCCCAAAATTGTAAAGGCTAAAAGCCAAAGTAAGTCACTGCTCATACTTATTAAATTGACATCTTTTAGCACGATTCCGCGTATTAACCTTAGGTAATGCGTTGCGGGCAGGCACTCAGCAAGCCATTGCGCTGCCTTTGGCATACCTTCATAGGGAAATACAAAACCTGACAATAAAATAGAGGGTAACAGAATAAAGATTGTCATTTGCATTGCTTGAAGCTGGTTTTTAGCGATGGTCGAAAGTACTAAGCCAAGCACTAAACTGGCACATATAAAAGCAAAAGTTGCGATAACTAATGCGACTAAACCGCCACCAAAAGGAATGTGAAACAAGAGCTTACCCATACCTAATATAATAAATAACTGAATAAAACCAATGAAGATATAAGGCACCACTTTACCGATCATTAATTCAAGCGAGCTTAACGGTAAGGTGATTAAGAGCTCCATATTACCTCGCTCTTGCTCTTTAACAATGGCAGCAGAGGTAAACATAATCATCGTCATGGTTAAAATAACAGCAGCTAAACCTGGCACAATATTCACTGCAGAGCGTTGCTCTGGGTTATAAAATAAGGTCGTCTCAAAGGTTGGGTAAGTTCTATTCGCAGGCTTATCGAGAAGCTCTGCAAGCGGCATATTGCGCAGCGATTTTATGCTCGACGCTACCATTGTATCTGAGCCGTCAACTAACCAATGCGCAATTGGCCTAACTAACGACTCATTACTGCCATCAGGCAAACCAAAACCAACTGTTGGGTGCTGAGCAAGTCGGTTTGCCACATCGTGGGGTATAAACAGCACAGCACGCACTTTCGCACTGGCGATTGCTGTTTTTGCCTGTTCAATACTGTCGTAATAATCCGTCACTTTAACCACATTTGTCGCCGATACTGTTTGTACTAAAATGCGACTGAGCGCAGTTTGACTATGATCGACCACTGCAACAGGAATATCTTTAACGTTGGTGTTAATAGCGTAACCAAATAGAATCAGTTGGATAAGGGGGATCATCACCACCATCGCAAAGGTCATTCTATCGCGGCGTAATTGTAATAATTCTTTGCTTACAATTGCTTTTATGCGGCTTAATGAAGTCATAATACTCATTGTCTGCCCAGCCCTGTACAGGTGACAAACACGTCCTCAAGGCTTGGACGCACACTATTTACTTGCCATGTATCCTGGCAGAATGATTGCTGTTTTATTAACTCAACGGGGTCTTGAACATTTTTTTTTACTAATACTCGCAGCTGTGCACCTAATTGAGTGGCTGAGATAACATGGTCGATTGTTGCTAGCTGTTTTTTTAATTCTCTGGTTTGCGCCCCTGCGATTTCAACAACATGAGCGTGCATGTCTGTCATTAATTGCTTTGGAGAGCCATCCGCGCGTTTAATACCAGATTCTAAAATGGCTAAACGATGACAACGCTCAGCTTCATCCATGTAATGGGTGGTGACTAATATCGTGGTACCGGCATTACTTAAATCAAACAGTGTTTCCCAAAAGTCACGGCGATTTTGTGGATCTACAGCCGATGTTGGTTCATCAAGAAATAAAATTTTCGGTTTATTAATCACTGCAGCAGCCAATGCTAAGCGCTGCCGTTGGCCCCCACTCATACTTCCGGCCATTTGATCAACTCTTTGATCAAGACCATAGGTATGGAGCAATTCGTCAATTCTTTGTTGTTTTTGCTGCTTTTTAAACGGGTAAAGCGCCGCCATGAACTTTAGGTTTTCAAGTACGGTCAAGTCACTATAAAGTGAAAACTTTTGCGTCATATAACCGAGTTGTGTTCTGAGCTTTTCAGCATCTTTTGGCAGACTTAAGCCAAGCACGTTGATATCACCAGAGGTTGGCTTCAATAACCCCGTAAGCATACGGATTGCTGTCGTTTTACCACAGCCATTAGGGCCCAAAAAGCCATAAATTTGCCCTTGCTCAACGTCTAGATCAAGGTTATCAATCGCGTTTAAATCGCCAAATTGTTTTACCAAACCTTTGGCATGGATCACCGATTCAGTCATGGCATAATCACTTGAGCAGGTACGCCTGTCGGTAAATTATTTTCACTTACCGGTAGTGTTACCTCAGCAAGATACATTAATCTCGCACGCTCTTCCTGATTAAGGGCATAAAAAGGCGTGAACGCAGGCTCTGAGGCAATCCAGGTCAGTTCACCCTGTATATCTTTATCTATGCCATCGACACGAACCGTAAGTGTCATGCCCTGATTGAGCTTGGCACGATATGGTTCAGGGATATATACGCGAGCGTAAGGTGCGCTGTTTGCTTGAATAATAACGACAGGGCTGCCTTTAGTAACTCGCTCACCTACGTGCCAAGGTAAATTATCGACCCTGCCAGCACGCATCGCTTTAATTGTCAGATCTGAGAGGTATTTTTGCTGTACTTTTAGTTCTGCTTCTGCCGCCTGAACTTGCGCTTTCGCACTATTAATATCTTCAACGCGAGAACCATTTGTTAACTCATTTAAGTTCTGCTTTGCTGATTCTAAATTAGCAAAAGTCTCATCTCGTGCAGCGGTAGCACTATCTAAGGTTTCTTGGCTTGCGAGTTTATCCTTAACTAAGGTTTTTGCACGGCGAAAATTAGCTTCGCTTTGCGTATATGCAGCATTAGCTGCTGCTACTTTGGCTGATGCGGCAGCAACTTCTTCGGGGCGAGCACCATTCAAGGTTTTTTCAAGAAATGCAGTGGCTTGAGCTAATTGAGCTTGTGCTTTAGCAACAATCGCTTGTTGTAGTTCAGCATCGAACTTTGCAATCACCTGCCCTTTTTCGACCAACTGGCCTGCTGAGACGGGTAAATCGATCAGTATTTCGTTAGTCGTTGCAGGATGGATCACACGCTCACGCTCAAGCGTTCCTAGCGCTACTCCCTCATTTGAGTCTGAGCAAGCAGTAATGACTAAAGAAATTAGAATGAATACAACACGTTTAGCTAACATTTTAATTTCCTTATGGTTAGCTGATGAGTTGCTAAATACTATAAAGTAATAAAATGATCAGTAAAAGTGTTCAATAGGAATTAAAGTTTTAGAAATTTATGGGGTCTATATCGTAAAGATATATGGAGAATAAGAAATATTAAGTTGAAAAATCTTAGTTCTATTTGAAATGATATATAGATAGTCTTTCCAACACATCAACTTACTTAAAGTAAGTGGCGTCCCCAAGAGATTTGTACTCTTGATAACGTCGTGCATAGATTGCGCGGTGTTCATCGCCCCACTACACATAAGCAACTTGAATAAGTGGCGTCCCCAAGGGGATTCGAACCCCTGTTACCGCCGTGAAAGGGCGGTGTCCTAGGCCTCTAGACGATGGGGACGCAGAAATTGGTTTGCAAATCACTGATTTGCTATTTCTGCGTAAGATGAGACCGAGCCTGCGAGGCGAATGGCCTTAGCTTAAACAGAAAGTTTCTGTGTCACTAGGACAACTGAATAGTTAAACTCGATTCAGACGAGCTCTTAACAACACAACACTTAAAGTAAGTGGCGTCCCCAAGGGGATTCGAACCCCTGTTACCGCCGTGAAAGGGCGGTGTCCTAGGCCTCTAGACGATGGGGACACATAATGTGTCACTAGGACAACTGAATAGTTAAACTCGATTCAGACGAGTTCTTAATAACACAACACTTAAAGTAAGTGGCGTCCCCAAGGGGATTCGAACCCCTGTTACCGCCGTGAAAGGGCGGTGTCCTAGGCCTCTAGACGATGGGGACACA